>CAZLJC010000001.1:0-175730 GCA_964559855.1 uncultured Actinomycetes bacterium
ACTAGCTCTCGGTCGTGGTGCCCATATCGCCGCCCTCGCCCATGGTGAAGGGCGTGGCGACGTCCATGCCGGCCATCGGGCTCTCGGCGGCCGGCGACCGGCGCGGCGTGGTTCTGCGCCGCGCGCGCGAGGCGCGCGCCGTGGTCGTGCCCTCGGCCGTCGAAGCGGCGGCGCGTCGCGTCGACGTGCGCCGGGTGCCGCTCGAACGCCGCGACGTCGACCGCCGGGGCGTCGCCGCGGATGTCGCCGAGGATGCCGTGCCGGCGCGGCGGCGCGAGGTCGAGGCGGCCTTGCGTCGCGTGCTGGAGCCTGCGGCCCGGCGCGTGCTGGAGCCGGCGGCCCGTCGTGTCGAGCTCGCGGCCCGGCGCGTCGACGATGCCGCACGCCGTGTCGACGTCGCCGCTCGCCTGGTCGACGAGGAAGCGCGCCTGCCGGTGCTCTTGGCGGCCTGGCGCGCCTGCTTGGTCAGGTTGTCGATGCGCTTCAACACGCTGTTCACGTCAGCCCGCGTGCTCGCCTTCTTGACCTGCGACGACAGCTCCTTGATCGCCGCGCGCGCGGTCTTGTCAGCGTCCTTCAGCCTTCGCTCGACCTGGCGCCGAACGCTCGCGGGGACACGATTCTCCGCCTCGCGCAGCGCGCGCTGTCCGGCGCTCATCGCGCGTCCGACGAGCCCGGAGCTGCGCGTTGAACGCCGAGATGTCCGCTTTCTCTTCCCCATGGATGATCCTCCAATCAACAAGCCGGCGGATGCGTTGACGCAACCCGCATAGAATGGGCGCCGCGTGACGACACCCTCTGAGCGACACCTTATCAAGAAGTACGCAAACCGCAAGCTCTACGACACGCACACGAGCAGGTACATAACGCTCGAAGGTATCGCGCAGCTGGTGCGCGACGGCCACGACATAAAGGTTGTGGACCGCGACAACGGGCAGGACCTCACTCAGATCACGCTGTCGCAGGTCGTGCTTGAAGAAGAGAAGCGCGGGCCGGGTCGCATCGTCGACGCGGGCGGTGAGATGCTGCACGATCGCGGGCAGGCCGTGCTCGACTATGTGCGCAGGACGTTGAGCCTTCCTGGGGACTTACGCAATCAGGTCGAGACGCGGCGCGAGAGCTTCGAAAGCATGGCCGACGACACCATCGAACGCGCGCTGCGCCGCCTGCGCATACCGACGCACCGCGATATCGAGCGCATCAACCAGCGCCTGGATCGGATCAGCGATCAACTGAAAAAGGCCGGTCTCTCGAACGGCGGGGTCACGACCCGACGGCGTAGACGAAAGGCCTCTGGTTCACCACCGAGGTGATGGAGACGTCCGCCTCGACCCGGTAGCTCGCCTGGCGCACGCGGCGGTCGCCGCGAAGCTGCTGCGTCATGAGGTCTGCCACGGTTCCCAGGCGGGTGGGGTCGCCGATCACGGAGACCGTCCACGGCGGAGTCACCGCCGCGCCGTCGATCTCCACCGCGGTGCTGACCTGGTCGATCGGCACACCGGTCACGACGCGATGACCGTTGACGTCGACCGCTTCCGCACCATTTGCGCCGAGGTTGTTGATGGCGTCCTGCAGGTCGAGCGCGGTGAGCCCAGTCGCATCGATCTCCATCACGACTCCAGGCCCATGCACGGGCACCAGGCCCTCGACCGCGCGCAGCCGTACAGCCTCGTCCGTCAGCGCCTGGTCCGCGGCGCCGCCGCCTCCCGACTGCAGGGCGGCCTGACGCTGCGCGAGGTCTGATCTTTCCGCGGCCAGCGAGTCGTTCGCGCGGTGCAGGTCGTCGATCAGGAAAGCGAGGGACGTGGCGTCGATGCCCACGAGCGTTCGCTCGAGCTCGGCCTGGCTGCGGATCTGGACGGTGGCGACGAGCGCGACGAGGAGCGCGATCAGCCAGACGCTCACCCCGCGTATGCGCGGCCACCCGCGGCGCCGGTCCCTAGGACGAAACATGGGGCACCTGCAGGCTCGAGTCGTACGCCGGGAGCGAGAGGTCAGGGCTGCCGGTATAGGTCAGGCGGAGGTCGTACTGCACCTGACGGGCGCGGATGTCCGGGAGCGCCGAGGGATCGTCGAGCGCCGTCTCCATGCGGTTGCGGTCGCCGACCGCGCGCAGCACCAATGGTGACGAGAGGGGCGGCCCCTGGTCGATGACCACCTGCCCCGCCGATCCCGAGAAGGCGCTGAGCGGCGTGATCCGCCGTCCGTTCACCGAGACGGCCTCGGCGCCCTGGGCGAAGAGGAGGTTCACCAGGTCCTGGACGTCCTGGTAGTTGACCTGGTATCCGGTCGAACCACCGGCCGCCGGCCCGGGAACCCCGTCCCGGAGCAGGACCTCGACGCCCGGACCGTGCACCGGCGTGAGCCCGGCGTGGGCGCGCAGATCGTTCACCTGCGACTGGAGCGCCTGGGTGTGCGCCGAGCGGGACGCGGCCTGCGTCTCGAGGGCGTCGATCTGGGCCCGCAGCGCGGCGATCTGGCGCCGGTCGACGGCGTTGGCCGCCTCGAGGTCCTGCACGCTGCGGACGAGCGCCTGGTACCGGGCCACCTGGTTGGAGGGCGTCAGCAGCTGCGCCCTGACCTGGCCGGCGAGCACGAAACCGGTCGCCAGCGCCACCAGGGCGACGAAGGCCATGCTGCCGAGACGCCGGGATGACATTGATCCCGAATTCTCAGACACCCGCGGGCGCCACGGGTTAGTATCGGAACTCGCGAAGATGGCGGTCGAAACCCGAGCCTCCGCCTTCCAGACCGCGCAGCGGCGGTTTGATTCAGCGGCGGACGTGATCGGTCTTTCGGACGACGCGCGGCGTGGCCTGCGCGACGTCAAACGTGAGCTCACGGTTCATTTCCCGGTCCATATGGACGACGGGTCCGTGCATGTGTTCACGGGCTGGCGCGTGCAGCACAACATCAGCCGGGGACCGGCCAAGGGCGGCATCCGCTACCACCCGCGCATCGACCTCGACATGGTCAAGGCGCTGGCCATGCTCATGACGTGGAAGTGTTCTGCCGTCGGCCTTCCCTACGGCGGCTCCAAGGGCGCCGTGGCGGTGGATCCCCACACGCTTTCGCCGAGCGAGCTCGAGCACCTGACGCGCCGTTACGCGACCGAGATCGGGATCCTGCTCGGTCCGGAGAAGGACATCCCCGCGCCGGACATGGGGACAAGCCCCCAGATCATGGCCTGGATCATGGACACCGTCTCGATGCACTCCGGCCATTCGGTCCCGGCTGCGGTAACCGGCAAGCCGGTCGACATCGGCGGGTCGGAAGGGCGCACCGAGGCGCCGGGGCGGGGCGCCACGTATCTCACGCTCGAAGCGCTCAAGTACCTTCATGTGGACGAGGAGACGCCGACGGTCGCGGTCCAGGGCTTCGGCCAGGTCGGGCGCTCGGCGACGCGCCTGCTGGACGAGGCGGGGCTGCGCATCGTCGCGGTCAGCGACTCGAAAGGCGGCGTCTACAACCCCAAGGGCCTGGACCTCGCGGCGCTCGAAGAGCACCGCCAGGTGCGCGGCGGCGTGAGCGGATTCAAGAAGGCGGACACCATCACGAACCAGGAGCTGCTCGAGCTGCCGGTGACCGTGATCGTTCCGGCGGCTGTCGAAGACCAGATCACAGGCGACAACGCGTCCCGCATCCGCGCCCGCCTGATCACGGAAGGCGCCAACGCGGCGATCACGCCCGACGCCGATCCCATCCTCCACGAGCGAGGGATCTTCGTGGTGCCCGATATCATCGCGAACTCCGGCGGCGTGATCGTTTCGTACTTCGAGTGGGTGCAGGACCTGCAGGCCTTCTTCTGGGAGGAGGAGGAGATCAACACGAAGCTGCACCACGTGATCACGCGCGCCTTTTACGAGATCCTCCACACCTCGGTGAACAAGCGCATCGACATGCGCGCGGCCGCCTATGCCCTGGCGGTGCAGCGCGTGGCGAACGCGACGACGGTCCGAGGCATATACCCCTAGGCTAGGGGTCGTGCCCCCAGCCCCCAGCCGCGTCCTGGTCACGGGCGTGTCCAACCCGCTCGGCGCCGAGGTCGCGCGCCGCCTGGCTCCGCAGGTGCCGCACCTGTTCGGCTGCGATATCGCCGACCCCATCAGCGCGCTCGAGGAGATGGACTTCGTGCATGCGGACACGCGCCTGTCCGTGATCGGCAAGCTGGTGCGCCGCCTCCGCATCGACACGGTCGTTCACCTCGCGGTGATGGTCGACTCGCCGGGGGCCGTGCGGTCGATCCACGAGACGGACGTGATCGGCACGATGAACGTGCTGGTCGCGAGCGCGGGCGGATCGAGCCCGGTGAGAAAGGTGATCGTGAAGTCGAGCCAGGCCATCTACGGCGCGGGGGCGCGGGATCCCTCACTCCTCTCCGAGGACGCGATCACGTGGGAGCGGCCGGCCTGGGGCGTGCAGCGCGACCTGATCGAGATGGAGCAGCTCGTGAGCGACTTCGCCGTGCGCAATGAATCCGCGACAGTGACGGTGCTGCGCCTCGGCTACCGGGTGGGCGAGGGAACGAGCCTGGGTCGCTATCTCTCGCTGCCCGTCGTCCCCACGTTCGCCGGCTTCGATCCCCGCCTGCAGCTGCTCCACGAGGACGACGCGGCGGAGGCGGTCGTGCGGGCGGTCGTCGGCGACCATCCCGGCGTGTTCAACGTGAGCGGCGAGGGGGTCGTGCTCCTCAGCCAGGCGATTGGGATCATGGGTGGCCGCCCGGCGCCTGTGATCCCGCCCTATGGCTCCTGGCTCGCGCGCACCGGTCTCAAGCTGTTCGGCCGTGTGGACCTCCCGGCCCACCTGGCCGACCTGATCGCCTTCGGCAGCGTGATGGACTGCAGCCGGCTGCGCCGCCGGTTCGAATGGGGGCCGGCATTCGGCTCACGCCAGACCATGGACGCGCTCGCCCGCGGCAAGGAGGTCGAGCTCGTCGAGCCGCCCTCGCCCCCGCAGGAGTACGAGCTGCAGGTCTACCTGCAGCAGCGCCGCCGGCGCGCCCGGCCGGCCCTGGCCGAGCGGAATTGATCGCTCCCACGCGGGACGAGCGACGCCGGCGCAGCAAGAAGGCCGAGATCGTCCGACCGCGGCGCGGGTTCAGCCTCCCCAAGCCGGTGCGCCGGCTTCAGAAGCGGGCGCCCATGTACGCGCTGCAGGCGGTGGCCGAGGTTTCGATGCGGCTCCGGGAGACGACGGGGCGGGAGGTGATCGACCTCAACCGGGTCATGGAGGTGGCGCAGTTCGTCTACCGACAGAGTGAGCTCGCGAGGCGCGGGCCGAACTATGCGGTGGACGAGTTCGGCTTCGACCCGCAGTGGACGGAGTCGCTGCTCACCGTCTTCCAGGCGTTGTACCGCGACTACTGGCGCGTCGAGACGACCGGGGTCGAGAACGTGCCGGCGCAGGGACGTGCCCTGCTCGTCTCCAACCACGCCGGCGTGCTGCCGTGGGACGGCACGATGATCAAGACCGCGGTCTTCAGCGAGCACCCGCATCCCCGCCACGTCCGCGCCCTGGTGGCGAGCCAGTTCATGGGCATGCCCATGGTGAGCTGGTTCCTCCGCCGGACCGGCCAGGCGGTGGGCCATCCAGACGATACGCGCCGGCTGCTCGAGCGCGATGAGCTCGTCCTCGTCTTCCCAGAGGGGACGAAGGGGACGGGCAAGAGCTTCAAGGATCGCTACCGGCTGCGCCGTTTCGGGCGCGGCGGCTTCGTGGCCACGGCCATCCGCTCCCGCGCTCCGATCGTCCCGATCTCGGTGGTGGGCTCCGAGGAGATCTACCCCATGGTCGCGGACCTCGGGCCGGTGGCCCGCATGCTGGGCCTCCCTTACTTCCCCGTCACGCCCTTCTGGCCCTTGCTCGGTCCGCTGGGCATGATCCCGCTGCCGAGCAAATGGCGGATCCAGTTCCACCCACCGGTTCACGTCGAGCACGAGCCGCTGGAGGCGGCGTCGGACCAGCACGTCGTGATGGCGGTCTCAGACGTGGTTCGCGCGACCATCCAGCGGGGCATCTACGACAACCTGAAGCTGCGCCGGGGCGTCTTCCGCTAGACGGTCAGCGCTGTACGGCGACAACATCGCCCAGCTCGAAGCCTTTCTCGGTGATCTCGTAGCGATGCACGACCGGGCGGTGGCGCATGGCGCGCGTCTTCAGCACCGTCACCGCGCGCCCGAGCTCCGGCCCGTCCTGCACGTATTGCAGGAGGACGACATTGTCTGCCATGTGCGAGATGGCCTCGTCCGAGATGCGATGGACCTGGAAGAGCTCGGGGAGCTCGATGGTCAGCATCAGGCTGACGCCCGCGCGTGTGAACCGCTGCATCAGGGAGAAGATCCACTCCCGAAAACGCACCCGGTCGCCGGCGGCCGAGAGAAGGTCGGCCAGGCTGTCGACCACGACACGCTTGGTGCCCGTCGTCTCGACGAGGTCGATCAGCTCGTAGACCCATTCGTCGATGTTCAGGTTCACCATGCCGCGGCTCATCACGTGCACGTTCGGATGGTCGATCGACCACCCGAATGACGAGATGATGCGCGCGAGCTGGCTCTCGTTCTCCTGGAACGAGGCCAGCACCCCGGGCTCTCCGATCTCAGCCCCGTGATAGATGAAGTGCAGGCCCATCAGCGTCTTGCCGATTCCGAAGGGGCCCGCGATGAGGGTCGCAGCCCCCGCCCAGTAGCCGCCATAGCCGAGCAGATCGTCGAGCGCCGCGATGCCCGTCGCGACGTGCCTCTCGCTCAGCTCGTATCGCGCGGTGTTGTAGACGTCGGCGAGGCGAGGGAAAACCTTCATTCCGGCGCTGCTGATCCGGTAAGCATGCTCGCCCGACAGAAAGCCGCTCCCCCGCAGCTTCATGACCTGCATGACGCGCACCTCGCGCTCCCCGACCTGCTTCACGTCGAGGGCGATGATCGCGTCGGCGACCGCGAACTCGGGTGCGGCCTGGGCCTGCTCGCGGTTGTAGGGCGCGTTCCAGATCGAGGTGGAGGCGCTTGCGGTCAGACGGCGCATGAGCGTGTACAGGAAGCGGCCGAGCTCGCTCGGGTCTCGTGCCATCGCGTGGAACGAGACGAAGCTGTCGACCACCACGATGCCGGGCTTGAGGTCCTTCAGGTAGCGGTCGAGCGCGGCCAGCGCCTCGTCCAGGCCACGCTCGCGCAGGACCTGGCCCATGTCCTCGTAGACGACCCGGCCGTCGCGGATCGCATTCCGGTCGAAGAAATCGAGCGACTCGCCGTAGCGCAGGACCTTGTCGAGGGGCTCGGACAGGGTCGAAAGGAAGAGCGCGGGGCGCTCGGTGGTGGCATTGCGGAACACGAACTGCTGGCTGAGGATGGTCTTGCCGCTGCCAGGGACGCCGACGATCAGGTTGATCGCTTTCAGGAGTAGGCCGCCGTTCAGGATCTCGTCGAGCCGGCCGTCCCCGCTCGGGAGCCGGCCGGTCACCGGGGGGCCGGCTTTCGGACCGCGGTTCGCGTGAGGGCGCTCGTGCCCAGGAGATCGCGCACCGTCGACACCAGCGCGAGCGGCTCGAGCGGCTTGGGGATGAACGCGTCGGCCCCCGCGTGGAGCGACTCGTCGGCGCTGTCCAGGGCGGAGACCGCCAGAAGCCGGGCGGTGCCCCTGGCCGCGAACTCGCCGAGGAGCCGAAAGCCGGCGCCGCCGCCCAGCAGCAGGTCGAGGATCACGATATCGGGCGCCCGCTCGGCGAACTGCAGGAGCGCCTGGGTGGCATCGAGCGCAACGACCACCTCGTAGCCCTCCGTCCGCAGGAAGTATTCGGCCAGGTCGGCCGCGTAGGAATCCCGCTCGACGATCAAGACCAGGGGACTTTCATGGCGGTCCACCCCGTCCGAGGGTAGCCCACCCGAAGTCAGTTGCTCGGACAGGAGCCGGTGCGCATCCGCCGCCGTCATGCCGGCGTCGATCTGGCCCTTCAGGTACCTGAGCTGTTCGACCTGCGCCCGCGAGTACAGCCGCTGGGAGCCCTCGCTTCGCGCCGGCGTGACGACGCCGTAGCGCTCCTCCCAGGCCCGCAGGGTCGCGGCGGGCACGTCCAGCATCCGCGCCACCGCGCCGATGCTGTAAACGCCCTGTGCCTGTTCCTTCATACCTGTCCCCTCCAGTGTATGGGGTCCCGGCCTCGGAATAAAATTAGAGTTGCAGAGCTCTTGTGGAAGTTATAAGGTATTTTCGGGGGCAGCGCGTTGTACATATCGGCAATAGATCGATACATTCTTGACGGGAGACCAGGGGAAGGAATGGACCGGAAGCCGTATGCCATCTTGCTCGACGACGACGTCGCCACGCTCGAGATGTACCGTCTCGGGCTCGAGCTGAACGGGTTCAGGGTCACCGTCGCCTGCGAGCCCCAGCAGCTCTTCAAGGCCGCGCAGGTCGAGGTGCCGGACATCTTCGTGCTGGATTGGCAGCTGCCGGACACCACAGGTGCCGACGTCCTGGAGGCGATCCGGCGCGACTGGCGGACCGCCGCCGTCCCCGTCTTCATGCTCAGCAACTTCAATTTCGAGAAGGACGGGGGGGTGGACCGCGTCTTTCGCGCCGGCGCCATCGCCTGGCTGACGAAGGTCGACACTTCGCCCGACGTGCTGGCGCACCGGCTGCGCGAAGGCCTTCGCCGCTAGGGCGGCGGGCGGCTACTCGACGACCGGGAGCACCCGCGCCGGCTCCGCCTGCTCGACGATGTCGAGGGCGGTGGCCTGGCTGATCCAGTACTGAACGTCGCTGACGCTCGGCGCCCCGGCGAGCCCGATCGCCTCCACCAGCCGCTCGTGCAGGGGGATGGCGGCCTGCCCTCGCAAGTCCTTCATCGTGTTGATCCCGAGCCTGCGCACCAGTGGAATCCAGTGGTCCATCCCCGAGACCTCGAGCAGCGTGCATTGATGGGCGAACTCGAGCAGGCGGTCGGCGCTGATGCCGGTCCGCTTGAACAGCCGGCGGCGGTCGATGTCGAGCGACGCGCGATGCAGCAGCTGGTTCGTATGGCGGATTCCGACCGACCGAAGCCGGCGGACATCGCCTTCTGAAATCCCGTTCAAATACTCGAGAGTGCGATACACGGCGCGACGAATAGTGTCGCGTATAATCAGCGAACCCCGCCAACCACAAGGAGCAAACACACCCTGAGTCAGAGCCGGCTGCAGACCCGAGGCGAGACGACCGGGGAGCAGTCTGGCCTCGAGATCGGGATCGGCAGGCGGGCTCGTCGTGCATACGGATTCGACGAGGTCGCCCTCGTCCCGGGGGGCGTGACCCTCAACCCCGACGAGGTGGACATCACGTTCTCCATGGGCGGGGGCTTCAGCCTTCAGCTTCCGTTCTGGGGCTCCGCGATGGACGGCGTCGTCGACGTCGACTTCGCGATCGCCATGGGCGCGCTCGGCGGCATGGCGGTGCTCAACCTCGACGGAGTTCACACGCGCTACGAGGACTCGGCTCCGGTGATCAAGAAGATTGCCGAGGCGGACAAGGCGTCCGTGAACGCGGTGCTCAAGGAGGCGTATCGGGAGCCGGTCAAGCCGAAGCTCATCGCGGAGCGGATCAAGGCGATCAAGGCCGCCGGCGTGCCCTGCGCCGTGTCGACCGTCCCCGCGAGGGCCGCGGAGCGCGCCGAGGTGGTGCAGCAGGCGGGCGCCGACGTGTACGTGGTCCAGGGCACCGTCCTGACGGCTCGACACTCCTCGCGCTCCTACCACCAGCTTTCCTTCGAAGAGCTGGTGCGCAGCAGCAGCATCCCGGTCGTCGTCGGCAACTGCGTCCATTACGAGACCGCGCTCGAGCTGATGGAGACCGGGATCGCCGGCATCCTCGTCGGCGTCGGGCCGGGCGCCGCTTGCACCACGCGCGGCGTGCTTGGCGTCGGAGTGCCTCAGGTGACGGCCACCGCGGACGTGGCCGCCGCCCGCGACGAGCACATGCGGCGGGGCGGCATGCGCGTTGCGGTGATCACCGACGGGGGCATGCGGATCGGCGCGGACGTCTGCAAGGCTTTCGCCGCGGGCGCCGACGCCGTGATGATCGGCACGCCGCTGGCGGGCGCGGAGGAATCGGCCTCGAAGGGATTCAACTGGGGCATGGCGACGCCGGACCCCAACCTGCCGCGGGGCACCCGCATCCACGTCGGGACCAAGGCCACGCTGCGCGAGATCCTGCTCGGGCCCGCGCGGGTGGACGACGGCACGCAGAACTTCGCCGGCGCCCTGCGCTCGGCGCTCGGCGTGTGCGGCGCGCGCGATGTCGCGGAGTTCCAGCACACGGAGATGGTCATCGCGCCCTCGATCGTGTCGGAGGGGAAGGTCTTCCAGCAGGCCCAGCACGTGGGGATGGGCAAGTCCTGAGAGATCCCCGCGAACTCACAGGCTTCGCGGTGAGCTCGCGGGTCCGCCTGTGACGACCGCCGCGGCCGCCCGGCAGAGAAGGCAGAAGGAAGAGGGTCGCCCGGCCGGACGGCAGACGGTCCTCGTGCTCGACTTCGGCTCGCAGTTCAGCCAGCTGATCGCGCGCCGCATCCGCGAAGCGCGCGTCTACTGCGAGCTCGTTCCGGGCACGACCCCGTGGTCCGAGCTCGAGCGGCGCAACCCCGCGGGGCTGGTGCTCAGCGGTGGGCCCAACAGCGTCTACGACGAGGGCGCGCCACAGGTCGATCCGCAAGCGCTGCGCTCGGGCGTTCCCGTGCTGGGCATCTGCTACGGCATGCAGCTCATCGCGCACCACCTCGGCGGCAAGGTCGACCCGGGCCGCGCCCGCGAGTACGGCCCGGCGCTGCTCTCCGTCCAGGATTCGAAGGGCATCTTCAAGGGTCTCGGCGGGGAGCTGCCGGTGTGGATGAGTCACGGCGACCACGTCAGCGAGATGCCTCCCGGGTTTCACCTGCTGGCTTCGAGCGGCAACTCCGCGGTCGCGGCCTTCACGGACGGCCGGGGGATCTTCGGCATCCAGTTCCACCCCGAGGTCGTGCACACGCCGAGCGGTCGGGAGGTGCTGGGCAACTTCCTGTTCACCGTGTGCGGGTGCTCCCCTTCGTGGACGGCCGGCTCGTTCATCGCCGACTCGGTCGAGCGGATCCAGGCCCAGGTCGGGTCCGGCCGCGTGATCTGCGCGCTCTCCGGCGGGGTCGACTCCGCCGTGGCCGCCACGCTGGTGCATCGCGCGGTCGGTGACCAGCTCACGTGCGTGTTCGTCAACAACGGGCTGCTGCGCAAGGAGGAGCCGGAGCGCGTGCTCGACGTGATGCACGGCAACCTGGACATGGACATTCGCTACGTCGACGCCACCGCGCGCTTTCTCGACGCGCTGAGCGGGGTGATCGACCCGGAGGAGAAGCGCCGGATCGTGGGCCGGGAGTTCATCAGCGTCTTCGAGGCCGAGGCGAAGAGCCTGGGCCGCATCGACTTCCTGGCCCAGGGGACGCTGTATCCAGACGTCATCGAATCCACGGCCGCAGACGTCGCATCGACCGCGGTCAAGATCAAGACGCACCACAACGTCGGCGGACTGCCCCCCGGCCTGCGCTTCAGCCTCATCGAGCCCCTTCGCTTCCTCTTCAAGGACGAGGTTCGCGCGGTGGGCCTGGAGCTTGGGATGCCGGAGGAGATGGTGTTCCGGCAGCCGTTCCCGGGTCCGGGGCTGTCGATCCGCTGCCTGGGCGAGGTCACGGCGCAGCGCCTCGAGATCCTGCGCAACGCCGACTGGGTCGTGGTCGACGAGATCAAGCGCAACGGCCTGTACCGGCAGGTCTGGCAGTCGTTCGCGGTGCTGACGCCGCTCGAAACGGTCGGGGTGATGGGCGACTACCGGACCTACGCCAACGTGGTCGCGGTGCGCGTCGTGACCAGCGAGGACGCCATGACCGCCGACTGGGCCCGCGTGCCTTACGAGGTGCTCGCGCGGATCTCGAACCGGATCGTCAACGAGGTCAAGGGCGTGAACCGTGTGGTCTTCGACATCACCTCGAAGCCGCCGGGCACGATCGAGTGGGAATAGCCGGGGTTTTCGCCCTCTCCGGGCCGTCCGGCGAACCGACCGCCGCGTGAAGGTCCTCGTCGTCGGCTCGGGCGCGCGCGAGCACGCGCTCGTCTGGAAGTGCGTGCAGTCGGACCTCGTGGAGCGCGTCTACTGCGCTCCCGGCAACGGCGGCACGGGGGGGATGGCGCGCAACATCCCCATCGGCGCCGCCGACGTCGTGCGGCTGGTTGAATTCGCCAGGCGCGAACGCCTCGGCCTGGTCGTCCTCGGACCGGAAGCCGCGGTCGAAGCGGGTGTCGGCGATGCCCTGCGCCATGCGGGCATCAACGTCTTCGGGCCGGACCGCGGCGCGGGGCGGATCGAATCGAGCAAGGCCTTCGCGAAGGACCTGATGCGGCGCGCCGGAATTCCCACCGCCGACTTCGCGGTGTTCACCGAACCGGCGGGCGCCAAGGCGTGGGCCCGCGAGCGGGACGGCAAGGTGGCCGTCAAGGCCGACGGCCTGGCGCGTGGGAAAGGCGTGATCGTCTGCTCTTCCGCCGATGAGGCGGGACGGGCGATCGACGCCATGCTCGTCGAGCAGCGCTTCGGCAGGAGCGGCGCGAAGATCGTGGTCGAGGAACGCCTGGAGGGGCCCGAGGTTTCCGTGCTCGGCGTCACGGACGGGGCCGACGTGATCGCGCTGATGCCCGCGCGCGACTACAAGCGGGCTCAGGAGGACGACGAAGGCCCCAACACCGGGGGCATGGGAGCGTACTCGCCGCCCAAGGGGGTGGGGGACGATATCGTGCGCGAGGTCGTCGAGCGCGTAATGAAGCCCGCGGTGCGCGAGCTGGCGGCCTCCGGTGACGAGTTCCGCGGCGTGCTCTACGCGGGCCTGATGCTGACGCCGGACGGCATCAGGACGCTCGAGTTCAACGCTCGCTTCGGCGATCCCGAAGCCCAGGTCGTGCTGCCTCGGCTCG
This sequence comes from uncultured Actinomycetes bacterium, assembly GCA_964559855.1. Taxonomy (GTDB): domain Bacteria; phylum Chloroflexota; class Dormibacteria; order Dormibacterales; family Dormibacteraceae; genus 40CM-4-65-16. The sequence continues at coordinate 12,960 of CAZLJC010000001.1, forward strand.
AGAGCGATTTTGCCGCTCTGGCGCTCGCGGCGGCGAAAGGCGGCGTCGCGGCCCATCCCGACCTGCGCTGGAGCGCCAAAGCGTGCGTCGGCGTCGTGGTGGCGTCGGGCGGCTACCCCGACGAGGCGGCCATGAAGCTCGGCGAGAGGATCCGCGGCCTGACCGAGATACCGCCCGGCGCGCTCATCTTCCACGCCGGTACGCGTTATGAGCCGGGCGTCGGCCTGGTCACCGACGGAGGCCGGGTCGTGACCTCGGTGGCGCTTGGCGACACGGTCGCGCAGGCGCGCGAGATCGCCCTCGCCGGTGCCCGGCAGGTACGATTCGAAGGGGCTTTTTTCCGGCCAGACATAGCTCGGGAGGCGATTGAGTGACGCCGGTTGTAGGGATCATCCTCGGTTCGAAGTCCGATCTGCCGCTTATGGAGTCGTGCGTCAAAGTCCTGGACGAGCTGGGATTGACGCACGAGGTGAAGGTTTGCTCCGCGCACCGCAATCCCCGTGGCGTGATGGAATGGGCGTCCTCGGCGCGCAGCCGTGGGATCAAGGTCGTGATCGCCGCCGCCGGCGGAGCCGCGCACCTTCCGGGCGTGGTGGCGGCGTGGACCGACCTGCCGGTGATCGGCGTGCCCGTCCCGACACAGCACCTCGGCGGGCTCGACTCGCTGTACTCCATCGTGCAGATGCCGGCGGGGATCCCCGTGGCCACCGTCGCCATCGGCGAGGCCGGCGCGAAGAACGCAGGCTGGCTGGCGGCGCGGATCATCGGGCTCGAGGACGGCGCGGTCGAATCAACCCACGCCGAGAAGCGCGCGGCGCTCGCGGTATAGCCCGGCAGGTGGCGACCAGGAAGAAGGCGCGCGTCAGGCTCGTCGACACGACCTTTCGTGACGCGCAGCAGTCGCTCCTCGGCGGAAACCTGAGCACCGAGGAGATCGTTCCCATCGCGGCCAAGATGGACCGCATCGGCTTCGCCGCGATGGAGGCCTTCGGCGGTGCGACGTTTGAGACGCAGCTGCGGCTGCACGACGATCCGTGGGAGTTCCTGCGCCAGCTCAACAAGGTGACGCCCAACACTCCGATCCAGGCGCTCGTGCGGGGCCAGAACCTGGTGTCGAAGCGCAACTTCGCCGACGACGTGGTGGAGCTCTTCATCCGGCACGCGGCCAGGAACGGCGTCGACGTATTCCGAATCTTCGACCCGCTCAACGACCTGCGCAACATGGAGGCGTCGATCGCCGCGGCCCTCAAAGCCAAGAAGCGCGTGCAGGGCACGCTCTGCTACGCGATCTCTCCCGCGCACAACCTAGAACTGTGGGGCTCGCTCGCGAAGGGGCTGGTCAACCTCGGCTGCCACGAGATCGTCATCAAGGACACGTCGGGGTTGCTCAGCCCGCAGGCGACATGGGAGCTCGTGACCGCGTTGCGCGGCGCGGTCAAGGTGCCGATCGACGTGCACTCGCACTGCTCGAGCGGCATGGCGCCCATGGCGTACATGGCCGCGGTCGAAGCGGGTGCCGAGATCCTCGACGTCGCCATCTCGCCGCTTGCGTGGGGCACGTCGCAGCCCGCCGCCGAGAGCGTGGTGGCCGCGCTTCATGGCGGCGAGTACGACACCGGGCTGGACCTGGACAGGATGTGGGAGGTCCAGCAGGAGGTCGAGGACCTCAAGCGGCGGCACATCGAGCACCTGAGCCCCGTGGCCGACCGGGTCGACGCGAGCATCCTGCGCTACCAGATGCCGGGGCTGATGGTGGACGATATCTATCATCAGCTCAAGGCGCACGACGCCTCCGGGCGCACGTCGGAGGTGATGGAGGAGGCGAACCGGGTGCGCAAGGAGCTCGGCTTCCCGCCCCTGGTCGCACCGATCCGCCAGATGATCGCGACGCAGGCCGTCTACAACGTGATCGGGGGGGAGCGCTACGCGACCGTCACGCAGGAGCTGAAGGACTACCTGCAGGGCCTGTACGGCCGTCCGCCGGTGCCCGCCGACGCGTCTCTGCGGCGCCAGGTGCTCGGCCGGGAGCAGCCGATCACGATCCGCCCCGCCGACCTGCTCGAGCCCCAGGTGGAGCTCGCCCGGCAGCAGGTGCGCAAGATCGGGCACCAGCCGACCGACGACGTCGTGCTCATCCACCTGATGTTTCCGAGCCTGGCGCCGGACTACATGCAGGGCCCGCGATCGCACCAGGACGGCGACAAGCCGGCTCCCGCGCCGCCCGAGCCGAAGTCCGCCCCGGCGCCCGTTCCCGACCCGCCACCCGCGGCCGTCGCCGCCGAGCCGGCGGCTGCCGAGCCGGCGGCTGCCCCCGCGCCCGACGCTGTGGCGCAAACGGCCGAGTTCGAGGTCGAGGTCGAGGGCGAGCTCTTCAAGGTGCGGGTGCATGGCGCCGGCATCTCGGTGGCCCCCGCGGCCGCGGGCGGAGGAGCCGCGGCCCAGCCCGCCGCTCCGGCCAGGCCCAAAGCCGGCCCGGGCACCGTCGTCGCTCCCATGCAGGGACTCATCGTCAAGCTGCCGGTGAAGCCCGGCGACGCCGTGAAGCTCGGCGACGTGGTGGCGGTCCTCGAGGCGATGAAGATGCAGAACGATATCGTCACCACGGTCGCGGGCACGGTGGGAGCGGTCTACGTCAAGGAAGGCGAGGTCGTCAGCCCGAACCAGCCCCTGCTCTCAATCGGATGACGAATCGGCCTGGAGCCTGAGGGGATGAAAAGCAAGCTCTTCAACAAGATCCTGGTCGCCAACCGCGGTGAGATCGCGATCCGCGTGATGCGCGCGTGCCGCGAGATGGGGATCGCCACCGCAGCCGTGTACTCGGACGCCGACCGCAACGCGATCCACATGCGCTACGCCGACGAGGCGCATCACATCGGCGGGGCCGCGCCGAGCGAGTCGTATCTCCAGCTCGACAGGATCGTCAAGGTCGCGCAGGACTGCGGCGCGGACGCCATCCATCCCGGCTACGGATTCCTCTCCGAGAAGCCCGCGTTTCCTGAAGCGTGCGACGCGGCCGGCATCAAGTTCATCGGTCCTCCGGCGTCGGCGATGCGAGCGCTCGGATCCAAGCTCGCAGCGCGTCAGCTGGCCGTCGCGCATGGCGTGCCGGTGACCCCGGGCAGCGGCGCCGTCGACCCTTCGTCGTCGGCGGCGGCGGCGCGCGAGATCGGATTCCCGGTGATGATCAAGCCTTCCGGCGGTGGCGGCGGGATCGGCATGCAGGTGGTCGAAGCCGAGGACCAGCTCGCCGCCGCGATCGAGCGCTGCGCGCAGGCCGCGCGCTCGGCTTTCGGCGACGCCACCGTCTACATCGAGCGCTACGTGCGCAAGCCTCGTCACATCGAGATCCAGGTCATCGCGGACGCGCACGGCAACGCCGTGCACCTGGGTGAGCGCGAATGCTCGATCCAGCGCCGGCACCAGAAGATCATGGAAGAGACGCCCTCGCCCGCCCTCACGGCCGAGCTCCGGGCGAGGATGGGCGACGCGGCGATTCGCGCCGCCACCGCCGCGGGCTACGTCAACGCCGGCACCGTGGAGTTCATCTTCAGCGACGGCGAGTTCTACTTCCTCGAGGTCAACGCAAGGCTGCAGGTGGAGCATCCGATCACGGAGGCGGTGACCGGCGTCGACCTGGTCAAGGAGCAGATCCGAGTCGCCGCGGGCATGCCGCTGAGCTTCACGCAGAAGGACGTGAGATGGACGGGCCACGCGATCGAGATGCGCATCAACGCCGAGGACCCGGTGCGCAAGTTCATTCCCAACCCCAAGCGCATCTCACGCTGGGTGGCGCCGGCCGGACCTGGCGTGCGGGTGGACTCCGGCTTCGGTCCAGGGTCGGACGTGCCGCCCAACTACGACTCGCTGGTCGCCAAGCTCATCGTGCATGGGGCCGATCGCGCGGAGACCATCGCGCGGGCGAGCCGGGCCCTGCGCGAGTTCGTGGTCGTGGGGCCGGCGACGACCATCCCGTACCACCGAGCCATCCTCGAGAGCTCCGACTTCCGGGCCGGAAATCTCAGCACGCGGTTCATCGAGGACCATCCCGACCTGGTCGAGCAGGCGAAGAAGCTCGCCGGCGACGAGTCGCCGTTCGACTACGGCACGGACCCGAGGCACGTCGCCGCCGCGGCGGCCGCGGTGGCGTCGCTGGTGAACGACCGATAGCGCGCCTCGAGCATCCAGCCGGCGGCAGGCCCTTCAGCATCAACGGCACGACCGTCCGCGGCCGGTCGGGGCAGTTCGAGCTGCGCGACGACGTGATCCGGCTGCCGGACGGCGTCGAGGCGCTCTACACGGTCGTGGCCAACCCGGACTCCGCGTTCATCGTCCCCTGGTTCGACAACGGCGACACGCTGCTGGTGCGGCAGTGGCGCCATGCCTGGGATCTCTCGTCTTGGGAGGTGCCCGCGGGCACGTTTGACGGCGAGGAGACGCCGATGGAGTGCGCCAGGCGCGAGCTGGCCGAGGAGACCGGGCTCATCGCCGAGGAGTACACATCGCTCGGCGCCGTCCACGGAGCGGCCTTCCTCACGGGCAGCGCCCACCTGTTCCTGGCCCGCGGGCTCACCGAGAACGCGCCGAGGCCCGAGGCCTACGAGCAGGACATGGAGACGCGGCGCCTGCCGTTTAGCGAAGCCCTGGAGGCCGCGCTTGACGGCCAGATCGTGCACTCGGGATCGGTCACCGCGCTCTGCCGCGCGGCTCGCGCGCTGGGCCTGCTCTAGGCGCTCGGCGTCGGGGTCGCGCTGGGCGACGGCGACGGGGAGGCCGTCACTCCGCCCGTTCTGCTCTCGGGCGATCTGATGAACGCGGGGCCGTACAGGTCGAGGTCGTACTCGCTCACGACGTTGTGGCCCGCCACGTCGCGCAGGCTCGGCAGCACGGTGAGGCGGTAGCGCGCTCCCGGCTTGAGGGTCAGGCCGCTGAACGTCACGACGCGATTGGCGTAGGACTCCCCGGCCTGGATCGCGTTGCCCTGCGCATCGAAGAGAGTGACGCCTCCGTTGACCGTGCCCGGGTCGAGGTCGCTGTCGAAGGTGACCTTGACGGTATCGGCCGCGACCTCGACGCTCACCACCTCGGCGCCCTTGCCCAGGTCGCGCCTGTCGCCGGCGGTGGCCTGGTCGATGACGAACTGCCTTGTCGTGGCATCCCTCACCACGGTGAGCGTCTCCTCGACGTCGCTGATGTCGAGCTTGCCGTGCGAGAGCACCAGCCGGACCACGATCCGAGCGGTGTCCGGATTGGTCGACATCAGCTCCTGCGTCAGCAGGTACCAGCGTGAGAACTTCTGGTCATCCCCGCCGATGAGGAGCTTGATTCCGCCCGAGCCGTACGCCTGCTTGCCGCCGGCGTCGAGGTAGAGCAGCGCCTGGTCGCGCTGGCCCTTGAGCCGTGCGTCCATGAACGACGACACCAGGGCCGACGCCTGGTCGAGAGCCGTGGGCGCCGGAGGCAGGGCCGGGGCGGTGGCGACCCAGATCGAGTTGCCGCGCACGAAGGCGAAGGTCTTGCCGTCGGGAGCCCATTCCGGCGAGCGGTACGTGCCCGTGGCGAGCCTCGTCAGGCCCGAGCCGTCCGGCCGCAGCTGGGAGACGTCCGTGTCCGTACCGAGCAGGACCGCGTCCTGGCGCGACCAGCTGACGTCGGCGAGCGGCAGCGTCGCCTGCGTGGCGCCCTGCATATCCGAGACGGCCAGGCCCGAGGCGGTGGAGTACAGCACGAACGTACCGCCGGCCGACCAGCCGGCGAACTCGCCCTCGCCGAGCTGCACGCTGCGGTCGGCCTGCACGTCGAGCACCATCTCGTTCCGGTCCCGCTGGAAGGCGACGTGCGCGCCGTCGGGGGCGATCGACTGGACGCTGATCTTGCCCGTGGAGGGGAAGGTGGCGAGCTGCTTGGGACCATCCGCCGCGTTCACGTAGACGCCGTCGGGGGCGGCCCACTCGATGCCGGACTGGGCGGTCCAGCCGACCAGCACCGGCGCGGACGGGGGCTGCAGCTCCTGGGTCTTGCCCGAATCGAAGGACAGGATCTCGATCTTGCCGGCGCGGATGTACGCGAGGCGGTCGCCCGCGGGCGAGATCGCGGGCGATGACGCTCCGTCAGGCTGGATCACGGTGATCGAGCCTCCGCGGGCCGGCACCACGTCCAGCGCGCCCTTGCCGTCCACGAAGTAGATCGCCGAGGAGTCGGCCGCCCACTGGATGGCCGCGCCGCCGGCGCCGTTCAACGTGGCGACCTGCTTCTCACCGCTGAGCAGCGAGCTGGACGTCGGCGTCGGACGAGGCGTGGCGACCGGCGCCGGCGAAGGCGGCGGCTGCGTGACGAAGGTGATCGTCTGGGGCTGGTTCAGCTGCTGCTGCGTCGCCGTCTTGGCGCTCGAGCCGATGGTCACCTGGTACTGGGTGTTCGGAGCGAGGTTGCCGCTCGTCGGCTGGACGGCCAGGGTGTTGCCGTACCACGAGTACGCGACCTGGGTGGCTGGGCTGATCTGCACGGCGGCCTCGGTGGAGGGGTGATCCATGGGCTGGTTGAACTTGACCAGGATGGGCTGGGCCAGGGCGACGGAGCGGCCGCCGTCGACCGGGCTCGTCACGACCACCTGGAACTGGTTGGTCCCGTTCTGGCCGGTCATCTGAAGGGCGACGAGCGCGATCAGCACGACTCCGGCGGCGGCCCCGGCCCACGCCAGCCCGGGCGGCGCAAACGCGCGGCGCCACCAGGAGTTGCGGCCCTCGGCCGCCGACCACGCCTGCTGCATCAGCTGGCGGCGAAGCCCGGTGCGGAAGGCGGCGTCGACGGGCGGCTCGGGCATCGTGGCTGAGCTGAGGAGGGTCGCTATGCGACGCAGCTCGTCGTCCTGCAGGACATCGTCCAGCTCGCGGTCGTGCCAGCCGTTCATTCCCACTCCGCCGGCCTCAAGGTCGACGCCTCGTCACGAAGCCGCGTGACGCCGCGGTGGATGAGGAGCTTCACGGCGCCGGGCGTCTTGCCCATGGCGACCGCGATGTCCTCGATCTTCATGTCCTCCTGGAACTTCAGGACGAGCGCGGTGCGCTGCTGCTGCGGCAGCTCCTCGACCAGGGCCCAGATGCGCCGCACCTCGTCCCGCCGGGCGGCGACGTCGTCGAGCGAGGGGCCGCCGATCGAAAGATCGTGGAAATCGTCCAGCGGCTGGGCTGGGCGCTGCGTGCGGTAGCGGTCGGCGATCGCGTTGACGGCGATCTGGTACAGCCAGGCGGCAAACGGTCGCCCCGTGTCCTGGTAACGGGGCATCGCCTTCAAAGCCTTCATGAAGACTTCCGACGTCACATCCTCTGCCGCTGTCTGTTCCCTCACTCTTGAATACACAAAGCGATAGATCTGCGTGAAGAACCGGTCATAGAGCGCTCCAAACTGGCGCGGATCCCGCTTCGCTCGCTCGACGAGCTCGCGTTCCTCGTCCCGAGCCGGGTCGCTCACTGGCGGTTCAGCCTGCGCCGCTTCAAACGAGGCGGCCTGAATTCAAGTTACGGAGCAGTCTCATGAGCCGCCCCCGATTATCAAGCCCGGTGCTTAAAAGGGTCCGCTGCCGGCTCTTGGCCACGATATCTGGGGCCCGCATCGCGCCGGAGCGCAAGATGTTGACCCGCCGGTCGAGCCTTATAATCCGAGCGTCCTCCATTGATCGAGCGATACTCGCCGCCCGCGATGCGTGCGATCTGGTCCGACGAGCACCGGTTCGAGCTCTGGCTGCGGATCGAGGTCCTGGCCTGCGAAGGGTGGGCCGCCGTCGGTCGAATCCCGGACAGCGCGCTGCCGAAGATCCGCCAGGCCACGTTCGATGCAACGCGAATCGCCGAGGTCGAGTCACGCGTCGGCCACGACGTGATCGCCTTCCTGACCGTGGTGAACGAGTCGATCGGACAGCCTGAGGCCCGGTACGTCCACCTCGGCATGACCAGCCAGGACCTGAACGACACCGCGCTGGCCGTGCAGATCGTCGAGGCGTCGCGCCTCATCGTGCGCGACCTCAGGGCCGTCCGCGAGGCCGGGGCCGAGCTCGCGGTGAAGCACCGCCGCACGCTGATGGCCGGCCGGACCCACGGCATCGTGGCCGAGCCGATCACGTTCGGGTTCAAGGTGGCCGGCTGGGTCGCGGAGCTGGATCGCTCGATCGAGCGCGTGGAGCAGGCCGCCGGCCGGGCCGCGGTCGGGCACCTGAGCGGCGCGGTCGGCACCCACGCGACCGTCGACCCGCGGGTCGAGGAGCACGTCTTGAAGCAGCTGGGCCTGCACACCGACGAGGCCTCGACCCAGGTCGTGGCGCGGGACCGGCACGCCGAGCTCATGGCGGCCCTCGCCATCGCCGCCGGCACCCTCGAGCGCGTCGCGACGGAGATCCGTCACCTGCAGCGAACCGAGGTCGGCGAGGCGTTCGAACCGTTCGGCAAGGAGCAGAAGGGCAGCTCGGCGATGCCGCACAAGCGCAATCCCGTGCTCACGGAGCGCGTGTGCGGCCTCGCGCGGGTCGTTCGCGGCCACCTGGTGACGGCGCTGGAGGACACGCCGCTCTGGCACGAGCGGGATATCAGCCACTCCTCGGCCGAGCGCATCGTGTTTCCGGATGCGTTCGCCGCCGTGGACTTCATGGCCCTCGAGATGGCCAGGGTGCTGCGCGGCCTGGAGGTCCGCCCTGAGCGCATGCTCGCCAACCTCCAGTTTGGAGGTGGGGTCGTCTTCTCCCAGCGGGTGCTGCTCGCCCTGGTCGACAGTGGAATGTCGCGCGAGGACGCCTACCTGCTGGTCCAGAAGGCGGCCATGCAGGCGATGGACGGAACCGGGTACGGTTTTCGCGAGCTGCTCGAGAAGAACGACGAGGCCACGACGCGGATCGGCGACCGGCTCGACCAGGTCTTCGACCCCTGGGCCGGGCTCGAGCACACCGATCTCGCGTACGAACGCCTCGGACTGGGAGTGACCACACACACGTGATTGCGGGACGCCCGATCACCGACACGGATCTGCCGCTGAAGCTCTTCGCGCGGGGCAAGGTGCGCGACACATACGAGCTCGGTCCGGAGGAGCTCCTCATGGTCGCGACCGACCGCCTCTCGGCGTTCGACCACGTCCTGCCCAACGGGATCCCAGACCGCGGCAAGGTGCTCACCCAGCTGTCGATCTTCTGGTTCTCCCAGACCGACACCTTTCAGGCCAACCATCTGATCTCGGGCATGGTGCCCGACCTGCCCCCCGTGCTCCGAGCGCATCGGGAAGACCTGGCGGGGCGGTTCATGATCGTCCGGAAGGCGAAGCGCATCGATTTCGAGTGCGTGGTGCGGGGGTATCTCGCGGGCAGCGCCTGGAAGGAGTACGAGACCTCGCACACGCTGGCCGGCGAGCCGATGCCGCCTGGCCTGCGCCAGAGCGAGAAGCTGGCGTATCCCATCTTCTCGCCGGCGACGAAGGCCGAGACGGGTCACGACGAGAACATCACCTTCGACACGATGAAGAAGGAGCTCGGCGAGGACCTCGCCACGAAGCTGCGCGACGCGAGCCTGGAACTGTACAAGTACGGGTCCGAGTTCGCGGCGAGGCGCGGCCTGATCCTCGCCGACACGAAGTTCGAGTTCGGCCTGGTCGGCGGCGACCTGATCCTCATCGACGAGGTGCTCACGCCCGACAGCTCGCGCTACTGGGACGCGGCGACGTATCAGGTCGGCACGTCGCCCGACTCGTTCGACAAGCAGTTCGTGCGCGACTGGCTCGAGGGTTCGGGATGGGACAAGAGCTCCGACCCCCCGCGGCTGCCCGATGACGTGGTCCAGCAGACGCGGCAGCGCTATCTCACCGCATACCACAGGCTGGTCGGCAAGCCGCTTTTCCCGCCCAAACCAAGGAACGAACCCTGATCTGGTGATCGCGAGGATCTTCGTAACCCCCAAGCCGGTGGTGAACGACCCGCAGGGGCTGACGGTCAAGCAGGGCCTGGCTTCGCTCGGGTTCAGCGAGGTCGCCGACGTGCGCGTCGGCAAGTACATCGAGGTCACGCTCGACGGCACGACCGAGAACGAAGCTCGGCAGCGCGTCGAGGAGATGTGCCGCAAGCTGCTCGCCAACCACGTGATCGAAGACTTCCGTTACGAGGTTTCGAAACGGTGAAGTTCGGCGTCGTGGTCTTCCCCGGGACCTGGTCGGACCGCGACTGCGGCTGGGTCATCGACCAGGTGCTCGGCCAGGACCTCGTCTACCTCTGGCACAAGGACGCGGACCTGAAGGGCTGCGACTGCGTGATCCTGCCTGGCGGATTCGCGTATGGCGACCACCTGCGCACCGGCGCGATCGCGCGTTTCGCGCCCGTGATGGAGAAGGTGGGCGAGTTCGCCGATCGGGGGGGCCTGGTGTGGGGCATCTGCAACGGCTTTCAGATCCTGTGCGAGGCGGGCCTGCTCCCCGGAGCCTTGATCCGCAACGCGACGCTCGAGTACCGCTGCCAGTGGACGGACCTTCTCGTGGAGCGGACCGACCTGGCTTTCACGTCGGCGTGCTCGGAGCGCGAGGTGCTGCGCATTCCCATCTCACATGGCGAAGGCAACTATTTCGCGGACCCGGCGACGCTCTCCCGTCTCGAGCAGCGGGGGCAGGTCGTCTTTCGTTACTGCGATCCCTCCGGCCGCGTCGTGCCCGGAGCCAACCCGAACGGGTCGATGCACAACATCGCGGGCATCGTGAACGCGCGCGGCAACGTGCTGGGCATGATGCCGCATCCCGAGCGGTGCGCGGAGGCGGAGCTCGGAGGCGCCGACGGCCTCAAACTGTTCAAGTCGGTGGCGGAGAGCGCGCTGAAGGTCCTGGTTTCGTGAGCATCGGACGGCGAGGCCCATGTCGAGGCGGTCCGAGTTGGCGGTAAACGTGGACGAACGCAAGCTCCGGGAGGTTGCGCTCACCCCGGACGAGTACCGGGCCATCGTCGAGCAGCTCAAGCGCGCGCCGAACGAGGTCGAGCTGGGGATGCTGGGCGTCCTCTGGTCGGAGCATTGCTCTTACAAGAGCTCGAAGGCGCTGCTCCGCCGCCTGCCGTCGAGCGGCCCGGCCGTGCTGCAGGGCCCGGGTGAGAACGCCGGCGCGATCGATATCGGCGACGGCTGGGCGGCGGTGTTCAAGATCGAGTCGCACAACCATCCGTCCGCGATCGAGCCCTACGAGGGCGCCGCGACGGGAGTGGGCGGCATCATCCGCGACGTGGTGGCCATGGGCGCGCGCCCGATCGCCCTGCTCGACTCGCTGCGCTTCGGCCCGCTGCCCGACTCGGCCCACCACTTCGAGGGCGTCGTCGCCGGGATCGGCGGGTACGGCAACTGCATCGGCATCCCGACCGTGGGCGGCGAGGTCTACTTCGAGGATTGCTACGCCGGCAACCCGCTGGTGAACGCCATGTGCGTGGGCCTGGTGCGCGTCGACCAGCTGATGCGGGCCCGCGCCGAGGGCACGGGCAACAGCCTGATGCTGGTCGGGGCCGACACGGGCCGCGACGGCATCCACGGAGCGTCCTTCGCCTCCCTCGAGCTGGACGAGTCGAGCGGCGAGCGCCGGCCCGCGGTCCAGGTCGGCAATCCATTCCTCGAGAAGTGCCTGCTCGAGGCGTGCATGGACCTCCAGCGCACCGACGCGGTGGTGGCGGTGCAGGACCTGGGCGCCGCCGGACTCACCTCCGCCGTCGCCGAGTGCGCGGGGCGGGCCGGAGCGGGGGCCCGCGTCGACGTGGCGCGCGTTCCGCGCCGCGAACGGGGGATGTCGGCCTACGACGTGATGCTGTCGGAATCGCAGGAGCGCATGCTCGTGGTCGTCAAGCGCGGCCGCGAGCGCGAGGTCGAGAGCATCTTCCGCGCCTGGGACCTGCACTCCGCCGTGATCGGCGAGGTGACGGACGACGGCCAGCTCAGCGTGATGGACGGTGACGAGCACGTCGCTCGCCTACCGGTCCGGCTGCTGACCGACGGCGCGCCCATCCGGCGCCTGGTCGGGATCGCGCCCGAGGCCACGCTGGGCCTCGACCTCGAGGCCCTCCCGCCGCTGGCCGACGTGCGCACCTCGCTGCTCAACCTGCTCGCCAGCCCGAACCTGATGAGCCGGCGGGGGATCTTCCGCCGCTACGACCACATGCTCGGCGACTCCACCGTGGTTCCGCCCGGCGGCGACGCCGCGCTGCTGCGAGTGAAGGGTACGAAGCTCGGCCTGGCGATGACCACGGACTGCAACGCGCGCTACTGCCACCTGGATCCGCACCTCGGGGCGCAGCTCGCCGTGGCCGAAGCGGCGCGCAACATCGTCGCGACCGGCGCTCGCCCCCTGGCGGTGACCGACTGCCTCAACTTCGCCAACCCCGACCGGCCGGAGGTCTACTGGGAGCTCGAGGAGGCGGTCGCGGGCCTCGCCTATGCGTGCCGGTCGCTCGAGCTGCCGATCGTGAGCGGCAATGTGAGCCTGTACAACGAGACCTATCCCACGGGCGGAAAGGACGGCGCCGAGCGAGGTGGTCGAGCGGAGGGCGGCGGGCGGCAGGGGATCTATCCCACCCCGGTCGTCGGGATGATCGGCCTGATCGACGACTACTCGAAGCGGCTGGGCGCCGGGCTCCGCAACGACGGCGACTTCGTTCTGCTCATCGGATCGACGCACAACGACCTGGGCGGCACCGAGTACCTCAAGGTCGAGCACGGCGCGGTGGCCGGGCGGCCCCCGGCCCTGGATCTCACCCGCGAGCAGGCGGTCAACCGCCTGATCCTCACCGCGTGCGGCAAGGGCTACCTGCACTCGGCGCATGACTGCGCGGAGGGCGGGATGCTGGTCGCGCTGGCCGAGGCCTGCCTGCTGGGCGGGATCGGTGTCAAGTGCCCGGCGCTGCGGCCCGAGCCGCCGCTTCGCCTCGACGCGGCCTTCTTCGGCGAGTCGCAGAGCCGGTTCATCGTCAGCGTGCCATCGCGGGCGATGCCGGAGCTGCAGTCGCTCGCGCGCCGCAACAACGTCGAGCTGGCGTTGCTGGGACTGGCCGGCGGCGACACGATCGAGTTCGAGGGGCAGCTGAAGATCACGCTGGCCGAGCTCCGCGATGCGTGGGAAGGCCACCTGGCGTGACCGCTTAGATGTGCGGGGTCTTCGGCATCTGCAGCGACCACGGGCTCGATGTCGCGAACCTCACCTACTTCGGGCTCTTCGCGCTGCAGCATCGCGGCCAGGAGTCGGCGGGCATGGCGGTCTCGGACGGCACAAACGTGCGCGTGCAGCGCGACATGGGGCTGGTGGCGCAGGTCTTCTCGCCGGCCGAGATCGGCCAGCTCGGCGAGGGCTCCGTGATCGCGCTCGGCCATACGCGGTACTCGACCACCGGCGCGAGCCGGCCTGAGAACGCGCACCCGCTGCCCTTCCATCACCCGACGCTCGGGCCGGGCGCGATCGCGCACAACGGCAACCTGCTCAACGCGGGGGCGCTGCGCGCTCAGCTCGAGGAGCGGGGCGTCACGTTCGAGACGGCGCTCGACACCGAGGTGATGGCGCGCCTCATCGAGAGCACCCACGGCCGCACATGGGAGGACGTGATCCGGCGCACGTTCGCGCGGGTCGTGGGAGCCTACTCGTGCGGCATCATCACGCCTCAGCAGCTCATCGCCCTGCGCGATCCCTACGGGTTCCGGCCGTTGTGCATCGGCTACATCCCTCTCCCCGGCCAGCCGGCGCACGTGATCGCGTCCGAGACCTGCGCGCTCGACACGGTGAACGCCACGTTCGTGCGCGAGCTGCAGCCCGGCGAGATGGTGGTGATGGACCAGCATGGGGTGCGCAGCGTCACGTTCCAGGCTTCGAGCAAGCACGCCATGTGCGTGTTCGAGTTCATCTACTTCGCCCGGCCGGACTCCATCCTCAAGAACTGCGAGCTCGAGGACGCGCGCATCCGCATGGGCCACGAGCTGGCGGCCGAGGCACCGGTAGAGGCCGACATGGTCGTCGCGTTCCCGGACTCGGGCACGCCGGCGGCGATCGGGTACGCGGAGGCTTCGGGCATACCCTTCCGCGAGGCGCTGATGAAGAGCCGTTACATCAACCGCACGTTCATCCAGCCCGACCAGTCGCTGCGTGAGTCCGGCGTGATGCTGAAGCTGAATCCGCTGCCGCGCTCGATCAAGGGCAAGCGCGTCATCGCGGTCGACGACTCCATCGTCCGCGGCACGACGAGCCGGCGCATCATCGAGCGGCTGCGCGCCGCGGGCGCGAGCGAGATCCACATGCGGATCTCGAGTCCGCCCATGCGCTATCCGTGCTTCATGGGCGTCGACATCGGCTCGACCAAGGAGCTGATCGCCGCCGGCCGCTCGGTCGAGGAGGTGCGGGGGCAGATCGGCGCGGACTCGCTGCACTACCTGTCGATCGCCGGCCTGATCCGGGCCATCGGGCGCGGCCAGTCGGAGGAGTTCTGCCGCGCCTGCTTCGACGGCTCCTACCCCGTGCCTGTGCCACAGCAGCTGACGATGGAAAAGATGCAGTTCGAGGGGCAGCTGGTCCGGAGTTGAGCTCGGAAGGCCTGTCCTACGCCGCGGCCGGCGTCGACATCGCGGCGTACGAGCGCGCGCTGGAGCGCGTGAAGCCGCTGATCGCGGCCACGCAGGGCAAGGAGGTCGCGGGCGGGGTCGGGCCCTTCGCCGGCCTCTACGCCCTCCCGGGCGGAGGGCACCTCGCGGCCAGCGCCGACGGCGTGGGCACCAAGATCAAGGTCGCGATCGCGGCCGGCCGGCACCGGGAGATCGGCGTCGACCTGGTGAACCACTGCGTCAACGACATCGCTACAGCGGGGGCCAGGCCGCTTTTCTTCCTCGACTACTTCGCCACCGGACAGCTCGACCCGGACGTCTTCACGCAGCTCGTCGAAGGGATGACCGCGGCCTGCCGCGACGCGGGCTGCGCGCTGCTGGGGGGCGAGACGGCCGAGATGCCGGGCGTGTACGCCCTGGGCGACTACGACCTCGCGGGCTTCATCGTCGGAATGGTCGACGCGGGCGTGCGCCGCGAGCCGGTTCAGGCCGGCGACGTGCTGGTCGGACTGCCCTCGAGCGGCCTCCACACCAACGGCTACTCGCTCGTCCGCAAGGTCTTCGCGGACATTCCGATGACGCGGGTGTTCCTCGAGCTGCGCCGCCCCCTGGGCGAGGTGCTGCTCGAGCCACATCGCTCTTACCTCAAAGACCTCCAGGCGACGCGCTGGAAGGCGGCGGCTCACATCACCGGCGGCGGAATTCTCGGCAACCTGCCGCGGGCCCTGCCCGAACGCCTCGGCGCGCGACTCGACCGGAGCACATGGGCGGTTCCGCCCATCTTCGAGCTGATCCGCACCCGGGGACGCGTCGCCGACGACGAGCTCTACGGCACCTTCAACATGGGCCTTGGGATGATCCTGGTCACCGCACCGGACGATGTGCCGCCGGGCGCGACCGTGGTGGGGGAGGTGGTCCGGCAGAGCGGTCCGGACCGGGTGGTCTTGACCTGAGGCTCGGGGTCTGCGTCTCCGGAAAGGGCACCAACCTGCGCAACCTCGTCGAGCGCGGCCTGGACGTCGTCGCGGTGGTCACCAACCGGCCCTCGTGTGGCGCCGCGGCATACGCCCGCGAGCGGGGCATTCCACTCGGAGAGCTCCCCCAGTCGCGGTTCGGTTCCGTCGAGGAGCGCGACGCGGCGATGCGGGACTTCCTTCGCGATCGAGACGTGGAGCTCGTCGTGGACGCCGGCTACGACCGGATCCATTCCCCTGATTTCCTCGAAGCGTTCGAGGGGCGGATCATCAACGTCCACCCTTCGCTGCTGCCCATGTTCGCGGGCGGCATGCACGCGATCGAGCAGGCGCTCGAAAGCGGGCTGAAGTTCACCGGCGCGACCGTCCACGTGGTGACCGGCGAGGTCGACGAAGGGCCGATCCTGCTCCAGGACTCGGTGCCGATCCTCGACGGCGACACCGTCGAGACGCTGCGCGCCCGGGTGCACGAGGCCGAGCACCGCATCCTGCCGCAGGCGATCGCGATGATGGAGGCGAGGCTGTTTCACAAGGGGTCCGCACGAACTCACGGCGAAGCCTCGGAGTTCGTGGGGTAATGCCCACAGCCGTTCTGTCCGTCAGCGACAAGACAGGGCTGGCCGACTTCGCCCGAGGGCTCTCCCGCCTCGGCTACGACCTCTTCGCCACCGGCAGCACGCTCAAAGCGATCGAGGCCGCCGGCGTCCAGGTTCGATCGGTGAGCGACCTGACCGGCTTCCCCGAGATGATGGACGGGCGGATCAAGACGCTCCATCCCGGCGTCCACGCCGGCATTCTCGCCCGCCGGTCGAAGCCCGAGCACATGGCCGCGCTCGCCGAGCACGGCCTGCGGCAGGTCGACCTGGTCTGCGTGAACCTGTACCCGTTCGTCGACACGATCCTGCGCGAAGGCGTGAGCTTCGACGAGGCGGTCGAGCAGATCGACATCGGAGGACCGGCGATGATCCGGGCCGCGGCGAAGAACCACGAGTCCGTCGTGGTCGTCGTTCGTCCGGAGCGGTATGCCGACGTGCTCGCGTGGCTGACCGAGGCCACGCTCGAGCGGGAGGAGCAGCGGCGGCGGCTGGCGGCCGAGGCGTTCGCGCACACCGCCGCCTACGACACCTGGATCGCCGCCTATCTGCGGCAGCAGGCGGACGGTGGGGCGTTTCCGGCCGAGCTCTCGATCACGGGCCTGCTCGCCCAGTCGTTGAAGTACGGCGAGAACGAGCACCAGAAAGCGGCCTTCTACCGCCTCGGCCCGCATCCGGGCGGCATTGGCGGCGCCGTCCAGGTGCAGGGCGCTCCTCCGGGATTCAACAACCTGCAGGACGCCTCCGCCGGGTTGCAGCTGGTCATGGACTACGACAGGCCCGCGGTGGCGGTCATCAAGCACATGAACCCCTGCGGCCTCGCCGTGGCTTCCGACCTGGCCTCCGCTTACCGGATGGCCTACGAATGCGATCCCGCGTCGGCCTTCGGCGGCATCGTCGCCGTCAACCGGCCGCTCGACCAGGCGACGGCCGAGGAGATCGTCCGGATCGTGACCCACGTGGTCGTGGCGCCCGAGGTGCTCGACGAGGCCAGGCCGGTCCTGGCGAGACGGAAAAACATGGTCGTCCTCGCCGCGCCGCCGGCCCGCGACGGGCTGCTCGAGCTCGACGTCCGCTCGGTGCCGGGCGGCCTGCTCGTGCAGGAATGGGACCGGGCCTCGTTCGACCGGTCGGCGTGCAGCGTCGTGACCAGACGCGCTCCGACCGAGGAAGAATGGGAGCAGCTGGGCCTGGCCTGGACCGCAGTGAAGCACGTAAAGTCCAACGCGATCGTTCTCTTCAGGGCCGGCGCCGCGGTCGGTGTCGGAGCGGGGCAGATGAGCCGCGTAGAGGCGGTGCGGCTCGCGGTTCAGCGCGCCGGCGGCAAGGCGGACGGCTCGGTCCTGGCCTCCGATGCCTTCTTTCCGTTTCCCGACGGGCTGGAGGCGGGTGCCCAGGCGGGCGTCACGGCGGTGATCCAGCCGGGAGGCTCGGTCAAGGACGCCGAGGTGATCGCGGCCGCCGACGCCGCGGGCCTGGCCATGGTCGTGACCGGGCGGCGTCACTTCAAGCACTGATGGGCGGGGACTTTCCCGGCGAGCGGCCCGAGCATCACATGAAGAAGGCGCGAGCGCCGAGCCCGCGCGTCTCCTGTGGTTCCTGCAGGAAGTTCGACGGCACCACGTGGTGCCGTCACTGGAACTTCCACACCACGGCGGAGTCTCCGCCGTGCCGCTTCTATCTGAAGCGGACGCCTTAGGCGGCCTCCGCCTCCACCTCTTCCTCCACCCGGTGCTCCTCGGGCGCCGGCCGGCGCGGCGACCGCAGCACGACCAGCACGACCGTGAGGGCCGCCGCCACGACGCCGGCACCCAGCACGTAGGCCAGCTGGTAGCCGCCGGTGACGGCCAGCGTCACCGCGGTGCCCCGCGAGAGCAGGTTGTGCGCGTAGCTCGACGAGACGGTGCCCATCACCGCCAGGCCCAGCGCGCCTCCGACCTGCATGGTGACGTTGCTGAAGCCCGACGCCATGCCCGCGTCCGCGATCGGCACCTCCGACATCGAGATGGTCAACAGCGGCAGGAAGGACGACCCGGCGCCGATGCCGAGCAGGATGTACGCCACCAGCAGCTGCGGCGCGTAGCCGGCGCCCGCGCCGGCGTTGGCGAGGATGGCCATCGCCCCGACGATGACGAGGAGTCCAGCGACGAGCATGTTCCGGGGGCCGATCCGGCCCATCAGCCGGGCCGAGATGCCGGACGACATGACGGCGATGCTCAGCGTCGTCGGCAGGAAGGCGAGCCCGGTCTCGAAGGCGCTGAAGCCTCTGATGTGCTGCAGGTAGAGCGCCCCGATGAAGAAGTTGGTCGACAGCCCGGTGAAGAGCAGTGCACGCGCGGCGCTGGCCCCGGTGAGGCTCCGGATGGCGAAGACCCGCAGCGGCATCAGCGGATTGGCGAGCCGCGACTCCAGCCCGAAGAACGCGGTCAGCAGCGCGAGCGCCGCGACCTCGAGGCCGACCGTGTGCGGCGACGTCCAGCCGTTGTCGGCCGCGGTGACGATGCCGTACACGCCGAGCATGAGGGCGGCCGTGACGAGCGCGGCGCCACCAAGGTCGATTCCGCGGCTCAGGCCAAGACCCTCGTTCTCCTTGACCAGCCACAGGCCGAAGGCCATGGTGAAGATGCCGATCGGCAGGTTGATGAAGAAGATCCAGTGCCAGCTCAGCCACTGCGTCACGAACCCGCCGGCCAGCAGGCCGAGGGATCCGCCGCCCGCGATGACCAGGGTGAACACGCTCATCGCCCTGGCCCGCTCGCCTGGCTTCTGGAACTCGGTGACGATGATGGCGATGATCACGCCCGCCGAGAGCGAGGCGCCGAGGCCCTGCAGGAAGCGGCCGATGATCAGGTGGTCGGCGCCGTAGGCGAAGCCGCAGCCCACCGAGGCGACCGTGAAGAGGAAGACGCCCGCGAGGAAGACCTTGCGGCGCCCGATCAGGTCACCAAGCCGTCCGGCGACCAGCAGGAAGCTGCCGTACCCGATCAGGTAGGCATTGACCACCCAGGTGAGATTGGCCGGGCTGAAGCCCAGGTCGCGCTGGATGTAGGGCAGCGCGACGTTCACGATCGTCGAGTCGACCATGATCATGAGCTGCCCGAAGCAGACCACGATCAGAGCCGCCCACCTTCTTAGATTTGAGTTCATCTCCGCCTCCATGACAACCGAACCGAACTTAGGATGATCACTATAACAGGATCATTACCATCCTTATTGCATGGAATATCGGGACATGGGGAACATTAAGAGTCAGTGATAAGATCTATGGGCGTGAGAGGCGACGGAGCGAGATCGGAGGCGGGGCTCGTTTCCCTGCTGACGCAGGTCCACAAGGCGGCTCACCGCCTGACGAGCGACGACCTGCTCGGGATGCGGTTCAAGCTCTACATGACGCTCGGGTACATCGGCGACCACCCCGGAGCCACCCAGCAGGAGCTGGAGAGCGCCCTGTTCATGGACGCCAACACGGTGGTGCTGATCCTCAACGAGCTTGAGACGGCGCAGTTCTCGATCCGGCGGCGCGACCCGAACGACCGGCGCCGCCACATCGTCGAGATGACGCCGGCGGGGCGGCGCGCGCTCGAGCGGGCGGATAAGGCGCGCGAGAGCCTGGAGGACGAGCTGATGAAGGACCTTTCCGCGGAAGAGCGCAGAACGTTGCAGAGGCTGCTGGAGCGCGTCCTGGCGAGCGCCACCGCGGCCTCCGCCGCCACGCGACCCTGATTTCGCGGGGTAACCCTGGTTCGGTCTGGCCCGGCTAGTTCAGGCGCTCCACGATCATCGCCATACCCTGGCCGCCCCCGACGCACATCGTCTCGAGGCCGAAGGTGGCGTCCCGCTCCCGCAGCCCGTTGAGCAAGGTGCACAGGATGCGCGCGCCGGTCATCCCGAACGGGTGACCCAGCGCGATCGCGCCGCCGTGCGGGTTCAGCTTCTCGCTGAACGGGTCGACGCCGATGCCTCGGGCTGACGGAATGACCTGGGCGGCGAACGCCTCGTTGATCTCGACGATGTCGATGTCCTCGATCGACATGCTTGCCCGCTTCAGGGCCTGCTTCGAGGCGTCGATGGGTCCGAGCCCCATGAACTCCGGCTCGAGGGCCGAAAGCCCGGTCGCCACGACGCGCGCGATCGGCTTGATGCCGAGCTCCTTCGCCCGCCGGTCCGACATGACCACGACGGCGGCCGCACCGTCGTTCAGGGGGCACGAGTTGCCGGCCGTCACCGCGCCGTCCGGCCGGAAGGCCGGCTCCAGCGCCGCCAGGGCCTCGAGCGAGGTGTTGCGCCGCGGGCCGTCGTCCCGGGTGAACGTTTCGCCGTTCGGGAGGGGGACGGGGACGATCTCCTTCTCGAAGAACCCGTCGTCCTGAGCCCTCACCGCGCGCTGCTGGCTCTGCAGCGCGAAGCGGTCCATCTCCTCCCGGGTGATCTTCTCGCGGATCCGGACGTTCTCGGCCGTCTGGCCCATGGCGATGTAGACGTCCGGGTATTCCTCGGTGTTGCCCGGCACGAGCTTCGGATTGTACGTGTCAGGCGCGTCCGGGTAGCCGCTGCCGTAGCGCGAAACCGCCTCGACGCCGACCGACAGGAAGACGTCGCCTTCGCCCGCCTCGATGGCGTGCGCGGCGATCCGCGTCGTCATCAGGGAAGAGGAGCAGTAGCGGTTGACCGTGACGCCCGGAACGTCGAGCCGCGCGAGCACTGAGACGACCCGGCCGATGTTGTGGCCCTGCTCGCCGCCCGGCAGGCCGCAGCCGCAGATCAGGTCCTCGACCTGGGTCGGATCGAGCTCGGGGACCTTGTCGAGCACCCTGGTCACGACGTGCGCCGCCAGGTCGTCGGGCCTGACGTCGACCAGCGAGCCCTTGCGCGCGCGCCCGATCGGCGACCGGCCGTACGCCACGATCACTGCTTCTGTCATGCGACGTTTATACGCTGTCCAGGTCCGTGACATGGACCCCTTCGCGACAGGCGATTTCGGCGCCGTTGGCGCAAAACGCGCGCAATGCGTGCGGGATTCGGCTCGTTTGGCGCAAGACGCGTGGAATTCGGTCTCGTGGTGCGTTCGGGGTTAGCGGTCGCGTCCCGAAAGAATGAACATCCAGAAGGCTACGTAGGCGATGGCGACGAAGCCGAGCACGAGCAGGACGTCCGACGTGACCCACCCGCCGAAGGCGAGGATCACCCACAGCGTGGGCAGCCACAGCGCCCCGGCCAGCTCGCGCCGCCCGATCCCGCGGTAGCGGCGGCCCTCCAGCAAGAGCTCGCGGGGCAGCCTCTCGTTCGGGTCTAGCGGGGCGAAGATCGAATACATGCTGCGCCGCTCGAGGCTGCGCAGGTCTCTCTCCTCCAGGCTCGCCATGACCCCTCCGGCTACCAGTTTGCCACCGGGGGCGGCTATTTCTCCGGGGTGCGGCGGGCGGGCGCGGGCTTTTTGCCGGGCTCGGTCTTGGACCCGGCCTTCGCGGCGGCCCTGGCGCGCGCCGGAGCCTTGGCGGCCGGCGCAGCCTCCGACTTCGAAGCCGCCGGCGTCCGCTTCGCCGTCGCGCGCCGCGTCGGGGTGGGTTTCTCCTCAGCCTCGGCGGCGGTCTCCGGCTCGGGTGCGGCCTGGTCCTCCGCGGCCGCCACGCCCATCGAGCTCGAGAGGGTGCGGTGGCAGGTCTCGCACGTCACGATCGTGCGCACGAGCGCCCCGAGCTGGTGCTCCTCCTTGCGGAGGGTGCGCGGGCGACCGCAGAAGCTGCACATCGCAACCTCTGTCATGACCCTGACCTGTCCCGGACGGCGGTTCATCTCACGCAAAGGTTACCGGTGGGTGCTAGTCTTGGTGAGCCGCCTTTAAGTCCGGTCCAGAGAGACCGGGAAGGAGATTTTTTCATGGCCGTCTCGTCCCGGCTTCGGCACATCGTCGAGAGCCAGCAGTTCTCGAGATCCCTCCTCGAAGAGCTTTTCGCGCGCTCGGAGGAGATGAAGCGCGAGCCGCATCGGTTCATGGGCCGGGTCGCCGGACAGGTGATGGCGGCGCTCTTCTACGAGCCGTCGACGCGCACGCGGCTGTCTTTCGAGGCGGCGATGATGCGGCTCGGGGGCCAGGCCATGGGCACCGACAACGCGCGCGAGTTCTCCTCCTCCGCCAAGGGCGAGACGCTCGAGGACACGATCAAGATCGTGAGCGGATACGCGGACGTGATCGTTCTGCGCCACTACGAGGAGGGCGCGGCGCGGCGGGCCGCGGCGGTCAGCTCCGTGCCCGTGATCAACGCCGGCGACGGGCCGGGCCAGCATCCGACCCAGGCGCTGCTCGACCTGTACACGATCAAGGAGGAGCTCAGCCGGATCGACGGGGTGCGGGTCGCGATGGTCGGCGACCTGGCCAACGGCCGGACGGTCCGGTCCCTCACCTACCTGCTCAGCAAGTTCAAGGACATCAAGGTCTGGTTCGTCGCGCCTCCCGCGGTGAGGATGCGCGACGACCTGAAGCAGCATCTCGACGAGCAGCACGTGTCGTGGACGGAGACAGAGGACCTCGAAGCCGTCCTGCCGGAGGTGGACGTGGTCTACATGACGCGGATCCAGAAGGAGCGCTTCACCGACCCGGCGGCGTATGAGGCCGTGCGAGGCGTGTACCGCATCGACAGGGCGTCGCTCGCGCAGATGCGCAAGTACGCGGTGGTCATGCACCCGCTGCCGCGCGTCGACGAGATCGCGCCCGAGGTTGACGACGACCCGCGCGCCGCCTACTTCCGGCAGGCGCGAAACGGACTCCACATCCGCATGGCGCTGCTCGACAGGTTGCTCGCATGAGCGTCGCCCAGCGCCGGCTCAAGGCGACGGTCATGGACGCCGACGCGATCCGGCGCTCGCTGCACCGCATCGCGCATGAGATCGTCGAGCGCAACCGCGGCGTCGCCGACGTGGTCGTGATCGGGATCGTGAGCAAGGGCGACGTCCTGGCGCGGCGGCTCGCGGCCATCCTCAGCGAGCTGGAAGGGCGGTCCGTCCCCTCCGGCACGCTCGACGTGACGCTTCATCGCGACGACCTGCGGACGCGCCCGCCCGACGCGCAACGCTCTCCGAGCGAGGTCCCGCAGGTTGACGGGAAGGTCGTGGTTCTCGTCGACGACGTGATCTATCAGGGCCGGACGGCCCGCGCCGCGATGGACGCGCTGATGGACTTCGGCCGGCCGCGGGCGATCCAGCTCGCGGTTCTCGTCGACCGCGGTCACCGGGAGCTGCCGATCCGGCCTGACTACGTGGGCAAGAACGTACCGACCTCGGAGGAGGAGCGGGTCGAGCTGCTCGTGCTCGAGCGAGACGGCGTCGACCAGGCGGTGATCCTTGCCGGCTAGGAGCTCTTTCGCCGCGCTCGTGCTCGAGGACGGCCGCGCCTTCGTGGGCCAGGCCCTGGGGGCCGGCACGCTGGGGGAAGGCGAGGTCGTGTTCAACACCGCGATGACCGGCTATCAGGAGGTGCTGACCGACCCGTCTTACGCCGGGCAGATGGTGTGCATGACGTATCCCCTCCAGGGCAACTACGGCGTGCGCGACGCCGACTCGGAGTCGGCCCGGCCGTGGGCCCGTGCCCTCATCACGCGCTGGGCCTGCCCCGCGCCAAGCCATCACTCGAGCGAGGCCTCGCTCGACGAGTATCTGCGGCGCTGGAACGTCCCGGCCATCACGGGGATCGACACGCGCGCGCTCACCCGGCACATCCGCATGCACGGCGCGCAGCGGGCGGTCCTGGTGCACGAGGCGGCGAACCCCTCGCCGGAGCGGCTCGCGGAGCTCGCGGTGGCGGCCTCACGCGTCACGCCGCTGTCCGAGCAGGACCTCGTGGCGCAGGCTTCGCGCACGGCGCGCGAGGAATGGTTGGAGCCGCTGCCGGCGGAGCTGGCGACGCGGCGCGGGGCCGATGGCCGCGGCCTGGTGATCGCGGTGGTCGACTACGGCGTGAAGTCCAACATCCTCCGCTCGCTGCGCGAGCGCGGCTGCCGCGTCGTCGTCCTGCCGCACACCGCGACGTGGTCTGACGTCGAAGCGCTCGGTGCGGACGGCCTCGTCCTGTCCAACGGCCCAGGAGACCCCGCGGTGCTCAAGGGTCCGGTCGAGCTGGCGGTTCGCGCGCTCGGCAACATCCCGCTCTTCGGCATCTGCCTCGGCCACCAGATCCTCGCGCGGGCCGCGGGCGCCACCACCTCGCGCCTGCCGTACGGCCACCACGGGGCGAACCACCCCGTCAAGGATCTCGACACCGGGCGGGTGCACATCACGAGCCAGAACCACGAGTTCCAGGTCGACGCCGCCTCCATACCGGCCGGGGACTTCTACGTCTCGCAGCGCAACCTGAACGACGGCTCGGTCGAAGGTCTCGGCCACCGGCGTCTGCCGGCCTTCAGCGTGCAGTACCACCCCGAAGGCTGCCCCGGCCCGCAGGACAACCAGCACCTCTACGACCGCTTCATCGAGATGGTGCGCAGCCGAGCGCCGGTGGCGAAAGCCGTCGCCGGTGGCGTCGACGAGGCGCCCCGGCCGAGCAAGGTGCTGATCCTGGGATCGGGTCCGATCGTGATCGGCCAGGCCGCGGAGTTCGACTACGCGGGCACTCAGGCGTGCAAGGCCCTGCGCGAGGAGGGGATCGAGACGGTCCTGGTCAACTCGAACCCGGCGACGATCATGACCGACGAGGATGTCGCCGACCGCGTCTACCTCGAGCCGCTGACGGTGGATGCGGTGGAGCGGATCATCGCCCGCGAGAAGCCGGACGCGCTGCTGCCCACGCTCGGCGGCCAGACCGGCCTGAACCTCGCGACCGACCTCTTCAACGGCGGCGTGCTGGAGCGGCACGGCGTGCGGCTGCTGGGGGCGACGATCGACACGATCCGCAAGGCGGAGGACCGCCAGGTCTTCAAGGAGATGCTGGAGGAGCTGGGAGAGCCGGTCCCAGTCTCGCGCGTGTGCGAATCGCTGGACGAGGTGCGCGCCTTCGCCCTCGATACGGGGCTTCCGCTCGTGATCCGTCCCGCATACACGCTGGGCGGCACGGGCGGCGGCTTCGTCACCACCGAGGCGGACCTCGAGCGGATCGCCGCTCGCGGGCTCGCCGCCTCGCCGATCCACCAGGTCCTGGTCGAGCGTTCGCTGTGGGGCTGGAAGGAGATCGAGTACGAGGTCATGCGGGACGCCGCCGACACGTGCATCACGGTCTGCAACATGGAGAACCTCGACCCGATGGGCGTGCACACCGGCGACTCGATCGTGGTCGCGCCGGCGCAGACGCTTTCGGATCGCGACCACCAGATGCTGCGCTCGTCCGCGATCCGGATCATCCGCGCGCTCGGGATCGAAGGCGGATGCAACGTGCAGTTCGCCCTGGATCCGGCGAGCTCGCAGTACTACGTGATCGAGGTCAACCCGCGGGTGAGCCGGTCTTCGGCCCTCGCCTCCAAGGCGACCGGCTATCCGATCGCGCGCGTCGCCGCGAAGGTCGCGGTCGGCCGCAGGCTCGAGGAGATCCGCAACGAGATCACCGGCCGCACCTTTGCCGCGTTCGAGCCGGCGCTCGACTACTGCGTGGTGAAGATCCCGCGCTGGCCGTTCGACAAGTTCCCCGCCGGCGAACGCCGCCTGGGCACGCAGATGGCATCGACCGGCGAGGTGATGGCGATCGAGCGGACCTTCGAGGCCGCGCTGGTCAAGGCGCTGCGCTCGCTCGAGCAGAAGCAGCCGGCAGCGTGGGAGCTGGGCCCGGATACGATCGACCAGCCCAACGACCGCCGCCTGTTCGCGCTGCTCAACGCGCTCCGCAACGGCGCCGACCCGGCATCGCTCGCGGAACGCAGCGGCATCGACCGCTGGTTTCTCGACCGGCTCGCCACGGTCACGAGGCTCGAGCTCGAAGGGGATGTGCGGGAGCTCCGGCGGGCCGGTTTCTCCGACGGGATGATCACCGCGCTGCGCGGCGAGACGGTCGAAGCCGGCGTGCCGGCCTACAAGCTGGTCGACACCTGCGCGGGTGAGTTCGAGGCGGCGACGCCCTACTACTACTCGTGCTGGGAGGAGGAATCCGAGGCCGGGGCCGCGGAAGGGAAGACCGCCGAGGTCGTCGGCTCGGGGCCGATCCGGATCGGGCAGGGCATCGAGTTCGACTACTGCTCGGTGCACGCGGCCTGGGCGCTGCGCGATATGGGCGTCCGCGCCGTGATGGTGAACTCCAACCCCGAGACGGTCTCCACGGACTTCGACACATCGGACCGGCTCTACTTCGAGCCGCTGGACCTCGACGGTGCGGTGCACGTGGCGCGCAACGAGCACGCCTCCGGCGCGCTGGTGCAGTTTGGGGGCCAGACGGCGATCAACCTGGCCGAGCCGCTCGAGGAGAGCGGCGTGCCGATCCTCGGCTCGAGCGTCGAGGCGATCGACCTTGCGGAGGACCGCCGAGCGTTCGCGGCGTCGCTCGACGCGATCGGGATCCCGCAGCCGATGGGTGGGACCACCACCACGGTGGAGGAGGCCGAGGCGATCGCCGAGCGCGTCGGCTACCCGGTGCTGGTCCGGCCTTCGTACGTGCTCGGTGGGCGCGCGATGGAGATTGTGCGCAACCGCGACGAGCTCCGCCGCTACATGGTGTGGGCGATCGGCGCGATGGCGCGCGGCGAGGTGCTGGTCGACAAGTACCTGCAGGGCGTCGAGGTGGAGGTCGACGCCATCTCGGACGGTGACACGGTCGTCATCCCCGGCGTGATGCAGCACGTGGAGCGCGCGGGCGTGCACTCGGGGGATTCCTATGCCGTGTACCCCGCGCCGGGGCTCGAGCGGGGCGAGATCGACAGCATCGTCGACTACACCGTGCGGATCGCCCGTCACCTGCGAATCCGAGGCCTGGTCAACGTGCAGTACGTCGTGCATCGCGGCCGTGTCCACGTGCTGGAGGTCAACCCGCGCGCCTCGCGCACAGTGCCCTTCCTGTCCAAGGTCACCGGGGTGCCGATGGTCAAGCTGGCGACGAACGTGATGCTGGGCCGGACGCTGGCCGATCTCGGCTGGAAGACCGGCCTGGTGCCGCGCAGGGACCTGGTCGCCGTCAAGGCGCCCGTCTTCTCCATGAACAAGCTCGCCCGCGTGGACTCGTACCTGGGCCCGGAGATGAAGTCCACCGGCGAGGCGATCGGCGTCGCGCGCACCCTGAACGAGGCCCTGCGCAAGGCGTTCGCCGCCTCGGGCATGCATCTCGAGCGGGGAAGCACGGCGCTCCTGACCATCGCCGACGCCGACAAGCCGGAGTTGTTCCCGATCGTCTCTCGGCTGATCCAGCACGGCTGCAAGATCGTGGCCACCGAGGGCACCGCGAAGGCGCTTCGCGCGGCCGGGTTCTCGCCTCGCGTCGTCGCGAAGATCGGCGAGGAGGGACCGACCGTCGTCGACGTGATCGTGCGCGGCGAGGTCCAGCTGGTGATCAACACGATGTCGAACGTCTACGAGGATCCGGGCGACGGCAACCCCGTCATCAAGGACGGGTTTGAGATCCGGCGTGCCGCGGTGGAGCGGCGCATCCCGTGCCTCACCTCGCTTGACACCGCGACCGCCCTGCTCGAGGCGGAGG
Organism: uncultured Actinomycetes bacterium; assembly: GCA_964559855.1. Taxonomy (GTDB): domain Bacteria; phylum Chloroflexota; class Dormibacteria; order Dormibacterales; family Dormibacteraceae; genus 40CM-4-65-16. Next base: position 40,693 of record CAZLJC010000001.1, read on the forward strand.
TCAACGCGCGCGAGGAGATGGAGGTGCGGACGATCGACGAATGGCGCGGCAGTGTTCCTGCTTGATTCGCGGGTAACGTCCCGCCGCCAGGTCGCGCGCGACATGTTCGTGCTCGCGCTGCACGCGCCGGAGATCGCGGCCACGGCCCGCGCCGGCCAGTTCGTCAACCTCGGCTGGTCGCCCGGTCCGCTGCTCCGCCGGCCGTTTTCCGTGTACCGCAGCGAGGGGGAGCAGGTCGAGGTCGTGCTCAAGTCGGTGGGTGCCGGAACCGCGCAGCTGCTCGCGTTGGAGCCGGGTGATCGCGTGAGCTGTCTCGGCCCGCTCGGGCGCGGCTTCGACCTTCCGCGCGAAGCGCGCACGGTGGTGCTGGTCAGCGGGGGCCTGGGTGTCGCCCCGATGCCGCTCGCGGCGCGCCAGGCGGCCGGCCTGGGCATGCGCGTGACCTGGGTGCACGGCGCCCGTTCCGTGGACGAGCTCTGCGGCGAGGCGGAAGGCGACCGCATCGTGTGGGCGACGGACGACGGATCGCGCGGCGCCAGGGGCACGGTGGTGGGGGCGGCGCCCGACGCCGACGTCGTTCTCGCCTGCGGCCCCAACCGCATGCTGGCCGCGGTCGCCGAGCGGTGGCCTGACGCGCAGGTGTCGATCGAGACCTACATGGGCTGCGGAACCGGCGTGTGCCTCGGCTGCGCCGTGCCGCTGGTCCGCGGCGGCTACGACCGAGCGTGCAAGGAAGGTCCCGTCTATCGCGCGGCGGACGTGGACTGGAACGCGCTGCCCTCGCACCTGCCATACGCGGTCGCATGACGCCCGCGCTCAGCGTCGAGGTCGGCCGCCTGAAGCTTCACGGGCCGGTCATGGCCGCGTCGGGAACCTTCGGTTACGGCACGGAGGTGCCGCTGCTGGAGCGTCGCGCGGTCGGCGGCATGGTGTCGAAGGGCATCTTCCTGCGGCCCCGCGCGGGGACTCCGCCGCCCCGCATCGCCGAGACTCCGAGCGGCATGCTCAACGCGATCGGCCTCCAGGGCCCCGGGGTCGAGGCCCTGATCCGCGACTACGCGCCCCAGTGGTCCGCGTGGGACTTCCCCGTGCTGGTCAACATCAACGGGGAGTCGGCGGCCGAGTACGGCGAGCTCGCCGCCCGGCTCGACGGGGTGCCGGGAGTGGCCGGCTTCGAGATCAACATCTCGTGCCCCAACGTGGAGCAGGGCGGCCTCTACTTCGGCAACGACCCGAGGTCGGCGGCCGCGGTCACGGAGGCCGTGCGCGCCCGGACCGGGCTGCCGGTGTGGGTGAAGCTCACCCCGATGGTGGGCGATATCGGCGTGATCGCCAGGGCCGTGGAAGGCGCGGGCGCGGATGCGCTGTGCGCGATCAACACCTTCGTCGGCATGTCGATCGACCTGAACACGTACCGGCCGCGCCTGAGCTTCCGGACCGGCGGCCTGTCCGGGCCGGCCATCCGCCCGCTCGCCGTGCACCTGGCCCATCAGGCGGCCAGGGCGGTGCGGATCCCGGTGATCGGCATCGGCGGGATCGCCCGGGCGGAGGACGCGCTCGAGTTCCTGATCGCGGGCTGCGCTGCGGTGCAGGTGGGCACCGCGACGTTCGTCAATCCGCGAGCGATCGCGGAGGTCCACGACGGCATCGCGGCCTTCCTCGAGCAGCGCGGCCTCAAGTCGCCGGCGGACCTGCCGCGGTTCCTCCCGAGGGACTGAGATTGACGACCGAGATGCCGCCGGGACGCGATCCAGCCGCCGCGTCGAAGCTGCAGGTCCTGGCGACCGAGCACTGGAGCCTGCTCGCGACTCGCGCGCTGACCTACCAGGAGTCGCTCGGGCGCGTGAACATGTTCCTCGCGGTCCTGTCGGGTGCCGTGATCGCCCTGGCCTTGATCGCCCAGGCCGATCGCTCCGGACAGGTCTTCATCTCGATCGCGATCTTCATGCTGACCGTGGTCGCCCTCGTCGGCTTCTTCACGGTGGCCCGGCTGATCTCGCTGAACCGCGACGACTTTCACTGGGTGATGGCCATGAACCGCTTGCGCAATGCGTACCTGCAGATGCACCCCGACCTGGAGCCGTATTTCTTCACCGGCACCCATGACGACGTGTTGGGCGTGGTGCGTTCGATGGGCATCGAGCCCACGGCACCGCCGGGGGGCTCGCTCGTGCACGGGCTGTCGACCCTGCCGGGCATGGTGTCGGTGATCCTGGCGGCGGTGGCCGGCGCGATCGCCGGCCTGGTCGCCGCCGGGTTCGGAGCGCCGCCGGCGATCATCGTGCTCGTGGGCATCGCCGGCTTCGTCCTGGTCCTTGCGCTGCTTGTGGCGTGGCAACGGAGTGACATCCGGCGCGGCTCCGGATTCGAGTCGCGGTTCCCGACTCCACCTAAATCGCCAACTTCGTCGAAATAGCCCGTCACAATCCTCTAGCCGTGCTTCTCCAGGTCGATCACCTCTCCAAGCGTTACGGGGAGGTGCTGGCGCTCAAAGAGCTGACCGTCCGTGTCGACGAAGGCGAGTGCCTGATCCTGCTCGGCCGCAACGGGGCCGGGAAGACCACCGCCTTGCGCTGCATGGCGGGCGTCCTGAAGCCGAGCACCGGCACCGTCCTCGTCGACGGCATCGACTCGGCGGAGGACCCGGCCGCGGTGCGAGCACGGGTCGGCCTGATGCCCGAGGTGCCGGGACTGTACGAGCGGATGACCGTGCGCGCGTACCTCGACTACTTCGGAGAGATCTACGACCTCGCTCCGGACATCCGGCGGCGCCGGATCGAGGACCTGCTGGAGGTCTTCGAGCTGACCGACGCGGCGGACCGCTGGCTCGGGACGTATTCGAAGGGCATGCGGCAGAAGGTCGCGCTGATCCGGGCCACCCTGCACCATCCGCGGGTCGTGCTCGCCGACGAGCCGACATCGGCGCTCGACCCGGACAGCGCCCGCCGCGCCTGGACGTATCTCAAAGACCTCCAGAAGGAGGGCTGCGCGCTGGTGATCTGCACGCACAGCATGGAGGAGGCCGAGTACCTCGCCGGAAACATCGGCGTGATGTCCGCCGGGCGTGCACTGGCCCTGGGCAGCCTCTCCGAGCTCCGCCGCAAGTCGGGCCTCGCCACCCGCCACGAGGTCCACGAGCTGCCGACGCTCCAGGACATCTACCTCGCCATCGTGGGGAACCACCGAGATGAGCTGGCCGAAACTCGATCGGCATAAGGCCGGGCTGGTCGCAAGACGCGACCTGCGTGACGCCACGAGCGAGATCCGCCTCGTCGGCGCGATGGTCACGCTGACCCTGGCGATTCCGATCGCTTCGGCAGTCGGCGTACGCGGCCTCGCGGCCTTCGGCGGCGGAACCGCCGTCGTCAACCGCCTGGCGCTGGTCGGCGCGTTCTTCGTCGTGTTCATCCCCGCGAGCTTCTCGCTCGTGCTCGCGCTCGAGTCTTTCGTCGGCGAGCGCGAGCGCACCACGCTCGAGGTGCTGCTTTCGACGCCGCTGCGCGAAGCCGAGATCTATGCCGGCAAGGTCGTGGCCGTGCTCACCGTTGCGTTGGCCCTCTGCTACGGCGGGCTGATCGTGTACTGCCTGGTCGCCTTTCCGGGGCTCGGCTACTTCCCGCTCGTGATCCTGCTCGCGCTGGCGCTGTCGACCGTGTGCCAGGTCGCGGCCATGGTGGCCGGCGCGGTGATCATCAGCCTCAACGCGCGCACGATGCGGGCGGCCAACGTGATGGCCTCGTTCATCATCCTGCCGATGTCGTTCGTCCTCCAGATCGAGGCGGCGCTGATCCTCCTCGGCCGCGCCGAGTTCCTGTGGGCGTTCGCCCTGCTGATGACGGTCAGCGCGATCACTCTGTTGCGGATGGGCTTCGCGGGCTTCTCCCGCGAGCAGATGCTGGCCCGGGACGCGGGCCTCGGGCACCCTTTCCGGCGGGCGGCCGCCGCTGTGCGCAAGAGCTTTGCCGGCCGGTCCGGTCTGGTCCGCCTGGTGTGGCAGAGGCGCGTGCCCATGCTGATCGCCGCCGCCGGGTTTCCGATAGGCGCGGGAGCGGGTTACCTGGCGGGTTCCTCGTACATCGTTCCGCCGGCCCTTGTGCGTCCCCTGATCTCGAGCCTGGTGCGCTCCGCCGGCGGCGATTCAGGTCCGGCCGTCCAGGTGGCCGCGATCTTCGCCCACAACGTGCTCGCGTTCCTGCTCGTCGCCCTCCTCGCCGTGTTCACCGCGGGGCTCAGCGGCTTCCTGCTGACCTTCGCGCCGGGCTTTCTGCTCGGCTTCGTGGCGGCCCTCTCGTCGTGGTCGATCGCGCTCTCCGGCATCCTGCCCAACGGGCTGGTGGAGGTGCCGGCCGCCATCATCGCCGGCGGGCTGGCGATGCAGATCGGCGCCGCGGCGATTCACATGGACGCCGAGGGCGGATGGAGCGACCGGGTTCTGGCGGCGCTGGCCGACTACATGCGCGCGCTGGTCTGGCTCGTTCCGGCCCTCGCGGTGGCCGCCGTGCTCGAAGTCTCCATCGGCTGAGAGAAGACCTCCGGCGTCATGAGCCGGATCGCGACCACGACCGTGCCCGCGACGATCGCGCCGATCGCCATCGCCCAGGGCGCCCCTAGAAGCGTGGCGAGCCCTCCGGCCTGCAGGCTTCCGATCGGCCCCACGCCGATCAGCGCCTGCGCGTAGAGCGCCATGACCCGGCCCCGGAGGTGGTCCGGCGTGACGGTCTGGATCCGGTTGTTCGAGGTGGCCACGAACGAGATCTGGCAGTAGCCGGCCACGAACAGCGCGAGCAGCGACGGCACGAAGACGCGCGAGATCGAAAAGACGAGCAGCGCCGCCACCCAGATCAGCGCCATCCAGATCTGGCGTCGCGGATCGGCACCCAGCTGCGGAAAGAACGCAAGCGTCAGCGCTCCTGTGAGCGCGCCGACTCCCATCGAGGCCATCAGGAAGCCGAATCCCTGCGCGCCCACCCGCAGCACCTGATCCGCGAACAGCGGCATCAGCGTGAGCCGGTTCATGGCGAAGAGGGAGAAGACCGCAACGCAGACGAGCAGGCCTCCCACCACCGGCTCGTGGCGCGCGTAGGACGCACCCTGGGCCAGCCTTGCCAGGAGCGGCTGCTCGTGGCGCTCGCGTTCGATCTTCGGAAGGCCGCGCATCAGCAGAAGGGCGCCGATCGCGGCGAGATAGCTGAGCGAGTTGGCGAGGAAGCACACCGGCAGCCCGACGAACCCGATCAGCACTCCCGCCACCGAAGGGCCGACCACGGCCGCGCCGTTGAAGACGGAGGAGTTGAGCGCGATCGCGTTCATCAGGTCTTCCTTGCCGACCATCTCGACGATGAAGGACTGGCGCGCGGGGACGTCGAACAGGTTGATCGAGCCGGTCGCGAACGCCGCCACCAGGACCTCCCAGTACTGAGCGTGGCCGCTCATGCTGAGCACGAAGAGGCTGAACGACGGGACCATGAACGCCGATTGCGTGACCAGGAGCACGTCGCGCTTGCGAAAGCGGTCCGCCACCACCCCGCCGAGCTGGCCTCCGATGAGGACCGGGGTGAACTGGGTGGCGAGCACGAGGCCGACGAGCACGCCGCTGTGCGTCAGCTCGAGGGCCAGCCAGGGCATGGCCACGCTCTGCATCCACGTGCCGACCGTCGAGATGATCTGGCCGGTCAGAAACAGCCGGTAGTTGTGGTGCCGCAGCGCGCCGAGCAGGCGCCGCGGTGCGGGGTCAGTGATGTTTGAGATCATCGAAGCATGGCGAAGCTCCGCGAATCGGTCGATATCGAAGCGCCGCCGTCACGCGTGTGGGCTGTCGTAGCCGAGGACGTCGAGCACGCCCCGAAGTGGACGACGAACATGGACCGCGTCGAAAAGCTCGACGACGGTCCGCCGGGAAAGGGCACGCGATACCGCTACCACCTCTCGCTCCCCGGCGGCCACAAGGAGAAGATCGAGGTCGAGCAGACCGTCTGGACCAGGCCGAAGCGCTGCGCGGGCGATTTCGTCAAGGGTCCGGTCAAGGGCAAATGGTCCTACACGTACGCCGAGAGAAAGGGTGGATCGACCCGGCTCACGTACGAGATGGACTTCGAGCTCGGCGGCATGCTGCGGTTTGCCACCGGCCTCTTCAACAAGCAGTACGCGGAGGGGATCCGGGACAACCTCGAGCGCCTGAAGAAATACATCGAATCCGGCAAGGGCCCGAAGCCGCGCGACTGATCAACCCAGCTGCGCCTCCGCCTCGACCTCGACCTTCCAGCGCGCATCCAGCAAGCCCTTGACGACCACCATCGTCGCAGCGGGCCGGGCTGCCGCCATCGCCTCGCCATGCGCGCGTCCGACCGCTTCCGCGTCAGCCGCGTCGACGATGAACATCCGTGTCCGCACCACCGCGTCCAGCGAGGCGCCGGCCTCTTCGAGCGCCCTCCCGATGATTTCGAAGCAACGGGCCGCCTGCGCATAGACGTCCTCTTCGACATGCCCGTCGGGCCAGATCGGCGCGGTGCCGGAGACCAGCACTCGGTCTCCTACCCGGAGAGCGCGGCAGAAACCGATCGATTCCTCGAATGGAGAGCCGGACCGGACGCGCAACCGGCCCGAAGAGGAACCGTTCAGGGCTTTCGAAACGGCAGCAGCTCCAGCTGCTCGAACCGATCCTGCACCGCGCTCCGCAGCTCGGCCGCGAGCGCCCTCACCTTCTCCTGCGCTTCAGGGTCGGTGACGTTCACGATCCTCATTCGGCGAAGCGTGTTCTGGAGCGCGTAGAGGCCGGCGGGCTCGTTGCCGGCCATGCGCGCCGCCGCGTTGCGGATCTCGCGCGCGACGTCCTCCTGGCCGTTGTTGCGGAGCCATGTGGCGAGCCGTGCTGCCGCGACGAGCACGCGCTGCGTCTTGGCGTTGAGGGCGGGGGGAACCACGTCGCGTGACGGTCGGGGTTCCAGCACCGCGCCGCCGCGCCGGATGCTTACCACGGCGCGAATCCTCCGCGCGACGTTGGAAGGTCCGATCATGGCCACGATGCCGGCGACGATCAGCCCGATCACGACCACCGCCACCAGCGCGTCCAGCATTTTTTCCTAGGGTACGCTTTGAAACCTGCCGTGGCGTCATCCATCGGTTGGAGGTGGAGGTGAACAGGTGAGCTCGATCGCGGTGGTCACGGGAGCGTCCTCCGGAATCGGAGCGGCGACGGCGATCGCTCTCGGGCGGCACGGCTATCAGATCGTCGTTGGAGCGCGTCGCGTCGAGCGGCTGGAGCGCGTCGCCGGCGAGGACGGCATCGCCCTTCCACTCGACGTCACGGACCCCGCGAGCGTCGACGCGTTCGTGGCCCAGGTGAAGAAGCGCTTCGGCCGGATCGACGTCCTCGTCAACAACGCGGGCGGGGCGCTCGGGCTCAACCCGATCGCCGAGGCTCGCGACGACGACTGGACCGTGATGTGGGAGACCAACGTGCTCGGACTGATGCGCATGACGCGCGCGTGCCTGCCGCTTCTGCGCAAGGCCCGAAGCAGCCATATCGTCAACATCGGCTCGGTCGCGGGCTTCGAGGATTACAAGGGCGGCGCGGGCTACACCGCGGTCAAGCACGCGGTGCGTTCCATCTCACGCACCTTGCGCCTGGAGCTCAACGGCGAGCCGATCCGCGTCACCGAGATCGCTCCCGGCCTGGTGGAGACCGAGTTCAGCGTGGTCCGCTTCCACGGCGATCGCAAGGCTGCCAAGGCCGTGTACGACGGGATGAAGCCGCTGACGGCCGAGGACGTCGCGGAGTGCATCCTCTTCGCCGTGACGCGGCCCTCGCACGTGGACATCGACGAGATGGTGATCCGGCCTGTGGCCCAGGCGACCACCTGGATGGTCGCGCGCAAGCCGCCGCGCAAGCGCTAGCGGTTCAGCTCTCTACTCGATCAATCCGGCCGCACGGGCCTCTTCTTTCGTCATTCAACACCCGGGCTCGCCGTAGTTTCCGCAGCACTGGTGCGGCCGGCCGCCCCTTCCGCGGCGCGCGAGGTTCCGCAGCACGAGTCCGATCCGCTCAATCGGACCGTGATCGCCGGCGCCGAGGTTGGCGAGCATCCCGCCGGCCCCGTGGTGTTCGTGGTGATGGCCGTGTTCGTGTTCGTGGTGGTGGCCGCCGTCACTCATCGCTCTCAGATCCTAGGCGCGGTCACTCGTAGTAGTTGTTGTTGTATTCGATCCAGCCCGGGTTCGGGCAGCCGCTGGAGGTGTGCGCGTGCGTGCAATGCACCCCATACCGGGGGCCGGGGTCGATGTAGAGCTCGCCATGGACGACCACCGCGTCGCCCGCGTGCAGCGGCACCGCCTGGGCCAGCGAGGTGTTGTGATCGACCTCGATCACGTCGCCGGTCGGCACTTTCACCCTGAAGCGCTCGTGGTCGCCGGATTCGACCGGGTCCGCCGCCACCGAGCCGTCGAATGTGACCTCGGCGCCGCTGCTTCCGTTGACGAGGTCCTGGTGGAGGCCCTGGTCGTCCGGGGTCTCGCGGCCCCCGCATCCGACGAGCAGCAGCGCCGCCAGCACGGCGGCGCCGAGCGTCCTCATACGGCCAGCGCCTGCTCGAGGTCGATGCGGCCCTCGTAAAGCGCTCGGCCGAAGATGACCCCGGCCGCGCCGGCCCCCTCCAGCGTGGCCAGGTCGTCCATCGACGACACGCCGCCGGAGTAGAGGACGGGGTGGCTCGTCATCCGGCGCACGCGGGCGAGCGTCTCCAGGTCTGGGCCCGACATCGTGCCGTCGCGTTCGATGGCGGTGAGGATGACGGCCGCCAGCGGCAGCCGGTCCCACCGGCCAAGCAGCGCCCCGATCATCACGGGGGCCGTGTCCATCCAGCCGCCCACCGCCGCCCTGTCGTCGCGGAGGTCGAGCGCGGCGATCAGGCGCCCGGGATGCCGCCGCGAGCAGCGCTCGAACAGCAGGGGATCCTTCACGGCGGTCGTTCCCATCACGACCCAGTGCGCACCGTGCGTGACGAGCGAGTCGACGGCGGCCGCGCTCCTGATTCCTCCCGCGACCTGCAGCTCGAGATCGCCGCGCGCCAGGATCCTTCCGATGAGGGCCTTGTTGTCACCCGAGCCTCGAGCGGCGTCGAGGTCGACGACATGCAGCCGCCGCGCCCCTGCGGTGGCGAGCTGATCCGCCACCTCGAGCGGGTCGTCCGAGTAGACCGTCGGCGCGTCGTAGTCGCCCCTGGTCAGCCGGACCAGCTTGCCGCCGAGGAGGTCGACGGCGGGAATAACGATCACGCCGCAAGCCTAAGGCCGGCGGGTCTTCCTAGCGATAGTTGGTGAACTGGAGCGGCACGGGGATGTCCTCGGCCTCGCGCAGCGCCTTGATCACGAGCTGCAGCGTGTCCTTGTCCTTCCCGGCCACCCGCAGCTGGTCGCCCTGGATCCGGACCTGCACCTTGGAGGTTATGTTCTGGATCCGCTTGCGGAGGTCGCGCGCGATCTCGTCGTTGATGCCCGCGTTGAGCTTGACCTCGATCTGGCCGCGCCCCTTGCCGACGGTCTTGGGGTCGCCGGCCTGGAACAGCTTGGGCGACAGCTGCCGGCGCGCCGCCTTCTCGCGCAGGACCTGGAGCGCCGCGCGGGCGCGGTCCTCACTGGCCGATTCGACGAGGATCGAATCCGGCTTCTGGTCGTAGACCGTCCCCGTGTCCTTGAAGTCGAAGCGCGTGCTCACCTCCCGCCGCGCCTGGTCGAGCGCATTGGTGAGCTCCGCGGGATCGAACTCGGAGACGACGTCGAAGGAGTATTCCGCCATCAGCTCGGGGTGTGCAGGATCGCGTTGATGCCGGCCACCACGGCAACCAGCGCCAGCACCATGCCGAGGAGCGAGAAGAGGGCCAGCAGCGCTCCGATGCCGGCGGTGCCCTCGTCGAGCGGCTCGGCGGGCGGCTGGTCGTATGGGTCGGGGCCGTAGTCGAGGTCGTACACGCCTTCCGCCCTGGCCCGCTGGACGAGCTCTTCCAGGACGGGCTTGCCGCCGGCCGGCAGCGGCCGCCCGTCGAGGTGTTCGACCGCCTCCTTCAGGTTGTCGCGGGACTTGCCCAGCTCCCCGACCACCATATCGAGCGTTTCCATCGCGCCCGGCGTCGAGTGCTCGCGGCGCAGGTCGGCGATGACGCCGTAGAGGCTCACGCCGGATTCATATCAGATTCGCTTCCCTGGAGGCTGGCGCGGTACGGCCGGACCGGGAATTTCCCAACTACCATTACCTCGATGGGTGTGGACACGAAGGCGACGAAGACCACGGCGACGGGGCAGTCAGGTCATCCCAACACGTGGGTGTTCTACGAGGGCGAGTTCGTTCGCTACCACGACGCCAAGCTCGGCATCATGACGCATGCGCTGCACTACGGCACGGGTGTCTTCGAGGGCATCCGCGCGTACTGGAACGAGCCGAAAAAGCAGCTCTTCCTGCTCAAGCCGGCAGCGCATTACGAGCGCATGCGCCGCTCCGGCAACGTCATGCGCATGGAGCTTCCGTACTCGACCGAAGAGTTGGTGAACCTCACCGTCGAGCTGCTGCGCCGGAACGAGTTCAAGTCGGACGTGTACGTCAGGCCGCTGCTCTATGCCTCGAGCGAGGAGATCGGCGTGCGGCTGCACAACCTCAAGCACAGCTTCTTCATCTACGCCTCGCCGTTCGGCAACTACGTGGAGGTCGACGCCGGCATTCGCTGCATGGTCAGCTCGTGGCGTCGTGTCCCGGACCAGTCGCTGCCCGCGCGGGCCAAGGTCACCGGCGCTTACGCGCAATGCGCCCTGGCGAAGTCGGAGGCCAACGAGGCGGGCTACGACGAGGCGATCGTGCTGACCGTCGAGGGCAACGTCTCCGAAGGGTCCGCCGAGAACATCTTCATGTACAAGGACGGCGTCTTCGTGACGCCGCCGGTGACCGACGACATCCTGGAAGGCGTGACCCGCAAGGTGCTGATCGGTTTGATCCAGGACGAGCTCAAGGTTCCCGTGGTCGAGAGGACGATCGATCGGACGGAGCTGTACACGTGCGACGAGCTGCTCATGTGCGGCACCGGCGCGCAGGTCTCGCCCGTGATCGAGGTCGACCGGCGCAAGGTCGGCACCGGGAAGGTCGGCGAGATGACGCAGGAGCTGCAGCAGATCTACTTCGGCGCCGTCCGCGGTGACACGCCGAAGTACAAAGACTGGTCTTTGGCGGTGTACTGATGAGAGGGAACCCGGATGCGTGAATGAGAGGGAACCCGGATGGTTCCCTCTCATCGGCCCGCCTCGGGCGGGCCTGCTCTCCCTCCGGTATAAGGTTCGGCCTTGTCTGAGTTCGCCCACTCGAAGCGATGTCCGGGCGGCGTTATAGACAGAGTCGCGGCCGGGATGAACCCGGCCGCCAATGCAGTGTCGGCAATGAGAGGGAACCCGGATTGAATGAGAGGGAACCCGGATGGTTCCCTCTCATCGGCCCGCCTTTAGCGGGCCTGCTCTCCCTCCGGTATAAGGTTGGGCTTTGTTTAAGCGGCAAATGCATGCAACGCATGGGAGACGTTTCAAACAAAGTCGCGGCCGGGGTGAACCCGGCCGCCAATGCAGCGTCGGCGCACGAACGGGAACCGGATGGTTCCCTCTCATCGGCCCGCCTTCAGCGGGCCTGCTCTCCCTCCGGTATACGATGCGCGCGTTCTGCGCCAATGGCGCCTTTCCCGGCTCCTGATCGGCGCGTTTGGCGCCAAGGGCGGCTATGAAGGTCGTCGTCGCGCCCAACGCTTTCAAGGGAACCCTGACCGCATCCCAGGCGGCGGCCGCGATGGCCGCGGGGGTGGTCGAGGCCTTCCCGGACGCGGAGGTCGTCCAGGTGCCTTTGGCCGACGGAGGCGACGGCACGACTGAGGCCCTGGTGTCCGCCCGGCATGGCGAGCACCGGACCGCGACCGTCGAAGGCCCCCTGGGCGAGCCCGTGGCGGCCACGTTCGGCCTCATCGACGATCGCCACACGGCGGTGGTCGAGCTGGCGGCTTCGAGCGGGCTCGCGCTGATCCCAGATTCCGCACGTGACGCGCGCCGGGCCGGCACCTTCGGCTTCGGCAGGCTGCTCGCCGCCGCCAGGGCGGAGGGCGTCGGGCAGATCATCGCCGGCATAGGCGGCTCCGCGACCAACGACGGCGGCGCCGGCATGGCCCAGGCGCTGGGCTACCGGCTGCTCGACGCGGACGGCCGCGAGCTCGAGCGCGGCGGGGCGGCGCTGGCGCGCCTCGCGCGCATCGACCCTTCGGGCTTTGACCCCGGCTGGCACGACGTCGAGGTGAAGGTGGCCTGCGACGTGACCAACCCGCTGACCGGGCCGGTGGGCGCGAGCGCCGTCTACGGGCCGCAGAAGGGCGCCGATCCTCGAGCGGTGAGCGAGCTCGACGCGGCCCTGGCCCACTTCGCCGCGATCATCGAGCGCGACCTCGGCAAGTCGGTCGCCGCCCTTCCCGGCGCGGGTGCGGCGGGCGGGACGGGCGCGGGCCTGGTCGCCTTCCTGGGGGCCACGCTCGTACCCGGGGCCCCGCTGGTGGGCGATGCCGCGGGGCTCGACCGCGCTCTCGAAGGGGCGGATCTCGCGATCACCGGAGAGGGCCGCGTGGACGAGCAGACGGCCTACGGAAAGGCTCCGGGCGAGGTCGCGAAGCGGGCGCGGGCCGCCGGTGTGCCGGTCCTGCTGATCGCCGGCAGCAAGGGCCCGGGCTGGGAGACGTTGAACTCGCTAGGCGTCACCGAGGTCGTGGCGCTCGTAGAGGAAGGAGAAGATCCGCGGCACGCCCAGAGTGGCGCAGAGGGGATGCTAATCCGCGCCACCGTAGTAGCCTGCCGCAGGCATAGATGGACCAGCACCCGCCGGCCCGGGCCGAGCTAGAGGAAGAGAACGACGTTCCGGCGCATGGCGCCGGTCAGACGGACGTCGACCTCGTGCGTGCCTACCGGGAAGGCGACGTACACGCGTTCGAGGAGCTCCACCGGCGGTACGTGGCCTCGATCTACCGCCTGGTCCGGCGCAAGCTGGGCGACGCGCTGCTGGCCGAGGACATCGCGCAGGAGACCTTCATGAAGGCCCTGAAGATGATGGACCGGGTCGACGACAACTTCAATTTCGGCGGCTGGGTCCACACCGTGGCCCGCAACCTGTGCTTCGACGAGCTGCGCCGCCGCCAGCGCGACCTGCGCGTGGAGAAGAGCCCGCAGGAGGAAGAGGACGAAGGGGAGCTGATGGCCCAGCTGCCATCCACCGCCCGCGCCTTCGATCCCGTGCTGATGCAGGAGTCGAACGAGACCCGGCGCATGGTCTGGCAGGTCGCTCAGCGCCTGCCCGAGAAGTACCGCCTCGTCCTGACTCTGCGCGAGCTTCAGGACATGAGCTACCGGCAGATCGCGAACACGCTGAAGATGTCGGAGAGCGCCGTCGAGACGCTCCTCTACCGCGCCCGCCTCCGTTTCAAGGAGGAATACCTCGCATCCCAGCGAGAGGGCGAGCTGAGCCACGAGGAGGCCCTGCCGCTCCTGGCCCCGTACCTGGCGGGCAAGCTCCGCCGGCCGCAGGCCGACGCGGTGCGGGACCACATCGCAAGCTGCATGAAATGCTCGCGCCGGCTCGGGCGCAAGCGTCGGACAGGCCTCGCCACAGAATCCGGAAGCCCCTCCAAACCGCGGCGCGGCCGCAGAGGGCGGGGCGAGCCGAGCGCAGGAGAGCTGAAGAATGAGGGTTAGTACAGTAGGTGTGACATGGCTCGGGTAGTCGTGCGGTTCTTCGACGACGAGACGGTCGAGGGCGTGGCTCGCGACCTGGATTTCGACGAGCCCGACTTCCTGGTCGAGGTCGACGACGCCGGCGGCCTCGAGAACAACGAGACGGCCTGGATTCCGCTGACCGCGGTCAAGTGGGTCGAGCTTCAGCGCGACCGGGAGCTGGCCGACACGCCCACCCGCAAGGTGGCGATCCGCTTCCTGGACGGCGAGGTTCTGCGGGGTCATCTCGACGGCACGCTGGAACGCCACCGCTACGGGGTGGTGCTGCACCTGCACGCCGAGCAGAGCGACAGCCCCGTCCGCAAGCTCGGCATCCCGTTCTCGGCCGTGAAGGCGCTCTTCTTCGTGCGCGAGTTCGACGCGCGGGGCGAGGAGGCGGGCACCGCTTCCGACGCCTACCTGGCGCGCCGCACCATGGCGCCGCTGCTCGACGTGCTGGAGGAGATGGACATGCTCACGCGGCTGCACCGCGACGGGCTGCTGTCCGACCACGAGTACGCCTCCAAGCGCACGATGGTCCTGGAGCGCCTCTAGCCCACCTCCGCCGTCGGCGAAACTAAGCCGGTGCTCGACGACCCCATCCTGATCGAAGACTGGCACCCGGTCGCCCGCGTCGATGACCTGGCGGACGGCCCGATCGCGGTCCGCCTGCTGGGCGAGGACCTGGTGGTGTGGCGGGCCGGAGACCGGATCTCGGCCTGGCGCGACCTCTGCGTCCATCGCGGCACGCGGCTCTCGCTCGGACGCATCGTCGACGGCCACCGGCTCGAGTGTCCCTATCACGGCTGGACGTACGACGCCACGGGCCGCTGCGTGCTGATGCCCGCGCACCCGGAGCAGACGCCGCCCGCCAGGGCCTGCACCACCGCCTACCACGCGCAGGTGGCCCACGGCGTCGTGTGGGTCACGCTCGGCGGCGGCGCCGGCGACGTCCCGCGCTTCGAGCTGATGGAGGATCCGTCCCACAACGTCTTGCTCGCCGGGCCTTATCGGGTGCGGGCGAGCGGCCCGCGCGTGATCGAGAACTTCCTGGACGTCGGTCACTTCCCCTTCGTCCACGAGGGGATCCTCGGCGACCGCAGGCGCCCGGAGATCAACGATTACGAGGCGCGGATCGATGACGAGGGCGTGCTCGCCACGGGCGTCCAGGTCTATCAGCCGGACCCCTACGGCACCGGCCAGGGCTCCACCGTGACGTACACGTATCGAGTGCACCGGCCGCTGACGGCTTCCTTCATCAAGCACGGCGAGCACTCGTTCGGGATGCTGCTCTCGGTCACCCCTCATGACGCCGTCGACAGCACGGCCTGGATGTGGATGGCCATGGACTACGAGCCCGAGGCCGATATGGTGCCGTTCCAGGACCGGATCTTCGCCCAGGACAGGCCGATTCTCGAGTCGCAGCGGCCGGAGCTGCTTCCGCTGGACCTCCAGGCGGAGCTCCACCTCCGCAGCGACCGGACCGCGATCGCCTACCGGCGGTGGCTGCGCCGGCTCGGAGTTCGCACTGGGGCTCACTGAACCAAGCCGCGCGTAGAATTCGAGCGTGGCCGAACGCAAAGACAAACCCGTTTCCGGGCGCGACCGCGCCAACGGCGCCCACGACGGCAATGGGTCGGTGAAGGGGTCCTTCAAGGTCAAGTCCGGTCTTGCCCAGATGCTGAAGGGCGGCGTGATCATGGACGTCGTCACGCCCGAGCACGCCAGGATCGCCCAGGAGGCGGGGGCGTGCGCCGTGATGGCGCTCGAGCGCGTGCCGGCGGACATAAGGAAGGAAGGCGGCGTCGCTCGGATGTCCGACCCCGAGCTGATCAAGTCGATCATGGCGGTGGTCACGATCCCGGTCATGGCGAAGTGCCGCATCGGCCACTTCGTCGAGGCCCAGATTCTCGAGGAGCTCGGCGTCGACTACATCGACGAATCCGAGGTGCTCACGCCCGCGGACGAGGAGAACCACATCGACAAGCACGCGTTCAAGGTGCCGTTCGTCTGCGGGTGCCGCGACCTCGGTGAGGCGACGCGCCGCATCGCGGAAGGCGCGGCGATGATTCGCACCAAGGGCGAGGCGGGAACCGGAAACGTGGTCGAGGCGGTGCGCCACGCCCGGGCGGTCAACGCGGGGATTCGTCGGCTGCAGGGCATGAACCACGCGGAACTCGTGCACGAGGCCAAGCAGCTGGGCGCCCCGGTCGACGTGCTCGAGGAGTGCCAGAAGCAGGGCCGCCTTCCGGTCGTGAATTTCGCGGCCGGCGGCATCGCGACCCCGGCCGACGCCGCGCTGATGATGCAACTGGGTGTCGACGGAGTGTTCGTCGGATCAGGCATCTTCAAGTCCGAGGACCCCTTGAAGCGTGCCAAGGCGATCGTCGCCGCGACGACCTACTTCGACAAGCCGGATGTGCTCGCCGAGGTTTCCGCCGGCCTGGGCAAGGCCATGCACGGCCTGGAGATCCCGGCGATCCCGAAGGAAGAGCTGCTCGCTGCCCGAGGCTGGTAGAAAAGGGGGCTCGCAAACGCACGGCGTAGCCTCAGCGTTTGTGGGGCCAAGACCGGCTCCGAAGGCAGGCGCCAAGCCTCTCATCGGGGTCCTCGCGATGCAGGGCGCTTTCGCCGAGCACGTGCGGGCGCTCGCGGCCGCCGGAGCGACGACTCGCCTGGTGCGCAGCCGCGAAGACCTGGACGGCCTGGACGGCATCGTCCTGCCGGGCGGCGAGAGCACGACCATGACGATGCTCATGGAGCGCGTCGGCCTGCTCGAACCGGTGCGCGAGGGGATTCGCGCCGGCCTGGCCACGTTAGCCACGTGCGCCGGCATGATCGTGCTCGCAGGGGAGATCACGGACGGCATGGCCGGGCAGCAAGGGCTCGGCCTCCTCGACATCGCGGTGCGCCGCAACGGCTACGGAAGGCAGGTGGACAGCTTCGAGGCCCCGTTGAACATTCAGGGCATGAACGGCAAGACGTTTCCCGGCGTGTTCATCCGGGCGCCGCTGGTCGAGCGGGCCGGCGAGGTCGAGGTCCTGGCGAGCTACGACGGGCACCCGGTGGCGGTGCGCCAGGACCGCATCGTGGCGCTGGCGTTCCATCCCGAGCTTTCCGGCGACCTGCGCCTGCACCGTGAGTTCGTCCGCATGGCAGCGCAGGGCGGGCGGAGGTGAAGGTCCGGGCCGCGGGGCTGCTGGACATCGCGCGCATCGAGGAGATGCATCGGTCGTCGGAGACGCGCGTGACGGAGATCGCCCCGCCGGCCGCGCGCCTATGGACGCTGCTCAGCTCGACCCTTTCCGCCCTCCTGCCGCTGTCCCAGGAGACCCTGATGTACGTCGCCGAGGAGAACGGAAAGGTCGTGGGCTTCATCCAGGCCTCAGGGCAGCCGATCGGGCTCGAGCTCAGGCGGGCTCGCGTGCTCCAGGTGCTCAACCTCCAGGTCGGCGAGGGCAACGATCCGGACGAGGTGGCGCCCGCCCTGGTCGAGCACCTGGTCAACCAGGCGCTGGAACGGGGCACGGTGCGGCTTTTCGTGCGCGTGCCCGACCGTGACCCGCTGCTCCCGGCCTTCCGGCTGAAGGGCTTTCGCCAGTACGCGACCGAGGTCGTGCTGTACGCGGACCGGCCGCGGATGCGGGCGAGCCGATTCCCCGACGGCCTGCGCGGCACCAAGCGCGGCGACGATCGCAAGGTGTACCAGCTCTACCGCAAGGTCACCCCGCAAGGCGTCTCGCAGCTCGAGGCGCCCACCTATCGCGAGTGGAAGGCGCTGCATCCGTCGGAGTGGACGGGCGGCCTCGCGGCGCGCAGCGCCGACAAGCAGGAGCACGTGGTCGATCGCGTCGAGGTCGTGGGTTGGGTGCGCATGCAGCGCGGCACCGGCACCAGGCCGGACACGCTGCAGTTCATGGCTTTGCCGGAGGATCCGCTGCCGGGCGAGCTAGCCGACTTCGGCCTCTCCCTTCTCGGGCAGTCCGACACGCCGGCCTGGTCGAGCCTCCGTCACTATGATGCCCACATGATCGACGCCCTCCGGGGGCGTGGGTTCAGCGTGCTCTTGACGCAGCTCCTGCTGGTCCGAGAGCTTGCCATCAGAGTGCCGAAGCCCGTGGCCGAGAAGGGCCTGGTGCCATCGTTCGGATGAGCGCGGCCGAACCACGGCCGCAGTCGTCGCGCGCCGCCAACTGGGACGAGGAGGTCGAGCTGCTCGCGCGCGCCCTTCCGCCGGACCTGGCGCGGGCGCTGCACGAACGGATTGACCCGAGCGAGCTGCTGGAGATCGTCCTCGACCTCGGCCGCGAGCCGGAGGCGCGCGTGCCGGGCGGCGCAGTGCTTTTGGCGGACCACCCGGTGTCGGCCTCCGACCTGGACCACGTCGCGAACAACGTCGGCCAGTTCGGCGACGACAATCGCGCGGGCATCGAGCGGACGCTGCATCGGGTGTCGGCCATCCGCAACCGGTCCGGACGCATCGTCGGCCTGACCATGCGCGTGGGCCGCGCGGTCACCGGCTCGGGCGAGATCATCCGCGATATCGTCGTCAGCGGCCAGAGCATCCTGCTGCTCGGGCGGCCCGGCATCGGCAAGACCACCATGCTGCGCGAGTGCGCCCGGCTGCTCTCGGACGAGCTCCGGAAGCGCGTCGTGATCGTCGACACGTCGAACGAGATCGGCGGCGACGGCGATATCCCGCACCCGGGCATCGGCCGGGCGCGGCGGATGCAGGTGAAGACGCCGCTGCTGCAGCACGCGGTGATGATCGAGGCGGTCGAGAACCACATGCCCGAGGTGATCGTGATCGACGAGATCGGCACCGAGCTCGAGGCGGCCGCGGCCCGCACCATCGCCGAGCGCGGTGTGCAGCTGATCGCCACCGCGCATGGGCAGACGCTCGAGAACCTGCTCGTCAACCCCACGCTCAACGACCTGCTCGGCGGCATCCAGAGCGTCACGCTCTCCGATGAGGAGGCGCGGCGCCGGGGCACTCAGAAATCGGTGCTGGAGCGCAAGGCGCCACCGACGTTCGACGTGCTCGTCGAGATCCAGGACCGCGATCGGGTCGCCATCCACATGCCCCTCGCCGACGTCGTCGACGGAGCCCTGCGCGGTCCCGTGCCGACGCCGAAGATCCGCGTCCGCACCCGGGAGGGCCGGGTCATCTCGAACGTGGACGCGCCGGTCGTCGTCTCGGCCGAGCCCCCAGCCCCGCCGGTCGCGCAGACCAAGCCGCTCGGGATCTTTCCGTACGGCGTGAGCCGGCATCACGTCGAGCAGTCGATCAAGGAGCTCGACCTGCCGGTCAGGGTGCTCGGCAACCTCGACGGGGCGGGCGCGGTGCTGACGTTGAAGAACCACTACCGGCGGCGGCCGGACAGCCTCCGCCAGGCCGAGAGCCGCGGCCTTCCGATTCACATCCTGAAGAGCAACTCCGTGAGCCAGGTCCGCGACGCGCTGACCCGGATCTACGGCGCCGGCCAGCAGGACGAGGTGACCAGGCGCGCGCTGGCGGAGGCGGCGGCCGCCATCCGCCAGGTCAAGACGACGCTGCGGCCGGTCGAGATCTCGCCGCAGAACGCGTATCTCCGCCGGCTCCAGCATCAGCTCGTCGCGGAAAACGAGCTGTCCGCCCGGAGCACGGGCAAGGAGCCGCAGCGCCGGCTGCGCATCTCGCCCGCCCCGGAACAGCCGGCTTAGCTACCCTTCGCCGGTGGCCAGGCGAGGGTTGTTCATCACGTTCGAAGGCACCGAGGGCGCCGGCAAGACGACGCAGGCGGAGCTGCTCGGCGAGTGGCTGGAGGCGCACGACCCAGTGGTGGTGCGCGAGCCCGGCGGCACGGAGCTGGGCGAGAAGATCCGCGAGGTGCTGCTCTTCGGCGGCCTGGCGATCGACGCCGAGGCCGAGATGTACCTCTTCATGGCGTCGCGCCGGCAGCTGATCGCCGAGGTCATCGCACCGGCGCTGGAGCGCGGGGGGATCGTGATCGCCGACCGCTACCACGACTCGACGCTCGCGTACCAGGGCGAAGGTCGCGGCGTGCCGGCGATCTGGCCGCCGACGTTTCCGCGGCCGGACGTCACGTTCCTGCTGGAGGGTCCGGTCGAGACGGGGCTGGGCCGCCACGACCAGGCGGGGAAGGCGAGAGACCGCATGGAGCAGGAGTCGCTCGATTTCCATCGCAAGGTCGCGGAGGCGTACGAGCGCCTGGCCGACGCCGAGCCGGGCCGCTTCGTCCGGCTTGATGCCACCGGCTCCCGCGATCACATCCACCTCCAGGTGCGCGACCGGCTCAAGCCGCTGCTCGAAGGCGTCCAGGCATGAAGCTGATCATCGCCGTCGTGCAGGGCGAGGACGCGCAGAAGACCGTGGTCGCGCTGACCGACCGCGGCATCAGCTCGACGCGCATCTCGTCGACCGGCGGGTTCCTGCAGCAGGGCAACGTGACGCTGCTCATCGGCGTCGAGGACGTGCAGGTCCCCGAGGCGCTGAAGATCATCCACGACAACTGCCACGAGCGCAGCCGCTACCTGACGCCGGTGCCTCCGCTCGCCGAGCCGGGCCAGTTCTTCATGGCCTACCCGATCGAGGTCGAGGTCGGTGGCGCCACCGTGTGGGTGGTGCCGGTCGACTCATTCGAGAAGATCTGAGCCCCGAGCGATCTACAGGTCGAGGGCCTGGGCCACCAGCTCCCGGTGGTAGGTCGCGTCTCCCAGCGTCACCTCGGACGACTTGGCGCGCTTGAAGTACAGGTGCATATCGTGCTCCCAGGTGAACCCGATCCCACCGTGCACCTGGATCCCGTCCCCCGCGACCTTGCGGTAGGCGTCGGAGACGTAGGCCTTGGCCATCGACGAGGCGAGCGAGCGGTCCGGCGCGTCGGCGTCGACCGCCCACGCGGCGTAGTAGGTCGCGGAGCGGCCGCTCTCTGAGAGCACGAGCATGTCGGCGAGCTTGTGCGATACGGCCTGGTAGACGCCGACGGGCTTGCCGAACTGCCGCCGCGTCTTGGCGAATTCGGTTGAGGATTCAAGGACCTTCTGCACGCCCCCGACCATCTCGGCGCAGAGGGCCGCCGTCGCCCACTCCAGCGCGCGCCTCAGCGGCGGCCACGCGCGGCCGGGCGCGCCCATCACGTCAGCCGCGCCGAGCTCGACCCCCTCGAAGTGGACCTCCGCCCACTTTCGTGTCAGGTCGAGCGTCTCGACGGGCCTGACGGTCATGCCGCGGGGCCGGCCCCTGACCAGGAAGAGACTGATGCCCTCCTCGCCCTGGCCCTCGCCCGGCGTCCGCGCCGCGACGATGGTGCAGTCCGCGCTCAGCGCGTCCGGCACGAAGTGCTTGGTTCCCCGCAGAATCCAGCCGCCGCCCGAGCGCGCCGCGGAGAGATCGATACCGCAGGCATCCCACCGTCCGGCCGCCTCGGTGAGCGCCAGCGTCGCCCGGGCGGAGCCTTCGGCGATGGCGCCCAGCACGTCCTTCCTCTGCGCCTCGGTCCCCGCCTCGAGAATGGTGGGAACGGCCAGCCCCATCGTGGAGAAGAAGGGGCCCGGCAGCAGTGCTCGGCCCGCCTCCTCGAGCACGACGGCGAGGTCGAGAAATGTGCCGGCTCCGCCGTATTCCTCCGGTATGCCGAGGGTCGTCCACCCGAGCTCCGCCAGCTTCTTCCAGAGGGCCGGGTCGTGGCCGTCCTCCGTCTCCATGAGCCGGCGGACGGTTCGGGAATCGCAGTGCCTGGCCAGAAAGTCGCGCGCCGAACGCCGGAGCATCTCCTGCTCCTCGGAGAATGCGAAATCCACTACGGCGTCGATTCCGGCGGCGCGGGGAGCTCGGGCAGCTCTTCGGGCGCGGGCAGCTCCTCCAGGTCGGATGGCTTCTCCGCCGCCTCGGCCTTCGTCTCCACCGGCGCGGGCTCCGGTTCAGGTTCCGGCCGCGGCGCCGGGCGCGGCGGCAGCGGAGGGATGCGGCGGGTCGGAGCGGTGGTCGGTGCAACCGCCGGGCGGCGGTAGAGCACGCTGAGGCCGAAAAATCCGACGAACACCGATGCGATGCCCAGGATCGCGGCCGCGCCAATGCCGGTGTTCTCGGCTCCGCTGAGGGGGCGGGGCAGGCCGCCGGTGCACGGGGCCGGGGCGGCGGGGCAGGTGCCGAGGACCGCCAGCCGCAAGGGCAGCGAGAGCATCGCCAGGAGGCCGAAGACGATGGCCAGGCCGGCGACGAAATAGAGAATCGATGTCGGGGTGCGGCCTTGCGAGTGCAGCAGGGCGCAGGCCGCAAAGCAGGCGGCGGCCACCGCGAAGGGCGCCAGCACCCCGGTCAGCCGGCCGCCCGGGCCGGCGAACAGGATCGGGATCACGCCGCCGAGCAGCGCGAGGCCCGCCGCGGCCCAGAAGGCCAAGACCAGCCGCCGCGTGCCCGTGGATGCCAGGCCGTCGCTCACGTGGCGAATTCTGTGCATCGGGAGGCCCGCGGGCAAGCCTTTAGGTCTAGCGGGAGCGCGGGAGGCCGAGGACCCGCTCGGCGAGGATGTTGCGCAGGATCTCGGACGTTCCGGCCTCGATCGTGTTCGCGCGTGAGCGCAGGAACTGGTATTTCCAGCCCAGCCCGTCACCCACCTGCCCCGCTGGGCCGGCCAGGTCCACGGCGGCCTCGGTCATCCGCTGGTTGAGCTCGGACCACATGAGCTTCAGGATGGAGGCCTCCGGCCCCGGGATTCCGGTGCGCTTCACCCCGGTCAGGGCGCGATAGCCATTGAGCTGCAGCGCGCGAGCCTCGATGGTGCACTGCGCGACCCTCTGCCGTACCAGCGGGTCCGATCCGCGACCAAGCCGGCGCGCATGCTCCGCCAGCTCGGCCGCCGTGATCTGGGCCCGCGTCGCCAGCGCGAGGCCCAGCGTGCCGCGCTCGTGAAGCAGCGTGGTCATCGCGACCGCCCAGCCGCCGCCCGGCTCGCCCAGGACCTGCGTCTTCGGCACCTTCACGTCGTTGAAGAAGATCTCGTTGAACTCCGCGTCGCCGGTGATCTGGACCAGGGGGCGGACCTCGATGCCGTCGCTCTCCATGTCGACCACGAGGTAGGTCAAGCCGTCGCGCGGGTTGCTCTCCCTTTTTTCGCGCGTCAGGAGCAGGCACCACTTCGCGACGTGGGCGAGCGTCGTCCACACCTTCTGGCCGTTGACGACGTAGTGGTCGCCGCGGTCCTCTGCGCGCGTCTGCAGGCCGGAAAGGTCGCTGCCGGCGTCCGGCTCGCTGAACCCCTGGCACCAGATCTCATCCCCGGACAGCAGCGGCGGGAGGTAGCGCTTCTTCTGGTCGTCCGTGCCGTGCGCGATGAGGACCGGCCCTCCCATGCCGAGGCCGATGACGTTGATGGGCTCGGGCGCGTGAGCCAGGATCATCTCGTCGTTGAAGATCAGCTGCTCCATGAACCCAAGGCCCCGCCCCCCGTACTCCTGGGGCCAGGTGATCCCGAGGTAGCCCGCCTCGTACAGCTTCCTCTGCCAGGCCCGGCGGCGCTCGACGAAGCGCTTCTGGTCCTTCTCGCCGTCGTCCCGCGCGGGTACGTTGGCCGCGAGCCACGCCCGCGCCTCGTCGCGGAACCTCTCCTCGGCCGGGCTCAGGTCGAAGTCCACGAACGCCTCAGGCGATGGCCGGGATGACTTCCCGGGCCAGGAGCTCGAGCGCGGCGGTGTCGTCGAGCAGGAAGTGCTGCACCATGAACAGGTCCACGCCGATGCGCCCCAGCTCGCGCGCCCGGGCCGCGATCTCCTCGGGAGTGCCCACAAGCCAGGCGTCTTTGCGGTTTTCCAGGATCTCCTCAGGCGTCATCGATTCCAGCGCCCGGACGACCCGTCCCAGCTGCCGCGCGCGCTCGAGCAGCTCGCCTCGATCACGGCCGACGATGTAGCCGCTCAGGACCGACCGCTTGATCGTCGAGGGGTCGCGGCCCACGTCCCGGCAGCACTGCTCCAGCACCGCGCGCCTCTCGCGGAACACGTCGGGATTCAGCGTCGAGTGATTCCACTCCACGGCCTCGCGGGCCACGAGCGGCAGCGTGCGCTTCGCTCCCTTGCCGCCGATCAAGAGCGGGATGGTGCCGCGGGGCGGCCGGGGATGCGCCTTCTCCCAGACCTCGCGCATGACGCGGATGCCCGCCTCGAGCCGGTCGAAGCGCTCCTTCTCGGTGTAGAAGGGGATGTGGAACTCCGAGTGCTCGTTCTGGTTCCAGCCCGCGCCGACCCCAAGGATCAGGCGGCCGCCCGAGAGCTCGTCGACCGCGGCGGCCTGCTTGGCGAGCACGCCGGGCAGGTGGAAGGTGATCGGGCTGACCATGGGCCCGAGCTCGATGCGGCTGGTCCACTCGGCGGCCAGGGCGAGCGACTCCCAGCATTCGATGCAGTCCCGCTCGGGATGGCCCATCAGCGACACCAGGTGGTCGCTCCGCCGCAGCGAGGCGAAGCCCAGAGCTTCCGTGTCGTGGCAGATCCGCCGCCATCGCTCCCAGCTGAGGCCTTCCTGGCCTTCGACCATGATGCCGAGCTGCGTCACGAACGAGATGCTACGGCTAGCCTTCGGGGTCGGACAGCGCCTCCAGTGCGGTCGCGATCCTTTCGGCGGTCGCGCCCACGTCCTTCAGCACGTGCGCCGCGATGCCGTCACCCTCCCGGGCGAGCGCAAGGAGGACGTGGCCGGTGCCGACCGCCTGGTCGCCGCCTGCGGCGCACAGCTCGAACGCAAGCTCGATGACCTTCTTCACCCGCGAGGTCGGCATGATGCGATGGGAGCTCCGCGGGTGTGAGCCACCCAGCATGCCTTCAAGCGTCGAGCGCACGGCCTGCTCGGTCACATGAAGTGAGGCGAGCGCGTGGGCCGCATGAGAGCTGGGCTGCGCGAAAGCCGCGAGCAGGAGATGCTCGGTGCCGATGTAGCGCAGGCCGCCGCCCTCAGCCTCGGTCTGCGCGTCGGTGAGCAGCCTTTGCGCGGTCGACGTGAAACGCTCGAACGGATACATCGGAAGCGACGTGCGCTGCGCGACCGCCAGCTGCACCGCCTTCCGCAGCGTCGACCAGCGCGGGCGGGGCACTGGAACGGGCGTCGCGAAGCCGCCTTCGCCGGAGCTCGACCCGAGGGTGTGGCGCTGCATCCACTCGAGGCAGGCCGCGACGACGATCGAGTTGACCGGCAGGCCCGTGCGGGCCGAGGCCTCGTCCAGCCGGGCGTACACCTCTTCGGTGAAGCGGATCGTGGTGGCCTTGGCCACGACTGCAATTAGAGCTCATTTTGCAGTCACCGTCAACTCATCGAGGGATCTGAAGTTGCGGATTCGCTGCTTCGGGATGCCGGCGCGGCGCGCCATCCACAGGCCCATCGGCACGTAGGCGAACTCCGCCGGAGCGTGCGCGTCGGCGTCCACCACGAACTCGCAGCCGACGTAGCGCGCCAGACGCGCCAGCTCGGGCCCAAGGTCCATCCGTGCCGGATCGGTGTCGATCTCGAGCGCGACGTTGCGCTTAGCGGCCTCCCTGAACACCGCCTCGAAGTCGTACGTCGCGCCCTCCCGTGACCCGGGCCTGCGGCCCGTGGGGTGGCCGATCACGTCGACGTGCGGATGGGTGACGGCCCGCATCATCCGCTCCGTCATGGCGGCCTGGTCCTGCCGCAGCTTGACGTGCGGCGACGCGATCACGACGTCCAGGATCTCGAGCACCTGGTCGGGCAGGTCGAGCGCGCCGTCCTCCAGGATGTCGACCTCGATGCCCTGCAGGATGGTCACGCTCTCCACCTGTTCCTGCGCCGCCGCGATCTCCTTCGACTGCGCGAGCAGCCGCGCGGCGTCGAGCCCGTGCACCACGGTGATGCGGGGCGAGTGATCGGTCACGCCGAGGTAGCGGTACCCCATCGCCTCCGCGCCGCGCGCCATCTCCAGGATCGTGGCCCGGCCGTCGCTCCACGTCGAGTGGGAGTGGACGTCGCCCCGGTAGTCGGCGAAGTCGAGCGCCGTCTCGTCCGCGAGGGCGGGCTGCTTCATCTCCTCGCGCAACCGCTCGAGGTAGCGGCTGTGCCCGTTTGCCAGCAGGTCCGTCAGGACGCGAGCGATCCCCTCGCCGACGCCTTCGAGCGTGGTGAGCGCGCCGTTTCGCGCCAGGTTCTCCAGGTCCGGCCGCTGGAGCGCGATCGACCACGCCGCGGCCGCGAACGCCTTGGCCCGAAAGCGCTGCTCGGCATCCTGGCGCAGCAGGTAGCCGATCTCGGACAGCGTTTGCGCCGCTTCCAGCGAGTTCACCTCGTAAATTGTTCGACAACCATGGCCACGCCAAAGCCCAAGCCGGGCGATCCGATCGCGGAGCTGGTCGAATCGATGCTCGTCGAGCTCGGCGAGGACCCCGCGCGCCAGGGCCTCAAGGCGACGCCCGACCGGGTCTCACGCGCGTTCCGCGAGCTGACCGACGGCTATGGCGTCGAACCCGAGGACGTGATCGCCGACGCGGTCTTCGACCAGGACTACGACGAGATGGTGGTCGTGCGCGATATCGCCTTCTACAGCCTCTGCGAACACCATATGCTGCCGTTCTTCGGCCAGGCGCACGTGGGGTACCTGCCGAACGGGCGCGTCGTCGGGTTGAGCAAGATTCCGCGCCTGGTCGGCGTCTACGCGCACCGTCTGCAGATCCAGGAGCAGCTCACGCGGCAGATCGCGGAGGCGCTGAACGGAGTGCTGGCGCCGCGTGGCGTCGGCGTCGTCGTCGAGGCCCGCCACCTCTGCATGGAGATGCGTGGCGTCGAGACGCCGGGCGGCCGGATGATCACGTCCTGCATGCTCGGCACGTTCCGCCGCGATCCGCGCACGCGTGCCGAGTTCCTCGACCTGGTCCGTCAGCCGAACCGCTGAACCTCAGGGAAGGACGAGCACGCAGTTGATGCTCTTCAGCCCCTGGGCGACGACCGACCATGTCGCGCCCTGATCGTCCGAGCTGAAGACCTCGCCCGTCTCCGACCCGAAGGCCGCGAGCCCCCCGTCGGGGAGCGAGTCGAGGCACAGGCTGTCGATGTTGCCCTCGAACCACTCCGGAAGGCCCGAGGCGCAGCGCTCGAACGCGAGGCCGTCCAGCGCGGACCGGTAGACCGCAGCGCGTCCGTCGCCCGGCCCGTCGGAGGCCGAAAGGAGCAGTCTCGACCCGCACACCGCCACGGAGCGGCAGTACGGCGCGTGAAGCCCGTTCGCCGACCCCTCCCAGGTGTCGCCTCCGTCCGCGCTCACCGACAGTCCGTGCGCGCCGGCGGCGTACACCCGCCCGGCCCCGGTCACGACCCGGTGGACGTCCGCGTGGATGTCGATGGTGGGCTGCCATGTCGCGCCGCCGTCGCGCGACCTCAGCACGCCGCCGACGTGGACGTTGACGTACACGGCGCCGGCGTCCTCGCTGATCGTGCGCACCGCCGGCGGGCCGTTCCACGGCGTGTACCACTCGTCCCGTTCAGGCGCGTGCTCGAACGGCTCGACCACCTGCGCCGCCCCGCCGACCACGCGCAGCAGGTGCGCGTACGACGTGCCCGCGAGGATGCCCTCGGGGTCGTTGGCCCGCGTGTCCGCCAGGCACCCGGCCTGGAGCCCTGGCTCCCGGACGCCGGCGAGCCCGGCCGCGAGCTCCCATCCCGCGCCGAGCTCATCCGACCGCCAGATCTCGTCACCGTCGACCACGGCCCACAGCCGCCTCCAGGAGGCGGGGGCGAGGGCCCGGACGGGACGGCCCTGGAAATGGGCCTGGGAGCCGCCGCGCCCGTCGAAGACGGTAAGCCCGTCGCCAGTCCCTACGGCGATGCGTCCCACGCCTCGATTATCCGGGCGGCCGGCACCGGAAACAGCACCCGCACACATAAAGGGACCTTTATGGGATAAACTTCATAAAGCAACCTTTATGTTTCTCCAGAACCCGCGGAACGAGCTGCCGGACCACTTCCTGGCCTTCGCCAACCCGACGCGCCTGCGCATCCTGGAGCGCCTCGGCAAGGTTGGCGAGGAGAACGTGACCGACCTCGCGGAGCACCTGCACATGAGCCAGCCGCGGATCTCGTGGCACCTGCGCATGCTGCGGGTGGGAGGCGTCGTCAGGATCCGCCGCGACGGGCGGCAAGCTTACTGTTCGCTGGACGTGGAGAGCATCGGGCGCTTTCGCGAGCGCCTCGACCAGCTGATCGGAATCAAAGACCAGAAAGTTCGTGAGGAGGTGGGGGCATGAGTCCCAGCAACAATCACAGGAACGGCCACGGCGCCGACGACCACAAGGTTCGCGTCGCGATCGTCGGCGTAGGCAACTGCGCGTCGTCGCTGGTGCAGGGCGTGCACTACTACCGTGACGCATCGCCCAAGGACTCGGTCCCGGGCCTGATGCACGTCAACCTCGGCGGTTACCACATCAGCGATATCGAGTTCGTCGCCGCATTCGACATCGACAGGAACAAGGTCGGGCTCGACCTCTCCGAGGCCATCTTCGCCAAGCCGAACAACACGGTGAAGTTCTCCGACGTGCCGCACACCGGCGTCAAGGTGCAGCGCGGCATGACGCACGACGGCATCGGAAAGTACCTGTCCGAGGTGGTGCACAAGGCGCCGGGCGAGACGTCGGACGTGGTCGGCATCCTCAGGAAGACGAAGGCCGACGTGCTCGTGAGCTACCTGCCCGTCGGCTCCGAGGAGGCGACGAAGTGGTACGTCGAGCAGGCGCTGACCGCCGGCGTCGGTTTCGTCAACTGCATTCCCGTCTTCATCGCGCGCGAGCCGTACTGGCAGAAGCGGTTCCAGGACAAGGGCCTGCCGATCATCGGCGACGACATCAAGTCGCAGGTCGGCGCGACCATCGTGCACCGGGTCCTCACGCGGCTCTTCCGTGACCGTGGGGTGAAGCTCGAGCGCACCTACCAGCTCAACTTCGGGGGCAACACCGACTTCCTGAACATGCTCGAGCGCGAGCGGCTGATGTCGAAGAAGATCTCAAAGACCCGCTCCGTGACCTCGCAGCTCGACTACGACATCGGCGCGGACAACGTGCACATCGGACCCTCGGACTACGTGCCCTGGCTCAACGACCGCAAGTGGGCGTACATCCGCCTGGAGGGCAGGTCGTTCGGGGACGTGCCGCTCAACGCGGAAGTGAAGCTCGAGGTGGTCGACTCGCCCAACTCCGCCGGGATCGTGATCGACGCGGTGCGCTGCGCCAAGCTGGCTCTCGACCGCGGCGTGGGCGGCGCGCTCGAAGCGCCGAGCTCCTACTTCATGAAGTCGCCCCCGGTGCAGTACAGCGACAGCGAGGCGAAGCGCATGGTGGAGGAGTTCATTGAGGGCGACAGGTCCACGGGCAACGGCCGCGTCCGCAAGCCCGTCCGAGCCAGAACGACCTCAGCTGCTCGCAAGTAGCTACTACGCGGGCGCACGGATCCTGCGCGCCGTCCCCGCCGGGCTGCGGCACGCCGCCGCAACGCCCGGCGGTGCGGCGTGGTTCTGGCTGAGCGCACGCCAGCGCCGCGCGGCGCTCGAGAACTACGGCGCGGTGATCGGCGCCCCGGCGTCGGACCCGCGCGTGGCGCGCCTGGCTCGGCGCGCCTTCCAGAATTACGGCCGCATGCTGATGGATTTCCTCCTCCTGGGCAGCCTTTCGCCGGCGGACCTGGTGCGCCGCATGTCGGCCGACGGGCGGGACAACCTGGACGCGGCGCTGGCCCGCGGGAAGGGGGCCGTCATGGCGGTGCCGCACATGGGCTCCTGGGATATGGCGGGGTCGTACGCCGCCGCGCTCGGGTACTCGGTGTGGGCGGTCGCGGAGACCTTTCCCGGCTCGCTGAACGACGCCGTGGTGGCGACGCGCCAGCGGTTCGGGTTGAACGTCATCGTGCTCGGCCGCTCCGCGGTCCGGGCGATCACGGAGGCGCTGGAGGCCAACGGAGTGGTCGCGCTGCTGTGCGACCTCGAGCAGGGTCCGGGCGTCGGCGTCCGCTTCTTCGGCCGGCGCGCGGTGGTGCCGGGCGGCCCGGCGGCGTTCGCGCTGAAAACAGGCGCCGCCCTGCTCCCGGCGTACCAGTACTCCTCCGGATCCGGGTACCACGTGCACCTGGACCCCGCCCTGGCCGTCCGCCCCGGCGAGACGAAGGAGGCGCTCATGCAGCGCGTGGTCGAGCGCTTCGAGGACTTCATCAAGGAGCGGCCCGATCAGTGGTACGCGTTCCGCCCGATGTTCTCTCAATAGAGGGATGGGATGGCGCTACGTGTTCTCGCGGGCGGTCAAGGCGGGGCAGTATCGCGGCTTCAAGATCCTGCAGTCGGGCGTGGAGCACCTGCCGCGGGCGTGGGCCTATGCGCTCGCGGTCTTCGCGGCGGGAATCGCGTGGTGGCTGTCGCCGCTGGCCCGGCCGCGGCTCGAGTACAACCTCAAGATCGCGTGCCCCGAGCTGGCCGGCGACCGCAAGGCGCTGCGCAGGCTGTCGTGGCTGAACTTCCGCAACCATGCGAAGGCCTATGCGGACCTGATGCAGCTCCCGAGCATGCGGGTCGAGGCCATGCGCTCGCGGCTCAAGGTGCAGGGCCTGGAGTACCTGGAGCAGGCGCGCGCCATCGGCAAGGGCGTGATGGTCGTGTCGTGCCACATGGGTTCGTACGAGGTCTGCGCCGCGATCTGGTCCGCGACGCTCGCGCCGGTGACGCTGTTCGCGGAGGAGCTCGAGCCGCGCGAGCTCTTCGAGTGGTACCGCGACACGCGGGCGCGGCTCGGCATCAGCGTCCTGACCCTCGACCACGGCGGCATCCGCAAGGTGCTCGACGCCCTGCGCGAGCAGGAGATGGTGATCACGGCCATCGACCGCGACGTCACGGGGACCGGATACCTGATGCCGTTCTTCGGCAGGCTGGCTCCCATCCCTCTCGGACCGGCCGCCATCGCCTTGCGGCTCGGCACGCCGCTCTTTCCGGTCTGCGTCTACCGCCTCCCGGACGATACCTACATGGCCGAGGGGGCGCCCCTGGTGATCGCATCATCGACCGGCAACGCTCGCCTCGACCAGGTGCGGGTCACCCAGGACCTGCTGCGGCACATCGAGGGCTTCATCCAGCGCCATCCCGAGCAATGGCACGTGCCACATCGGATCTGGGCGGGGACGCCATGACGCGAAAGGCGCCGCGATGAAGATCGGGCTCGTCTCGCCCTACGACTTCGCGTCGCCTGGCGGCGTGAACAACCACATCCGCCATCTCGCGCGCCAGCTCACCCGGACCGGGCACGAAACCCGGATCTTCGGGCCCTCGAGCCGCGCCGACGTCGGCATCGATGCGGGCCGCTTCTACCGCATCGGCACTCCGATCGCCGTGCCGGCGAACGATTCGGTGGCGCGAATCACGCTCAGCTTCCACCTCGCGAACCGCGTCGCCGCGATCATCGAGGAGGAGCGGTTCGACGTGCTGCACTTCCACGAGCCGCTCATGCCGGCGCTCCCGATGACCATGCTGCGCATGTCCCCGACCGCGAATGTCGGCACGTTCCATGCCTTCGCCCGCTCCAACGTGGGCTACTACTACGGCCGCCCGCTGCTCAAGCCGTACCTGATGCACCTGCACCGCGCGATCGCGGTCAGCGAGCCGGCGCGCGCGTTCGTGACGCGCTACTTTCCGGCCTTCGCCCCGCGAGTCATCCCCAACGGTGTCGACACGTCCGTGTACCGGCCCGGGCTCACGCCCATCCGCCACCTGCGCGACGATATGGTCAACATCCTGTTCGTCGGCCGGCTCGAGAAGAGGAAGGGGCTCGGCGACCTGCTTCGCGCCTTCCGCTACATGCAGCCCCGCGCGCCGAAGAGTCGTTTGATCATCGTCGGCGACGGGCCGCTGCGCGGGCGGGTCGAATCGTACATATCGCGGCACCGCCTCCCGAACGTCGTGATGGCCGGGTTCGTGCCGGAGAGCGTCAAGCCGCGCTACTACAACAGCGCCGACATCTTCTGCGCGCCTGCGACCGGGGCCGAGAGCTTCGGCATCGTCCTGCTCGAGGCTCTGGCCTGCGGCCTCCCCGTCGTCGCCACCGAGGTGCCGGGATACATGTCCGTCCTGGAGCCGGGCAAGGACAGCCTCACGGTCGAGCCCAAGAGCTGGCGCGAGCTCGCCGCGTCGCTCGTCATCCTCACGCGCGACGCGGAGCTGCGGCGGCGCTTCGGCGAGTACGCGGTGAACAAGGCGGGCCGCTATTCGTGGGAGGCCGTGGCGGGCGAGATCGTGGAGGTCTACCGGGAAGCGATCAAAGTCTTCGCGGCGCCGCGGCGCGCGACACTCGAGGTGGCAGATGTTCACCACGCGGTTTGAAGCCTGGGTCCGCCGTCACGCCGAGGCGCTGATGTCCGCGCTCGGCCGGATCCCGCTGACCCCCAACCAGGTAACGGTCGTCGGCTTCGCGCTCACCTGCATCGCCGCCGGCCTCGCCGCGTTCGGGGACCTGCTGGCGGCCGGCATCGTCCTGATCTTCGCCGGCACATGCGATATCCTCGACGGGGCGGTGGCGCGCTCGACCAACGCCTCTTACCCGTACGGCGCGTTCCTCGACTCGACGCTCGACC
Organism: uncultured Actinomycetes bacterium; assembly: GCA_964559855.1. Taxonomy (GTDB): domain Bacteria; phylum Chloroflexota; class Dormibacteria; order Dormibacterales; family Dormibacteraceae; genus 40CM-4-65-16. Next base: position 73,049 of record CAZLJC010000001.1, read on the forward strand.
GCTACTCGGAAGGGGTCATCTACCTCGGCCTGGCCGCGTACTTCACGACCGTGCCGGGCCCGCTCGGTCGCTGGCTCGTCCTCGCCACGCTCGCCGCGCTGGCCGGATCGTTCCTCGTGAGCTATGTGAGGGCGCGGGCCCAGAGCCTTGGCTTCACCTGCGAGTCGGGCCTGTTCGCGCGCCCGGAGCGCGTGGTCGTCACGGTGGCGGGGCTGATCTTCGGCGGCTTCGCGCTGTACGGCGTCGTCTTCCTGCTCGCGCTGATCACGAACGTGACCGCGCTGCAGCGGATCCGCGAGGTCTGGCTGCAGGGCCGCGCGCAGAGGCTCGAACGGGAGCGTCAGGCCCGGGAGACGCAGGCGCGCCGGACCGCCACCAACCAGGTTCGTTGACGGACCCGTTCGCCGGGATCGCCGGCCACTCGCTGGCGCTCGACCAGCTTCGCGCGCAGGTCAGAACCGACCGCCTCGCGCACGCGTACCTGTTCGTCGGCGAGTCGCGGCTCGGCAAGACGGCGACGGCACGCGCCCTGGCGGCCGCGTTGCTGCCCGAGGCCTCCCTCACGCGCAACCCGGACTACTGGGAGGACGACCGGATCAAGGCGCTCTCGATCAACGAGATCCGGCTCCTGCCCGACAAGCCGCCGGAGTTCCACGAGCTGTCCCTGCAGGCGTTCTTGAACCTCAAGCCGTCGATCGGGTCGCGCCGGGTCGCCGTCGTGACCAACGTCGGGCGGCTGCGTGACCAGGACCAGGGCGTGCTGCTCAAGACGCTCGAGGAGCCGCATCCCCATCGCGTCATCGTGCTGACCACGCCGAGCCTGAACCCGTTCGTCGTCCTGCCCACGGTCGTATCGCGCTGCCAGCGGATCTTCTTCCACCCCGTGGCCGCGCCAGAGATCGAAAAGCTGCTGATCGCGCAGGGCATCGAGGCGCGGCGGGCGAAGCTGCTCGCGGATCTGTCCGGCGGCCGGCCGGGGTGGGCGATGCACCGCGCGCGCGACGAGAAGGTCATTGAGCTCCACCACGCGTGGACGCGCCGCCTCGAGGAGATCTTCGGGGCGCCGGCCGACGTGCCGCTGCGACTGGCGGCACAGCTCGATTCGGAGCAGATGGGGTGGCGGCGCAGCGAAGGCGACGAGGAGGACCCCGCCTTGTTCGCGCTGGCGAGCTGGCAGGTCGAGCTGCGGCGGCGCATGGTGGGCAGCCGGGGAGCCGAGCAGGGGCGGTGGGCGCGCCTGCTCGAGCTGTCCTACGACACGCTCGGATACCTGGAGCAGAACGTGAGCCCGCGCCTGGCCCTCGAGACCTTTCTCCTCGAATGTCGAAAGGCGTCTTGAGGGAATCGCTCACCGGCTTCTCGCCGTATGTCCCCGGCGAGCAGCCGCCCGACGGCGAGGGCTGGGTCAAGCTCAACACGAACGAATCGCCGCTGCCGCCGTCGCCGCAGGTGATCGAGGCGATCAAGGTCGCGGCCGGTGACTCGCTTCGGCTGTATCCGAGCCCGACCGCGGCTCCCGCGCGCGATGCGGTAGCGCGGCATTTCGGAGTCGACCCGTCACACGTCACCATGGGCAACGGCGGCGACGAGCTGATCGAGCTCTGCTTCCGCGCCTTCGCCGGAGCGGGCGACTCCGTGGCTTTCCTCACACCCACGTATCCGCTGTTCGAGCCGCTGTGCAGGATCCACGAGGCGACGCCCTCGACCCATCCCACGGAGCTGCCATCGGAGCTTCCGCCCTCCCTGGGCGCGGATCGCGCGCCGCTCAAGTTCATCGTCAACCCGAACTCTCCGACCGGTGCCCTCTTCGCCCACACGGACGTCGAGGCGGCGGTCGCGGTATCGACCGGTGTGGTCGCCATCGACGAGGCCTACGTCGACTTCGCCCCGAGGTCCTGCCTCGAGCTGCTCCAGCGCCACGACAACGTGCTCATCCTGCGCACCTTCTCCAAGTCCTATGCGCTCGCCGGGATGCGCATCGGGTTCGCGCTCGGCTCCCCGGACCTGATCCGCGCGCTGGACTCGGTGAAGGACTCGTACAACCTGGACCGGCTCGCCATCGTCGCCGCAAAGGCGGCGGTCGAGGACGAGGAACACCACCGGCGGCTGATCGCGCACGTGGTCGAGCACCGCGCGCGACTGTCGAGCGAGCTGGAAATCCTGGGGTTCGATGTGGTGCCGTCGGAGGCGAACTTCGTGTTCGCACGGCCACCGCGTCCGGCGGGGGAGGTGGTCGCCGCGCTCCGCGAGCGAAAGATCCTCGTGCGCCATTACGATCGAGACCCGATCGCGGGCTGGATTCGTGTCACCGTCGGAACGGAGCAGCAGCACGAGAAGCTGCTGGCGGCGTTGAAGGAGATACTGAGCTGAGCGCGACACCGACCAGGGACGAGGCGTGGCGGCTGGTCACGTCGATGACCCCGTCCGAACAGCTGCGTCGCCACATGCGCAGCGTCTCGGCTGCGATGGAGGCGTACGCGCGGCGGTTCGGCGAGGATCCGGAGCGCTGGGCGGTGCTGGGGCTGATCCACGACTGGGACTACGAGTCGGGGCCGACGCCCGAGCAGCACCCGATGCGCGGCATCGAGATGCTGCGCGAGAAGGGCTGGCCGGAGGACATCCTCCAGGACATCGCTTCGCACGCCGACTACCTGAACGTCCCGCGGGACACCAACGCCCGGCGCGCGCTCTACGCCGTCGACGAGATGTGCGGGTTCATCATCGCGTGCACGCTGGTGAAGCCCGACAGATCGCTCAGCGCGGTCGAGCCGAGCACTGTGCGCAAGAAGATGAAGGACAAGGCTTTCGCCAGAGGCGTCCATCGCGAGGAGCTCGTCGCCGGCGCCGAGGCGCTCGGGATACCCTTCGACGAGCATGTGGAGTTCGTGCGCGACGCGCTCAAGCCGATCGCGTCCGACCTGGGGCTGAACCCGTGAGCACGCGCCCGCGCGTCCTGCTCATGCACCCGATCCTCGATCCAGGCCCCGGCCTCCTCGCCGAGGCGGCTGACGTGGTGTCGTATCCGGCGGGACGTCCGCTCGACGAGATGAGCATCCGCGAGGCGGCCGAGGGCTGCGTGGGCATCGTCAGCCAGCTGATGGACCCGATCCGCGAGACCGTGCTGTCGACGCCGGGACTCAAGTGCGTCAGCAACGTGGCGGTCGGCTTCGACAACATCGACGTGCCCACCGCGACCGCGCGCAAGGTGATGGTCACCAACACGCCGGGCGTGCTCGACGACGCGACGGCCGACTTCGCGTTCACGCTCCTCATGGCGACCGCGAGGCGCGTCGTGGAGGGCGACCATTTCATCCGGTCGGGCCAGTTCAAGGGCTGGGCGATCGACATGATGCTCGGCGTCGACATCTTTGGCGCGACACTGGGCATCGTCGGCATGGGGCGCATCGGCCGCGGCGTCGCCCACCGCGCGAAAGGCTTCAACATGCGCGTCCTGTACTACGACCCTCAGGGGCTGCCGGCGGAGGCGGAGGAGCAGCTCGGCGTGACGCGGGCCGACATGAACCGGATCATCGCGGAGTCGGACTTCATCTCGGTGCACACGCCGCTGACCAGGGAGACGATGCACCTGATCAGCACGCCGCAGTTCAACTCGATGAAGCGCAACGCCATCCTGATCAACACCTCACGCGGACCGGTCGTCGACGAAGCGGCGCTCGTGGAAGCCCTTACGGCGCGCAAGCTCGCCGGCGCGGGCCTCGACGTGTTCGAGCGCGAGCCGGCCGTGCACCCCGGGCTGCTGTCGCTCCCCAACGTGGTGCTCACCCCGCACATCGCGAGCGCGACGGTGAACACGCGCTCGGAGATGTCGGCCATGGCCGCCCGCAACATGGCGACCGCGGTGCGTGGCGGGAAGCCCCCGAACCTGCTCAATCCGGAGGTCTTCAAGCGGTAGTGGGGACGCCGGTCTCCACCCGGTACAGGCTGCTCGCGCTGGATCTCGACGGCACGATCCTGGACCTGCAGGTGCGCCTCGACCCGCGGGACCTGGAGGCGCTCGGCCGGATCGTGGCCGCGGGCGTGACGGTCATCGCGTGCACGGGCCGCCCGTTTCCCGGGGCCGTGCCCTGGGTCCGCCGGCTGGGACTGGGCGGGCCGGTCGTCTGCTACCAGGGGGCGCAGATCCGATCGCTGGACGGCGGCATGCTGCTCGACCACGGCGTGCACCACGACGTCGCGATGGAGGTGGTGCGCTACGCGAAGGAGCGAGACCTCCACGTTCAGGCCTATCGCGACGACCAGCTGATCGTGGAGCGCGACCGCCCGGAGGCCGAGCTGTATGCGCGCCACGCGGGCATGGAGGTGCACGTGGAGGGCGATCTCGATCGGGCGATGGGGCCGACCACGCCCAAGCTCGTGATCGTGTCCACGCCCGGCCGGATCGAGGAGGCGCAGGCCGATGCCCGCCGGCGCTGGGCGGGCCGGCTCAACGTCGCCACGTCCGTGCCGGAATACCTGGAGTTCACGAGCATCGAAAGCGACAAGGCGTCCGCGCTGCGCTACCTGTGCGACCGGATGGGAATCGCGCAGAGCGAGACCGCCGCCGTGGGTGACGGGCGCAATGACGCGTCGATGATCGAGTGGGCCGGCCTGGGAGTCGCCGTCGAAGGCTCACCGCCGGAGGTGCTCGCGGCGGCGGACCGGACGATCCCCGGTCCGGGCCACGGCGGAATCGCTCGGCTCGCGGAGGAGTTGACCGGGTAGATGTCGACGCTGCTGCTCGTGCACGCTCACCCCGACGACGAGGCGATCTCGACCGGGGGCGTGATGATGAAGGCGAAAGCGGACGGTCACCGCGTCGTGCTCATCACGGCGACGCGGGGCGAGGTGGGCGAGATCTACAACATGGACGAGGCCGCGTCGAGACCACGCCTGGGGGAGATCCGCACCAGGGAGCTGCAGGCGGCAGCCGAGATCCTCGGGGTCGACCGGCTCGAGTTCCTCGGCTACCGCGACTCAGGCATGATCGACACCGCGGACAACAAGGACCCGCGCTCCTTTCACCAAACGCCACTCGAAGAGGCCGCCGCAAAGCTGGCCGTGTACGTGCGCGAAGAGCGTCCGGAGGTCGTGGTCACGTACGGCGAGGACGGCGTGTACGGTCATCCGGATCACATCAAGGCGCACCACGTGACCAATGCCGCGCTGGACCTGGTCGCGCGTGAAGGCTGGGCGCCGCGAAAGCTCTACTACACCGCGATCCCGCGCTCCACCATGGAGGCGTTCATGGAGCAGATGCCGGAAGAGGCGCAGCGCGCGATGGGCGGGAACATGCGAATCGCGGGCACGCCGGACGAGCTCGTGACGGCGCGGATCGACGTCCAGGACCACGTCGAGCGCAAGCGTGTGGCGTTCCAGGCGCACGTCAGCCAGAACGACCCCAACTCCTGGTTCGCCACGATGCAGAGCCAGATCTACGAGCTGGCCTTCGGCACCGAGTACTACCATCTGGCCAGGGGCAAGCCGGGCTCGGAGCTGCCGGAGACGGATCTCTTCGCGGGGATCGGCTAGCGCGGGACGCAGTCGAGCTCGCCGCCGCGCTCCCGCCAGCCCGCGAATCCGAACCACTGCAGCTCGACGTACCCGCTGCACGTCTTGTCCGGCTCGGCGGCCTTGATCGGGTAGCGAACGGTTCCCCAGGACCACGCCGGCGTGCCCAGGGTGTAGCTCGTGAGCGAAGGATCGAGCAGCTGGTGCTCCTGGTACAGGGTCTGGACGTCCATCTCCGGCCGGCCGAAGTAGTCGAATCCGGCCGTGAAGGCGAGGGCGCCCAACAGCAGCCCCAGCAGGATCAGACCGGCTCGCCAGCCCGATGAGCGGGTGACACCCGGCTCCGGCGCGTCGCGGCGCCGGACGACCGTCGTCCGCGCCGCGAGGTCGCCAAGTCGCTGGCTGCACTCCGACCCCAGCACGAGCACGCCCCCGAGCACGTACATCACGGGAAGTGCGTCGGCCAGGCGCAGGGCGTTTCGCAGCACGACGCTCCGCAGGGTGAGGGGGCGCTCGTCGAGCGAGACGACGCAAAGGCCGTTGAGCGCCTTCCCGGGGGTGGCGCTGAACATCCCCTCGCAGACCGTGTAGTAACCGAGCCAGAGCGCCGCGGTGAAGATCCAGGAAAGGGAGGTTTGCGAGCTCCAACTGCTCAATCCGTTCGGGTTCCAGACGCCGGTGATCTCCGTAGCGCCGTAGACCGCGGTCGCCAGGGCGCTCAGCAGGCTCACGAAGATCGTGTCGAGGATGAGCGCCACGAGGCGGGGGAACCTGGCCTCGCGGGACTGTTCGGCCCGTCCGGACCGCCGCTCACCGGCCGCGGCCAGCGCCATGGTGGTCGCGATCATCTCACGTAGACTCGGAAGCGTCTGATGGAAGTGGTCAGGATCACGCCGCGCGGCTACTGCCACGGCGTGGTGGACGCTTTCCGCATCGCCAAACGCGTGCGCGAGGAGACTCAAGGTCCCGTGCACATGCTCGGCATGCTCGTCCACAACACGCACGCGACCGACGACCTGCAGCGGCAGGGGATCGACCTGGTCGACCAGCCCAACCGGCTGGCCGGCCTCGAGCACATCCAGGAAGGCACCGTCATCTTCACGGCCCACGGCGTATCGCCGCAGGTGAAGGAGCGGGCCCTCGAGCTCGGGTTGAAGCCCGTCGACGCCACCTGCTCGGACGTCGTCCGGACCCACGAGCTTGTCGCCGACCTGGCCCGCAAGGGCTACGAGGTCGTCTACATCGGACGCAAGGGCCATCCCGAGCCGGAAGGAGTGATTGGTGAGGCGCCGGGCCACGTCCACCTCGTGCAGGATCCTGAGGACATCGAAGCGCTGCAGCTCGACGGCGATCGGATCGCGGTCACGTGCCAGACGACGCTTTCGGTCTGGGACACCGAGGACCTGATCGGGCGGGTCAAGGCGCGATACCCCCAGGCCGAGGTCTACAACGAGATCTGCCGCGCGACGCAGGAGCGCCAGGAGGCGGCTGTGGAGGCCGCGAAGTACGTCGACGTGGTGATCGTGGTCGGGAGCCCGCGGTCGTCGAACTCGCTCCGCCTGGTCGAGGTCGTGAAGAAGCTGGGGGGCAAGCCCGCCTACCTGGTCGACCGGATGGAGGACATCGACCTGGGCTGGTTCACCGGCGTCAGGAAGGTCGGGGTGACGAGCGGCGCCTCCACGCCGAGCCAGCTGACGCGGCGGGTGATCGAGTACCTGGAGTCGGTCGAGGTGCCGGCCTAACCCTCAGAGCTCACGATCTCCCCGCGATTTCGGCGCGTTGGGCGCCAAGCGCTCGCAATTCGCGCGGGATTGGGCTCGTTTGGCGCAAAGCGCGTGGAATTCGGTCGCCTGGGCCGGCCAGATGCAGGACTCAGGTCCGCCGCAGGCGCTTCAGCACGCGGCTGATCGTCCCGCGGTCGACCGGATCGCTCGACAGAGAGGTCGCCGTCCCGCCCGCGGGCGGAAGCTGGGGTTCCGGGGCGCGCTCCTCGACGTGCGCCGCTCGGGGCTCGTGCTCCTCCTGCTGGGCAGGCGATCCACCCGACCGTCTCCGCCGGCGCCGGCGGGAGGGCCCGCTCGTGCGCTCCGGCTTGGCTGCCGCCGCCGGAGGAGCCGCGACCGCAGGCGGCTCGGGCGCCGGGGTCCCGTTGGTGCGGGAGCGACGGCGGCGGCGGCGCGACGCCGCCGCGGGCGTCGAGGGCGCGGCCTGCGTTTGCTCTGCGCCGGGGGCGGGCGCCACGTCGGCCCCGGACCCGGCCGGCGTCTCGCGCCCGGATCTTGCGCCGCGCACGATCTTGGCCCCGACCTCTCCCTCCGCGCACAGCGCGCCGTCCGCGGTGTGCACGTCCACGCGCCACACCACGATGGACGTCGCGGCGCCCGCGACAGGGGGGCGTTTCTGCGTCAGCGTCCAGCGTGCGTAAAGCGTGTCGCCCGCATGCACCGGCCGTGGAAAGCGCCAGTTCAGCCACTCCCACTCGGCGACCATCGGCACGGGCATGTCGACCGTGCCGAGCCCGAGCGCCAGGGCGACGATGAGCGCCGGCGGCGCCGCGCGCGGCGCGCCGTGGTCGGCCTGGATCGTCAACGGAGAAAGGTCGCCGGAAACACCGGCGAACAGCGCTATATCGGCTTCGGACACGGTGCGGCGGCGGGTAGTCCACTCGCCGCCGAGCGGGAGATCGTCGAAAGAAAGCGGCTCCAGATCGGCCCGAGTATAGCCCGCACGGGTAGGACGGCGCCGTGATGGATCCAACTCCCAGGTTGCCGCGTTAACCTATCGCAACTTCAGATCGGGAGGCAGTTCCCCTTTGGACCTCGCGGCGATCCTGCTCATCGTCTCCATCCTCTTCGTCATCGCGTTCATCCTGCTGACCGTTTCGCTGATGCGGCTGCGCGGCACCACCCGCGAGCTCCAGGCGGCGCTGGCGGACGAGAGCGGCGCGAGGGATCGTGCCGCGCTCCTGCTCGCCATCGCATCGGCGGTGAACTCGTCGCTCGCGCTGGAGGAGGTGCTGAACGTCGCGCTCACACACGCGGGTCGCCTGATGGGCGCCGTCGCGGGCGCGATGTATCTGGTGCGGCCGGGCAAGGCGGAGCTGTACCGGGAGGCGTCCTACAACCTGTCCAACCGCGCGCGCGGCGGCGTCCGCAAGACCACCGAAGAGCCGATCAAGTCCGCGATCGACGTCATGGCGCCCGCTGTGATGCGGCTCGACGAGCAGACCGCGCCGGGCCTCGAGCAGGGCGGTCATCCGGCGCATGCGCTCGTCGTGCCGATTCAGAGGTCGGGGCAGCTGATGGGCGCGATGGAGCTGTACCTGACCGACTGGCGGGAGCTGACCGAGGACCAGGCCGACCTGCTCAACGGAGTCGCGTCGCAGGCCGCCATCGCGATCCGGCATGCGCAGCTCTTCGAGATGCAGGAGGAGAACGCGCTGACCGACGAGCTGACCAGGTTGCCGAACCGGCGCGCGCTGGCGCAGCGCTTCCTGCAGGAGATGCAACGCGCCCGCCGGCACCACACGGGGCTCGCCTTCCTGATGATCGACCTCGATCACTTCAAGCAGGTGAACGACACGTACGGCCACCTCAACGGTGACGCGGTGCTCGCGGGGCTCGCGTCGCTGCTCCTGAGCGGCCTGCGCGAATCGGACGTGTGCGCCCGCTATGGAGGCGAGGAGTTCGGGCTGATCCTTCCGGAGACGAACGAGGAAGGCGCGCGCACGCTTGCGGAGCGAATCCGGGGCATGGTCGCCGCGGCGACGTTCCCCGCCGGCCTCAAGCTCACGATCAGCGTCGGGATCGCGGCGACGGAGGAGCCCGACCTGTTCGCCGAGCTCATCGACCGCGCCGACCAGGCGCTGTATGCCAGCAAGCAGGGCGGGCGCAACCAGGTGAGTGTCGCCGACATGCACGGTCCCGCCCCCAAGCACCACACCAGGCCCGAGCCCGAACCGGTCTGAGCGCCGAACCTCTAGAGTCGGACGAGATGACGCATTTCTGCCTCAACTGCGGCGCGCCCCTGGTGAAGAGGGTGGTCGAAGGGCGCGAGCTCGAGGCGTGCGTCAACGACGACTTCATCCTGTGGCGCGACCCCAAGGTCGCGGCCGCGGTCGTGGTCGAAGCCGATGGCGGGATCGTGCTCGGCCGGCGGGCGATCGAGCCGGCCTATGGAGAGTGGTCGCTGCCCGGCGGCTTCGTCAACGACGACGAGGACCCTGCCTCGGCCGCGGTCCGCGAGTGCCAGGAGGAGATTGGGGCGACCGTCGAGATCACCGAGCTGCTGATGGTCTACCACGTGCCGAAGACGGCGGCCGCGAGCATGGTGGGGATCGCCTACGTCGCGCGGGTCGCGGAGGGCGAAACGCTTTCTCCCGGGCCGGAGATGCTCGAGCTCGGCGTGTTCAGGCCCGGCGCCCTGCCGGAGCTGGCCTTTCCGAGTCACCGGCAGGTGATTGCGCGCTATTCGGAAGCCGCTGCCGCGCGCGCAGCGCGACCATCCCCAGGGCAAGCGCCACGCCCGCAGCCGAGCAGGCGGTGAACCCGGCCGCGTAGCCCGAGCTCTGCATGATCGGACCGAACAGCAGCGGTCCGGCGGATAGCCCCGTGAACAGGATCGTGCCGTACATCCCCATGGCGATGCCGCGCGTCGAGCCGCTCGACAGCTCGCCGAAGATGGCGCTCACCGTGACGAAGGCGGCGGCCATGAACGGCGTGCCCGCGGCCAGGATGAGCGCGGGACCGACAAATCCGGTCGCGTGCGCCAGCACGACCATCGCGATCGACCAGCCGGTGACGCCCGCGACGACGATCTTCCACCGCTCGCGCACCGCATCGGCGAGCCGCCCCGCGGGAATGCGTGACGCCGCGTTCACGATCGCCTGCAGCGCGAGCAGGTAGCCGACCTGCGCGCTCGGCAGGCCCAGCGCCTCCTTGCCGAACACGGGCAGGAACGCGCCCATCGTGCCCCACGTGATGGCCATGCCGAGCAACCCGACGGTCACCTGCGCGAAGGCCGGCTGCGCGAACAGCGCGATCAGCGGCCTGCTGATCCCGAGACCACGCTCGCCGTGCTGCCGCGAGTTGCTCGCGGCCAGCGTGCCGGGCAGCGTCAGGGCGAGCAGGGCCGTCGACAGCGCGATGTCCGCGCGCAGGTCGATCCAGGTCAGCGCGATGCCGGCCACCGAAGGTCCCAGGAAGAAGCCGAGCTGCATCGACAGCGTGACCCAACCCATGGCCCGGCCGAGCCGGGCGCCGGACACCGATTCGGTCACGGCGCTGAGCACGGCGGCCTGCTGGATGCCGGCCGCCAGGCCGCCCAGCACCTGCCACAGGAACAGAGGCGGCACCGACGTCGTCAGCGCCGTGGCCAGCTGCGATCCCGCCGTGATGACCAGCGAGGCTGTCAGCAGCGTCCGGGCGCCGAACCGGTCGACGAACGCCCCCGACGGCAGCGACAGCGCGGCGGCCGTGATGGTCGCCGCGGCAAACAGCGCGCCGACCTCAAAGCGCGTGGCTCCCAGCTGGTGCGCGTACAGCGGAACCGTGAGGCCGCGCACCGCGGCGATTGCGTAGATGGAGCCCGCCGCGACGTAGAGGTAGAGGTTGCGGCGCGATTCGGGCACGGCGGAGCCCAGCCGGCCTGAGGTCACGTAGCTTTGAACCGCCGTGGGGAGCCCGAAATTCGATCCATCGCAAGCCGACATCGAGCGCGCGGCCGGCATCCTGAGCGGCGCGCGCTCAGCGTTCGCCCTCACCGGCGCCGGCGCCTCGGCCGAGAGCGGCATCCGCACCTTCCGGGGTGAAGACGGAATCTGGAAGGAGCACGACCCGGTCAAGATCTCGTCGATCGAGGGCTTCCTCGCCGATCCAGCGGCGTACTGGCGGGTCTCGAAGGAGCGCGGCCGGATCGCGCTCGCCGCGCGGCCGAACCCGGGTCACTATGCGCTGGCGAAGCTCGAGGCGTCGGGCCGTCTGGTCGCGGTCGTGACGCAGAACACCGACGGGCTGCACCAGGACGCGGGCAGCAAGCGCGTGATCGAGCTCCACGGCTCAGGTCGCGCCGTGCAGTGCCTCGATTGCGGCGCGCGGGAGGCCCGCGCGGACGTTCAGGCGAGGCTCGACGTGGAGCTGCCGCCGCGCTGCAAGAGGTGCGGAGGCGGGCAGCTCAAGCCGACGGTCGCGCTGTTCGGCGAGGCCATGCCGCCCGCGGCGATGGAGGATGCATGGGCCCTGGCCCGCACGGCGGACGCCGTGCTCGTCGTCGGCACATCGCTCGTCGTGTATCCCGCCGCGGAGATACCCCTCATGGCCGTGCGGGCGGGGGCGCGGATGATCGTGGTCAACGCGGAGCCGACGCCGTTCGACAGGTTCGCCGAGGTCGTGATCCACGGGCGCTCGGGCGAGGTCCTGCCGGCGATCGCGAACCTCATGTGAGATGCGTCACGCTCCCCGCGACGTAGGCGGCGCCGTCGACGATCAGCTCGCCGCGCGCCCCCACGTCCTCGGCGAGCCCCTCGTGCACATCGCCTGAGACCTCGATCCGCACCAGCCGGCCGAGCGTGTCCGAAAGCTCGCGCCAGCGGTTCAGCACTTCCTCGGCGCCTGCGCCGGTCCACACGCCGATCGTGGTCCGCAGGCGTTCCAGCAGGACGTCGCGATCGACGCCGAGCATCGCGCCGCCGGGAGGGGCCCAGGTCAGGTTGATGCCGATGCCGCACACCGCTTTTCCCTCATGCACCTCGACGAGGATTCCTCCGACCTTGTGCCCGTCGAGCAGCAGGTCGTTCGGCCACTTGAGCCGGACCTTCGCCGGCCGGCAGGCCTCGGCGGCGGCGACTCCGGCGGCCAGGCTGAGGAGAGGATGCGGCGGCAGCACCAGCGACACGAGGAGTGCCGCGCCCGCCGGCGCCTCCCAACGCCGGTCGAGGCGGCCCCGCCCGGCGGTCTGGTGATCCGCGATGACGACCGATCCGACTGCCAGGTCGCGCGCCACGTCCTGCGTCGACGTGACCGAACCGAGCCTCACGACCTGCGCTTCACCCACGCCGGTAAGCTAACCCCGAATGAAAATTCATCGGGCGATCACGCTCATCGTCATGATGGCGATGGCGGTCGGATTGATCGTCCTGCTCACGGCGAGCGCGATCGCGACGATCGACGGCCGGAGCTTGATCGCGCTCGGTGTCGTGGTCGGCGCCGCCGCGATCGGCGGCGTGGCGTTCAGCTGGAACAGGTACTTCAAGAAGCCGGCTGAGAAGACGCGACTGAGTTGAGGCCGCGGCTGCGTCTCGGCTACAAGGCGTCGGCCGAGCAGTTCGGCCCCCGGGAGCTGCTCGACTTTGCGATCGCTGCAGAAGACAGCGGCTTCGAGTCGGTTTTCGTGAGCGATCACTTCCAGCCGTGGCGGCATTCGGACGGCCACGCCCCCTTCGCCTTCTCGTGGCTCGCGGCCGCCGGCGAGCGGACGAGGAAAGTCGCGCTCGGCACCTCCGTCACCACGCCCACGTTCCGCCTCCACCCGGGCATCGTCGCCCAGGCCTTCGGCACTCTGGGGGCGCTCTTTCCGGGCCGGATGATCCTCGGCGTGGGGACGGGCGAGCACCTGAACGAGGGTGCGCTCGGCATCCAGTGGCCCGACAACCGCGAGCGCTTCGCGCGGCTGCGCGAGGCGGTGCGCTTGATCAAGCTCCTGTGGACCGAGCAGTCCGTGTCGTTCGACGGCGAGTACTACCACACACGCAACGCCACGATCTACGACCGCCCTGAGCAGCCCGTCCCCATCTATGTCGGCGCCGGGGGCCCCCAGGTCGCCAGGTTCGCCGGGCGCGCCGCCGACGGCTTGATCTGCACGTCCGGAAAGGGAATGGAGCTCTACTCGGAGCAGTTGCTCCCGTCGTTCAGCGATGGAGCCACGGAATCAGGTCGTGACGCGGCGGACCTCGACCGGATGATCGAGGTCAAGGTGTCGTTCGACACGGACCGCGGCCGGGCGATGGAGGACACGAAGATCTGGGCGGCGCTGGCGCTGCCCGCGGAGTCGAAGGCCGGCATCGACGATCCGCGCGAGCTGGAGCGACAGGCCAAGACCGTGGAGGACGTCGCACACCGCAGGTGGCTCGTCTCCGATGACGTCGACGAGCACCTGGAGCAGCTGCGGCCTTACCTCGAGCTCGGTTTCACGCACCTCGTCTTTCACGCCCCGGGCGACGATCAGGAGCGCTTCATCAAGCTCTACGGCGAGAAGATCCTGCCTCGCCTGCGTGAACGGTGGGGCTGACCATGGCGACCTGGGTCATCGTCCCGATCAAGGAGTTCGGCTCGGCGAAGCAACGTCTGCGGCCCGCGCTCGACCCGCGGGCGCGCCGAGAGCTGGCCCGCCGCAACGCGCGACTTGCGATTCGTGCCGCCCGGGCCGGTGATCGCGTGCTCGTCGTCGCGGGCTCCGAAGCCGTGGCCGAGATGGCCGAGCGCATGGGTGTGGAGGCGCTGCGCGAGCCGGCTCAGGAGGGGCAGAACATTGCGGCGGTGCGCGGCATCCGGCATGCCGTCGCTTCGGGGGCAGGTGCGGTGCTGCTGCTGTCGAGCGACCTGCCGCTCGTGACCGAGGCCGCGGTGCGCGAGATCATCGACCTGGCTTCGCGCCACGCGGGCCCGCTCGCCATCGCGGTGCCTGCGATCGGCCGCGGCGGCACGAACGCGCTGCTGCTCCGGCCGCCCGACGCGATCGGCCTCCACTTCGGCGACGACTCGCTCGCGGGATTTCAAGAGGACGCAGAGGCGCACGGCGTGCGCTTCCTGCTCCATCACTCGGAAGGGATGGCGCTCGACCTCGACGAACCGTCCGACCTCGACCGGCTGCGCCGCGCCGTTTGAGCTCGATTCAGCTCACCGCCGTCGAAGGCCTGCCGGAGGTCAAGCCGGGCGATGACCTCGGCGCCTTGATCGCGGAGCGGGCGCGGCTTGCCACGCACGACGTGGTCGTGATCGCCCAAAAGGTGGTGTCCAAGGCCGAAGGCAGGCTGGTCGACCTGGCGAGCGTCACCGCCGGCGACGAGGCCCGCGCCATCGCACCCAACCTGATCGCCAACCCGGACCCACGCGCGGTCCAGATCATCCTCGACGAGAGCGTGCGCGTCCTGCGCTCGTCCCGCGTCCTGATCACCGAGACGCATCACGGCTATGTCGCGGCGAACGCGGGCGTCGACCATTCGAACATCCCCGGCGCCGACGTGCTCGCGCTGCTCCCGGTCGACGCTGACGAGAGCGCACGCAAGATACGTGAGCGGCTGCGCGAGCTCACCGGGCTCGACATCGGCGTGATCGTCTCCGACACCTTCGGCCGGCCCTGGCGGTTGGGCATCGTGAACGTGGCGCTCGGCGTCGCGGGCGTGCACGCGCTGGTCGACCTGCGGGGCAAGGAGGACGACACCGGGAAGCCCTTGACCGCGACCGTCCTCGCCGTCGCGGACGACGTGGCCGCGGCGGCGGGGCTGCTGATGGGCAAGACGCGGCGCGTGCCGGCGGTCGTGGTCCGCGGCTTGAGGATGGCGGGGAGTGGATCGGGCCGCGACCTGATCCGGCCCGCGGAAGAGGACCTCTTCCGCTGAACACCGTCGTCCTCGCCGGCGGCACGGGCGGGGCGGCCTTGGCCGCCGGGTTCTCCGCCGTGGCTCCGCGGGATGGGCTGACCGTGATCGCGAACACAGCCGACGACGACGAGTTCTGGGGCCTGCTCGTCTGCCCCGACGTCGACGCCGTCATCTACCGCCTGGCCGGCGTCTTCAACCACGAAGCCGGCTACGGCGTCCGCGGGGACACCTTCCACCTGCTCGAGGCGCTGCGCGCCCGGGGTGAGGAGGCGTGGTTCTCGATCGGGGATCGCGATTTCGCCACCCATCTCATCCGCGCGCAGGTGCTGGGCAGGGGCGGCTCGCTGACCCAGGCTTCGCTCGAGCTCTGCCGCCGTTTCGGGCTCGCGGCTCGCGTCATCCCGATGACCGACGGCACGGTTCGGACGCGGTTCACCACCGACGCGGGGGAGCTCTCGTTTCAGGAGTACTTCGTGCGCGAGAGGCTCAAGCCGAAGCTGCGCGGCGTCGAGCTGGCAGGCATTGAGCAGGCCGGAGCCACCGCCGAGGTCGTCGCCGCGCTCAATGAGGCGGACCGTGTCGTCATCGGCCCGTCCAACCCATTGATCTCGATCGAACCCATCCTCGCGCTGACCAGGCCGCACCTGCGGCGGGACCGTACGGTCGCCATCTCGCCGATCGTCGGCGGGATCGCGCTCAAGGGACCGACGGTGGAGATGATGCGCGCGTTGGGTCTCGAGCCGACACCGCTGGCGGTTGCCCGAATGTATGTGGACGTCTCGAGCGTCTTCGTGCTCGATGTGCGCGACGCGGCTCAGCGTGACCCGATCGAGGCGCTGGGCTATCGCGTGATCGTTTGCGATACGGTCATGAGCGACGGCGGCAGAAAGCTTGCCGCGGCGGTGTCAGGTGACGTGTGAGTTGGCGACCATCACGATCACGCCGATCAGCACCATGACGAGGCCGACGACCAGCACCGCGTACTGAGCCGCGGCGACCATCGTGCCGCTCGGCCGCTTGACCTCGCCGCCTTCCTGGGCATCCAGGTTCGGCGCGTCGCCTGAGGCGAGCGACCACTGTGAGCCGGAAGCGTCCCCCGGGCGGTCCTTCGTCTTGCCGGGTTGCTCGCTGATCGCCGAGTCCTTGTCCGTGCTGACCACCGACCACGCCGCTCCCGGGGACGTGGCGGCGGCGGCGACGGGCGAGTCGATCGTGGCCGCCGGTCCGGCGGGAGCCGGAGCGGGGGTCCATGCGGGCTCGGAGGGCGGCCGGGGCGAAGGCTCGGCGGCCGGCTGGAAGGGCTCGGAAGGCGCGTATGGCTCCGCGGCCGGCGGAGCGGCCGCGTAGTCGAAGGGCGGAGCCTCGGCGGGGGCGGGCGGCGGGTAGTCGAACGCAGGCGCCGGCGGGGCGGCGCTCGGGCCGGTCTCCCAGGGCATCTGGTCCGGCTGGGCCGGTGCCTCCCAGGCGATCTCGGGAGGAGGCGGCTGGCCCGGCGGAGGCATGGGTGGCGCGCTTGTGGGCGCCTGGTAGGCCGCGGGGGCCTGGTAGGCCGGCGTCTCGTAGTTGATGGTCGGCGCCGCGGGCGGCGCGGCGAACGCCGGCGCCGGGGGCGGCTCGGCCGGTTTCTCCGCATGCCCGTGCGGGGCCAGCGTGCGCTGACGCGCGGCCCGGACCTTGTGCTCGATCTGGTGGCGCCGGGCCGAGTACATCGACTGCTTCTCGACCGACTTCCGCCGCAGCACGAAAAACACCGCGCCGATGCCGATCACCGCGACGATCGGGCCGGCCAGGAGATAGAGCATAAGCGCCGATTATGCGTGATCGGACCCGGTGTGGCTCATATGTGACAATCGCAAATCGAATGGCTCTCTTCGACCGAATTCAAAGCGAAATGATCGACGCTCGCAGGCGCCGCGACGACCTGACGCTGGGCACGCTGGCGCTGCTGAAGAGCGAGCTGGTGCGCGCCAGCAAGGAGGGCGGCGCGGGCGGGAGGATCGACGACGAGATGGTCGTGCGCGCGGCCCGCAAGGAGGTCAAGCGCCGCGAGGAGGCGATCGACGTCTACCGCAAGACCGGCCGTGAAGATGCGGCCCGCAAGGAGGAGGCGGAGATGGGCGTGCTGCGCGGCTACCTGCCGGCGGCGATGGACGAGAGCGAGATCGAGAACGAGGTGCGTGCGGTGATCGAAGAGGTGAAGCCTGAAGGGCCTAAGGGGTTCGGGCTCGTCATGAAGGCCGCGACCGTGCGCCTGGCGGGCCGCGCGGATGGCAACCAGGTCGCCGCGGTGGCGCGAAGGCTGCTTGGCTCCTAGCGACAGGCTCGCGCGGAACGTCGCGGCGAAGAAGGCTGCGGCGAAAAGGCCGGCGAAGAAACCCTCGAGGAAGCCTTCGTGGATGACGCCGCCGCCACCACGCGGCGCTCGCGAGCGGGCGAGGCTGACGGTCGAGCGGCTGCGTGAGCTGTACACGGCGGTGACGGAGTTGACGCACGCCGGTCCGTTCGAGCTCCTGATCGCGACGATCCTCTCGGCGCAGACGACCGACCGGTCCGTCAACCTGGTGACGCCGGAGCTCTTCCGGCGCTATCCCACCGCGCTCGACCTCGCGGCCGCGGATCCGGCCGAGGTGGAGAAGCTGATCAAGCCCACGGGGTTCTTTCGCGCGAAGACGCAGCGCATCATCGCCGCGAGCCGCAAGCTCGTCGATGCCTTCGGCGGCGCGGTTCCCCAGACCATGGAGGAGCTGACGCAGATTCCGGGCATCGGCCGCAAGACGGCCAACGTGATCCTCGGCGCCGGCTTCGGCCTGCCGGGGTTTGCGGTCGACACGCACGTCATCCGGCTGACCAACCGGATCAAGCTCGTCGCCACCAAGGACCCGGTGAAGATCGAGCACCAGGTGACCGCGATGGTGCCGGCGGAGGAGTGGACGGCGCTGTCCCTGCGGCTGATCCTGCACGGCCGTCGGGTCTGCGAGGCCCGGCGCCCGCGCTGCGAGGAGTGCGTGCTCAACGACTTCTGCCCCTCTTCGCGCGTCCGGCCGGCGGGCCGCCGCGCCGCCTCGATTCCCCCGGCCGCGGGCCCACCCTCCTCCCGGGAGGTTTCCACCCCCAACCTGCCGGCCTGACCGGCAGCAAAGCCGAAAAGACCGCCCCGGCGCAACCCAACTTGTTAAGCACGAACGTCTGTTCTACCATCGGATCAGATGGGTGCGGTCGAACCTCGCCGAACGGCGGTCGAATACCTCGAGGTCGAGTGCAAGTCGGCGCTCAACCCGGTGAAGAACATGGGCTTCGCCTGGTCGCTCAACCCATACACCGGCTGCGAGCACCGCTGCGCCTTCTGCTACGTGCGCGCTTTCGAGCTGCGGGCCGATCGCCCCTCCGACGACCGCTACGGTCGCGCCATCCGGGTCAAGCTCAACGTGGCCGGGGTGCTGCGCGGTGAGCTCGCGCGGCGCTCCTGGAAGAAGGAGACCGTCGTCATCGGAGCCGCCACCGACCCCTACCAGCCGGCGGAGGGCACCTACCGCCTCACGCGCCGGTGCCTCGAGGCGCTGCGCGACTTCTCGAACCCCACCGCGATGATCACGCGGGGGCCCATGATCGTGCGCGATATCGACGTGCTGAGCGAGCTCGCCCGCCGCGCCGACGTCCACATCACCTTCAGCATCCCGACGCTCGACGACGACGTGTGGCGCAAGACCGAGCCCGGGACGGCGCATCCCCGGCAGCGCCTGCGCGCGCTGCAACGGCTGGTCGACGCGGGCATCGACGTGGGCGTGGGGATGGCACCGATCCTGCCCGGGCTGTCGGA
Organism: uncultured Actinomycetes bacterium; assembly: GCA_964559855.1. Classification (GTDB taxonomy): domain Bacteria; phylum Chloroflexota; class Dormibacteria; order Dormibacterales; family Dormibacteraceae; genus 40CM-4-65-16. The sequence continues at coordinate 91,969 of CAZLJC010000001.1, forward strand.
CCGCCCGGAGCAGCTCGAACAGGTCGTCAAGGCGGCGCGTGCCGCGGGTGCGACCGGCCTGTGGGCGAACATGCTGCACCTGAAGGACGGCACGCGAGAGCACTTCATGGACGTCCTCGGCAGGCACTGGCCGGAGCTGGTCCCGCGCTATGCAACCGCCTACCAGGGCCGCGCCTACCTGCCTCCGTCGTTCGGCGAGAAGGCGCTCCACGAGGTCGCGCGCCTGCGCGGCCTGTACCAGGTGTCGGACCGCCGGCGAACCATCCTCAAGCCGCCGCCGGAGCCCGAGCAGCTGGCCCTACTCCACTAGGATTTCGAGCATGCGGAGCCCGATGGACGTCCTCCTCGGCAAGGTCGGCGGCTTCACCAAGATGGAGATCGCCCGCCGGACCGTCCCCTGCTACAAGCACGTGCTGGAGAAGGACGGAGACCGGCTCTCGGTCTGCCTGCTCGTCGACTCCGGGAAGCTCTACCGCTATCCGTACGAGTCCAGCCGGGGGATCAAGAGCCTCGGGATCAAAGCCAGATACCTTCGCGGCGAGATGGAGCACCTTCGCCTGCGCGAGTTCCAGCCAGGCCTCTGCCGCTATGTCGAACGAGCCGAGCAAGCCGTCTGAGCCCCTGGTCCAGCAGCTGCTGGCCGAGCGCCGGGAGCTGAAGGTCGCCATCGAGCGCTTGAGGCTGGAGGTCGAGGAGGCGAGGCGCGCCGCGGGCGGGACCGATCCGCGGATCAAGGAGATGCAGGGCGAGATCGAGCGCCTGCGCTACCAGCTGGCATCGGCCCGAGCCGAAGCCACGCAGCTGCGTGACGAGCGCGACACGCTTCGCGGCGCGGTGTCCAGAGCGATCGCCATGATCGCGGCCGAGGCCGGCGAATAAAAAAGCCCCGCCCGTCGGGGCGGGGCTGCCGGGTTTGTGCTCGGGAGGTTACTTGACGCCGTTGGCCAGCTGGTCGACGTACTGGCGGATGGTGTTGCCGATCAGCGGCGCTTCGATCCGCTCGCCGTTGCCCTGGATCGCCTTGACCAGGAAGATGATCCAGAACACGAAACCGATCAGGCCGATCACGGGCGAGATGAGCTTGATGCCCGGGATGAGGCCGAGGACGATCTGGATCACGGTGAGGCCGCCGAAGACCACCACCGAGTTCGCCGCGTTCCACTTCACGTCGGGGTCGTCTTTGCCCACAAAGAGGAAGATGAGGCCGGTGATCCATCCGAGGATGTAGGCGAGGATCGTGTAGGTCTTCTTGTTGCCTCCGACCGAGCTCTGCGTCCCTCCCATGGGAGCGGGCTGACTCGGCGGCGGGGGCGGCATCTGCGACATGGTCTATCTCCTGTAGAAGGCTGTAGGCGCGGGGCAGATTATGGGTGCAATGCCCGCAAATTGCCATAGGTATCGGGGAGCCGCCGGACGCCGTTCCGCACTCTGGTAGGCTCGCCCGAAGATGTCCAATCCCGGCCAGCCGCCGAACCCGACCGGAAAACCGGGGGCGTCGAACTGGCCGCCAGGCGAGCCACCGGCCGGCGACCCGGCCGCAACCATGAGGCTCATCCCCGTGCCGCCGCCGGCCACGCCACTGCCGCCGGTCGCCGCCATCACGACGCCCCCGCAGGTCCCGGGTGAGACCTTCATCGGCAAGTACCGCGTCAAAGCCGAGCTCGGCCGGGGCGGGATGGGAGCCGTCTACCTGGCCGAGCAGCCCGGCCTCGGGCGCGAGGTCGCGATCAAGGCGTTGATCCAGCCTCCGACGGGCGACCCGGTCGGGCTCAAGCGCTTCCTGCAGGAGGCCCAGGTCATGGCCCGCACGAGCCATCCCAACCTCGTGCAGGTCCACGACCTCGAGCTGCTCGGGACGACGAATTACATCGTCCTCGAATACGTCCGGGGCCGTTCTCTCCGCCAGTGGCTGCAAGCCGGCAGCGCGCTCCCGCCGCCGCAGGTCTTCGCCGTGATGCACGGCGTGCTGCAGGCCCTCGACTACGCCCACCGGCGCGGCATCGTGCACCGCGATATGAAGCCGGAGAACGTGCTCATCTCCGACGAGGGGATGGTGAAGGTCGCCGACTTCGGCATCGCCCGGCTGATGGACGAGACGGGCGCCGGCGCCACCGCGACCAGGACGGGCACCACCGTGGGGACGCCGCAGTACATGTCGCCCGAGCAGGTGGCGTCGAGCAAGGTCGATGGCCGTTCGGACCTCTACTCGGCCGGGGTGATGCTCTACGAGCTGGTCACGGGCCAGCCACCGTTCACCGCTTCAGCCGAGGACGGTCCCTTCACGCTGATGGCGAAGCACGTCCAGGCGCCCCCACAGCCGCCGTCGGTCTTCCGGCCCGGCCTGAACCTCGAGCTCGAGCGCGTCGTCCTCAAGGCGCTCGCCAAGCGCCCCGTGGATCGCTTCCAGACGGGCGCGGACTTCGACGCCGCGCTCTCACGCGTGGCGGACCAGATGTGCCCCGGCTGGCAGCGCAGCCTCGAGCCGGGAGCCGATATCGCCGGCATGGTCCCCGGTCCGGCTTATCCGGCTTCCGCCGGCTCCATGCCCGCCACGCCGATCGGTATGGCGGTCTCACAGCCCAGCTCGGTGGTCGCCCCGGCGTCGATCCATTACGACCCCACTCCGCCGGCCAAGCCCGCGACGCGGCGGACGGTGGGCTGCCTTTCGATCCTCGGGGGAATCGCGGTGGTGGCTGCGACGCTGGGAGCTCTGCTGGCCCCCCTCCACTAATTCAGGGACTGCGGCTCCCGCGCCAGCGCCTCCGCCGCCGCCTCGCCGACCAGGAGCTCGCCCGACGCGGCCTGGGAGGCCGCGATCACGGTCTGCTGCGTGTAGCGGCCCGTGTATGTCTGGTGGACGTCCATCGCGAGCTGTGTCGGGAACGGCACCCAGGGTGAGGCCGGCGTCTCACGGATGGCGGTGACGTCATAGATGCGGAACTTCTCCGTCGATTTGCCTTTCAGCTGCACTCCGGGCACGAGCTCGACGGCGATGTAGTCCTGGCACAGGTCATAGGTCTGCTGTCCGATGAGCACGTGGAACGCCGGCGCATGAGAGCAGAACCTGGCGGCCGTGTTCACCGTGTCGCCGAGCGCCGTGTACTGCAGCCGCTTCCTCGAGCCCATGTTGCCGACGACCGCCGGCCCGGTGTTGATGCCGATGCCCCAGCTGATCGGGGGCAGCCCTCTTGCGATCAGCCGCTCCTGCAGCTCGGCTGCGCGATGGACCAGGTCGTGCGCGCAGCGCAGCGCAAGCAGCGCATGGTTCTCCTGGTCGCGGGGCGCGTTCCAGAAGGCCATGATCGCGTCGCCGACGTACTTGTCGATCGTGCCGTCCCATTTGAAGATGATCCCGCTCAGGTGGTCGAGGTACATCTGCACCACCTCCGTCACGTCGGACGCCGCCATCGATTCGGACATCGACGTGAAGCCGCGGATGTCGACGAACAGCAGCGTCATGTCCCGCCGCACGCCTCCGCGCAGCATGTCGTCGACGCCGCCCCGCGTCTGCGCGAGCTCGGCGACGATCTCGGGCTTCAGGTACATGCCGAACAGGGCGGTCACCTTGCGCTTCTCGCGATTCTCGTAGAGGAAGCGGTAAGCGGTCACGGAGGTGTACGTGAGCGAGATCGCGAGCCACGGGTGAAACAGATCGGGAACCCAGTTCTGGAAGGTGGACAGAGCCGACATCGCAAAGGTGAAGAGCAACAGGGCGAGCGCGGTGCCCGCGAGGCCCCACAGCACCGTGACGCTGGCCACGCCGGCCGCCGTGGCCAGCGTGAGCACGAGGATGAGCAGGAGGAGGAACCAGGGCGGCTCCGGGGTCAGGAAACGCGAGGGGTATTGAGGTGTGGCGACCGCGTTCAGCAGCATCTGGTCCACGTTCGCGTGAATCTCGACGCCGGGCATCGGCGCCGTTCCGTTCCGGGCGAAGCTCGTAGTCGCCAATTGCTGGTCGTTGACGCCGCTGAGGCCGTCGTATCCGACCAGGACGATTCTGTCCTTGACCTGGTCCGGCGCGACCCTGCCGTCGATGAGGTCCGCGATGCTCACGTAGTGGCCGTAGTGCTTGAAGTTGTCGGGAGGCCCCGAATAGTTCAGCAGGATCGAGCTCGACTGGTCGACCGGCACGCTCCACGCTGAGCCGAAGCTCGCCACCCCGCCCGAGACGTGCAGGTCAGGGCCGGTCTGGAACCCGCTGCCGAGCTGCGCGATCCGGTACGCCTCGAACGCGAGGGTATCCATGTGCGGCGAGCGGCACGTGCCGTTCGTGTAGCAGGCGGGCTGCACCTGCAGGGGAATGCGACGCACCACCCCGTCGCGGTCCAGCACCAGGTCGACCGAGCCCAGCACCACGTTCTGCATCGGCTGAGCGCAGGGTGCGCCCGTGTCGGAGCTCAGGTCGACACACCTGAAGTTGTGGATCGGTCGCTCGTCCACGCCGCTCTCGACGACCTGTCCGCCAAAGACCGTCTGCGTTCCCCCGGTCGAGGCCAGAACCACCGGGACGGTGCTGGCCGCAAGGGTGTCGTGCAGCGCCGCGTCACCCTCCGCGCCGCCGCTGTCGGGAAAGGTCACGTCGAAAGCGACGACGGCCGCACCGTCCTTCTCGAGCTCGCGCAGGGCCTGGGCGTAAACGGCGCGAGAGATCGGATAGTGGCCTATGGACGAGTCCTTCACGCTCCGGTCGTCGATGCCGACGATCAGCACCCCGTCGACCGGCTTGCCAGGGTCGTACTGAGCCGCGAACCGGTCCTCCGGGTGGACGGAGATGTTCACGTGGCAGTCGGACGCCGCCGCGTCGCACGCCAGCTGCTGGGTGTACAGCCAGTACATGCCGGCCGTGAGGGCGAGCGCGATGAGGACCGCCACCGCGATCCGGTAGGTGTACCAGTACCTGAGGTTGCGGCTGAACCGGCCCAACTGCGGCCGGATGATAGCGCTAGGTCCGCGTCGATTCGCCGTCCACGTCTCGAAGGCCGCGCCGCCGGACCTCCCCGAGCGCGTGGTCGAGGAGCCCGCCGAGCACCGGTTCGGCCAGGTGCCCGAGCCGCAGCGGGAGCACCATCGCGTCCCGGCGCGGGAAGCGCGCCGTCCGGACGATCAGGTTGGCGACCCATGACGCCGGGTACTGAGGTCCGAGCGCCTCAGCGGTCCGCTGGAAGAACTCCGTGCCCCCCGTCACGCCCGGGTAGACGACGCAGACCTTCACGCCCGTGCCCGACAGCTCGCCGCGCAGCGCGTGGGAGTAGCCGACCACCGCGTGCTTGGTCGCCGAGTAGAGAGCCGAATAGGGCGTGGCCCGGAATCCGGTGACGGAGGCCACGTTGATGATCACGCCGCGACGCCGCTCGATCATCGACGGGAGCGCCGCCTGCGTGGTGTTGACGATGCCCTTCAGGTTGGTCGCGATGAGCTGGTCGACCTTCTCCTCCGGCATGTCCTGCGCCGGCCCGACCCAGCCGACGCCGGCGTTGTTGACCAGCACGTCGAGCCGCTCGAAGTCGCGCAGCGTCGACGCTACGAAGGCCCGGGCCTGAGCCTTCTGCCCGACGTCGAGCAGGCGCACGTTGACCTCAGGGGAGCCGAGGTCACGGCACCTCTGCGCCACGGCGTTCAGCCGTTCCAGGCGTCGCGCGCCCAGCGCGAGGCGGGCCTTCCGGCGCGCGAACGCGAGCGCGGTGGCCTCGCCGATACCGCTCGACGCGCCGGTGATCGCGATCACCGCCCCTCTCAGCCTCAGCACCAGACTGTCAGCTTAGGGTCAGCACGTCCGGTACTAAGATCGGCAGGTGAAAGCGGTCGTTTTCGACGGCCCCGGGAAGGTCGAGGCGCGAGATGTCGCGAAGCCGGCGCTCGATCAAACTGACGCTGTCCTGCTCAAGGTCACGCTGAGCGCGATCTGCGGAACCGACCTGCACTCCTACCACGGGTTTGCGCCTCCGCTCGTGCCGGGAACGACGATGGGACACGAGTTCGTGGGCGTGGTCGAGGAGGTCGGACGGGACGTCAAGCGCTTCAAGCCGGGCGACCGCGTCGTGTCCTGCCATTACGCCTTCTGCGGCCACTGCGCCCTGTGCCGGAAGGGATGGTTCGTGCAGTGCCCGGACAATCACCTCTTCGGCGGAGGCGAGCTGCTCGGCGGACTTGGCGGCGGACAGTCCGAGTTCACCGTCGTCCCCAACGCGGACCAGGTTCTGGAACGCATCCCCGAAGGTGTCTCCGACGGGCAGGCGATCTTCGTCGGTGACATCCTCTCCACCGGGATGTTCGGCGCGGAGCGCGCCGGCATCAAGCCGGGAGACACCGTGGCCGTGATCGGCGCCGGGCCGGTCGGCCTGCTGACCACGATGTGCGCGCAGCTGTACGGGCCGTCGCGGATCTTCGTGGTGGACATGGTCGCGTCACGGCTCGAGCTCGCCCGTGAGATGGGGGCGATCCCCATCGACGCGTCGAAGGTGCACGCGGTGGAGGCGATTCAGAAGCAGACGGAAGATATCGGCGTCGATGCCGCCATCGAGTGCGTCGGCCTTGTCTCCACTCTGGAAACGGCGCTCAGCTGCGTCCGGGGCGGGGGGACGGTGTCGATGAACGGCATGCCGACGGTGACCAAGGGCGACTTCCACTACCTGCGGGTCTGGTTGAAGACGCTCACCCTTCGCCTCGGCTGGTGCAACGTGCCGCCTTACATGAAGCCGCTGCTCGACCTGATCGCGGCGGGCCGGATCCACCCGGAAAGCATCATCAGCCATCGCATGAAGCTGGACGACGCGACGGAGGCCTACCGGATGTTCGACGCGCGCGAAGCCACCAAGATCGTCCTCACGCCATGAGCGCATTGAGGCCAGGCCGGATTCACTCCGGCCGTCACCAAACGAGTCATTGGGGCCACCAGGCGGCCCCACGCAAAGGAGGGGGTTTCGCGGGGGAGGCCCGCCTCCCCCGCGCCGTCTCCCGCGAAGCCACCAAGATCGTCCTCACGCCATGACCGGCGGGTTGTCGACGGCCAGGAGATAGCCCTTCGCCCTCTCCGTGAGGGGATACCGGCTCTCCAGCTCGTGGAAGGCCGGTCCGTGGTCGCTCTGCAGCAGGTGCGCCAGCTCGTGGACCAGGAGGTAGTCGAGCACGAACTCCGGCAGCGCCGCCGCCCGGCGAGCGATGCGGATGGCGCCGTCCGTGAACGTGCAGCTGCCCCACAACCGGTCCATGTCCGCATAGCCGATCGACGTCCAGGACAGGCGCCCGCCGAAGTGGCGCACGTTCAAGCGCTGCGCGCGCTCCGCCAGGCGTTCGTCGGTCGGCCGGCGGCGGCGGGCCCGGCGGTCGAACTTCTGCCACATGACGTCGGCCCAGTGCTGGCGTTCGGCCACGGTCATGCTCGACGGGACCACCACCTCGAGGACTCCGGCGGTCATCCGGGCCGCCACGGTTCGCCGGCGCCGGCGTGACGTCACGATCCGGACGGGGGGCCGCTGTTCTGAGATCGTTTCCATGACGCAGTGCTCCGTTCTTGGCGTGCGGGCAGGCCGATTGTAGGATTGCGCGGAGCCAAGCGGTGCCTAGAAGCCTCGTGATCGGTAACGGCAACGTGCTCGTGGGCCTCGACACGAGCTATTCGGTGCGCGACATCTACTTCCCGCGCGTCGGTGACACGAACCAGACTCAGGGCAACCTCTGCCGGACCGGATTCTTCGTGGACGGCCGGTTCGCGTGGCTCGACGACGACGGCTGGGACCGCGATATCAAGTACGCGGAGGACTCGCTCGTCAGCGACGCGACGCTGACCCATGCCGGCCTCGGCATCAGCGTGCGATTCGAGGACTTCGTCGACATGGCGCGGAACTGGTTCGTCCGCAACCTCACGATCAGCTCGCCGGCCGGGTTTCAGGTCGGGCGCGTGTTCTTCCATTACGACTGGTACATCGACGGTTCTGACATCGGCAACACGGTGCTGTACGAGCCGCGTTTCCGCGGCATCGTCGCCTACAAGGGCGACCGCTATTTCCTCATCGGCGGCCAGTCGAGCGCGGAGTACGGCGTCAGCACGTGGGCCAACGGAAAGAAGGGAAACGGGTTGATGGGGACGTGGGTCGACGCCGAGGACGGCGTGCTGGGCAAGAACCCGATCGAGCAGGGTTCGGTCGACTGCACAGTCGGCTTCGATCTCGGTTCGGCCGGCGCGGGCAAGCCGTGCGGGATGACGCACTGGCTCTGCATGGGACAGCGCCTGAGCGACGTCACGACCTACGGCCAGCAGCTGATCGTGGAGCGCGGGCCCGACCACTATCGCGGAAGGACGCTGACCTACTGGCAGGTGTGGTCGGAGAAGGATCACCGGCACATCGACGAGGACCTGGGCCGGGACACGACCGACCTGTACCGGCGCAGCATCCTCACCGCGCGCGCGCACTGCGACAACCGCGGCGCGGTCATCGCTTCCAGCGACTTCGACATCACCAAGTTCGCGCGCGACACGTATGCGTACGCCTGGCCGCGCGACGGTGCGCTCGTGGCCAACGCGCTCGACCGTTCCGGGCACGAGGACGTCACACGCCAGTTCTTCCAGTTCTGCCAGCAGGCCCTCGTCGAAGAGGGCTTCTTCCTGCACAAGTACACGCCGTACGGTCATCCGGGCAGCTCCTGGCTGCCGTGGGTCGATTCGCGCGGAGCCCGCACGCTGCCCATACAGGAAGACGAGACCGGGCTCGTGCTGTGGGCGCTGTGGCAGCACTACCGGATCCACCGCAACCTCGACTTCGTGGTCGGCCTGTACTCCACGCTGGTCACGCCCGCGGCGGACTGGATGGTGACGTACATCGACGAGCGGAACGGGTTGCCCATGCCGTCGTGGGATTTGTGGGAGGAGCGATGGGGGGTGCACGCGTTCACCGTCGGCGCCGTATGGGGAGGGCTCGACGCGGCGCGGAACTTCGCGGACCTGTTCGGCGACGTCGCCGCCTACGTCCGGTACCGCGACGCGCTGGAGCGCATGCGCGAGGCCTCCGACACGCATCTGTACAGCGCCGACCTGGGGCGGTTCCCGCGGCGCGTGACGATCGACGAGGACCAGCGCGTGACCGTCGACCGGGTGCTCGACAGCTCGATCTACGGCCTGTGGCGCTTCGGCATGTATGCGTACGACGACAAGCGGATCGTCGACACGATGCAGGCGATCGCGACCCAGCTCGCCAACGGCGCCAACTGTGGCGGCATCGCGCGCTACACCGACGACTATTACTTCAAGGTCGACCCCGATACGACCCGCGTGCCCGGGAATCCGTGGTTCATCTGCACGCTGTGGCTGGCGCAGTGGAAGATCCTCATGTCCAGGACCGCCGACGACCTGAAGCCCGCGCGCGACATCATCAAGTGGGCGGTCGCGCACCGGCTGCCCGGCGGCCTGCTTTCGGAGCAGCTCGACCCACACACCGGCGCGCCGCTGTCGGTGTCACCCCTCACGTGGTCTCACGCCGAGTTCATGACCACGGTCGACGAGTACTGCCGCGCCGCCGACCGCGTGACCGCACCCCCGGAATAACCCCCCGCGGAGGGTTCTCTACCTAGTGGGGGCTCAGGCCGGATTCACTCCGGCCGTCACCGGACATGTCACATTCGCCGCCAGTCGTGGCGCGCAGCCGAGGGGGTCCCGCGGGGGAGGCCTGCCTCCCCCGCGCCGTCAGGCCCGCCTCCCCCGCGCCTTGTGCGTAGGCCGGATTCACTCCGGCCGTCACCAAGCGCCTCTGTCTTCGCCGCCGGACAAGGCGCCCAAGGGAGGGGGCTCCACGGGGGAGGTGACCACCTGCCCCGTGTCTTATAGCGGTATGTTGCCGTGCTTGCGCGGCGGACGCTCGACGGTCTTGCGAAGGCAGAGCTGCAGCGCCCGCACCAGCTCGCGACGCGTCTCGCTCGGCTCGATTACGTCGTCGATGTAGCCGCGCTCGGCGGCGACGTACGGGTTCGCGAACTTCGTCGTGTACTCGGCGACGAGCTCCTTGCGGCGCGCCTCGGGGTCGCGGGCCGCCGCCAGCTCGCGCTTGTAGACGATGTTCACCGCCGCCTCCGGGCCCATGACCGCGATCTCCGCCGTCGGCCAGGCCAGGTTCAGGTCCGCGCCCATCTGCTTCGGCGACATCACCGTGTAGGCGCCGCCGTAGTTCTTGCGGGTGATCACCGCGAGCTTCGGCACAGTCGCCTCCGCGTACGCGTACAGCAGCTTGGCGCCGTGGCGGATGATGCCGCCGTGCTCCTGGTCGCGGCCGGGCAGGTATCCGGGCACGTCGACGAAGGAGATGATCGGGATGCCGAAGGCGTCGCAGAAGCGGATGAACCGCGCGGCCTTGACCGACGCGTTGATGTCGATCGCGCCGGCCTTGACCTTCGGCTGGTTGCCGACGATGCCAACCACGTGCCCGCCCAGGCGGCCCAGCCCGACGATGATGTTCGGCGCGAAGAAAGGCTGAACTTCGAGGAACTCGCGGCCGTCCAGCACGCGAGATACGACCTCCCGCATGTCGTACGGCTTGTTCGGCGACTCGGGAACGATGGTCTGCAGCTCCGGGTCCGCGCGCTCGGGATCGTCGGTGGTCGGCACGAACGGCGGCCGTTCGTTGTTCGAAGACGGGAGGTACGACAGCAGCTTGCGCACGCCTTCGGCGCACGCCTGCTCCGTCGCCGGCAGGAAGTGGGCGACGCCGGACGTCGCGTTGTGCACGTTGCCGCCGCCGAGCTCGTCGAAGCTCACGGACTCGCCGGTCACCACGCGGATGACCTCCGGTCCCGTGATGAACATGTAGCCCTGGCCCGCGACGATGAAGATGAAGTCCGTGATCGCCGGCGAGTACACCGCCCCGCCGGTGCACGGCCCGGCGATGACGCTGATCTGTGGGATCACGCCTGACGACCTGACGTTGCGATAGAAGATGCTCGCGTACCCGGCCAGCGCGACCACGCCTTCCTGGATGCGCGCGCCGCCCGAGTCGTTGATGCCGATGATCGGCACGCGGTTGCGGAGCGCCAGCTCCTGCACCTTGATGATCTTTTCCGCGGTCACCTCGCCGAGCGAGCCGCCGAAGACGGTGGCGTCGTAGGCGTAGACCGCGACCGGCCGCCCGTCGATCTCGCCGAATCCAGCGACCACGCCGTCGCCCGAGATGCGCCTGTCCTCCATGTCGAAGCCATGCGCCCGGTGCGCGGCGAAGACGTCGAGCTCCACGAAAGACCCCGCGTCCAGCAGCATCTCGATCCGGTCCCGCGCCGTGGCCTTGCCGGCCGCGCGCCTGCGGTTTGCGGCCTCGGTTTCGGAGTGCAGCGCCTGGTAGCGGCGCTTGCGGTACTGGTTGATCTTCTGCTCGGAGGCGGTCGTCGCCTCGCGCTGCGGCGCTTCCACGCCGGCAAGGCTTGGGGCGGTGCGCCGGACAGGCGTCAGGGAACGGGGTTTCCGGGCGGCCATAGCGCATATCGTAGGCGCCGTGCCGAAGGCCACCTCCCGGCTCGACCTCGATCGCACTCTCACCCTGCGGCAGCTGCGCACGTTCAAAACGGTGGCCGACCTCAGCAGCTTCAGCGCGGCGGCCCAGCGCCTCAAGCTCAGCCAGCCCTCGGTGTCCTACCAGGTCAAGGAACTCGAGGAGTCGGTCGGCCTGCCGCTGCTCGACCGCCTCGGCAAGCGCGTGGAGCTCACGGAGGCCGGTGCGATCCTGCACGGCTACGTCAGGCAGCTGCTGGACGTGCTCGACGAGGCCACGGTGGCGATCGAGGAGCTGCGCGGAATCCAGCGTGGCAGGCTTCGCGTCGGGGCCAGCACGACGGTCGGCATCTACCTCCTGCCGGCCGCGCTGGGGGCGTTCAAGAAGCTGCACCCGGGCCTGGTCATCTCGCTCGAGATCGGCACTCGCGAGCGGGTGCAGGAGCAGGTCCTGCGCAACGAGCTGGACCTCGCGGTGGTGGGCCCGCCGCTCAAGGACCCCGACCTCACCACGCTTCCCTTCCTCTCCGACGAGCTGATCGTGGTCGCGCCCGCCGGCCACCCGTTCGCGGGCAGGCGCAACCTCAGGCTGAAGGAGCTCTCGGGCCAGCCGTTCGTGATGCGTGAGGCCGCCTCGGGCAGTCGCTGGTCGCTGGAGAAGGCCGCGCGGAAGGCGGGCGCGAAGCTGAAGGTGGCCATGGAGCTCGGCTCGAACGGCGCCATCAAGCACGCCGTGGAGTCGGGCCTTGGGCTGGCCGTGATCTCGCGCTACGCGGTCCCGCTCGAGCTCTCGAGCGGACGTCTCGTCGAGCTGAAGGTCAGCGGCTTTCCGATCAGGCGCGACTGGCACATCGTCCACCTGCGGCGCCGCCGCCTGCCAATCTCGGTCACCGAGTTCATCGACTTCCTGCGCGAGACGAGCTGGCTCTCCCAGAACGGCTCGCGCGGGCGCGTGCGGCCGCCCACTGACTAGCTTGCGGCGCGCCGCGGCTGACGTGCTCGCGCGGCCCGCGCTGTGGTGGGGCGTCGCCGGCGCGTTCTGGCTTCGCGTCGCCGTGCTGACGGTGCTCACGCCGCGCCGGCTCGACGCCGAAGGTATGTGGGAGGGGGCACACGCCTACCTCACCGAGCCGGCTCACATGTACGACGCGGCCGCCGATTACCTGGGGCGCCTCCACATCATCGCGCCGCCCGGTGGGATCGAGGCTTTCGTCAGCCCGCCGCCCGTGGCGCTGCTCGCCGCGCCGGTCGCGCTGCTGCCCAAGGCGGTGGGGGTGCAGGTTTGGACCGCGTTCGACGCGCTCGCCGTGCTGGTCGCGCTGCTGCTGCTGTTTCGAGCGGCGCCGTCCGCCAACCCGTTGGCGCGGCCGGTGTTCTGGGTGGTCGCGGGCTACTTTCCGCCGCTCTTCGCCGACCTCTCGGCCGGCCAGCGCGGCGGGGTCCTCCTGGTGTGCGCGATGGCCTCGGTGTGGTTCGAGCGCGAGCGGCCGATCGTGGGCGGCGCGATCGCCGGCGTGGCCGCGGCGCTCAAGTACTTTCCCGCGGCGATGGTCATCGGCCCGCGGCCCGCGCACCGGATTGGCTATGCGGCCGCCCTCGTGGCGGCGGCAGCGCTCATCACCGCCCTCACGTTCGCGCCGCTCGGTTTGGGCGGGACGCTCTTCTACTTCCAGCACGTCCTGCTGCCCTCACTGGGATCGCACAACCCTGACTGCGCGTACGACTCGGTGCGCACGCTGTTCACCCGGACCATCGGCGGCGAGCCCTTCGCCGTGCCCGCGCCGGGCGGGTACGTCATCGTCTCGTCCCCGATCCACCTCTCCATGCTCGCCCTCGTCCTTTCCTATGCCAGCGCCGTCGCTTTCGCGGCCGCGGCCATCTGGGCGTCCTGGCGCAGCGGATGGAACCCGGCGTACGGCATGGCGCTCGGCTTTTCGCTGGGGGCCCTGATCCCCAACGAGGTGTGGCCGTACCAGTGGCTGCCGCTGCTGCCCGTCGTGCTGCTGGTCGTGGTCAAGGCGATCGAGCGCCGCCGAGTCGTGACGCTCGGCCTCATCGTGCTGTGCCTCCTCGCCTTCTATCGCGCGCCCTGCGACCTCTTCTTCCCCAACCTCTGGACCATCGGCGCGGTGGGGTTGTTCGCGACAGCCGTGTGGGAGAATCGACTTTTCCGCCTGGCGCAGTAGGGGAGGAGGCAGATGGCGCTCAACTCCAATGTCAGCTTCACGTGGGTCGGCCACGGGACCTGGAAGGCACGCAGCGCGCGCGGCAAAGAGGTCTTGATCGATCCCTGGGTAATGAACAATCCGGCGGCGCCGGACACGCTGAAGACAGTCGATACCTGCGACCTGATGCTGATCACGCACGGCCATTTCGACCACATCCACGACGCGGTGGAGATCGCCCGGCGGACCAAGCCGACGATCGTCACCAATCACGAGATCGGCGCCTGGCTGCAGTCGAAGGGCATCGACGGCGAGAAGGTCGTGGCGGGGAATCAGGGCGGAACGATCGAGGTCGACGGCATCAAGATCACCCTCGTCCACGCCGAGCACTCATGCGGGATAACGGATGACAGCGGCATCGTCTATGGCGGCCAGGCGTGCGGCTTCGTGATCGAGTTCGAGAACGGATTCACCGTCTACTTCGCAGGCGACACCGACGTCTTCACCGACATGGCGCTGATCAAGGAGCTGAGCACGTTCGACGTCGCGTTCCTGCCGATCGGGGGCTTCTACACCATGGGCCCGGAACGCGCCGCCAAGGCCGTCTCGCTGCTCGGCGTGAAGACCGTGGTGCCGATGCACTTCGCGACCTTCCCGGCCCTCGCCGGGCGCCCCGACCAGTTGCAGGAGCTGGTGGGAAACGGCGTGAAGGTGCTCGACATCAAGCCTGGAGACAGCGTCTAAGCGATCAATTCGCGGGCGGGCACGTTAATCTCCCCGCGGCAATGAGAGATGTCATCGGCGCGTCGGCGGGATGGCTCGCCCACGCCATCGCCACGAGGCGGCTTTCCTCACTCGAGGTCGTGCGCGCGCACCTCGAGCACATCCACACGGTGAACCCGCGGCTCAACGCGGTCGTCTTCGCCACCGCGGAGACCGCCCTGAAAGAGGCGCGGCTCGCGGACCGGCGGAACCGGCGCAAGTCGATGCTCGGGCCGCTTCACGGTGTCCCCTTCACGGCCAAGGACATCTTCGATACCGCGGGCCTGCCCACCACGGCGGGGATGCGGATGCAGCGCAGCCACATCCCGAGCCGCGACGCGACGGTGATCGCCCGCATGCGCCGCGCGGGAGCCATCCTCATCGGCAAGACCAACTGCCCGCCGGGCGGAGTGGGCGTCGAGAGCTGGAACTCGATCCACGGCGGTACGCGCAATCCCTACGATATCAACCGCACCCCCGGTGGCAGCAGCAGCGGGGAGGCCGCCATCGTGGCGGCGGCGGGCTCGCCCCTGGGCGTGGGCAGCGACTCGGGCGGCAGCATCCGGCTGCCGGCGCACTATTGCGGCATCGCGGCCTTGAAGCCCACGGCGGGCTTCGTCCCCGTGACCGGGGCGTACGGCCTGCCCGGCGGGCTCAGCGACCCACGCAGCCAGGTCGGGCCGATGGCGCGCTACGTCGGCGACCTCCGGCTGGCGCTGCGCGTCATGGCGGGGCCCGACGGCATCGACTCGGGCGTCGTCCCGGTCTCAGTCCGCCGCGGCACCCCGGGCCTCCAGGGAGCGCGCGTGGCGTGGTACTCGGACGACGGCCTGGCCCGGCCGACGGCGGCCGTCGCGGCGGTGGTGCGTGAGGCCGCTCGCGCGCTGTCCCGCGCCGGCTGCACGACGGCCGAGGAGCGCCCGCCGCAGCTCCGCGAGGCCCGAGAGGTCACGCTGGCCTACTGGGGCACCAAGCGCATGGACCACGAGCGCATGTACAAGCGCTGGGACGGCTTCCGGACGGCGCTGATCCAGTTCATGAACCGGTTCGACCTCATCCTCACGCCGGTGGCCCCCGACGTCGCCCCGCTCTACCAGGCCGAGGACAAGCCGGAGCACGAGTTCAGCTACACCCTGCCCTTCAGCCTCACCGGCAATCCCTGCGTGGTGGTGCGGGCCGGGACCTCGAAGGAAGGCCTCCCCATCGGGATCCAGGTCGTCGCGGCCAACTGGATGGACGGGCTGGCCCTCAAGGCGGCGCACGCGGTGGAACGCGCGCTGGGCGGCTGGCGCCCTGCTAGCGTGGTCGGGTGAAGTTTCGGTACTCGCGCTGGGACGGAACGCAGAAGCTAGACGACCTCGACGCCGGCGACGTCCTGGATGCGCTCTCTGACGACCTCATGAACTACGGCGACCTCAATGCCGCCATGCAGCGCCTGCTGCGGTGGGGGTCGCCCAACATGCCGGGGCTGGAGCAGCTGCTGAAGCAGCTCCGCGAGGCGCGCGAGCGGGAGCTGGGCCGCTACAACCTCGACTCGACGGTCGAGCAGCTGCGCCAGCAGGTGCAGGACGTCGTGGACACCGAGCGGCAGGGTATCGACCGCAGGCAGAAGGAGGCCGCGCCAGAGGCGCGCAAGCTGCTGGACCGGCTGGCGCGGCAGCGCAAGGACCAGCTCGACCGGCTGCCGGAAGACCTCGGCGGGCGCGTCAAGGGCCTGCGCAACTACGAGTTCGTCGACGACGCCGCGCGGCAGAAGTTCGAAGAGCTCATGCAGAAGCTGCAGCAGCAGATGCTGGACCAGATGTTCCAGGGGATCAAGGGCTCGCTGGAGCAGATGAAGGGCCAGGACCTGTCCCAGGTGCGCGAGATGGTGCGCGAGCTCAACAAGATGCTGGAGCAGCGCATGGAGGGCCGGACGCCCGACTTCCAGGGCTTCATGCAGCGCTTCGGAGACATGTTCCCGCCCGGGATCAACAGCCTGGACGAGCTGCTCGAGCACCTGCAGCGGCAGATGGCGCAGATGCGGTCGCTGCTGCAGAGCCTGAGCCCCGAGGCGCGCGAGGAGCTGCGCCAGATGATGGACGCCCTGCTCCAGGACGACTCGCTGCGCCTCGAGCTGGCCCGCCTGTCCGGCTTCATGCAGGCGATGATGCCGCCCTCAGAGCTGACCGAGCGGTACCCGTTCTTCGGCGAGGACCCGCTCAGCATGGGCGAGGCCATGGGGCTGATGGAGCGCCTGCAGCAGATGGATCGCCTGGAGGCCCAGCTGGAGCGCGGCAGCTTCCGCCCGGACGACGTCGATCGCTCGCTGGCGCAGGAGCTGCTCGGACCGGAGGCGAGGCAGGCGCTGGATCAGCTGCGCCAGGTGACGGAGGTGCTCGAGAAGGCCGGCTACATCGAGCGCAAGGGCCGGCGCATGGAGCTGACGCCGCGCGGCATGCGGCGGATCGGCCAGTCCGCGCTGCGCGACATCTTCGACCAGCTGAAGAAGACGCGCATGGGCCAGCACAACCTGTGGCGCGGCGGCATCGGCACCGACGCGTCGGACGAGCTGAAGGTCTACGAGTACGGCGATCCCTTCCTGCTCGACCTGAAGGAGACGCTGTTCAACGCGATCGTCCGCGAGGGCGCGAGCGTCCCGGTGAAGATGGCGCCGCAGGATTTCATCGTCCACCGCACCGAGCACATCACGCAGGCGTCGACCGTGCTGATGATCGACATGAGCCGCTCGATGTTCCTGCGCGGCTGCTTCCTCGCCGCGAAGAAGGTGGCGATCGCCCTGGACTCGCTGATCAGAAGCCAGTACCCGCGGGACTCGCTCTATGTTGTGGGCTTCTCCAACTACGCCGTCGAGCTGAAGCCCCAGACGCTGCCGCAGCTGGCGCTGAACGACTACGTGTACGGCACCAACATGCAGCACGGATTCCAGCTCGCGCGCTCGCTGCTCGGGAAGCACCGCGGCAACCGGCAGGTGATCATGATCACGGACGGCGAGCCGACCGCCCATCTCGAAGAGAACGGGCGGGCCCAGTTCGCCTATCCGCCGACGTACAAGACGATTCAGCAGACGCTGAGCGAGGTCAAGCGCCTCACTCGGGACGGAATCGTGATCAACACGTTCATGCTCGAGCGCGGGCCCTACCTGACCGAGTTCATCAACCAGATGACGCGGATCAACAAGGGCCGCGCGTTCTTCGTCTCGCCCGACCGGCTCGGGGAGTACATCCTGGTCGACTACGTCAGCGGCAAGCAGCGCCGGCGGGCCAGCCAGCGCCGGGCGCGCATCGCGTAGGGCAAACACGTTTGGCCAGGTCCCGGACTCACGGCGCTTTTCAGCCGGAGATACGGAGAGGCGACCTCGTAAGGGTCCGAGATCTCCGAGGCGCAGGGTTCTATCCGGTGTTCTTTCTGGTCATTAGCGGAGAGGCGTTTCACACCAACGGACGTAATGAACTGGAGGTTTGCGAGCTGTTGCGACCTTTCAAGCCAATGGCGGTTACGCGCGACAGGTGCGTATGGCTAGGGCGAGCGAAAAGACAGTACCGTCAAGCGGCAGAGGAAGGCCTACTCGACTTCATTCAAGCCGGCAGCAATGACGATATCGTCGACACCAGATCCGTCCCAGGAAGCATTGTTGAGCTCGACGTGAGCTTCAGTGATGGCAAGGGGTACGAAGTTCGGCCTTCGCTCGTGGTGTCAAGGCCCCTCCTATGCAATGCCTATGACATGGTCTTGTTCATGGATATCAGCGACGGGGAAGTGCGGAATGGCGATTACGTGCTGCAACGACCACGGGCCGCCGACCTGTACATACGTTCATTTGTGAAGGCACGGTTGTGGTGGGTGCCGCGAGCGGAGATGGATCTGTACAACCGCGCTTGGGTGAAGCGCCGACTCGATGAAGAGGACACATTAGGCTCAGTGCGGGCACTGACCGCTGCGGTGGAGATTCCTTTTGACGCCGGATGGTTGAACGCTCCGAACAACCGCTAGCGCCCTCTGTTTCGATACTCCCGCGAAAGGTGAAACATGGCATCCTCGAACGCTTCTTCGCTTAGCGCCTCTTCACTGAGGGCTGCAAGCGCATCGCGCAACGCGTCCGGATCCACATCTTCCGCGTCCTCGAGCACCAGTCGCAAGTACTCGACGTACTTCTTATGCTCCGGCCGCAATGGGGTTCGGATTGAGGTGTTTCTCGGCATATTCGTCAGCTTGCCCTTTAGAGGCTCGTTTAAGGAACGGGTGTGCGCTTAAGCCTACTGACAATAACCCACGAGCAGCGGGTTTGGTTCCTCTGCGCGGTGTATTAGGCCGGAGATGGATACTTTGCGCCTACGATGCCCGCCGGCCATCGGCGCTGTCAGGCGTTCGAATTCCACGCTACCGTGCCCATGCGTAAGCCGCCAGCCGCGTCCGTTCCTTATCCTGAGCGGAGTCAGTTGGCAATCACCGATCGCGTAGCAGTCGAGCGCGCAAATCTCAGCGTCGCGGCCCTTTACGAGCATGCCATCAGGCGGAACGAGGCCACGATCGTCTCGACCGGAGCGCTGACCGCGGAAACGGGCAAGCACACCGGCCGTTCGCCCAAGGACAAGTTCTTCGTCAAGGAGCCGACCAGCCAGGACGCCATCTGGTGGCACCCGGGCAACCAGCCCTTCCCGGCGGACAGGTTCGAGGCGCTGCTCGCCCGGATGGAAGAGTTCATCCAGACGCACGACGTGTACACGCAGGACGTGTTCGCCTGCGCCGACGCGCGCTACCGCCTCCGGGTCCGGGTGATCACGGAGCTCGCGTGGCACAGCCTCTTCGCCCGCAACCTGTTCATCCGGCCCTCGCTCGATGAGCTGCCGGAGTTCCAGCCCGACTTCACCGTGATCTCGCTCCCATCGGTGAAGGCGGACCCCGAGCGGGACGGCACGCGCACGGAGACCTTCATCCTGGTCAACTTCCAGCGCCGCATGGTCATCATCGGCGGTTCGGAGTACGCGGGCGAGATCAAGAAGTCGATCTTCACCGCGCTGAACTACCTGTTGCCGGCCCAGAACGTCTTTCCGATGCACTGCTCGGCCAACACCAATTCCGACGGCTCCGACGTCGCGCTCTTCTTCGGCCTCAGCGGCACCGGAAAGACGACCCTCTCGGCCGAACCCTCGCGCCGTCTCATCGGCGACGACGAGCACGGCTGGAGCGACCGCGGAATCTTCAACTTCGAGGGCGGCTGCTACGCGAAGACGATCCGCATCCACCAGCAGTCCGAGCCGGAGATCTACGCGGCCACCGAACACTTCGGCACGGTGCTCGAGAACGTGACCTTCGATCCCAGGACGCGGGTTCCCGACTACGACTCGGAGGAGAAGACGGAGAACACGCGCGCCGCGTACCCCGTCGACCTCATCCCCAACGCCGTGCCGTCGGGTATGGGCAGCCATCCGCACAACGTGATGTTCCTGTCCGCGGACGCGTATGGCGTGCTGCCGCCCGTCGCGCGGCTCGACGAGGACCAGATCCGGCACTTCTTCCTGCTCGGCTACACGGCCAAGGTCGCGGGCACCGAGCGCGGAGTCACGGAGCCGGAGCCCATCTTCAGCACGTGCTTCGCCGCGCCGTTCCTCGTCCTGCCCCCGGAGCGGTACGCGGACATGCTGGTGGAGCGGGTCAAGCGCCACCATGCCGACGTCTGGATGCTCAACACCGGCTGGGTCGGCGGCCCCTATGGAGTCGGTGAGCGGATGTCGATCGCGCACACGCGCGCCATCGTGTCGGCGATCGTCGACGGCAAGCTGCGTGGCGTCACGACGCACGTGGACCCGATCTTCGGCCTGCACATCCCCAACGTCGTGCCGGGCGTCCCGCGCGAGGTGCTGGACACGCGCGACAGCTGGCCCGACCCCGCCGACTACGATCGCCAGGCGCAGAAGCTGCGCGCGATGTTCGACGAGAGCATCAAGAACATCGGCAAGAGCGCTTCGTCGGCCGGCTAGCCGGCGCCGGCAGGGGGATGCGGTTCGCGATCGTCGGAAGCCGGCATTTCGCCGCGCCCAACCAGGTCGCCGACTACGTGAAGTCGCTGCCCCGGGGCGCTTCCGTGATCACCGGCAGCGCGAGCGGGGTCGACGCGGCCGTGACCCGGGCGGCGCGCGAGGCGGGCCTGCCGGTGCAGGTCCTGCCGGCGTCCTTCGACGAGCTCGCCGACCCGGCGAAGGCGGCGGCGCGCAACCGGCGCCTGGTCGACGCGTGCGATGTCCTGATCGCATTCTGGGACGGCGCTTCGAAGGGCACGCGCGCGACGATCGACCGCGCCCTGGACTCGGGCAAGGAGGTCCACGTCTTCACGGCGAGAGGGGCTGAGACCGACCCGGCTCACCGGAGCGCCACCTCCGGCAGCTGACTCTCCAGGCTCTGATTTCGTCGCCTAAGATGGCTGCCATGGCCGTCGCGATCGCCGTCCGCGTCCACCTTCTGGCCCGGCTCCGCGAGCTGGCCGGCGTGGACGCCGCGGAGCTGAAGGTCGCGCCCGGCTCGCGGGCCGCCGACGTCTACGACGCGCTCAGGGCCGCGCACACCGGTTTGCCCGCCGCGGAAGGCGTGAGAGCCGCCGTGAACCACGAGTTCGTGGACTGGGACGCCGCGGTGGACGAGGGCGACGAGATCGCCTTCATCCCGCCCGTGAGCGGAGGCGCCTGATGCGCTACGACGTCCTCACCGGTCCGATCGATCCACGGGAGCTCGAGGCCGCGGTTTCGCACCCGGGCGCGGGCGCGATCGTGACCTTCACCGGCACCGTCCGCGACACCTCGCGCGGGCAGCAGGTCACCCACCTCGACTACGAGGCGTACGCGGAGATGGCCGTGCCCCAGATGCGCAAGATCGGACAGGAGATCAAGGACCGGTGGCCGGAGGCCCGCGTGGCGATGGCGCACCGCAGCGGCCACCTCGAGATCGGCGAAGCCTCTGTGGTCATCGCCGTCTCGTGCCCCCATCGGGCTGAGGCGTTCGAAGCCTGCCTCTGGGGCATCGACCGGTTGAAGGAAAGCGTGCCGATATGGAAGAAGGAGCACGCGGCCGACGGTACCTACTGGATTGAGGGTGAGCACGCCAAACCCGCCGCGGGCTGAGGACCGCGACGACCTGCTGCGGTACTACCAGGACACGCGCGAGCGCCTGCTCGCGGCGATCGATGGGCTGTCCGACGAGCAGGTGACCGCACGCGTGATCGACGGCTGGTCGATCGCCGACCACCTCGCCCATCTCGCGCTCTGGGATGAGTTCCGCGCGAGCGAGGTGGAGCGCATCTCGGCCGGCCACCAGTCCGTGTTCCGGATGACAGAGGAGCAGGACCTCAAGATCAACGAGATCGCGTACGACCTTCGCCGGTCGATCTCGGCCGAGCAGGCGAAGTGGGAGATGCACGCTTCCCGGGCGAGGCTGCTCGCGGCCATCGCCTCCGCCACGCCGGAGGGCCTGGACCCTTCGCGCTACGGCGAGGCCGGGCTCCGGACGGGACACGAGGCGATGCACGCCGAATGGATCCAGCGCTGGCGCGACGAGCAGGGGATCTGACGGCCGGCGCTCCGACCCCCGGACCTAGTCTCTGACGCGGGCGATCGACAGGCCGTCGCGGATCGGGACGACCACGCTCTCGAGCCGGGGGTGCCGCGCCACGAGCTGGTTGTAGCGGGCGACGTTTCGCGCGTGCTGGCTCGCCGGCCGGACGACCTCACCCTGGCGCAAGGCGTTGTCGGCCATCAGCAGCGCGCCGGCGTCGAGCCGCTCGACGCACAGCTCGAGCTCGCGCCGGGTGACGTCCTCCGACGGAAACGAGTTCAGGAGGTCGATGAAGCAGGCGTCGAAGCGGAGGTCGAGCTTCTCGAGGCCCGCAACGGCGTCCTCTTCCAGGAGCGTGACCTGCGCCCCGAGGCCGGCGTCGGCGAAGTTCTGGCGCGCCGTCGCCGCGCGGCGGGGATCCATCTCGAAAGTCGTCAGCACGCCGCCGCCACTCCCACGCAGCATGCAGATTCCGCTGTATCCCGTGGCCGTGCCGAGCTCGAGGATCCGCTTCGCTCCGGCGATCTTGATCAGGAGGTACAGGAGCATGCCCTCGTGCGTGTCGACGATGGGGACGCCGTTCCGGTGGGCGTCGTCCTCGATGCGCGCAAGCACGGCGTCGCGCTCCGGCACCAGGCCGTCGAGATAGCGCTGCAGCTCGTCGGTGACCTCGACCGTCTTCATCAGGCCTCTCCCATGAATTGTTCCAGCATGGGTTGAAGCGTGTCGACGTAGGCGGCGATCAGCCCGGCGCCCGCCTCGACCAGCGCTCCGTCCAGGCGTGCCGCCGGAAGGGTCTCGTACAGCCGGCACCAGCCGCGATCCCAGGGCTCGAGCTCGGCGCGCGGCAGCCCCGCCTTGAGCTCGACCATCCGGGCCCGGAAGAACTCGAAGGCGGCCTGGTTGCGATCCGCGGACGACTCGAGGTGCAGGCCCACCTCCAGGCGCGCGGCACCGGCGTGGTGCCACGCCTCGTAGTGGAAGGCGGGATCGCCGAAGTGCACCTTCAAAAGCCTTCCACGGCCCCGCATCGAGCTGAAATCCCGGCGCGCGGGCGGCAGCCGCCGCTTCAGCTCCTTGCGCAGGGCGGTGAAGAAATCGCCAGGCGAAAGCGCATCGCGCACACCCACGGCCAACTCGCCGTCTATATTCGTTGAACAGTGGCCTACATCCCGACCGTCGTCGAGAACGAGGGCGGCAACCGCGAGCGAACCTTCGACATCTACTCGCGCCTGCTCAAGGACCGCATCATCCTGATCGGCCGGCCGATCGACGACGTGGTCGCGAACCTCGTGGTCGCGCAGCTGATCTATCTCGCGGCCGACGATCCCGAGAAGGAGATCCAGATCTACGTCAACTCGCCCGGCGGGGCCGTCACGGCCGGGCTTGCGATCTACGACACCATGCAGTACGTGCAGGCGCCGATCTCGACCGTGTGCATCGGCCGCGCGGCCAGCTTCGGGACGGTGATCCTGATGGCCGGCGCGAAGGGCAAGCGGTTCTCGCTTCCGAGCGCCACGATCCACATGCACCAGCCGCTCGTGGGTGGGAAGGGGCTGCAGGGCCAGGCGAGCGACCTCGACATCCACGCGCGCGAGATCATCCGCATCCGCGGCGTGCTCAACGACCTGATCGTCAAGCACACGGGCCAGCCGCTGGAGCGGGTGGAACGCGATACGGACCGCGACTTCTTCATGAACCCGGCAGAGGCGAAGGACTACGGATTGATCGACGGCATCATCGAGGCGACGCGGTTGCCGGCACTGGCGGGCGCGACCCAGAAGTAGCGCGCGCGGCCCGGGCGCACGCCCAGCCGCAAACGAGCACTCCGGCGATCAGCGGAACCGGGTCGGGCGTCAGCGCGGCGATCAGCGCCCCGGCGGACAGGACCAGCCAGTCGAGCCAGGCGGCCTCGCCCCAGATCGCGAGCGCGACGCTGACGAGGACCAGGTCGGTCGGCAGCGCGTGCGGCGCCGCGACCACGCCGCCGGCGACCAGGACCGCGATCGCGGGCCTCATCCCCCGGTCGTGGTTCAGCCGGGTGGCGAGGTAGACGACGGCCGCCACCGCCAGCAGCGTGAGCCCGGCGAGGGCCACGCCCTGGCTGGAACCGGGGAGCCAGACGGCCAGGTGCGGCAGGTCGACCTCGCGCGCCCCGGTCTGGACCGTGGAGCGGGTCTGGCCGAGCCAGTCGAGCACCCAGCGCGGGTCGAGGGCCACCGTGGAAAGCAGCAGCACCGCGCCGGCGGTGGCCCAGCCCGCGAGGACCTTCCACTCCCGGGCCGCCAGCAACGCGACGCCGAGGGGCAGGACGAGCTGCGGCTTCACCAGCGTCAGCCCGAGCGCAAGCCCCGCCAGGTACCGCCGCGGCCACAACGCCAGCGCGGCGCCGATCCCCAGCGCGACCACGCCGTCGATCTGCGCGTTGAGCATGAGCAGGGCCGTCGGGACGGTGGCGAAGGCGGGGAGTATGGCCGTTGGCGGGCGTGGTCGCGTCGCGAGGTAGAGGCCCGCGCCCAGGCACAGCAGCCCGAACAGGACCCATGCGCGTCCGCCCAGGTCCGGCCCGAGCAGCTCGAAGGGCACCGCGAGGAGGGCGACCCACGCCGGTGCCAGGAACGGCAGGATCCCGTGGATGCCTAGGGTCACCAGGACTCGCCCGCCGATGACCTCGCGCTCCACCCCGCGCTGGGCGGCCGTGTCGTAGAGGTGAGAGGGATCGCCGGCGATCAGGCGCCCGCCGGTCGCGAAGGCGGGCCAGTCGGAGTTGATCACATCGTCGTTCGGCAGCAGGGGATAGAGCACGAAGGCGAGGCTCACGCCCAGCAGCGCGATGCGGCCGCGCCACGCCCAGGCGCCCCGACGCGCGTCGGGCTCCGAGTGGTTCATACCTCGATCGAGAGCCCGTCGACGGCGGCGCGCACGTCGAGCCCCAGGCGCTGGCTCATCCCGGCCGCGAGCTCGTGCGGGTTGGCGCGCCACACGGTCATTCCGTAGTGCGTGAGGTAGGCGACGTCCGGCCGGGCCTCGCCGATGATGCGCTCCACGTCGTCGACGCACAGGTGGGGGAGGTGCGGCCGGCACTCCATGAGCACCGTGTGAATCACCATCACGCCGGCCCTGTGCTGTTCCGCGATGCCGTCGTAGTACTTCGAATCCGTGATCCAGCCCAGCCGGTCGCCGAATCGAAAGCCATAGGTTTCGGCCTGGTGGACGTGGCGCGGGCTCGTGGTGAAGGAGATCCCGCCGACCGAGTACTCCGACTCGGGCTCCAGGCGAACGATCTCCTCCGGAAAGCGACGCAGGTACCTGAGGACCACAGGGTCGTCGTCGAGCGCGTCCCCGGGACAGAACACGCGGCCGCGATGCTGGAAGCCGCCGTCGGTCATGCCTTCGATCATCACGTTGATATCGCTCGAGTGATCGAGGTGGCGGTGGCTGAGCACGATGGCATCCAGCGTCGTCAGGTCGACCTCGCGCTTGGCGTACTGCACGATCGCGCCCGGGCCGGGGTCGAGGCTGATCCGCGTCGTGCCTTCCTCGACGAACAGGCCGCCCGAGGCGGCGACCTGCTTGGAGACCATGAATCGTGCGCCCGCCGTTCCCATGAAGGTCAGCCTCATGAGGTCAACTCTTCGCGTCCTCCGCTCGAGGAACGTCGGCGACCTCGGAGAGGGCAACCTCCGAGCGCTTTCCGAAGTAGCGCTCGTACAGCTCCGCCACGCGCTCCAGCGTGTCGACCTCGCCGGCGGGTTTGTCATCGCGAATCCGGACGATGCGCGGGAACCGCAGCGCGTACCCGCTCAGGTGGCGGCCGGAGTGCTGGATCGAGTCGAACGCCACCTCGAGCACGACCTCCGGCCGCACCAGGCGGACATGGCCCATGTCCTGCACCGTCATGGCGAGGAAGCGCATGGTGAACTCGGCGATCTCCGCGTCGGTCAAACCGGTGTACGCCTTGCCCACGTTGACGAGCCGCCCGGCCCGCTCGTCCCGGACGGCGAAGGTGTAGTCGGAGAGCACGCCGCGTCGCTTGCCGTGGCCCCACTCGACCGCCGTCACCACCACGTCAAGTGTCGCGAGCGGGCGCTTCAGCTTCAGCCACGCAAGACCGCGGCGCCCCGGCGTGTACGGGCTGAGGGGATCCTTGACCATGAGGCCCTCGTTCCCTCGCTCGCGGGTCTCCGCGAAGATGCGATCGAGGTGCTCGGGGTCGGTCGCCTCCTCGAGCCGCGCCAGGAGGAAGGGGTGGAGCAGCCCCAGGCCTTCGAGCAGCTTCCGGCGCTCGGTGAGCGGCTCGTCCAGCAGCGTGCGTCCGTCGAGCCATAGCAGGTCGAAGATCACCAGCACGACCGGCACCTCGCGGCGCAGCTCCGGGCCGACCTGCTTGCGCCCCAGCCTCCGCTGGAGCTCGAAGAAGCGCAGCACGCGGCCGTCGCGGTGGGCCAGGACCTCGCCGTCGAAAAGCACGTCGCGCCCGATTCCCGGCGCGTTCTCGACGAGCTCCGGAAACGCCGCGGTGGTCTCTTTCAGGTCGCGGGAGAAGAGCTCGACGCGCCCGCCCTGGCGATGGAGCTGGCAGCGCACGCCGTCGTACTTCTCCTCCGTCCACACCGCCGTCGCCGCGCCCATGCGGCCGAACGCCTCGGCCGGGGTTTCGACCGGGCTGGCGAGCATGAAACGGACCGGCTGGAACAGAGTGATGTGGCTCGCCTCGAACTCTCCGCGCCTGCAGCGCACGGCGGTCTCGCCGATATCGCCGGTGATGAGGTGCACGCGCTTGACCTGGGTGATCGGGACGCCGAACGCCTCCGCGATCGCGGCTTCCACCAGGCCTTCGCTGAGGCCGATCCGCAGCTCGCCGGAGGTGATCTTCACGAAGAAGCGCGCGGCCTCCGGATCGAGGGTGCGGAACAAAGCTTCGAGAGGTCTCGCCTTGGCGGCGCCGCGCGCCACGCGAACCGCTTCGAGCGTGGCTTCGACAGCCTCGAGCGATACGGCTGCCGGCTCGGTGCTTCCCTCCAGCGCCTCGCCGGCCCAGTCGCCCAGATCCGAGTGCCGGCGGAAGATCCGCCCCAGCTCCGCATCGTCCTTGCCGGAGAGGGAGGAGATCACCTTGTTGACCGTCGACCAGCCCAGGCCGAGCGTGCGGCGCTGCGAGGGAGGGAAGGCCCGACCGCTCATGTACACGGCGGCACGGCGCACGTCGTCGTCGCTGAGGGAGCGGAGATAGGCGGCGAGAATCCTGACCTTTTCGAGTGTCGCGGGGGTGGCGCCGATCGCGGCGCCGGCTCGGGCGAATTCGCGCAAGAGGCCTATCGTAGAGCGCGATGCCGAGGTGTCCCTATCTCGAGGAGATGGTCAAGGACCGGCATGGACCGCTGCGCGTCTACCGCTTCGACTGCCACGTCGATCACCGCTCCAAGCGCAAGCGCTCGCTGAGGGACAGCCCGCCCATCTGCGTGCGGAATTTCGAAGATTGCCCGTTATATCAGGCTGAAAAACGGCGCGAAGACCACACAATTACGCGCTACACGGACTGACGCACAACCGAACAAGCCCAAGCCCCGCCACAGATGAACTGCCAAGTTTGCTCCGCCCCGGCGCTGCCGATCGACGACGCATGTGTCTTCTGCCATGCGCCGCTGGTCGAGCGCGACCACGCGCCTGAGCTGCTGGACTACCTCGTCGAGCGACTGCCCATCGCGCACGCCAAGCGCGGCCACCTCAACCGCGGACCCGTGACCGAGGTCACGATCGAGATCGGCGGCCGCAGCTTCCGAGCGCGGATCAGGAGCGACGAGCTGGAGGTTGCGCCTCCCGTCGAGCTGGCGGCGTGGGTCGACCTCCTTCTGACCAAGCTGAGCGACGCGGCCGCTGCCGACCACGACCTGCGGCGCGCGGTTCTGCGTTCCGGTTGGGCGCTCCGTTGACCTGGAGCTAGACCCTCTCCGATCAGAGCGCCAGCGCCAGCTGCTCGTTGGCCTCCAGCGCCCACGCTTTGATCCCCCGCCGGCGCAGCACCCGCGCGAAGTCCTCGGTGTAGCCGTGGACGGTGTAGACCTGGTCCGCGCCTGACAGGTCGACCACCTCGAGCAGCTCGTCGAAGTCGCAGTGGTCGGAGAGGTCGAAGCACGTGTCGGCGCCGAACAGGCGCGCGAACTCCGCATCCTTCGCCCAGCCGGAGATGAGCGCCGTCCGGTAGCGGCCGAGCCGGCGGACCTCGTCCTTGCCGGCCGGCGGAGCGATCACGACCCGGCCCGGCACCGGCTCGCCATCGAGCTCGACCCACTGCGGCAGCGTCTTGCCGGCCGCCGCGTAATCCCGCGCCGCCGCAACGCACCGTTTCTCCAGGGCGAACTCGAAGCCGTACGGCTCGAGCAGCAGCATCATCTCCTGCGTCTTGCCCAGCGCGTGGCAGAGCAGGACGGGCGTCACGTTGCTGTCAAGCGCGCGCCGGCACCACAGCGCGATCAGCTCGACCGTCGCATCCGGGTCGCCGAAGCGGAAGTGCGGGCGGCCGTACGTCGTCTCGATGATCAGCACGTCGGCCTTCGGCACGTGGAGCTTCGAGCCATTGGACAGGCGGAGCTTCAAGTCGCCCGTGTAGAGCACCGAGGAGCCGCGGTAGGCGTGATGGAGCATCGCCGAGCCGAGCATGTGGCCGGCGGGATGCAGGGTGACCGTCGCGCCGGAGCGGCGCAGCGGCTCGCCATAGCCGAGCATGCGCCAGCCGCGGGGCCGTCGCCCCTCGGGGATCAGGGCCAGCGTCTGGGGCGTCAGCAGCGCCTCGCGATGCCGCCGCGCGTGGTCGGTGTGGGCGTGCGAGATGAACGCGAAGCTGCGCACCACGCTCGGGTCGAGCCAGAGCCCGTGGCCGTCGAGCGAAACGCCGTGGTCCCAGACGATCTCGCGCGTCACAGCGGCACCAGGTCGCCCTTTGCGAAGAGATCCGGAGGCACTTCCACCCCGATCGCGGCGAACGCTTCGAAGGGGATGCCGATATCGGCCACCATCACGCGACCGCCCGTGGCGGCGAGGCCGCGCTTGGGCAGGCCCAGGGTGATCGTCACCGCTGCCTTCACCAAGGGAGCGTAGGCCACGCCGGACTCGGCGTCGAGCCCGGACGGCAGGTCCACCGCAACGACCTCGGCGTCCATCCGGTTGATTCCGTCGATCCATTCCGAGAACCGGCCTTCGGGCGGGCGGGAAAGGCCCGTGCCGAAGATCGCGTCGACCACGTGCCGGCCCGCCACCAGCTCGGAGGAGATGCTCACGCCCAGGCGGTGCAGCGCTTCGAGCTCGCGGGCCGCGTCGCCGCGAAGCCGGCCCTCGTCCACGCAGCAGACCGCCTCCAGCAGGCCGCGCCGGTGGAGATGGCGGGCCGCCGCAAGCCCATCGCCCGCGTTGTTGCCGACGCCGCAGACCACGACCGCCGGCTCACGGCAGAACCTTGCGACCTGCCAGCCCGCGGCCTCCATCAGCCAGTCCGTCGCGATGCCGAACCGCTCGGCGCAGAGCCGGTCGAGCTCCCTGACCTGTGAGCTAGTGAGAGTTGGTAGGGCGCTGGACGACAAAGGAGCAGTAAGGGTCCCGGCGGTGAATCGACTCGGCCTGCGATACGGCGGCGCCGGTGAGGCGCGAGATCAGCTGCGGCGTGATGCTGCACACCTGCGGGAACTTCAACGCCGTGTTGCGGAACGGGCAGTTGTGGATCGTGACCTTGACCCCTTCTGGCGTCTCCGCCTGCTCCGCCAGGGTGCCGGCGCGGCCGATCCAGGCCACGATCCGGCGCATCTTCTCGTCGAAGTCGAGTTCGTTCAGGTCGTGCTCGATGGCCGACGCGTGGCGCTGGGCGACGCGGGCGAAAACCTCGTCCAGGGCGTTCGGGCCGCCCATCTCCTGGACCTCCTGCAGCACCATCGTGGCGAGCTGGCCGTACCGCTTCGGGAACACCGAGTCGGCGCGCTCGGTGAGGGCGAAGAGCAGGGAGGGCCGGCCGCGCCCGCTGCGCTCGGGCTGGCTGATCACCAGGCCTTCGCGCTCGAGGTTGGTCAGGTGCTGGCGGACGGCGTTCGGGGTCACGCCGAGGTCGTTCGCGATGGTCTCCGCGCTGCACCGGCCCTTGCGCCGCAGCAGCTCGAGGACTTCCATGCGGGTCGAACGGCCGGCGATCATAGGGGGCACATCCGGCGGTTCGCCGGATCGTAGCACGGCCTAAAGCGATTTATTACAGGTCCACCTTGACAAAACACCCATGCCCCGTAAACTTGACGGCGGAGGGTTGAGAACATGCCGATGATCAAGCAGGCCAGTCGCGCGATCGAGCACATGACGGCTCGGGAGCGCCGCATCCAGCGAGCCAAGTACGCGCGCCGGAACAAGATGCACCACATCGACAAGCTCCTGAACGAGCTCGAGATGCTGAACCTGGCCGACCAGAGGCAGATGCCGGCCGTCCTCTCGACGGCGGTCAACAAGGTGATCGAGGAGTCGCCCGAGGTCACGGTGCTGGCGCAAGCCAAGCCGGTCTCGGTGATGGAGGCCATGGACGCTCTGTACGAGATCCAGGACAGCCTCATGTACAACCAGATCGAGGACGAGTAGGCCGGGTCTTACGAGTTCCTGAGGCCGGTTGTTGGTTGATGCGGACGACGCTCAACCTGGACGAGGACGTCGCCCGCCCCCTGGCTGAGATGGCCCGGCGCAGCCATCGATCCTCGAGGAGCTGCCGGCCGGGGGCGGGGCCGGAGGGAACCACGTGCCGGACGCCGACCTGGCGGCGCGCGCGATCGAGTGGGGCCTCGAGCTGCTCAGCGCGGATCGTGATTTTGCCCGCTATCCCGGGCTGCGCTGGCGGATCCTCTCGCGACGTAGGTCGAGGGAGTTGCGCTAGAGGTCGGACTCCGAGAGCCGCATCCGGTGGCTCAGGGTCTGCAGCATCCGGTACATCACCTCGGGATGCTCCATCAGGAACGGCTTGAAGCTCCACTCGGGGATCGTGGCGAGCGTGACGTCCGACTCGGCTCGCACGGTCGCGCTGCGGCCCTCGTGGTCGAGCAGCGCCATCTCCCCGAAGGACTCGCCTGGACCCAGCTTGCGCGTCCTTCCCTGGACCGTCTCCACGCGCACGGTGCCGTCGAGGATGGTCATGAAGCCCACGCCGCCGTCGCCCCGCACCGTGATCTCGTGACCGGCGGGGTGCTGAACCACGCGCATCTGCTTCTGGATCCCGCGGACCTCGCCATCGGGCATCCCCTGGAACAGCTTCGCGTCGCGGAGCTCGATCACCGCCCCATAGTATCTCGCGCTCGGAGCTATTGGCCCAAGCCGCCGGCCAGCACGTAATAGGTCGGGCCGTCCTTGATCGTGTGGCCCG
Organism: uncultured Actinomycetes bacterium; assembly: GCA_964559855.1. GTDB lineage: Bacteria > Chloroflexota > Dormibacteria > Dormibacterales > Dormibacteraceae > 40CM-4-65-16. Next base: position 123,284 of record CAZLJC010000001.1, read on the forward strand.
GCCGCGCGCCCTGCCACAGCATTTCCAGCCCGAAGCGCGCGAGGCGCGCTCTCGTGCGCGCCGGGTCCGGACCCGGCCGCCAGCCGTCGACGACCTGGACCACGACCGAGCCGTCGGGAAGGCGGTAGTCGACCTCCAGCCGCCGGCCGCGGACGTGGACGCCGGGATGCCGCGGGCCGCTGACCCAGCGCGGGTTCATCAGCTCCATGCCGATCCGGCCACCGCGGCGCAGATGCCTGGCCGCGCTCGCGAGGTTGACATCGTGCTCGAGGATGCTGGAGGGCCCGATCACGAGGTCGAATCGGCGCCTGAGACGCAGCTTCTCGATCAGGGTTTCGTGGAGCTCGACGCCCGGCAGGCGGCGGCGCGCATGCGCCAGCATGCCAGGGTGCGCGTCGACGCCGACGAGCTCGATGCCGGCCCGCACCAGCGGTGCCGCGATACGGCCGGCGCCGATTCCGAGGTAGAGCACCGGCGGCCTGGCCCCCGCGCACCAGTCGAGCCACGGCCACAGGTCGTCGGCCTCGGGGAGCGCCGCGTAGAGGTCGGCAAAGCCCGGGTCGGGATGAGCCGGGTCGTCCACGACGCGCGCGGTCGCTAGCCGGCGTCCGACTTCTTCTTCTCGTCGAGGAACCGCTGGTAGAGGCGGTACGCCTCCTGCTTCCGGCTGTCCACGATCTTCGTGTAGCCCTGGAGGGTGCTGAGGTTGGCGTGCCCGAGCACCTCCTGCACCAGCCGCACGTCGCCGCCCGTCACCTCGAGGAGCGTCGTGGCGGCGGTGTGACGCGCCACGTGCGGCGACTTGAAGGACCATGCCCCGAGCTGCTTGCGGATCTGCCGCACGATGTAGCGCGCGCCGGCGCCGGTGAGCCGGCGATCGCGGTCGTCCTCGATCGAGCGGTCGAAGTTGATGAACAGCGCCATGCAGGCATCCTCGCGGGCGGAGAGATAGTCCTCCAGCGCGGATCGCGCGTCCTCCGTGAGGTACACGCTGCGCTGCTTCGCTCCCTTCCCGGTCACGACGAGGCGGTTGCCCGAGCGCGGGAAGTCGGTGCGGTCGAGCGCCAGCGCCTCCGATATGCGGCAGCCGGTGCTCACCAGGAACTGGACCAGCGCCCGGTCGCGCTTCTGCTGGACCGTTTCGTAGGGCAGCGTGGCGAGCATCCGCGCGAGCTCTTCCGGATCCATCGGCTTGGGCAGGCGCTGCTCGAGCTTGGGGAGCGTGATGCCGTTGGAGAGGTCGCGCTCCATCAGCCCTTCACGGGCGATCCACCTGAGCCATGACCGAATCGCCACGAGCGCGCGCGAGCGCGATGTGGGCTTGGGGAGGCGGGCCGCGAGGTGGCGCTGGTACGCGCGCAGATCGTCGTGACGGAGGGCGGCCGTCGTGAGCGCGTGCCCGTGCTCCGCGAGAAAGCCGAGCAGCCGCTTGATCTCGGACTGGTAGGCCCGGACCGTGTTCGGACTGCGGTTGGCTTCGAGCTGCAGCCAACCAAGGTATTCATCCGCGGCGGCCTGCAGATCGAGTGCCATGTCGGGCCGCGCTGATGATACGGGCGAGGGAACCTTCTTTAGCGGGATGCGCCCGGCGCGCGCGCTGCTAGCCTGAGCCGCCATGTCGCGGAAGATGGTGCTCACGGCCTGCGTCGCGGTCATGGTCGCGGCTTGCGGCGGCTCGGCATCGCCCCTGCCCCAGGCTCCGACGGCCGCGAGCGTGTCCGTCCAGCCGTCTGATGTGCCCGCCGGCTTGAAGAAGTGCGATCTGTCCGGCGACGTGGACAGCTTCATCGCGAAAGAGCAGACGCCCGATCCGAAGACGGCGCAGTCGGTGAAGTCGGGTTGGGATGACGCGCGGAAGAACGGAGCGACCGCCACGTACATCGCGATCTACGCCGACGACACGTCGCACTGCGACCAGCTCAAGAGCGGTCAGACCACGATCGACACCGCGGCGTACAAGCTCGTCATCAACTTCGTCCTTCAGTTCAAGGACGAGAAGACCGCCGCCGCGGCTTACACCGGCAACCAGAAGTTCTACAGCTTCAGCGCGTCCGACCTGCGCGGCGGGGGCATGGCCACCGCGGAAGGCACCAAGACGGGATTGACGGCGAACTCGATCGTGCTCGACCAGACGATGGCGAGCCAGCACTTTTACATCGCGATCTGGCAGAACAAGGCCTTCATGGTGATTCTCGCGGTGCTCAACGTGGACTCGCCGGCGAGCCAGAAGGTCGCGCTCGCGGAGAACGGCCGGATCAAGTAGCCGGGGCGCGCCCACGGGTTCCCCTGGTATGGGGCGCGGCTAGAATGTCCGGGCCGATCGCAAACCCCCGCCACGATCCAGCCCGCACTCGGCGCCGGCAGAGCTTCTTTTCTCTGCTTCGCACGACGCTCGCGATAGCGTTGATCCTCGCCTGCGTCGCCTGGTTTCCGCGCCTCGTGGAGGCCGTGCGCTCGGCGGAGCAGGCGATCGCGCCGCCGGCACCGCCGCTGGCTTCAGGCGACCAGATCCAGGTGAGCGGCCCGGCCGGAACCCAGGTGACCGGCCTCGCGCCGGGCGCGTGCCTGTCCTTCGCGCCGGTGGCGGGGGCCAACGGCAAGACGGTGTTCGTGGATCCTGGCCACGGTGGCCTGGACTCCGGAGCCGTGGGCGATTTCGGGGGGCGAACGGTGATGGAAAAGGACCTGACGCTCGCGGTCGCGACCGACCTCACGGCGCGACTGCGCGCCGACGGCTATCGCGTCGTGATGGCGCGCACACAGGACACGCCGGTCGCCAAGCTCGGAGCTTCCGATTCGGCAGGTGGCTCCCTCAGCGCAGACGCGGTCCGCCGCGACCTCCTGGCGCGCGCGGCATGCGCCAACGCGTCCGGCGCGACGGTGCTCGTGTCCATTCACTTCGACGGGTTCAGCGATCCCGCCGTGAATGGGACCGAGACGTTCTACGACGCGGCCCGCGCTTTCGCTCCGGAAAACAAGCGCCTGGCTTTCGACCTGCAGGGCAGCCTGGTCACCGCCCTGCGCACCTCTGACCGCGGCGTGTGGGCGGACGATCAGCTCGACGCGCCGGCGCTCAGCGGATCAGGGAGCCGGTACGGACATCTCATCGAGCTTGGCCCGGCCCTTGGCGGATGGGTCGACCGCCCGAGCCAGATGCCCGGCGCCCTGGTCGAGCCGCTCTTCGTCACCAATCCGCAGGAGGCTCGCTTCGCCGCCGACCCGAACGGTCAGCAGGCGATCGCGGCCGCGCTGGCGGCCGGCCTCGGGAAGTATTTCGCCGGCGCCTGAATCAAACGAGGAAGCGGCCGTTCTCCATGATGAGGCGCCCGTCGACCTCCACCGTCGCGTGTGACGCCAGGACGTCGACGTGCGAGGGGCAGCTCCAGTCAGCGCCGGTTTCATGCCCGTACGGATCGCCGAAGGCCACGTGGACGCCGGGAAACTTCTCGTCCTGCAGGAAGTTGCCGATGATCCTGGTCAGCGCGATGTTGGTGCCGATCGCGAACTCCCCGACGCGGTTCGAGTTGACGTCCTGCGCGAGGTACTCGCGCAGCTCGGCACCGAGGCGCTCGTCGGGCGACTCCAACGAAGTGACGCGGCCGGCCTTGACGAAGATGCGAATCGGCGCCGCCAGGACACCGTACTTGTCGGTGAACCAGTCGCCCAGCTCTTCGGCCGCGATGACCCCGTCGAGCGATTGCGGGCACGTGAAGGTCTCGCCCTCCGGCAGGTTGCCCCACCGGCCCTGGTCCCAGTACCGGCCGTCGCTCGGAACCCATTTGAGGGAGGGGGCGAACGTCCCGGTCAGATCAGTGCCGAGCGCGGTGTGGACCGTGATCGTGTGCGCCCGCCGGGCGATCTCGTAGACCTTCCTCGTCATGCGGTCGATCTCTTCGTAGTCGGCCGCCATGCCGTCGACCATGACGCGCTCGTCCACTCCGATCATGTGCCCGTGCCGGCACCGGAGCTCGGTCGTCAGGAGCTGGAGCAGCGGTCCCCGAAAGGCCAGCTCGCCCTTTTGGCCTGTGCCGATGTAGAGGCTCGCGGTCGGCCGGAACTTGATGATCTCGTCCGCCAGCTCGGAGGGAAACGACGTGGCGGGACGCCTCAGGTGGTCCTCCATCGTCCAGGCGCGCACCGCCGCGCCTGTGGTTTCGGCCTCCTCCTGCACGGCCTCCGCGATCTCGGCCCGCGGACGGTCGTGGACAATGAAGACGCGGTCGCCGGCGCCGATGTTGAGGCACGCCCGGATGGCGTTGGCGGCGCCTTTCTTGAAGTCCTCCCGCACGGATCAAGGTTATCGCCCCAGAGAGCCAGGGCGGCTGGGGTGCGGCCAGCGGCCGGGCCAAAGGCCGTGCTGGTGCGCCTGGCAAGAATCGAACTTGCTGCCTCTTGCTCCGCAGGCAAGCGCTCTATCCGGTGAGCTACAGGCGCAGGAAGGACAACTCAGTTTAGGCGAGGGTCGATCGCGGCCGTCGCCGCTTTGAACGTACCCTCGTCGACGTTCGCCGCGATCACCAGGGCCACGAACACCGAGCGCTGCCAGCTCGCCAGCCGGATCGAAGGGCGCTCGTAGGTGAACGAGCTCGGCCCCAGGCCGGTGCTCGTGCCTCGGAGCACGCCAGGCGCCACCTCGGCGGCAGCCGGGGGCTTGAAGCCGAACACGCCCGAGAGCCACGCGCGATTCGCCTGGCCCTCGTCGGGGAACCGGGCGACCAGGCTGGTGATCGATTTGACCCCGCCGGCGGCGCCCAGCTCCGCCGTGCACGCGGAGGGATTGGCCGCGAAGATCGAGATCGCGCCCGCCTGCGCGCCCTCGCTGCGCAGCAGCAGCCACTGCTCCGACTCGCTGCCCGCGAGGTCGGGGGCCGACTGAACCAGGACGGTGAGATAGACGTCGATCGGCCCGGACCCAGGGCACACGGCGAGCCCCGCCGGCGCATCCGCCGACTGGAGGATCGCCGCGGTCGGCTGGGTGTGCGGGGATGGGCTCGGCACGGGGCTGAACACGGCGTGCGTCTCGTTCTGGCAGGCGGCCAGCGAGACGAGGAGCAGCGCGACGAGCAACCGACCCACGGGGGCCGCAGTCTAGACTGGCCTAGTCCCTACGCGCCTGTAGCTCACCGGACAGAGCGTTCGGCTCCGGACCGAAAGGCAGCAGGTTCGATTCCTGCCAGGCGCACTCTGATTCAGATCTCCATCGCCCTCCGGAGCCGCAATGCGCCAACCGCGGCCCTCACCGCGCCCGAAACGCGCGTTATGCGCCAACCGCGCCCCTCACCGCGCCCGAAAACGCGCGTTATGCGCCAACCGCGCCCTTCACCGCGCCCGAAACGCGCGTCATGCGCCAACCGCGCCCTTCCCGGTGCGCCCTTCGCCCAGAAGGCCTGTTTTGCCTGGACGAGCCAACACCCAGGGGGCGGGGCATGCCCTACCTGGGTGCTGGGAACGAACGGGAAGTCGCTCCTCTAGGCCGATGCGCGGGTGCGAGCGGGAGCGGAGTACAGGAAGCCCGCGACGGCGCCGAGGGCCGCGGTGGCCGCGTGGAGCGCGATGTCCCAACTACCGAGCGGGACCAGGCCCAGCAGCGGCTGGGGCAGGAAGCCGGCGACGGCGAGCACCGAGAACAGAGCCGCGTTGCCGCGCCCGTAGGCGATCTCTCGGTTGGTGAAATAGGCCGCGAGGCCGACCAGGCCCACCGCCAGGTGCACCAGGTTGTGAATCACGTTGACCGGAAAGATGATCAGGGTGTGCGTCGCCAGGGTCGGTGCCACGGCGAAGCCGATGATGCCTACAAGGGTGTAGACCGCCCCAAAGGCCAGGGCGTAGATCCGGGATACATTCATGGCGCAATCCTCCGTTCCATAGTGGTTTCGAGCCGGCGGTTGCCGCGCTCACCCATTCCTACGAAAGCGGAGGCGGGGTGGATCACAAGGATCAGCGCCGCCACCTCGATCGCCTTGCTCGCGATCCCGACGACGTCGACGGTTTCGATCCCGGCCACGATGTAGACGGTGTAGGCGACGAGATTTCCGACCAGCAGCAGCGCCACAGCGGGGCGCCAGAGCGGAATGCGAGGTACGAAGCTGGTGATGACGGCTGCCGTCAAGGCGACGAAGTCGAGGGCGAAGAGGGTCGCGAGGACGCGGTCCTCGTCGAAGTGCCCCGGCACCAGGCCGGCGTGGATCGCCGCGCTCATCGCGAGCAGCAGCACGAGCATCCGGCGCGCCCCGGTGGAGCGCTCGTAACCGGCGAGGACGCGAAGCGCGAGCGCCGATCCCGCGGCGCCGGCGCGGTCGAGGGCGAAGGCGGCCGCGACCAGGAACACGGGCAGGTACAGAAGGGCCGTGATCGCTCCGGCGTGGTCGCCCGACATGTTCATCGAGCTCACCGGATTCCCCAGGTCATGCCACGCTCCCTGACATAGATGGCTGCTCGGTGGGCGCCGCCGAACCGGCGGGCCCGGGCTCGGATGTGACGGCCATGACCGCGGAGCCCTTGAAATTGCGGTCGAGGACGAGCACCTTCGACCCGTCGGCGTCGGGCACGAACGTGCCCGCCGGGACCGGCGCCCCGCCCGGCTGGATGATCCAGAGCTCGTAGACCCGCCCCTGGTTGGGCTGAGGCAGGCCCGAGAACTCGACGAACATCACCGCGTCCTGCCGCAGCGAGATGACGCGCGCCTGCGACGTGGCGAGCCGGCCGCTGCCGGTCAGCTGGTACTGCGCGGTGGTCGCCGGGAGCGGAGGCCGGCCGATGTGCGAGCCGACGCCGGTGCCCAGCGCGAAGGCCGCGATCACGGCCACGACGGCGACCGCGGCCCAGCTCCCGGGCATGCGCCAGGCCGGGCGGTGAAGCGTGGGCAGCGCGATCAGGCGCCCGCGTCGCTGGGGGGCCGGCTCGGGCACGGGCCGCCCGGCGGCGGCGGCAAGAATCCGCTCGCGCAGCCGCGGCGGCGGCGCCACGCGCTCGGTGGCCAGGGGGATCGCGCCGACGGCTCGTGAAAGCCGTGCCGCCAGCTCGCGGCAGGAGACGCAGGCGTCGAGGTGCGCCTCGACGTGTCGCGCCTCGTCCGTCTCCAGCGCGCCGAGCACGTAACCGGCGACCATCTGCTCGAGCTGCTCGTGGTCAGCCGACATCGATCACACCCTTGCCCGAGAGGTAGGAATGCAGCTTCTCCAGGGCGAGCCTGGTCCGGCCCTTGACCGTTCCGACCGGCACCCGGGTCATCTGCGCGATCTCCGTCTGGGTGTACCCCGCGTAGTACGCGAGCTCGATGACCTGACGCTGCTCCACGGGCAGGCGCACCAGCGCCTCCCGCACCGCCTCGGCCTCGAACTCGTCCGCCACGGTGCGCCACGGGTCGTCCGAGGCGGCCCGCGAGGGCTGCGTCTCGAAGAGCGGGAGTTCGGCACGTTCGTGGGCCGAGGTGCCGCGCAGCCTGTCGATCGCCCGGTTGCGGACTATGGTCAGCAGCCAGCTCCGCAGGGATCCGCGCGAGGCTTCGAAGGAGCCCGCGCTCGTCCACAGCTTCATGAAGGCCTCCTGCACCACGTCCTCGGCGCTCTGGCGATCGCCGACCACGCGCAGGGCGACGGAGAACGCCAGCTCCCCGTAGGCGTCGTAGGCGGCCGCAAGGCCGTCCACGTCGCTCCCCCGGATTCTGTTGACGATCTCAGCATCGGTGAAGGTGAACCCTGCCACTCTCGTCTGATTACGGCCCTCGCGCCGATTCGGATCATCTCCGAATCAGACGATCGTGAGCGTGCCCCTCATGCCGAGGCTCTCGTGGCCGGGCTCAGAGCAGAAGTCGACGTACGAGCCGGGGGCAAGGGCGAGCTTGAGCGTGGTGCGCTCGCCGGGCTGCAGGTTGGCCGTCCTCGCCACCACCTTGCCGCCCGCGCCGCGGATCGAAAGGTTGTGCGGGGCCTTGCCGGCGTTGACCACGCTGATGGTGGTGCCGCTCGGCTCCGACAGCGCCGCCGGCTGGAGGGCGAAGTCGACCAGCTGGACGGTGGGGCCGGTCGACTGCGTCGCCGGCGCCGATGTCGCGTTGGGCGAGCCGCCGCAGGCGACGGCGGCCAGGCCCAGGACCACAGCGATCAGAAGAAGTGGATGACGCATTTTCCCTGACTCCTGCAAAAGGGAGGGACGCCCGCGCCGGGCGCCCCTCCGGGACGTGGGGTTACTGGAACTTCTGGGGCAGCTTGGCGACGATCGCGGCGGCCAGCGGGTCGGCGATCATCTCCATGTGCTGGGCGGCTGCCCGGTCTTTCATGGCCGCGTCCTTGAGGTCCTTGGCCCCCTGCGCGTCGACGACCGCCTTGGTCGTCAGGACGTGGTCCTTGGTGAGGTCGGCGACGGTGGTCTTGTCCAGTGCCGTCGCGCTGGCGATGAAGTCGCTGAACTGTGGAACATAGACGGTGGTCAGGTCCTGGACCGCCTTGTCCTTCTTCGCCTGGTCGCCCTTGGCGACGCCGGTCGTGTAGTCGACGAAGAAGCCGTTGTGCGCGCTCCAGATCTGGTTGAACTTCGCCTGCGCGTCGGCGCCGTAAAGGCTCCCGACGGCCGCGCCGATGTCGGTCCCGTTGTCGTTGAGCGCCTTGCCGGCCGCGGTGAACTCGGCGGTGCGTCCGCCCAGCGCCGCGTCGGTGGCGAAGCTGGCCATGTAGAGGTGCTCCTGCAGGAGCTGGTTCAGCGCGACACGCAGGTCGACGCCTTTGCTTGCGGCGTCGCCCGGGAACTTGTCGGGCATCTTCTTCGCGATTGCCTCGGACACCGGGTCGCCGATCATCTGCATGTGGGCGTACGCCTTGCGGATGTCGGGGTAGACGGCGTCCCAGTTCCCGGCCGCCTGGTCGTCGACGATCTGCTTGGTCTCCAGCACGTGGTCGCGGGTCAGGCCGGTGACCGTGGCCTTGTCGAGGCCGGTGGCGGCTGAGATCAAGTCGCTGAACTGCGGAATGTAGACGTTCGTCAGGTTGTCGACCGCCTTCTGCTGCCCCGCCGTGTCCTTCTTGGCGGTGGCGACGGTGTAGTCGACGAAGAAGCCGTTATGGGCGCTCCAGATCTGGTTGAACTTCGCCTGCGCGTCGGCGCCGTAGGCGGCGCCGATCATGGCGCCGAGGTCGGTCCCGTTCTGGTTGAGCAGGGCCGCATAGGCCTGGTACTCGTCGGTCCGACCGCCGAGCGCGGCGTCGGTGGCCTTGGAGGCCAGGATCAGGTGCTCGCCCAGGCGGAGGTCGAGCGTCGTGCGGAGGTCCGCGGCCTTGCTGGTCGGGGCCGCCGATTGCGACATCGACATGGTGGGCATCGCGCTGGTGCTCGAGGACGACGGCGAGCCGCCACAGGCGGCGGCGAAGAAGGTGGTGGCCACGGCGGCGGCCGCGATTCTCAACAGGGCTTTCAAGCTGGTCCTCCAATTCGGGGTGGACGGGGCGTCATGCAGCTGCTGCCCTTCCCTACGGGCGCGGCGCTCCCGTGGATCAGCCCGGGTTGCGGATCCCGAGGACGAGAACGAGGTGGGCCGCTAGATCCAGCCCCGGCGCCTGAACAGCCACAGCTGGATCGCGGTGGCGATCAGCATCGTTCCGATTCCCACGGCGAACGAGAGGTACGGCGTCTCGAGGACCTGTGTCAGATAGATGAAGTTCATGCCGAAGAACCCGGTGAGAAAGCTCAGCGGCAGGAACAGGCTGGCGATCACCGCCAGCGTCTTGGTCGTCTGGTTCAGGCGGTTGGAGACGGTGGACAGGTAGACGTCCATCGCGCTCGTGAGCAGGTCGCGCAGCGCGTCCACCGTTTCGTACTGGCGCACCAGGTGGTCGTAGACGTCGCGGTAGTAGAGCGTCATGTCCGTCTGCTGCAGGTGGACGCCGTGGGTGATCAGGGCCTGGAAGACGTCGCGCTGCGCGCCGAGCAGGCGGCGCAGCTCGACCACCGAATGCTTCAGGTGATAGATCTGGTCGAGCAGCTCCGAGTTCGCCTTCGCGACGATATCGTCCTCGAGCTCGTCCACCTCGTCGTCGAGCTTTTCGAGCGCGGGGAACGTCGAGTCGACGAGAGCGTCGATCACGAGATAGGTCAGGAAGCCGGGCTCGCCCTTGGTCAGCTCGGGGCTCTTGGCGATGCGATCGTGCACTTCGACGATGGCCGGAGAGTGCTCCTGGTGCACGGTGATCAGGAAATGCGAACCGACGTACAGGTGATGCTCGCGCAGCACGACCGCGCTGTTCTCCCAGAGAGCCTGAAAGATGACCGTGAAGTTGTAATCCGGATACTCGTCGACCTTCGGCCGCTGGTTCTGGTGCTTGATGTCCTCGATGGTCAGGGGATGGAACCTGAAGTCCTGCTCGAGCAGGCGATAGTCGGCGTCGTCGGGCGCCTCGATGTCGAGCCAGAAGCCGTACTCCTTCGCCTCGGCGAAGCAGTGAAGGACCGCCGGATTCTCGGCCGAAGCGCTCTTCCCAGCGGTCGTGATCAGCGTGCGCAAGCGGGCTCCATCGTGACATGGAGGGCTGGGGCCACTACGATCGAAGGCGGGTGACGGGCGTGCCAGAGCACATCGCCAGGGCGGATTTCGGACGGACCGGTCATCGCAGCTCCCGCGTCATCTTCGGCGCGGCGGCGCTGGGCCGAGTGCCCCAGCGCGTGGCGGACCAGACGCTCGATCTCCTCCTCGAGTACGGCGTCAACCACATCGACACCGCCGCCAGCTACGGGGACTCCGAGCTGCGGATCGCACCGTGGCTGAAGCGGGAGCCCGGCCGCTTCTTTCTCGCGACCAAGGGCGACCGGCGCGACGAGAAGGGCGCGCGCGAGGAGATCGAGCGCTCGCTCGACCGCCTCGGCGTCGACCACGTCGACCTCTGGCAGATCCACTCCATAGCGGACCCGATCGAATGGGACCAGGCGCTCAGCCCGGGCGGAGCGCTGGACGCGGCGCTAGGGGCGCGCGAGGAAGGGCTGATCCGGTGGATCGGCATCACCGGGCACGGGACCCAGATCGCGGCCACGCACCGGCGCAGCCTCGACCGGTTCGACTTCGACTCGGTCCTGCTGCCCTACAACTTCGTGACGATGCAGAACCCTTACTACCGCGAGAACTTCGACGCCCTCCATGCGACCTGCGGGGAAAGGAACATCGCGGTGCAGACCATCAAGTCGATCGCGCACCGCCCGTGGATGGAGCGCGACCACTCGCGCACCACGTGGTACCAGCCGCTCGAGTCGCCCGAGGACGTGGACCTCGCGGTCTGGTGGGCGCTCGGCCGCCCGGACGTGTTCGTCAACAGCGTCGGGGACGTGGACCTGCTGCGCCTCGTGCTCGACGCCGCCTCGCGCTTCGAGCAGAAGCCGGACGACGCCAAGGTCGCCGCCATGCTCGAACGGACGCACGCCGAGCCGCTGTTCGTCTGAGCGCGCGGGTCGGCGCCTTTGCGCCAAACGCGCCCAAAACCCGCGCCGTTCGGCGCGTCTTGCGCCAAACGCGCCGAAATCCAGCCCGATTCGGCGCCCTTTGCGCCAAACGCGCCAAATTCCCCGTCGACGAAGACGGTCAATACAAGCCGAGGCGGCGTCTGTAGGCTGAATCGGATGGCGGGCGCTGAGCCGGCGGCCAGTCGGGAGAATGCCTTCGCGCAGGACCTGTTCGAGGCGCTGCCACCGCGCTACGACCGGCTGGCGGAGGCGCTGTCGTTCGGACAGAACGCAAAGTGGCGTCACGAGCTCGTGCGCCACGTCGCCAGGTTCCGGCCGGAGCGCGTGCTCGACGTCGCCACCGGCACGGCGGGGGTCGCCATCGCGCTCGCTCACGCCACCGAGGCGCAGGTCGTGGGCGTCGACATCAGCGACTCGATGCTCGCGCTGGGACGCAAGCGCGTGTACGACGCGGGACTCGACCAGCGGATCAGGCTGCAGCGCGCGCGGGCGGAGGCGCTGCCGTTTCCCGACGCGTCGTTCGACGCCGTGAGCTTCACGTACCTGCTGCGCTACGTGGCGGATCCGGCGGCGGCGCTGGCCGAGATGGGGCGCGTCCTGCGCCCGCGCGGCGGCATGGCGAGCCTCGACTTCTACGTCCCACCCGGGCTCGGCGCGCGCCTGTCGTGGCGCCTGTACACCCGCCTTCTCCTGCCCGCGGCGGGATACGCCCTCGGCGGACGGCCCTGGTGGAGGGTGGGGCGGTTTCTCGGGCCCAACATCGAGGCCTTCTACCGGCGCTGGCACCTCGACGCCCTGTACGAGGCGTGGCGCACGGCCGGAATGGTCGACGTCGAGCACCGCGTGATGAGCCTCGGTGGCGGGATCGTGATGTGGGGTCGCAAGCACCATGAGTGAGCCTGCGCTCGCCCCGGCGTACTACGCCTCGGCCGCGAGGGGCTGGCGGCGCGACCTCGTCGCGCTGCTTCATCCGCCGTACACCGCCTGGCACCTGTCGTACGTGCTGATCGGTGCGGGCCTGGCGCCTGCCGTCAAGCTGCCCAACCTGCTCGCCACGCTCGTCGCCTTCTTCCTCGCCGTCGGCATCTCGGCCCATGCCCTGGACGAGCTGCACGGCCGTCCGTTGCGCACCGAGCTGCCGGCGCCGGTCCTGTGGACGGCCGCCGCGGCGGGCCTGGCGGGCGCGATCGCCCTTGGCCTGGCCGGGGTGGCGGTGATCGGACCCGGATTGCTGCCCTTCATCGCGGCCGGCGCCCTGTTCGTGTTCGCGTACAACCTCGAGCTGCTGGGCGGCCGTGTTCACGGGGACTTCTGGTTCGCGCTTTCCTGGGGAGCGTTCCCGGTGCTCACCGCGTACTTCGCCCAGACCGGCAGGCTGTCGCCGGGCGCCGCCGCGGCCGCCGGCGCGGCCTACGCGCTGTCTTACGGGCAGCGCGCCCTCAGCACGCCTGCCCGCGCGGTGCGCAGGCGGGCCCGCTCCGTGACCGGCGAGGTGACCTTCAACGACGGCTCCGTCGAGCGGCTGGATGCGCCCGCCCTGGTGCGACCGCTCGAGATCGGACTGCGCTCCTTCGCGTGGGGCACAGTCCTGCTCGGAGTCGGGCTGGTGGCGGCGAAGGTCCTCTAGGGCTCAGACGGGGTTGACGCCGTGCTTGCGGTCGGGCCGCGGCACGGTACGCGTCGCATAGGCGCGGAAGCGCGCGATCAGCGTGTCGCGCAGCTGCTCCGGCTCGACGACGTCGTCCACGATGAGGTTGGCCGCGAGCTTGTACAGGTCGACGTCCTCGCGGTACTCCTCCTCCAGCTCCTTGCGCCTGGCGGCGCGCTGCTCCTCCGGCAGCTCGGCCAGCTTGTTGAAGAAGACGGCGTTGACCGCGGGCTCGGGTCCCATCACGGCGATCTGCGCCGACGGGAGGGCGATCACGCTGTCCGTGTCGTAGGCGGGGCCGGCCATCGCGTAAAGGCCCGCGCCGTATGCCTTGCGCACGATGACGGAGATTTTCGGCACCGTCGCCTCCGATACCGCGCTGATCATCTTGGCGCCGTGGCGGATGATGCCGCGCCGCTCCACGTCCGTACCGATCATGAAACCGGGCACGTCGGCCAGGAAGAGGAGCGGGATCTCGAAGGCGTCGCACAGCCAGATGAAGCGCGCGGCCTTGTCCGCGGAATCGTTGAACAGCACGCCGCCCTTCTGCATCGGCTGGTTGGCGACGACGCCGACGGCCTGCCCGTCGAGGCGGGCGAACCCGATGATCAGCTCCTTCGCGAACAGCTTCTTCAGCTCGAGGAAGCTCTCCTCGTCGACGAGGGCCTCGATCACCTTGCGCATGTCGTAGCCCCGGTTCGGCTCGGCCGGGATCAGCTCCGCGATGGGCTTGCCGCCGCGGGGCGGCCGGCCGGCGAGCACGCCAGGCTTCTCGCCCGACCGCTGCGGCATGAAGCGGAAGTACCCACGGGCGAACTCGACGGCCTCTTCGTCGCTTGCCACGAGCGCGTCGCCGAGACCGCTCTCGGTGTTGTGCATGCGCGCGCCGCCCAGCTCTTCGAGCGTGACCTTCTCGCCGACCACCACCTCCACCATGCGGGGTGAGCCCAGGTACATCGACGCGTTGCCGTCGACCATCACGACCACATCGCAGAACGCGGGGATGTAAGCGCCGCCGGCGGCCGACGGGCCGAAGAGCATGCAGATCTGCGGCACGACGCCGGACAGCTGCACCTCGTTGAAGAAGATGCGGCCCGCGTGCCGGCGGCCCGGGAACATGTCGATCTGGTCGGTGATGCGGGCGCCGGCCGAATCGACGAGATAGAACAGCGGGACGCGCAGCCTGGCCGCCGTCTCCTGGATCCGCACGATCTTCTCCACCGTCCGGGCGCCCCAGCTGCCGGCCTTGACGGTCGGGTCGTTCGCCATCACCGCGACCTGGCGGCCTTCGATGGTGCCGAGGCCGGTGACCACGCCGTCCGCGGGCAGCTCGTCGGCGAGCACGTTCGCGAACAGGCCGTCCTCGAGGAGCGAATCCTTGTCGAGGAGACGGCCGAGGCGCTCGCGCGCCGTGAGCTTGTGCTGCTCCCGCAGCTTGGGCAGATAGCGCGTGCCGCCCTTGAGCGCCCTGTCGCGCAGTTCGCGTGAGCGCTCTGTCACTTGCCTTTGAATTCCGGCCGCCGCTTCTCGAAGAACGCCTTGATGCCCTCGCGCGAGTCCTCGGTGTCGCTGACCAGCAGGAACTGGCCGTGCAGGTAGTGCATGGCGGCGCGGAAGTCCATGTCCTGCTGGCGGTAGAACGAGTCGCGGCCGAGCTTCATCGCCACCGGCGACTTGCTCGCCAGCTGCTGGGCCAGCTCGTCGACGGTGGCGTCGAGGTGCTCGGCGCTGACCACGCGGTTGAGCACGCCCAGCACCTGGAGCTGCGTCGCCGTCCAGCGCTCGCCCAGCAGCTCCATCTCGAGGAGCACGTGGCGCGGGACGCTGCGCGCAAGGATGGCCTGGATCATCATCGGCCAGATCCCGACGTTGATCTCGGTGGTGCCGAACGTCGCCGTGTCGACCGCGACCAGGACATCGCAGGAGCACGCCAGCCCGAAGCCGCCGGCGAGCGCGTGGCCGTTGATGCGCCCGACGATCGGCTTGCCGAGCTCGGCCATCAGGAGGAACAGTTCGACGAAGAGGTCGCGGCTGCGGTACTTCTCGAGGCCGCTCTCGTGCCCGTCGAAGCTCGAGAGGTCCGCGCCCGCGCAGAACACTCGCCCCGCCCCGGTGAGGACGACCACCCGGACCTCGGGCTCGTCCCGGCACCAGCGCAGCGCCGTGGCCAGATCGCGCAGCATGGTCGCGGAGAGCGGGTTGCGCTGCTCGGGCCGGTTGAGCGTCACCGTCGCGACATGGCCGGTCGCGGTCACCAGGACCTGCTCGAGCGCCGGCGCCTCCGTCACGCGCTTAGCCTAAGGGCACCGGTGGCGAAGGTGCCCGCGCGGAGCGCCGGATTTCAAACCAGGACCCCGGTCGCGATCGCGATGCCGACCAGGATCAGCACGCCGCCGCCCATCTCCTCGCTCCACTCCTCGGCGCCGCGGCCCAGCCGGCCGCCCAGCTCGAGCCCGGCGAGCGACATGCCCACGGAGACCACGCCGAAGACGGCCGCCGCGAGCGCGATGGGGATGGCATAGATCGACAGGGCGAAGCCGACCGCGAGGTTGTCGATGCTCAGGGCGAGCGCGGTTATGACCAGGCTCTGCAGCCGGAGGCTGCGTGGCATGCGCGCCTTCCCCTCGACCCCCGCCTGCCGCGCCTGGATGATGGTGTACGCCCCGGTCAGGATCAGGACCGCCCCTCCGAGGTAGCGCCCGTAGTGGCCGACGAAGCCGGTCAGCTCCTCGCCGAGGAGGAGCCCCACCACCGGCATCAGCGCCTCGAAGAGGCCGAAGGCGACGCCCACCCGGATCCGGGTCCTGACGTTGATCCCGCTGAGCCCGATGCCGATCGCGCCGGCGAAGTTGCTCAGGCCGACCGAGACGCTGACCAGCAGGAGGCTGAGAAGCCCGTGCACCGCTCAAGGGTATGAGGTCGGACCCCGAGGCTACCGAATGCCGCCTGGCCGTATTCAGTTAGGCGATATGGGCCCACTCCTTAACAAAAATACTTTGAATGTCCCATTTGCTGCGGACACAATTGCACCGAACCTGCAAACGCTCCTGTCACCCAAAGTTAGGCTCGCAATCGCTTAAACCTCACATCAGCCCCGCCACAGAAAGAGATGAAGGTCAAGTCACGCGATGTCGTGCTCGCGACTCCGGTCGTGAGCGGTCACGACCCCTCCAATGATCTCGACAAGCCGATCTTCACGCTCAGCGTGGCTTCGGAGATCCTCGAGGTGCACCCCCGCACTTTGATGATGTACGAGCACTTGAGCATGATTCAGCCCAAGCGCACCGTTACCAATCGCAGGCGCTATTCGCGCCGGGACGTGATGAAGCTCCAGGCCATCCAGACCCTGACCCGTGAGCACCACGTCAATCTCGCTGGCGTTCGCTACATCCTCGCTCTCCTGAAAAGGTTGCAGAGCGCTGGAGTAGAACCCCCGGAAGACCTGAAAAACCTGGACGTATCGCAGCTCGAGCTCTAGCAAAGACCGGTTTGAAGGAAAGGCAGCAAAGAGGTAAATGTCAAAGAAAAGGCGCCGTCTAGAGATCAAGGTGGACCCCATTCCCGCGCTGTACATGGAGGAAACGGCCTCCTGCCCCGTCTGCGGCCGTGATGCGCAGGCGATCGGGCGGCGGCACGTGCAGATCGTGTTTCGCTGCGACGGCTGCAAGGTCGTCTTCAAGCGCAACCGGCACTGGCCCTACATCTACTAGCTCACCTCCGGCCGGCCGGAAGCTAGTCGCGCCTCTGCTCGGGCGTGCGTCTTCGGCGCAGCGATCTCAGCGCGCTCGAGAGGAGCATGCTGCGCGGGGCGCCAAGCAGCTCCCAGGCTCGGCCGAGCCCGATGGCGTAAGCGCCGAGAATGGCCTCGAGCAGGCCCGTGAGCGATCCGGTGCCGGATGGCTGCGCCATCAGCTGAAGGCCGACCACCAGCTCGCTGCCGTAGACGACCCCGCTGCCGACCAGGAGGACGAAGCTGCGCCAGAGCACGCCCTCGGCATGCCAAGCGCGCAGGAGGAACAGAAGGCTGAGCGTCTGGAAGCCGGAAACGGTCGCCGCCACCACCACGACGAGGCCGAGCCGCACGTCGGGGATGAGCGACGCGAAGGAGATGAAGAAGATGTTCGCGAGCGCGCTGAAGGCGCTCAAGGCCTGGGCCTTGCGCCCGGCCTCCGACTGCGCCCCGAATACGCGCTCAGGCGCCAGCGAGATCGAAACGAACAGCAGGCCGATCAGCGCGGCGCTCGCCTGCGTGCTGGCCGTGAGGAACCCCTGATACGCGGCCGGGACCATAAGGCGCCAGTTTGAGGGATGAAACCCGTCGTAGCTTGTAGGGGGTTTTTTATGGCTGGCTCAGCGCGGCGCACCGCGCTCTACGGCGTCTTGT
Organism: uncultured Actinomycetes bacterium; assembly: GCA_964559855.1. GTDB lineage: Bacteria > Chloroflexota > Dormibacteria > Dormibacterales > Dormibacteraceae > 40CM-4-65-16. The sequence continues at coordinate 140,755 of CAZLJC010000001.1, forward strand.
TCGGGCTGGCGACGGCCGCGGTGGCCGAGGCCGTGCGGCCTCGCGGCGGCACCGCCGTTCTCCTCGACTGGGAGGAGGTTCGCCGCATCGCCCGGGCGCGGGTGGCGCAGCACGCCGTGGAGGCGCCCCGGCTGGCCGCGATCGCGGCCACGTACAACTCGCTGGCGGAGCGGCTCGAGAACCCGCTGCTCAACTTCGTCGGCCCGCTGCCGAAGGGCTCATCGATGCCGCGCTTCGAAGCGCTCGACCGCCAGGGCTGGATCAACCTGAACCTCGGCATCATGCGGCGGGTGGTCGACCCGGTGCTGGAGGGCGGGCGGATGCCCAACTCGCTCGTCGTCGAGGTCGGCCGGGCGGGCGTCGACCGCTACGTCGGATACATGCTGGCGTTCCTTGCGACGCGAGTCCTCGGACAGTACGACCCGCAGCTCATGGCGGCCGAGCCGATCGGCGGCGAGGGCCTGTATCTCGTTTCGACCAACGTCGAGGAGTGGCAGCGCCAGGCGAACCTGAACGAGGAGGACCTGCACCGCTGGCTGATCCTGCACGAGATGACGCACGCCTGGCAGTTCGCGGCGCATCCCTGGCTGCGCAGCTACATGGAGGAGTCGATGCGGCAGCTGATCGAATCGGTGACGCGGCACGGCCCGGCGGTCGCGCGGATCGCAGGCTTTGCTGGGGTGCTGCCGACGCAGTGGCGGGTGATGCGGCGGGTGCAGGGCACGATGTCGGTCATCGAGGGCTACAGCAATCTCGTCATGAACCATCTCGGCGCCAAGCTGCTTCCCGGATTCGAAGGGCTCGAGCGGGCTTACCGGGGGCGATCGTCGGGCAAGAGCGCGCTCGAGATGCTGATCTGGAAGCTGACCGGGCTGGACCTGAAGCTCCAGCAGTACCGCAGCGGCGAGGCGTTCTGCCGCGCGATCTATGACGCGCACGGCATGAACGTCCTGAACCGGGTGTGGGATGGACCGGACGCGATGCCGACGCTGCGGGAGCTGGCGAGCCCCGAGGCGTGGTACCGGCGGCTGGAGGAACGGCCCTCCCCCTGATCCGAGCCCGGACTCAGTCCCGGAGCTCTTCCTGGGCCGTCTCCTCGCTGATCGGCATCACCGCCACCGGCAGGTCGCTGATGTCGAAGTAGCGGACGGGCTTGTTCAGGCGCTTGGCGATGCCCACCTGGACCTTCACGCCGAGCGAGAGCCGGCCGAAAACCCACACCTCGTCGGAGCGGGAGAGCAAATTGTTCATGGCCTCGCGCACGACGTCCTTGTCCACCGTGTGCATCAGGTAGTAGTCGAAGAGCATGAAGGGGCTCACCGGCACCATGCCCGAGTCGAGCACGAACTTCTGGATGTGCGCGCGCCAGTAGAAGCTCTTGTTGGACATGGCCACGTAGACCAGCCGCTTGGGATGACGCAGCGTCTCCTCCGCCTGGTCGCGGGCGCTTGGCTTGGTGGTGGGCTGGAAGATGCGCTCTAGTATCTCGTCGGCCGCCTTGCCGCTAACTGCCATCTGACCCCTGAGAAGTTCCTCGAGAAATTCCGGAAATTAAGCGGCGGTTATCGTATCAGCCGTGCCCGCGGCCTCCCGGTTCGACCTCACCGGACGCGTCGCGCTGGTCACCGGGGCGAGCCGCGGAATCGGCAGCGCCACGGCGGCGATCCTGGCCGAGCACGGAGCCGACGTCGTCCTCACCAGCCGCAAGCAGGCGGACCTCGACGCCGAAGCCGAGCGGATCAACGCCGATCACCCCGAGAAGGCAGTGGCCATCGCCGCGCACGCGGGCCGGCCGGAGGAGCTGGAGCGCCTGGTCCAGGAGGTCATGCGCCGCTTCGCTCGGATCGACATCCTCGTCAACAACGCCGCGACCAACCCCTACATGGGGCCGGTGCTCGGCGCCGAGCTGGGGGCATGGGACAAGACGTTCGAGGTCAACGTGCGCGGGATGTTCCTGCTGACGAAGCTGGTGTACGAGGCGTCGATGGAGAAGAGGGGCGGCGCGATCGTCAACATCGCCAGCGTCGGCGGCCTCCGGCCTGGCATCGGGCTCGGCGTCTACAACGTGACGAAGGCCGCCGTGATCATGCTGACCCGCCAGCTGGCGCGCGAGATCGGGGGCACGGTGCGGGTCAACGCGGTGGCTCCGGGGCTGGTCAAGACGAAATTCGCCGAGGCGCTGTGGAGTAACGAGTCGATCCTCGAGCGCGTGCTCGCGCAGAACCCGATGGGCCGGATCGGGATGCCGGAGGAGATCGCGGGAGCGGTCCTCTTCCTGGTCTCCGACGCCGCCGGCTACGTCAACGGCGAGGTGCTGGTGGTCGACGGCGGCGGGGGCGAGATCTAGGGGCCGCGTCCGCGGTCACCGGCTCGCGCTCGTCGCCCGGGTCGCCGTCGGGCGACGGCACCTGCCGGCTGTGGATGAAGTCCTCGAGCTCCTTCTCGTACTGGTAGGCGTTGCGGTCGGGCTCGTAGCGCAGGACGCGCCGCCGCTGGAGGAATTCCTCGTATGCCGCGGACGTGTCGCGCGCGGCGCGGAACCCGAGCGCGCGCGCCGCCCTGGCGGTCGAGAGGGACCGGCCCCAGCGCAGCAGGTCCAGCAGCTGCGGTGACAGAAAGGCGATGCCCGCGCGGCGGATGGCGAACGCCGCCAGCCCGAGGCCGACCGGCGGCAGGACCGGCGCGTGCAGCTTTCCACCGCGGTCGAGCAGCGCGCTGAGCGGCACGACACCGGGCGCGGCGATATTGTACGCGCCCGCCGGCCCCCGCCTGGCCGCGAGCACGATGGCCTCGATGCAGTCGTCGCGATGGATCAGCTGCAGCGAAGGGTCATGCCCGATGACCGTGGGCACCACCTCGAGGTCCAGGTAGCGGGCGAGCGGCTGGGGCTCGTCGGGGTTGAGGCTGTTCGCGAAACGCAGGCGCAGGATGGTGATGTCCGGGTTGCGGGCCGCGAAGTCGCTGACGTACGACTCGACCTCGACGATATCGCGCACGAACTGGTGCTGCGAGTTCGAGTCGAGGCGGTGGTCCTCGCGCAGGTTGTGGGGCAGGTCCGCCCGCGACCCGTACACGTGCCCCGACGACTTGAGCACGAACCGCCGCACGGGGCTGCCGTCACCGGCGCACCCCGCGAGCAGGTTGAGCGTGCCGATCACGTTCATCTCGTGGGCGCGCGCGGGGTCCATGTCGAAGGAGTCGATGCGGGTCAGGGTGTGGATGACGGTGTCGATCCCGACCGCCCGGACGAGCTTGCCGATCAGCGAGTGCCGGATGTCGAGCTTGAGATAGTCCGCGCGGCCCAGGTCGTAGCGCGGTTCGCGGATGTCGATGCCGATGACCTCGGCCACGTCCGGGTCTTCGACGAGGCGCTGCACCGTGAGCGCGCCCCACCAGCGCGCAACGCCGGTCACCAGGACCTTTCTCTTTTTCGCCACCCCGACTCAGTCTATCCAGCGCTGCTTGGGCAGCCGTGGGCCTCCCAACCGGTGCTTCTCATTCTCAGTAGGTGCGCTTGATGACGTCGCGCTCCATCGCCGCGACGGCGCGCGATACGGGCTCCTCGAGCGCCGAACGCGCCTGGCGGAGCGCGAACTCGAGCTGCCGCAGCAGCGAGTACAGCGCCTTCATCGCCTTGATCGCGTCGCCGATGTCCACGTTGGCGGGCAGCGGGATCTTGTCGAGCGCCTCGCCCGACGCCCAGCGGTAAGCGAACTCGATGTAGTCGTGCGACGGCTGGCGCAGGTTGGGCTCGTCGAAGTCGCGCTCCATATCGGCGAACCGAAAATAGAGGGAGCGGACCAGGCGCGCGGTCTGAGCGATGGCCGGCGTCGGGTAGCGGCGGTAGCCGCGCTGCTGCCGGTCGCCGCGCCGCTCGCGGTCTTCGGCGGCGAGCATCACCATCACGGCGCACAGCTCTTCGGGCGTGAGCCCTTCGAACCAGCCGAGCCACACCGCTTCGGCGACGAGCAGCGTGTTCTCGCCGTACACCCGCGCGGCGAACAGGCCCTTGTCCGTCGGCTTGTCCGCGGAGAGGAAGCCCGTCTCGGTGAGGATGCGGGCGAGGCGGCGAAGCTTGCGCGCGTACTCGTCCATCTGGCCCGTGACCTCGCGCTGCTCCTGCTCCAGCTCCTGCTGCAGCCCGCGGATCTCGCCGTATTTCTGCAGCAGCTCGCCGAAGCGCGGGGAGCGGACGACCTTGAGCTTGCGCTGCCGTTCCAGCAGGCCCTTGGCCTCGATCTCGAGCCGCTGGCCGAGCCGGGAGGCGTGCCCCATCGCGCGTCCGCGACGGCCCCGCTGCCCGCGCCGCTGGGCGCCGGCCTCGCGCCGCAGCCGCCTGAGCTCGATGCGGATCGCGCGGCGGCGCTCCTCGATCTTGAAGTACTGCCCCACGTCCTCGATCGAGACGTGGGGGTCGTCCCAGCCGCGCCGCAGGTCCGCCAGCCGGACGCGCACGTTCCCGAGGCGCTCGCCGGCGTCTGACGCTGCCAGCCGCTTCTGAAACTGGCCGAAGGAGCGCTGCATGAGCGCCTCGGCCTCCTCGGGCGTGTACACGCGCAGCAGGTTCAGCGCCATGTTGTAGCTGGGCAGGAACTTCGACTCCACGACGAGCGTCGGGCCCATCGCGACCTCGTAGATCGTGCCCACCTCGACGTCGGCCTCCTTGAGGATCACGCCATGCCCGATGACGTCGATCCCGCGCCGCCCCGCGCGCCCCATCAGCTGGGTCAGCTCACCGGTGGTGAGCGTGGAGAAGTTCACCCCGTCGAACTTCGTGAAGGACGAGACGACGACGCCCCGGGCCGGCATGTTGATGCCCAGCGACAGCGTCTCGGTGGCGAACACCACCTTGATCAGCCCGCGCTGGAAGAGCTCCTCCACCATCTCCTTGTGGTACGGCAGCAGGCCGGCGTGGTGCTCGGCGAGCCCGCGGCGCAGGAGGCGCGCATCGGCCATCCGGCGGAAGAGCGTCTCCTCGTCCGGGTCCTTCAATCCCTTCAGCCGCTCGGCCATCACGCGGTCGATGGCCTCCTTCTCCGCGGGCGTCGTGAGGTCGAGCTCGTGGTACGAGCAGCGCTGGAGCGCCTCGCGGCAGCCGCGCCGCGAAAAGATGAAGTAGATGGCGGGCAGCATGTCGAGGTTGCGCAGCGCTTCGATCACGTGAAGCAGGTCGTTGGAGGGAAGCCCGCGGTAGCCCCCGAGCCGGTATGAGGACTCCTCCTCCTGCGCCGCGCGGCTCCATGTGCGCTGGTCGATGCCGCCGTCGTCCTTGAAGAGCGGGGACAGCCGGTTGTTGATGGCCAGCCACATTTTCAGCTCGACCGGCCGCACGTCGTGGAACACGGTCTCCATGCCGCCCCGGTTCTCGGCCATCCAGTCGGCGATCTCGCGGTAGTTGCCGATGGTGGCCGAGAGGCCGACGAGCTTGATCGTGCGCGGAGCCTGGATCACGATCTCCTCCCACACCGATCCACGCGGGAAATCGTCGATGTAGTGCACCTCGTCGAGGACGACGTAACGAACGCCGTCGAGCCGCGCCGGGTCCTCGTAGATGAGGTTGCGCAGGATCTCTGTCGTCATGACCACCACCGGCGCGTCGTCGTTGATGTTGTTCTCGCCCGTGACGAGCCCCACGGTCTGCTCGCCGTAAGCGCGCAGGAAGTCGTGGTACTTCTGGTTGCTCAGCGCTTTGAGCGGCGTCGTGTAGATGACCTTCTCGGCCTCGCGCAGGGCGCGGAAGATGGAGTACTCCGCCACGATCGTCTTGCCGCTCGACGTGGGCGCGCTGACGAGCACTCCACCCTCGCCGCGGTCGAGCTTCTGGATGGCCTCGCGCTGAAACAAGTCGAGCTCGAAGGGCAGCGAATCGTTGAACTCCTCGACGAGCGACTCCACGGTCTTCAAAGCTGCACGAGCTCGGTCGCCACGTCGGTGATGCGCGAGCCGTCGCTGTGCGACTCGATGTACGTCAGCGCCGCCGCCAGCACGCGGTCCGCCTGCCGGCCGTCGCCGCTCACCGTGGCGACGGCGAGCTCCGCGAGCTGCCAGCGATCGTGCTCACCGACCTCGGCCGCCGATACCTTGTACTCCTGGCGCAACCGGCGCAGCAGCCCGCTGATGATCTGGCGCTTGGATTTCAGCGAACCGCTCTCCGGCATGTGCACGACCACGCGCAACAGGCCGACCGTCAGGGGTGAGGACATTCTTAAGTTAGATTAGGCGCGTGAGGGCGGGGGGCTCCACGCTGACGGAGCTTGGCCGGGACCTGGTCAAGGCGTCCTATCTGAAGGGCGACTTCGTCCTGCGGTCCGGCAAGCGCTCGGACCGCTACTTCGACAAGTTCCTGTTCGAGACCGACCCCGGCCTCCTCAAGCGCATCGCCGCCGAGCTCGCGCGGCTCGTGCCGGAGAACACGCAGCGCCTGGCGGCTCCTGAGCTGGGGGCCGTGCTGCTGGGCGGCGCGGTTTCCATGGAGACCGGCCTGCCGCTGGTGCTCGTGCGCAAGGAGCCGAAGGGATACGGCACCGCCAAGCAGCTCGAGGGCCGGTACGAGGCGGGGGAGCGCGTGACGGTCATCGAGGACGTCGTCACGACGGGAGGCGACTCGCTGCGTTCCGCGCAGGTGCTGCGCGACGCCGGTCTCGACGTCGTCCACCTGGTGGTCGTGCTGGACCGCGGCGAAGGCGGAGAGGAGAACATCGCGCAGGCCGGCATCGCGTACACGCCGCTGTTCCGGGTTGCGGACCTCGAGCTTGGCTGAGCTCGTCATCGCGGGGGGGACGGTCCACACGCCGGACGGCCCGGTGGAGACAGACGTCCACATCACCGACGGCGTGATCACCGGCGTCGGCCGCGGGCGGGCCGGCGCTCCGGGCGCGAGGACGATCGACGCTTCGGGCATGTACGTGCTGCCAGGCGCGATCGACGTGCACGTGCACAGCCGCGATCCGGGATTCCCAGAGAAGGAGGACTTCGGAACGCTCACCGCGGCCGCGGCGGCGGGCGGGGTGACGGTCGTGCTGGACATGCCCAACACGGTTCCGGCGGTCGACAGCGCGGGCGTCCTGGAGGCGAAGGCCGCCCTTGCCCACAGCAAGGCCCGGGTGGACTTCGGCCTGTGGGGACTGATCCGCTCGAGCACCACTCCGGACCAGCTGGCGGAGATGGCCGCCGCGGGCGCGATCGGCTTCAAGGCTTATCTCGCCTACACGTTCAGCCTCAGCCGCAAGCAGGTGCTGCAGGCGACGCCCGGTGTCGACGACCCCGACCTGGAGGCGCCGGCCGACTACGGCACGCTCGCGCGAGTGGCGCCCGCGGTCGCCGCCCTGGGGCTTCCGCTGGCGGTGCACGCCGAGGACGCGGCGGTCCTGGCGGCCTTCCGGCGCCCGCTCCTGCACTACTCCGACCTGCTCGCGGCCCGGCCTCCGGAGGCGGAGGCGGTCGCCGTCTCGGCCGCGGCGGCGGTGGCGCGGGAGTCCGGCGCTCACCTGCACATCGCGCACCTCTCCAGCGCCCAGGGCCTGCACGCCGCCGAGGACGCGATCCGCATGGGCACCAACCTGAGCCTCGAGACGTGCCCGCAGTTCCTGCTCCTGACCGATCAGGACTTCGACCGCCTGGGCACCGCGATGAAGATCCTGCCGCCGGTCCGCACGGCAGCGGACCGCGAGGCGCTGGTCGATGGGCTTCGCCGGGGCGTGATCACGATCGTGAGCACCGACCACGCGCCCCACACCGACGAGGAGAAGGGCCGAGAGCTCGAGGAGGCTCCCGCGGGCAGCCCCGGGGTTCAGACCCTGTACCTGAGCTGCCTCCAGCTGGCCAAGCAGCTGGGCGACGTGTGGCAGGCGCCGCGCTGGGTTTCGTCCGCGCCCGCCGCCCTGGCCGGCCTCGAAGAGCACAAAGGCGCCATCGCGCCGGGATTCGACGCCGACGTGGTGATCGTCGATCCCGCCGCGAGGACGAGGGTGACCCCGGACAAGATGCGCTCGCGCCAGCGGCACGGGGCGCTGGAGGGTCAGGAGTTCGACTTCAAGATCAAGGAGGTGCTGCTGCGAGGCGAGTCGGTGCTGCGCGGCACTCGGCCGCGAGGGCGCATGGTCCGTCCGGCGCTGGTCGTGCGATGAGGGGCGTCCTGGTCGCGGCCGCCCTCGTGCTCCTGATCGCCACCGCCTGCAACCCGTTCAAGTCGAAGGCGCAGGCCACGCCTTCGGGCAGCCCGACGCCCTCGACCGTCGCGCAGGCCTCGGGACCGCTCGACCCGCAGGTCGACATGCCGCCGGGCTTCCCCTCCGACGTGCCGATCTTTCCCGGAGCGCGCCTCACGGCCGGCGCGGGCTTCACGAGCAACGGCGTCGAGTCGTGGGGCATGGAGTGGGAGACGCTCGCGCCCGCGTCTCAGGCCTATCAGTTCTATGCCAGCAAGTTCGCGTCGGGTGACTGGACGATCAAGTTCACGAGCACCACGAACACCGCCTTCGCCGGGACGTTCAACCGCAAGAGCAACCCCAACGTGAAGGGCGACCTGGGCGTGGACTCGAGCTCCGGCGTGACGAAGATCTCGCTCTTCCTGACCGCGCCGCAGCATTAGGCGATTTTTCGGCGCGTTATGCGCCAAACGCGCGCTATTCGCGCGGGATTTGGCTCGTCTGGCGCAAAACGCGTGGAATTCGGAGGCTTCTGCGCTGTCCAGCGCTAGACGCGGGCGCCCCGGAAGATCGGGTTCTGCTCCACCTCGCGCTCCAGGCTCGTCGCCGGCCCGTGGCCCGGGTAGAGCGCGGTCTGCGGCGGCAGGCGCAGGAGCTTGGTCCCGATGCTCATCATCTGGCGGCGGACGTCGGTCTCCGGCGTCTGCTTGCCGATGCCGCCGGCCAGGATCGTGTCGCCCACGAACGCGTGGTTCGCAATCACGAAGCAGACGCTGCCGGGCGTGTGTCCCGGCGTGTGGAGGACCGAGACCTTGAACTCGCCGAACTCGAGCTCGTCGCCGTCGAGCAGGTAATGGTCAGCCGAACGTAGGAACTGCTTGGCGTCGGCCGAGTGGATGCCGGTCTCCCCGCCGGTCGCCGCCTTCACGTCGTCCTTGCCCGAGACATGGCCCGGATGGCCGTGCGTCGCCAGGATGTGCCGGATCTTGAGCCGGCCCGCCTGCTCGACGATCTTCTCCGCCGGCAGCCCGGGGTCGACGACCACGGCCTCCTTGGTGGCCGCGCAGGCGACGATGTAGCCGTTCACCTCGCGGTCGAGCTTGATCTTGACGATGCTGAGCTTCGGCAATCCAAGTCAGTATTACCGCAATGGAGCGAGTGGCTGTGGTGGCGTTCGCGCTCTTCCTGCTCCTGGTGTGCCTGTTCTGGACGTACGGCTACATCCGCCGGCGGTTCAAACGCCGCTATTAGGAGCCGGCCGGCTCGAAGAGCCGGTTCAGTCCCCGGCGACTTCCTGGATCTTCAGGCGCAGCGCGTCCAGGGCGTCGAACTTGTCGAGCGCCGGCTTGGCCCGCGCCCGGTCGGGGTACTTCGCCGTCTGGACCGCCTCGAGCAGCAGCTCGATCTCCTCGGGCGTGAAGTTCAGGGTCTTGTAGACCGCCTCCTTGGGCCGCTGGCCCGGGCGTTCGACCGACTCCCTGATCACCTCGTCGGTGCCCTCGACGACCTGCGGCCGCGTCGGCCGGAAGAGCTCTTCGGACCCCACGAGCGAGACGCGCTTGAAACTCGTCATCTACGTAATCCCCTCAGTCCGGTACCCGGTGGTTCTCCATGACCTTCGCCGCCAGCGCGCGGTAGGCCCTGGCCCCGTCCGACTCGCGCGCGTAGGTGAGGATCGACTGTCCGGCCAGCGGCGTCTCCGCGAAGCGGATCGAGTCCGTGACCGAGAACTCGTACACCTTGTCGCCGTACTTCTCCTTCACCGCGCCCAGCACCTCCTGGGAGTGCAGCGCGCGGTGCTTGTAGAGCGTCGGCAGGATCCCGATCAGCTCGAGCCTCGGGTTGAGGCGCCGCTTGACCCGCTCCATCGTGACCAGGAGCTCCTGCATGCCCTTGAGGGCGAGGAACTCCGCCTGGAGCGGCACCAGGACCTCGTCCGCGGCCACGAGCGCGTTGATCACGATCAGGTCGAGCGAGGGCGGGCAGTCGATGATGATGAAGTCGTACCGGCGCTGCGCGGCTTCGAGCTTGTCCCGCAGGATGCTCTCGCGGCCGATCTCGTTGATCAGCTGGTTCTCGGCCCCGGCCAGCTCGATGTCCGCCGGGATGTAGTGCACACCCATCTGCGGAGCCTCCTGGACGACGTCCATGACCGTCGTCTCCGGGTCGACCAGCAGGTGGTAGATGGTCTTCTCGAGCTCGTGCCCCGGCTTCATGTAGAGCGTGAGGTGACCCTGGGCGTCGAGGTCGATCAAAAGCACGCGCTGCCCCAACTCGGCGAGAGCGGCACCCAGGTTCACGGCGGTCGTTGTCTTGCCAACACCGCCCTTCTGCATCGCGACTGCGATCGTTCGGGCCAACTAGCGATGCGAGTCTAACCGAATACGGCCGCCCTGGCCGCAGGTCGATCGTGAGAGGGAGTTCGGGGGCCTCTCATCTAGAATTGCCCGCGCCCGTGATCATCGACATCATCGTCGTCCTGGTCCTGGTGATCGCGCTGATCACCGGCTACCAGCGAGGCGTCATCCAGCCGCTCATGGCCGAGATCTTCTTCTTCGGCACGCTTCTGGTGATCTTCAAGTTCCACGATTCGTACACGACCGAGATGCAGAAGCTGCTGCACCTGAACGCGGTCCTGAGCGTGTTCGTGGCCCTGATCATCGCCGTCGTCCTGGGAGCGCTCGGAGGGGCGATCGGCGGGGCCTTCCACCGCATGGAGGCGATCAAGGGCGTGGACGGGCTGCTGGGCATCTTCGTCCACGGCGTGGTCACGCTGATCGTGATCTACCTCGTCGTCTCGGCCCTGGTCGTCCTGGACAACGCGTTCGAGCCGGCGCTCAAGACGGCGAGCCTCACGCTGACCCAGGTGAACCAGCTCGAGGGCGAGATCCTGTCCAACCCGATCACCGCCGCCATGGTGTCGAAGTCCGACCTCCAGGCGTTGAAGGCGGCCGCGCAGAAGACCAACGCCGCGCACATCGACTCGGTCGGGGGCATCCACCAGCTGCAGCAGATCTACAGCGATTTCCTGCAGCCCCAGCTGCACAGCTCGCACACCGTGCCCTTCATCCTCGGCTTCGGCCGGCACGTTCCCTTCATCGGCCATGTCGGGCCGAGCGACCTCAAGCCGCTGCCCTCGCCGAGCCCGACGCCCAAGGTGAGCCCGACGCCGTCGCCGAAGAAGTAATAGGCTCGGCGGACGTAGATGGTCGATCTCAGCCTCACCTCGGACCAGCGGCAGCTCGTCGAGACCGTGCGCGACTTCTGCGCCCGAGAGTTCGCGCCGCGGATCGCGGCGGACGACCGCGCCGGCAAGCACGACCCTGAGATCTTCGCCAAGCTCTCCTCGCTGGGCCTGCCCGGCGTGTGCTTCCCCCAGCGCTACGGCGGATTCGGCCTCGACTACCTCGCGCTGGGCCTCGTCTGCGAGGAGCTCGAGTACGTCGACACGGTCTACCGGACCGTGCTGTCCGTGCACGTCGGCCTGGTCGGCATGGGCCTGTACACCTGGGCGAGCGAGGAGCAGAAGCAGCGGTGGCTCGTCCCGATGGCCAGCGGAAAGAAGCTCGCGTGCTACGGCCTCACCGAGCCGAACGCGGGCTCGGACGTCGCCTCGATGCAGGCGACGGCGCGGCGCCAGGGCGACGGCTACGTCCTGAACGGGTCGAAGATCTGGGTCTCCGACGCGAACACCGCTGACTTCCTGCTGGTGTTCGCCAAGACGGATCCGAAAGCCGGCGGGGCCGGCGTATCGGCGTTCATGGTCGACCGCGAGGCGAGCGGCCAGGCGCTGCGCACGGAGCCGATCGAGGACCGCATGGGGATCCGCGCGGGCGACGTCGGGTCGATCTTCATGAACGACCTGGAGGTGCCCGAGGAGAGCCGGATCGGCGACGAGGGCGACGGGTTCAAGATCGCGATGAGCTGCCTCGACAACGGCCGCTACACGGTCGCCGCCGGCGCGACCGGCACGGTGCGCGCCAGCCTCGACGCTTCGGTCAAGTACGCGCGGGAGCGCAAGACCTTCGGCCAGGAGATCGGCCGCTACCAGCTGGTGCAGCAGATGATCGCCCGCATGTCGCGCGACTACGAGATCTGCCGCCTCCTCTACTTCAAGGCGGCCTGGATGAAGAACACCGGGCAGCGCAACACGCGCGAGACCTCGATGGCCAAGCAGTACGCGACCGACGCCGCCTTCAACGCCGCGAACGATGCGATCGAGGTCCACGGCGCGTACGGCTACTCGGCCGAGTACCCGGTGGAGCGGTTTCTGCGCAACTCGCGCGCGCCGATCATCTATGAGGGCACGCGCGAGATCCACACGGTGATGCAGGGCGAGTACGCGCTCGGCTATCGCGAGGACCGCCCGGCCAAGAAATCGCTACCGCCCTACCAGCCGGACTAGGGCCGGGGGAGCGCAGGCTCCGGCAGCTCGACTTCGCCCTTCTCTCGCTCTATTGGGTCGCGATCGGCTACCTGTGGAACAGCCTGACCGCGCTGATCCTCCCCGACCTGATCATCCAGCTCGTCGGCCAGGCCCACGAGGGCGTCGCCGCGGGGTTCCTCAAGTCGATCGGCACGGTGGTGGCCGTCGTCTGGCAGCCCATCGTGGGCGGCCTCTCGGACCGGACCGTCACGCGCTGGGGCCGCCGCCGCCCCTTCATCGCGGCCGGGACCGCGGGCGACGTGCTGTTCCTGGCCGGCATCGCCCTGGCGGGAAGCTACTGGTGGGTCGTCCTCTTCTACTTCCTCCTGCAGTTCGCCTCCAACACCGCGCAGGCGCCGTACCAGGGCCTGCTCCCCGACGTCGTGCCAGAGCCGCAGCGCGGCCAGGCCTCCGGCTACTACGGCATCGCCAACCTGGCCGGAATCGCGGCCGGAACGATCGGCGCCGGCCAGCTCCTGGCCCATTTCGGCCGGGGTGCCGCCGTCGCCTCGATCGCGGTAGTGCTGGTCACGACGATGGCGATCACCGTGCTCGCGGTGCCGGACCGCGCGAGGCCGGTCGAGGAGCCGTTCAAGAGCGGGCGCGAGCTGCTGCGCAAGACCTTCGGCGTGCCGCTGGGGCAGCGCGCCTTCGTGTGGCTGATGGTGTCGCGCCTGCTGATCCTGATGGGCTTCGGCGGACTGCAGAACTTCGCCTTCTTCTACTTCGAAAACGTCTTCTTCCACCATCACCCGAGGGAGACGGCCGTGGCCGCCTCGACGCTGCTCGGGCTCGCGATCGCTGTGGCGGCGCTCGTCACGTGGCCCGCCTCGCGCATCTCCGACCGTGTCGGGCGGCGCCCGGTGATCCTGGTCGCGGGGCTGGTCGGGGCCGCGGGAACGCTCGTGCTGGTGTTCAGCCACCACCTCTGGATGCCGGCCGGCCTGGTCGACGGCCTGGCCCGGCTCCTGCACGTGCCTCCGCTGGCGGCACAGGCGACGCTCGCCGGCGTGGTCATCGGGCTCGGCCTTGGGGCCTTCTTCTCGGTCGACTGGGCCTTCATCCAGGACGTGATCCCGGCCCGCGAGGGCGGCCTTTACATGGGCTTCTCCAACATCGCGACGGCCGGCGCCGGGATCATCGCCGTCTTCCTGGGCGGACCGCTGCTCGACGCCTTCAACGCCGGCCCGCGCATTCTCGGCCTGCCGGGCGGATTTCCCATCGTCTTCGCGGTGTTCGGCGCATGGTTCGTGGCCGGGTCGCTTAGCATCCTCAAGGTGCCGGAACGCAGGAGGGTGGTGGGATGAACCTTTCGGGTCTTCGTCCGTGGGGAGGGCTTGGCGTGGACGGCCCCGGCGATATCGTGGTCGCGGGCCTGCCGTACGACGGCTCCGCCGTGTACCGGAAGGGCGCGGCGGAGGCGCCGCGGCGCATCCGCGAGATCTCGGCCGCCATTCCGCCGGTCACCGAGCTCGGCGACCTGCTGCTCGGGCTGCGGATCCAGGACATAGGCGACCTCGACCTCGGCCTGGACGTCGAGACGGGCTGGAGCGCGGCGGCGGATCGCCTGGCCGAGGTTCCCGCCGAGGCGTTTCTGACCACGCTGGGCGGCGATCACTGCACGGCGATCGCGACGCTCGCCGCGCAGTCGCGCCGCCATCCCGGCCTCTCGCTGCTGTGGGTCGACGCGCACCCCGATCTCTGCGATTTCTCGCGTGGCGGCAGCTGGACGTGCGGCTGCGCCATGCGCCGGGCGCTCGAGGTGTCGGGGGTCGACCCCTCGCGCGTCGTCATCGCGGGGGGCCGGGACTACGACCCCGAGGAGCTGCAGTTCATCAGGGAGAACGAGGTGCTGCTCGTCGGGGCGGCCGAGATCGCCCGCGACCCCGCGGCCGCGGCGGACAAGATCGCCGAGCGGCTGGACGGCGCGGAGCTGCAGGTCTCGTTCGACGTCGACGCCCTGGACCCGGCGTTCGCGCCCGGGACGGAGATCCCCTCCGCGGGCGGGCTCACGACGCGCGAGGCGCTGACCCTGCTGCGCGCCGCGACCCGGCGCTCGACGGTGGTCGGCTTCGAGGTCGTCGAGCTCTCGCCTCCGATCGACACCGCGGACATCACCACGTTCGCCGCCCTGAAGCTGATCTTCGAGGTCTGGGGGATGGTCCGCGGCCGGGAGTCGAACGGCCGCTGAGGCTCAGTGGCGGTAGATGATCGCGAGCGCGATCAGGCCCGCCCCCGCGAGCAGCAGCCCGCCTCCACAGCCCATCTGCACCGCGGTGTACATGATTCCGCCGCTGGCGGAGTAGGTCTCGGGATACCGGTCGCGGCGCCGCCGCCGGCGAAGGGCGGCCGCTATCGCCCCGATCCCGAGCAGCAAGGCGAACACGCCGAGCACCGCGCCACTGGATGCACCCCCCGCCACTTCCGCCGATTATGGCGTTCCCGTTCTTTAGGATTCTTGTCCCGTGGCCAGGATCCTCTTGCTCGGCTCGACCGGCTTCGTCGGACGCGCCGTCGCGCACCGGATCCTGGACGACGGCCACCAGATGCGCGTCCTGGTGCGCGACCCGATGAAAGCGGCCGCTTTCAAGGTGCGCGGAGCGCAGGTCATGGTCGGCGACTCCCTCAACCCGCAGGCGGTCGTCCAGGCGGCGCAGGGCGTGGAGCACATCATCAGCCTGGTCGCCGTGCGCCGGAACCGGCCGCAGTCCTACCTCGCGGTCAACGTCGACGGGCCCCGCATCCTCGGTGAGGCCGCCAAGGCGGCCGGGGCCCGCTCCGTCATCTTCGTCAGCGCCATCGGCGCCAGGCTCGACCCGCATTTCAAGTACCTGACGTCGCGCTGGATGGGGGAGCAGGAGCTGGCCAAGACCGGCGTGGCCGGCACGATCCTGCGCTTCTCCCTGATCATCGGCGAGGACGGCGGCGTCGTCGAGGACTTCGAGCGCGCGCTCGTCGGCCCGTTCGCCATCATCCCCGGCAGCGGCCAGGCGCAGCTGCAGCCGATCCTGCTCGAGGACGTGGCGCGCTGCATCGTCGAGGCGGTGGGCAAGCCCGAGCTGCTGGGCAAGATCGTCGAGCTCGGCGGTCCCGAGGTCGTGACGTACGAGACGATCTTCGACTGGTTCCTCCAGGCGAGGAACATCAAGAAGGCCAAGCTCAAGCTTCCCACCGGCCTGCTCATCCCGGCGACCATCGCGATGGAGGCGGTGATGAGCAATCCACCGGCGACGCCGGACGAGGTCAACACCATCCAGATGCCCAACCTCGCCGCCGGCATCGACTCCGTGAGCTCGCAGTTCGGGTGGCGGCCGGGGCTGCCGGGCGCCTGGGCGCCGACGCACTGGGCGAAGCCCGCCCGCTGAGCCTCCGCGCGTTCTTCGGGCTGCCGCTGCCCGATTCGCACCGCGCCGCCCTCGAGCCCTTTCTCCGGCGCTCGGCCGAGGTGGCGCCGGGATTCCGGTGGACGCCCGCCGCCAATCTTCATGTGACGATCCGCTTTCTCGGGTCAGTTGAGGAGGCGGTGGCGTGGCGGATCGCGGACTCCGTCGAGGCCGGGCGGCCCGCCGGCTTCGACCTGGAGCTCGACCGGGTCGGCACGTTCAAGCGGGGCCGGCTCGCGCGCGTCGTGTGGCTGGGCCTGGGCTCAGGCGCCGAGGAGGCGGGGAGGCTCGCGGCGGCGGTCGAGCGCGAATGCCGGGCCGCGGGCCTCGAGCCGGAGGAGCGGAAGTTCAGCGCGCATCTGACCCTGGCGCGGGCGCGGGAGCGCATGGGCGCGCCGGCGCCTGTGCTGGGGGATCCTCCGCGGCTGCCGGCCTGGCGGGCCGGCCAGCTCATCCTGTACCGCAGCCACCTCGGCCGCGGCGGATCGGTCTACGAGCCGGTCCGGACGATCAGGCTGCGCTGAGCCCCGCCTGCGCGCATTCGAGATCCTGCTCCGGCTTGCCGCCGCTGATCCCGATCGCGCCCACCACGTCCGCCCCGTGCTTGACGAGCACGGAGCCCAGCCCCGGGACGATGGGCAGCCGAGTGAGGCGGTCCGCCACGCTGAAGAAGCCCGGGCGGTCCCTCGCCATATCGGCCAGGCCCTGTCCGTCGCGGTGCAGCATCACGGCCCCCACCGCCTTCGCCTCGGCGATCTGCGCCGACAGCGGCGGCGCCCCGTCCATCCGTCCGAGGGCCACGAGGAGGCCGCCATGGTCGACCACCGCGGCCGTGACGTTGATGCCGAGGGCCCGCGCCTTCTCGTGCGCCGCCTCCACCAGTCGCGTCGCTTCTTCGAGCGGGACAGACATCGAGCGCAAGTCTGGCATGAACCGTGGGTTAAGCGGCGGGAGGCTACGAGTGATAGGTTGGCGGCGAACTGGTTTTCGGTCCTTGCATGTTCCATGAGCCGCGGATACATTTCTCGACGGCCCCGAGGGAAACGTTCGAGGGGACAGGAACGAGGCCGCAAGGCCTGGTACCGGTCCTCGAGAGGCGATCCGTCGGGGTCATTTCTTTTTCTGACGATTGGGCAAACTCGCCCTCCAGGGCGGCATCGCCGCGCTACCCTCCAGTCGTGAGCGTCGCCTCGCAGACCCGGACCAGGCCGCCCGCCGCCGCGCGCACGGCCGTCGAGCTGTCGATCGTCATGCCGTGCCTCAACGAGGCCGAGACGCTCGCCACCTGCATCCGCAAGGCGCGCGGCGCGATCGAGAAGGAAGGGATCGCCGGCGAGATCATCGTCGCCGACAACGGCAGCACCGACGGTTCGCAGGAGATCGCGCGCCGGCTCGGAGCGACCGTCGTCGACGTGACGCGCAAGGGCTATGGCAGCGCGCTGATCGGCGGCATCGATGCGGCGCACGGCGAGCTCGTGATCATGGGCGACTCCGACGACAGCTACGACTTCTCGTCGATCGCGCCAATCGTCGCCAAGCTGCGCGAGGGCTACGACCTGGTGATGGGCAACCGCTTCCAGGGCGGCATCCAGCCGGGCGCGATGGTGTGGTCGCACCGCTGGGTCGGCAATCCAGTGCTGACGTTCATCAGCCGCACCTTCTTCCAGACGCCCGTCGGCGATATGCACTGCGGCCTGCGTGGATTTCGCAAGGACGCGTACGAGCGCCTGCGCCTGCGCGCGACCGGCATGGAATTCGCGAGCGAGATGGTGATCAAGGCCTCGCTGCGACGGATGCGCATCGCCGAGGTCCCCGTGAAGCTGGGCCCGGACGGCAGGTCGCGCCCGCCCCACCTGCGCACGTGGCGCGACGGGTGGCGGCACCTGCGCTTCATGCTGCTGTTCAGCCCGCGGTGGCTTTTCCTCTATCCCGGCATCGCGCTCTTCGCCGCCGCGATGCTCGCCGGCATCGCGCTCGAGATCGGACCCGTGGTGATCGGGCCGTTCGGCTTTGACATTCACACCCTGCTGCTGGCCGGGTTTGGCTGCCTGATCGGCTACCAGTTGGTCCTGTTCGCGGTCTTCACCAAGGTCTTCGCGATGCGGATGG
The DNA here is from genome assembly GCA_964559855.1 of uncultured Actinomycetes bacterium. Taxonomy (GTDB): domain Bacteria; phylum Chloroflexota; class Dormibacteria; order Dormibacterales; family Dormibacteraceae; genus 40CM-4-65-16. Next base: position 158,820 of record CAZLJC010000001.1, read on the forward strand.
GCTTCCATCCGCTCAACTCGGCCTACGTGTCGATGTTTCGCTACGTGCAGCTCGAGACCGGCCTGGTGGCCGGCGCCCTCATGTTCATCCTCGGCGTCGCCGGCACCATCGTCGCCACTTTGAGCTGGGGCGCCGCGGGCTTCGGCGCGCTCGATCCGAGGCTCACCATGCGCGAGATCATTCCGGCGGCGGTCCTGCTGACGCTCGGAATTCAGACCATCTTTGCAAGCTTCTTCCTCAGCATCCTCGGCATCGACAGCGAAACTGACGCCGGCTGACGCGCTGCGCGTGGCGCGGCGCAGGCCGCTGCTGATCGCGTACGTGGTGGCGGTCGTGCCCGCCGCGCTGATGGCGCTGACCCAGCCGGTCTGGTCGCGCGTGGACGAGGCCCAGCACACCGACTTCGTGATTCAGCTCAGTCATGGCGTGTATCCGCTGGCGGACCGCACCTTGATCGATCCGGAGACGCTGCGCCTCACCCAGGGGACCGGCGTGTACAGGTTCGAAGGGCCCGGCTCATATCCGGTGCCGGACGTCACCGACCTCGGGCCGCCGCCACCCGGAATGTCGCCGCGGGCCAACGCGGTGTGGATGTCACGTCATCTGTGGCAGCTTTCTTACGAGTCGGCCCAGACCCCGGCGTATTACGTCGCGATGGTGCCGGCGTGGCTGGTCGCGGACCGGGTCGCGGGAACGCTCGGCGCGGTTTACGTGCTGCGGCTGATCAACGCCCTCCTGGTCGCGCTGCTAGCGCCGCTTGCCGTCATGGTCGCCCGGCTCGTGGCGCCGGGCCGGCCGGCGGCGGGCGGCCTGGCCGGGCTGTTCGCCGCGGTCCTGCCCGGCCTCGACCTCAACGTGACGCGGGTCGGGAACGACGCGCCGGCGATCGTCCTGGGCGGCGTGGTGATCCTGCTCGCGGTGCAGGCGACGGGGACCGGCTGGACGGCGCGGCGCGCCCTCGCGATTGGCGGCGTCCTGGGCGCGGCCGTGCTCGTGAAGCTGACCCTGCTCGGCCTCGCGCCCGCGGTCGCGGTGGCGATGCTGTGGCCCTCGCCACGGACCTCGCTCCAACGCCGCGTCGTGCTTCTCGCCCTGGCCGGCGGTGTCACGCTCGCCTGCCTTGCCGTGTGGTTTGCGATCAACCTCCACCTCTACGGGGTGCCGGTGCCGTCGCTGCGCACGAACCGGCTGTCGATCGTTCCGCCGCTGCCCTTCGACGTCCGGTTCATCCCCTTCGAGCTCGCGTTCTTCGTCGTCACCTACTGGAGCGGCGAGCCGCTCGGCGTGCTGCCGTTCGCCACCGCCTTCGTCGCGCTCGGCGCCGCCCTCACGCTGATCGCCGCCGCGGGCCTGGTGCGGCTGCGCGGCTCGGGCGGAGTCGTGCTCGTGTGCCTTACCGCGCTCGCGGGGATGGCGGCGGTGGCGCTCGTCCTGCCGGCGACCGCGGCCTTTCAGTTCGCGGGGCCGGGCCGTTACGAGTACGCGGCGCTGCCGGCGACCGCCGCGCTGCTCGCCGCCGGGCTCGTCCTGGCCATTCCCCCCGAGCTCCCTCGCCTCACGCTCGCGTCGATGTACGGGTTCCTCGCGGCGGTGCTGCTCGTGGGCGGCGCCGCCGGCGCCGGCTCACAACCCGAACCGGGCGGTGCGCGCGTTCCGCCGCCCGGATCGCCCCTGGTCACGAGCTCGACGCGGGCTGCGTTCGGGGGCGTGAGCATCGGCGTTGAGGGTGTGGCCTTCGACGCATCGAACCACGGGACGTGGCTGGCCGTGAGCGCGACCAACCGCTCGGCGAGTGAGGCCGAATGGTCTCCCGTGCCGGCCGTCCATTCCGGCTCCCAGTCGGTCGCCGCCGACTACGCCAGGTCGACCCAGTTGCCCGGAGACCTCGAGCCGGGGCAGTCGGTCAGCGGCTGGGTCTACGTGCCGGCGGAGTTCGGCCGGGGCCAGGTGCTGCGGGTCGTGTTCTCCGGCGTCGCCACCGCCGGCTACCAGGCGGTGGGGGATGTCACGCTCGAGGTCGCCACCTAGCCATGCGTTGTACGATCCCGGCCCGGCGATGAAGGCTCTTCGGGTGGCCGTGGTCGGGCTGGGGTGGGTCGGCACGCACCGCCATCTGCCGTGGCTCGCGCGCAACCGCGACGTCGAGGTCGCCGGCGTGATCGACCACAACTTCGCGCGCGTCGACCGGGCCAGGACGGAGTTCAAGGTCGCGCGCGGAGCTGTGGCCGAGGGCCCTGAAGAGGTGAAGTGGCTGGAGGAGGTCGACGCCGTCACCATCGCGACGCCCCCCGCCGCGCACGCTCCGCTGGCCCGGGCGTACCTCTCGGCGGGCAAGGACGTCCTGCTCGAAAAGCCGATGGCGGTGGAGCTGGCCGCGGCGGAGGAGCTGAGGCGCCACGCCGAGCAAGAGGGGCGGATTCTTGCGCTCGTCCACAACTTCCAGTTCGCGCGCTCGACGGTCCGCCTGCGCAGGCTGATCGAGAGCGGACGGCTCGGCGAGGTCAAGGCCCTGTGGGGGGCGCAGCTTTCCAATCCGGCCCGCCGTCTGCCCGAGTGGTACGAGTCGCTTCCCCTCGGCCTGTTCTACGACGAGTCGCCGCACTTCTTCTACCTCGTGCGCAGCCTGCTCGGCGCCGAGCCGCGGATGGACCACGTTCAGGTGCTGCCCGGGCCCGCGGGACGGCAGACGCCCGCCGCCATCACGCTGCTGATGCGGGCCGGCTCCGTGCCGGTGCAGATCGCGATGAACTTCGAGGCGCCGGTGAGCGAGTGGCACGTCACGGTGATCGGTTCACGGGCGCTGGCCGTCCTCGACGTGTTTCGAGACGTGCTGGTCGTCACGCGCAACGACGGCCAGCACCTCGGGCGCAACATTCTCATGACCACCGCGGACGCGGTCGGCGGACACATAGGCGGCGTCGCGCGCTCAGGCGCGCTCAACGTCATGGGCCGTCTCGCGTACGGCAACGACGTGGTGATAGCGCGCTTCGTCGAGGCCTGCCGCACTCGCAAGGCGCCCCCCGGCATCTCGGCCGCCGACGGCGTGGAGGTGGTTCGGCTCCAGCACGACGTGCTCGACCGCTCGCGCATCGCGGCGCGCTGAGGCGTGCGCATCCTGCTCGTCAACAACTATTACCCCGAGCACATCGGCGGCACCGAGACCGTCGCATCGAGCCTGGCGGCGGGCTACCGCAGCCGGGGGCACGACGTGCGCTGGGTGGCCGGCGACGTGGTCGCGCGAGCCCACCACGGCGACGCCGGCGACGTTCCGATCCGGGTTTGGAATGGGATCGAGGGTCTTGGATTTCCGTATCCACTGCCTTCGCCCCGAGCCGCGGCGGCGATGAGCGGCCACGTGGAGTGGGCCGACGCGGTCCATCTCCACGACTGCCTCTACGCCCTCAACCTGATGGTGTTCAGCGCTTCCCGGCGGCTCCGCCGTCCGGTGCTTCTCACGCAGCACGTGGCCAAGGTCCCGTATCCGAGCCCGCTGTACCGCGGCCTTCAGTCGGCGGCATACGCGACGATCGGGCGCGCGGTGCTGTCGCGAGCCGAGCAGGTCGTGTTCGTCAGCGAGACCGTGCGCCGCTGGTTCGGGGAGCGCGTGCGGTTCCGCCGTCCTCCGCTGTTGATCGAGAACGGGGTGGATGCGAACAGCTTCAAGCCACTTCGCCCGGACCAGCGCGGCGCAGTGCGAACCGAGCTGGGTGCGGACGGTGCACGCCCGCTGCTCCTGTTCGTCGGCCGCTTCGTGGAGAAGAAGGGAATCCGGCTGCTCCGGCCGCTCATCGCGGCGACGCCGCGCTGCGACTGGGTGATGGTCGGCCGCCCCGACGATCTCGACCCCGCCGGATGGGGGCTGCCCAACCTGCGCGTCATGGCGCCGCTCGCGCCGGAGCGCCTGCGGGAGTACTACGGCGCCGCGGACCTCCTGGTGCTCCCCTCGACCGGCGAGGGGTTTCCGCTCGTGGTGCAGGAGGCGATGGCCTGCGGCACGCCCGCGCTGATCGGCGAGGCGACCGCGGCCGCCCTGCCCGCCATCCAGGACGTCGTCTTCGCGTCGCCCCTCACCGAGGACGGCCTGGGGTCTGCGCTGCGCCACGCGCTCGACGCCATCGCGCAGGACGGCGCGCTCCGCTCGCGGGTCGCCGCGCGGGCGCGTGAGCGCTGGACGGTGGACGCGATGGTCGAGCGTTACGAGGCGCAGCTGGAGGCCCTGGTCACCTGAGGCGCGATCTCCTGGTCCGCTTCCTCCGGGACTATCCGTTCCAGCCCGCCACGGCGCTGTGGCGCGCCGCGGAGGTGAGCCGGCTCCTGGAGGGCGGCCTGCCGGGCGGCCGTGGCCTCGATCTCGGCTGCGGCGACGGACTGCTGACGCGCATCATCCTCGAGCACACCGGGCCACGGGACCTGGTGGGCGTCGACCCCGATCCCGCCGAGGTCGAGCAGGCCAGGGCGCTCGGCATCTACTCCGCGCTTCACGCCTCGGGCGGCGACGCGGTGCCCGAACCGGATGGATCGTTCGACTGGATCCTGTCCAACAGCGTGCTCGAGCACATCCCCGACCTCGACCCCGTGCTGCGGGAGGCCGGACGCCTGCTGGCTCCGGGTGGAAGGTTGATCTTCACGGTCCCGGGCCCGGACTTCCACGCGTGCCTGCGCGGCCCCCTGGGCGGGGCCGGCCGCGAGACCTACCTGGCGCGCCTGGACCGCCGCCTGGCGCACCAGCGGTACTGGGGCCGCGCGGACTGGGACGCGGCGCTGGCGCCCCACGACATGCGGGTCACCGAGGCGGCCGAGTACCTCACCGAGCGTGAGCTGCGCCGGTGGGAGTGGATCTCGCGGCTGACCGCGGGGGTGCTGTACGGGCTGGCCGGGCGTCGGCGTCAGCCGATCGAGATCCAGCGCAGCCTGGGGATGCGGCGGGCCGGCGCGCGCCTGCCCTCGCCGCTCGCCAGGTCTATGGCGGTTTTTCTGTCGGCCGGGTTGAATGGCGGCGTGCCGCCGGCCAGGTTCGGCTGCCTGCTGGTGATCGCCGCAAAGTCCGCCACCTGACCCAGGTGAAGAGCAGGAACCACTGCCCGAACTGCCCCGCCGTATAGACGAAGACCTCGAGAGGGATGGAGGCGCCGGCCAGGCTCGACAGCGGATCCCACACCAGCTCGGCGAGCACGAACGAAAGGCCCAGGCCGATCCACGGCACGGGGGGGGCACCGTCCCGCCAAAGCTGGTAGGCCAGCAGCAGGTACAGCGGACCCATCAGCAGTCCGTAGTGCGCCCAGTCGATCGGCCCCAGCAGGATCGAAAGGAAGCACGCCGCCGCGAAGAGCTCCCAATCCCCCTCGGCCGTATCGGGCAGGTCTCGCACCAGCAGGTAGCCCGCGGCCAGCACCGCGACGCCGACGATGGCCGTGATCGCCGTCGAAGGCTGCAGCCCCAGCCGGCACAGCGTCGCGACGGGTGAGTAGTTCTCGACGATGCAGGCGGCGATCGCGCCCTGGCCCTTGGACAGGAAACCCTGCAGGTAGCCGAGCGGGTTCAGCACGCCCGGGTCGTTCGCCCGCCAGGCGAGAAAGGCGAAGCCCGCGGCGGTCAGGATGGCGGTCACCGCGATCGCCCAGGCGCCCGCGGCGCGCGAGCGGCGGCGCAGCAGCAGGGCGAGGGGCAGCAGGACGACGATGGGCTTCAGGGCCACAGAGAGGCCGATCAGCAGGGGCGCCCAGGCGCCGCCCCGCCGAGCCAGCACGAAGCCGCCGAGGGCCAGGGCGAGGATCACCAGGTTGAACTGCAGCCAGAAGATCGTGGACACGGCGGGAGCGAAGATCGCCGCCGCCCCGAGCGTGGCCCACCACCACCTTCGGGAGACGTACGGGCGGAGCCGCGACCACACGACGAACAGCAGCACCATCCAGAGCACGAGGTCCAGCGCCATGAACACGCGCGCCTCGACGAACTCGGGCGCGGGGCGGCTGGCGAAGCCCATGACCAGGGCCAGGAAGGGCGTCGCCGTCCAGGTGACGATGCGCTGGGGGTGGCCGCTCGTCCAGGCCTCGACGCCTCCGCGATACGCCAGGCCGAAGTCCGCGGTGTAGTGGAGCGGGATCGCGACCAGCGCCAGCACGAAGGCCGGGAGCGCGGGTGCGACGTTGACGAGGTGCTCCGTCAGGCTCTCGCGGCGGGCCGGGTCGGGTTGACGCACGGCGGTGAATTGTGCGGCTCCGGACGGTACCCTGCATCCGGTCAATGAGGGCCCTGGTCACCGGAGCGGCGGGTTTCTTCGGGGGCGTGCTGCGGGATCACCTGCTGGCCGCCGGCTGGACCGTGGCCGGCGTCGACGTGCTGCCGGACGCCGAGCGTCCGGGCTACACGCCGCACGTGCTCGACATCCGCGAGCGCGAAGCGGTGGCGCGGCTGATCGAGCGCCTGAAGCCGGACGCCGTGCTCCACTGCGCCGCCGTTCTGGCGCACGACCGCGCGAACCGGTCCAACCTGTGGTCCAGCAACGTCGACGGCACGGTGAGCCTGGCCGACGCCGCCGCCTCGGCCGGGGTGGGAGCCTTCGTCTTCGTCTCGAGCAACTGCCTGTGGGGGTCTGACGCCGGCCGGCCGATCAAGGAGGACGATGCGCCGGCGCCGGTCGAGGTCTACGGCCGGTCCAAGCTCGCGGCCGAGCACGCGCTGCTCGCGCGCACAGACGGCCTGCCGGTGAAGATCGTGCGCACGCCCACGATCGTGGCCGCGGGGCGCATGGGGCTGCTCACGATCCTGTTCGACTTCATCCGCGAAGGGCGCCGCGTCTGGGTGGTCGGAGACGGGGGCAACCGCTACCAGTTCATCGCGGCGGAGGACCTCGCTCGGGCGTGCGAGCTGCTGGCGGCCGGTTCAGCCACGGGCGTGTTTCACGCCGGCTCGGAAAGCGTGCCCACGATCCGCGAGATGTACGGCGAGATCATCCGCCGCGCCGGCACCCGCGCGCGAGTCGCCTCCCTGCCGCGCGTGCCGGCGATCGCCGGCATGCGAGCGCTCAGCATGCTGGGGCTTTCACCGCTCGGTCCGTACCACTACCGGATGATCGCCTCCAGCTTCGAGTTCGACACGACGCGGCTCAGGGAGGCGACCGGGTGGCGGCCGACGCTCGGCAACACCGACATCCTCTGGCAGGCCTACCGCTACTACGTCGACCACCGCGAGAGCGCGGCCGGCGATCCGCAGGCGTCCGCACATCGCAAGCCGGCGGCGATGGGTGCGTTGAGGATCGTGCGCTGGCTCAGCTGAGCCGGGCTCAGTAGACGGGCGTTTCGACCGTGACGGCCTCGAGCCATTTCCGGGCCGAGGTCAAAAAGCGCGCCGCCTGCAGCCCGTCGAGCACGCGGTGGTCGAACGAGAAGCAGAGGTACATCATCGGCTTGATCGCGATCATGCCCTGGACCGCGACCGGGCGGTCGACGATGGCCTCCATGGTCAGGATGCCGGCCTGGCCGGGGTTGATCACCGAGTAGCTGAACAGCGTCCCGAACGTGCCGGAGTTGTTGACGGTGAACGTCGCGCCCGCGAGCTCGTCCGCCTTCAGCTGCTTGTTCCGGGCGCGGGTGGCGAGGTCGTTGACCGCCCGGGCGAGGCCCGCGAGCGAGAGGCCGTCCGCCCTGCGCACCACGGGCACGAGCAGCGTGTCCTCCATGCCGACCGAGATCCCCAGGTTGATGTCGCGGTGGATGAGCAGCTCCGTGTCGTTGAATGTCGCGTTGACCTCGGGATGCTCGCGCAGCGCGGCGAGGGCGGCGGCCATGACGTACGGCAGGTAGGTCAGCGAGAAGCCCTCCTGCTTCTGGAAGGCCGCCTTGTTGGCGCCGCGGTTGGCGACCACGCCCGACATGTCGACCTCCTGGGTCTGCCAGGCGTGGGGAATGGTCTGCTTGGAGCGGGTCATGTTGTCGGCGATCAGCTTGCGAACGCGCGTGAGCTGCACGACCTGGTCGCCCTCGCCGGGCGCGGCCTTCTGTGGCGCCGGCGCGGGGGCGGCGGCGGGCGCGGCCTTGGCCCGAGCCGCGTACTCCTGCACGTCCTTGCGCGTGATCCGGCCGCCCAGGCCGGTGCCCGTTACGCGGGAGAGGTCCACCTTCAGCTCGGCGGCCGCCATCTGGACGCCGGGGGAGTAGCGGTGCTCTCCGCCCTCGCGCTCGGTTCGTGGCTCGGGGGCTGGGGCCGCGGGCGGGGCCTCGGAGGTCGGGGTCTTGGCTGCGGGCACCGGGGCCGTCGCCGCCGCCTCCGGGGCCGCGGTCTTCGGGGCGGGCGCGGGAGCCTCGGGGGTCGCGGTCACGGCGGCAGCGCCGTCCCCGGTCTCCACGACCGCGATCTCTGCGCCCGCCGACACCGTCTCACCCTCCTTGGCCAGGATCTCGCGCAGGATGCCCGACACCGGCGCCGGCACCTCGGCGTTGACCTTGTCCGTGTCGACCTCGAGCATCGGCTCGAACTCGGTGATCCGGTCTCCCGGCTTCACCAGCCACTTCGAGATCGTGCCCTCGTGGACGGACTCGCCCAGCTGCGGCATCACGACGCGCGTGGTGTTGGCCATCAGGACGGCCTCGGTGAGCGGAGCATCTTCAGTAGGCCGCGAGGTCCTGCAGGACCTTGGTGATCTTGTCCGGCGTCGGCATGAAGTACTCCTCCATCGGCACCGCGTACGGCATCGCGGGCACGTCCAGGCCGCCGAAGCGCTTGACCGGCGCGTCGAGCCAGCGCCACGCCTCGTCGGCGATGAGGGCCGCGACCTCCGAGCCGACGGAGACGCTGAAGTTGTCCTCGTAAAGAACGAGGCATTTGCCGGTCTTGCGCGCGGAGGCGATGATCGCCTCCTTGTCCAGCGGGTAGACCGTGCGCAGGTCGACGATCTCGACGCTGACGCCCTGCGCCTCGAGCTGCCTGGCCGCCTCGTTGGCGTAGTGGACCATGAGGCCGTAGCAGAAGACCGAGATGTCGGTGCCCTCGCGGAAGACGCGGGCCTTCTGCAGCGGGATCAGGTACTCGCCCTTCGGCACCGGCTCCTTGAACATCCGGTAGAGCCGCTTGTGCTCGAAGAAGAGCACGGGGTCCTGGTCGCGGATCGCGGCCAGCAGCAGGCCCTTGGCCTCGTAGGGGCCGGAGGGGATGACGATCTTGAGCCCGGGCGTGGCGAAGCGGGCCTCGATCGACTGCGAGTGGTACAGGGCGCCGTGCGCGTGGCCTCCCATGGGCGCGCGCACGACCATGGGCACCGACCAGTCGCCGTCGCTGCGGTAGCGGTACTTGGCCGCCTCGTTGGTGACGGAGTTGAAGGCCATGTGCGCGAAGTCCGTGAACTGGATCTCCGCCACCGGGCGCTTTCCCGCGACCGCCAGGCCGAGCGCGACGCCGACGATGGACGACTCAGCGAGCGGCGTGTCGATCACCCGCTGCTCGCCGAAGCGGCTGTACAGGCCGTCGGTGACCAGGAACACGCCGCCCTTCTTGCCGACGTCCTCGCCCATGACCATGACCCGCTCGTCGCGCTCCATCTCCTCGGTGAGGCAGGAGCGCAGCGCGGCGACCATGTTCATCTCTTCGGTCTCGACGCCCTCGGCCGGCCTGATCTCGTCCGGCATGGCGATGGCGTAGACGTTGGTCAGCGCGTCCTCGGGCGCCGGGTCGGCCGCGTCCATGCCTTCCTTCGTCGCCTGCGTGACCTCTTCCTTGACCGCCTCCTCGTACTCCGTGATCGCCTTGGCGCCCAGCACGCCCTCCTCGAGGAGGCGCTTCCGGAAGCGCTCCAGGCAGTCGTTCTGAGCGAGCAGGTCGATCTCCTCCTGCGCGCGGTAGCGGCGCTGGTCGTCCTCGGACGAGTGCGCCCCGAGCCGGTCGACCAGGCACTCGATGAGCGTCGGCCCCTCGCCGGCCCGGGCTCGCGCGACGGCCTCCTTGGCCACGACGTAGCACGTGACCGGGTCGCGCCCGTCCACCGTCACCCCGGGGAAGCCGTAACCCGCGGCGCGCTGCGCGACGTGCTGGATCGCGTACTCCTTCGTGAACGGGGTGGAGATGGCGAAGCCGTTGTTCTCGCAGACGAAGATCTCGGGCAGGCGGTAGATGGCGGCGAAGTTGAACGCCTCGTGCGCGTCGCCTTCGGCGCCGGCGCCCTCGCCGTAGCACGTCATCAGCACCTTGTCCGTGCGGTCCATCTTCAGGGTGTACGCGACGCCCGCGCCGCGCACCATCTGCGTCGCCACCGGCGAGCCGCCTGAGGTGATGTTGAGGCGCGAGTCGGAGAAGTGTCCCGGCGTCTGCTTGCCTCCGGACGCGGGGTCGGCGTCCTTCGCCAGAACCGAGAGCATGAGATCGAGCGGCGTCATCCCCATGCGCATGCAGAGCACGACGTCGCGGTAGTAGGGCGCGAGCCAGTCGTACTTCGGCCGGAGCGGCCAGCTCACGCCGATCTGCGCGGCCTCGTGTCCGGCGCACGAGATGATGAACGGGGCCCGGCCCTGGCGGTTCAGCACCTGAAAGCGGTAGTCGATCTGCCGGCCCAGGAGCATGAAGTGGAACCACTCGCGAAGCGTCTTCTCGTCCAGGTCGGTGTCGCGCCACGCGACGGCGTCCTGGAAGCGCCAGTCAGGGCTGAACGACGGATCTTTTGTCTTCGTGATCTGAGCCAATGGGGATTCCTTAGATGTGAATGGCGCGGCCGTCGACCGCGAGCGCCGCCTCCATGACCGCCTCGCTCAACGTGGGATGGGGGTGGATGTTGCGCCCGACCTCCCAGGCGTCTCCCTGGAAGAGCTGGGTCAGCGCGGGCTCGGCGATCAGCTCGGTCGCCTCGTTGCCCACGATGTGTGTGCCGAGCACCTGGCCGGTCTTCGCGTCGGCCACGACCTTGACGAACCCGGCGGTCTCGCCGTGGATCTGCGCGCGGCCGAGCGCGGTGAACGGGAACTTGCCGATTTTCACCTCGCGTCCCTTGTCGCGCGCCTGCCTCTCGGTCATCCCCACGGAGGCGATCTGGGGGTGCGAGTAGGTGCAGCGCGTGACCAGGTCCTGCTCCATCGGCGCCACACGATGGCCCGCGATGTCCTCGACCGCGGTCATGCCCTCGTGCGCCGCCGCGTGGGCGAGCAGGTATCCGCCCACGACGTCGCCGATGGCGTGGACGCCCTCCGCGGTGGTGCGCATCCACTCGTCGACCTTGATGAAGCCATTCGGATGCGTCTGCGCGCCGACCTGCTCGAGGCCGATCTCCTTGGATCGCGGCGCGCGGCCGACGGCCACGAGCAGCTGCCGGGCCCAGATCTCGCCCTGGTCGGTGTCGACGCTGACACCGTCGCGCGCCTTCTTCGCGACCTTCACCTTCACGCCGAGCCGGGTGTCGATGCCGGCCTTCTTGAACTGCGCGAGCATCTCCTTGGAGACGTCCTCGTCCTCGAGCGGCACCAGCCGGTCGAGCGCCTCGATCAGCGTGACCTTGACCCCGAGCTGGTGGTAGAAGGTCGCGAACTCGACCCCGACCGCGCCCGCGCCGATGATGCAGATCGACTCCGGCACCTCGGTGGAAAGCGTCGCGTTGTCCGAGGAGATGATGAACTTGCCGTCGAACTCGAGGCCGGGGAGCGTGCGGACGGTCGAGCCCGTGGCCACGACCACGTCCTTCGCCCTCACCTGCTTCGCTCCGATCTCGACGGTGTTGCGGTCGCGCAGCCGGCCCTTGCCTTCGACCACCTCGATCTTGTTCTTCTTCATCAGGTACTGCACGCCCTTGTACAGCTGGCTGACGATGGCGTCGCGGCGCTGGGCGATCCGCGTGAAGTCGTACCCGACGACCTCCGCCTTGATCCCGAACTCGGTCCCGCGGGCCGAGACGCGGTGATAGAGCTCCGACGACTCGAGCAGCGCCTTGGTCGGGATGCATCCGATGTGGAGGCAGGTGCCGCCGAGCTTGTCGGACTCGACCACCGCCACCTTCAGGCCTAGCTGAGAGGCCCGGATCGCCGCCGGGTAACCGCCCATCCCTCCGCCGAGGATGGCCACGTCGAAATCAAAACTGGGCACTGACGTAAGTGTAAGAGGCCCTAGCAGCTCGCCTTGCGGAGGTTGGTGACGCCGGCCTCGTACGAGGCATGGTCGCGCAGCGGCCGCCCGGCGATGGGGTCGCCGAACGTGGCGATGGCGCGGTAGTAGTCCGTCGGGTGCATCTCGGAGGGCATGACCAGCCGGTCCACCGCTCCGCCGGGGTCAAGGCAGGGGTCGTCGCGCTCCGCCGCCAGTGCGTAGTAGTCGGCCACCTGGCGCTCCATCACCACGGTGCGCGCGGTCGCGTAGGCGAACAGCAGCACGGCGCTGTTGAAGACGGCCAGGAAGACGCCGGCGATCAGGGCGGGGCGCCACGTCCCGCGCCAGGGCAGGCCGCGGGCCGCGTCGGACAGCAGGATCAGCCAGAGCACGGCCGCCACGTAGACGTAGCGCGAGGAGCCGGACTGCTCGATCCCGAGCTGCGCTCGGGTGAGGCCGGTGACCAGGTAGAAGCCGGCGAGCCCGGCGGCCACGCCGATCGCCAGGGGGTCGGCGCCTCCTCGCCGCCACCGCCATGCCACCGCGCCGGCGCCGAGGACCAGCAGCACCGGCCCCACAGCGCCGCCCTCGCCGATCAGCGCCGCCACGCTCTGGCCCAGGCCCCAAAGGACGTAAAGCGGGTCGAGCCAGAGGTTCGCGAACGTGGGCTGGGGGTTGGGATGGTTGCCGAAGCGGCCGGCCAGGGCATACCACGCGGCCAGCGCGAGGCCGACCGGAGCCAGCCAGAGGAGTAAGCGCCTGCCCTGGCGGTCGAGCGCCAGCGTGACCACGGCCGCGATGGCGAACGCCACCCCGATGCCGGACAGGGCCAGGGAGACCAGCAGGCAGGCCGCGGCCACGGCCACGCTTGCTCGCCCCGGAGGCCGGGCCAGCGCGAGCAGCATCCCCAGGCCGAAGGCCACCGACAGGAGCCACGCCATCTGGAAGGCCCACAGCAGGTCGTCCCACCCCGCGCCGAGCAGCATGAGCAGGGCGGCGGCGGCGATCGCGACCAGGTCGCCCGCCCGCCGGCGGACGATCTCGAAGAGCAGGACCACGTTGGCCAGGTGGGCCAGCGCCAGCACGGCGAGGTAGGGGAGGTAGCTCCTCAGCCCGACGGTGTGCAGGAGGAGCGAGTACAGCGCGCGGAACAGGACCGCGGGGTGCTCGTTGTGGGGCTGGAGGTAGGTGGCCGCCGTCCAGCGCGGCGCGGTCAGGATGAAGGTCCACTCGTCGAAGTAGAAGGTGCCGCCGCGGGCGAGAAACAGGATCGCGCTGGAGGCGAGGAGCGCTCCCACCACGACGATCGCGCGCGCGTGCGGGACGCGCCTCGAGCCGGCGGTCATCTCAGGCGGCCGCTGGTTCGGTCGCGCGCCGGGCGGGCATCACCGTGAACAGGAACCAGGCCCCGACCGCGATCAGCAGCGGCAGAGGGGTGAAGCCCCAGGCGAACTCCGCCGTCACCGCGACCGCCAGGAGCCAAAGGCGCTGCCACACGGGCGGGTTCGTGCGCCAGAAGAGCCACGCCGCCGGCAGCAGGATCGTGAAGTCCTGGAGGTGCCAGTACGTCGCCGAGAGCGCACCGGCGAGCAGTCCGAGGGCGAAGAGCCGTTCGTCGGGCGCGTGGCGGTTCAGAAAGGCGGCGGCCAGCGCGATCAGGACGACCAGCGCCGCGGCGGCGCGGCTCGGCCAGTCCGCCCCCAGCGGGTACGCGAGCGTGAAGTAGCGGTTGTTCGGCACCGCCTGCTCGAGGCCGAGCAGATGGCGGTAGTCGGCCGCGCCCTGCGGGCCGATGTCGACGAGCGAGGCGAGGGTCAGCGTCCCCGCGACCACGGCGAACGCGGCCGCGATGCGCCAGCGCCCGGCGGCCAGCAGGATCAGCGGAACCACGAGGGCAAGCTGAGGCTTGATCACCATCAGGCCGAGCACGGCCCCGGCCGCCCACGGCCGGCCCGCCCGGGAGAGGCGCCAGGCCGCCACGATGACCAGCGCCAGCAGGAGGTCGGGCTGGACCAGGGCGACGCTGTAGACGAGCGGGTACCAGGACAGCGCCGCCAGGAGCCACAGCGCCTTGACCGCGCCCTCGCCGGGCGCCGCCATCCACCAGGCCGCCGCGAGCGCGGCGAGCAGGAGCGCGAGCCAGACCCCGGTCAGGACCTGCGGGCCCAGCGGCACGAGCGGCACCACCAGCCACGCGTACGGCGGCGGCGAGATGAACCACTCGCCGGTGTGGAACTCCTGGTGCGGGCGCAGCTGCGCGAACAGCTGGTGCTGGAGCTGCAGCGAGTAGAGGTGGCTCCACCCGTGGTCGACCCCGACGCGGGCGCCGATGTAGACGAGGGTGAGGTCGTTGCTGAGGATCTCCTTGTGCAGCGGTACGAAGACGACGTTGTAGCCGGTGAAGACGATGAAGGCCGCGAGAAACCAGGCGAGGGCGGCGACGCCGAGATTTCGCCACGCGCGCCGGTCCAGCCGAGCTAGGGCTGATCCCTCTCGGCCAGCGGCACTGGCTTCCGCGGCTCCGGTCCGATGTATTCCGATTGCGGGCGGATTATGCGGTTGTTGGCCACCTGCTCGAGCACATGAGCGGTCCAGCCCACGGCGCGGGACACGGCGAAGGTGGGCGTGAAGTAGTCGGTGGGCAGGCCGATGGCCTGCAGGACGCCCGCTGAATAGAACTCGACGTTGGTCGACTGGGGGCGCTCGGGATGCTCCTCGTGCAGGATGCGCAGAGCGATCTCCTCGACCCGCTCCGCGAGCTCGTAGAAGCTGGGGTTCATGCGCCGGCACATCTCTTTGAGGATCTTCGCCCTCGGGTCGTAGACGCGGTAGACGCGGTGGCCGAAGCCCATGAACTTCTCTTTGCGCTCGCGCATGCCGCGCATGTATGTCTCCGCGTCGGGCGCGGCGCCGATCAGCTCGAGCTGCTCGATCACCGCGGAGGGCGCGCCGCCGTGGGCCGGACCCTTGAGCGCGCCGATGGCGCCGACGAGAGCCGAGGTGAGGTCTGAGTCGGTCGAGGCGATGACGCGGGCGGTGAAGGTGGAGGCGTTCATGCCGTGGTCCGCGAGCAGGACCAGGTACGTGTTGAGCGCGCGCACGACCTCGGGGCGCGCCTCCGCGCCGTTCATCATGTACAGGTAGTTGGCGGCGTGGCCGAGCTCGGCGCTTGGCGCGACCGGCTCGAGCCCCTGCCGGCGGCGGTGGAACGTCGCGAGGATGGTGGGGAACGAGGCCGTCGCGTGCACGGCCATCGGCACGGCGGGCCGGGCCAGGCGGTGCTCGACTCCCTGGACGGACACGACGCTGCGCAGCACGTCCATCGGGTCGGTGTCGGCGGGGAGCGCTTCGATGGTCGCTCTGGCGGCCGCGGTGAGAGAGCGCGCGCCGGCCAGCTCCCTGGTCAGCGCGTCGAGCTCCGCACGGTTCGGCAGGCGGCCGTGCCAGAGCAGGTGGGCGACCTCCTCGAACGATATTTCCTCGGCCAGGTCGGCGATCACGTAGCCGTGGTAGACGAGGCGGCCGTTCTGGCCGTCCACCAGGGAGATCGCGGTCTGGGCGGCGACCACGCCTTCCAGCCCGGGGACGTACGCGGCCATCGGGGGCCTAGCGCTTGGCGAGGACGGCGGGCTTCTTGCCGGGCTCCGGACCGACCCAGCGCGACGCGGGCCGGATCAGGCGGAGGTCCTCCAGCGACTCGAGCACGTGGGCCGTCCAGCCGGCCACGCGCGACGTGGCGAAGATCGTGGTGAAGAGCTCTTTGGGGATGCCCACGCCGGTCAGAACGACCGACGCCCAGAAGTCGACGTTGGTGGCGTTCGGCCGGTCGGGGTGCGCCTCGGCGAGGATCTTCAGCGCGACCTCCTCGGTGCGCGCCGCGGTGCGGTGCAGCTCGGGGTTGGCTTCCTTCGCCATCTCGCGCAGGATCTTGGCCCTGGGGTCGTACGTGCGGTACACGCGGTGGCCGAAGCCTGAGAAGCGGCGGTGCTCGGCGTGGGCCTGCGTGAGCCACCTCTCGGCGTTGTCGGCCGAGCCGATGCTGTCGAGCATCGTCCGGGCCGCGTAGGTCGCGCCACCGTGGGCGGGGCCCTTGAGCGCCGCGATGCCGCCGACCACGCACGAGGTGAGGTCGCTGCCGGTCGAGGCGATGACGCGAACCGTGAACGTGGAGGCGTTGAGACCATGGTCCGCGAGCAGGACGAGATAGGTGTCGAGCCAGTGAGCGCGGCTCGCCTCGGGCTCGTCGCCGGTCATCATCCATAGCAGGTTGGCGGCGTGGCCGAGGTCGGGGCGAGGCTCGAGGATCTCCTTGCCCTGGCGCCTGCGCTGGATGGCGCCGACGATGGTGGGCAGCACCGCGGTGAGCGCGACGGCCTCTTCGAGTGTTGGCTTGGCCAGCTGACGGGTCGCGCCCTGGGCCGAGACCACGGTGCGCAGCACGTCCATGGGGTCGGTCTGCGGGTCGGTCGCCATCAGCGCGCCGCGCGCGGCCTTGTTGAGGGAGCGCGCGCCGGCCATCTGCTCGCGCAGCGCCGCGAGCCTGCTTTCGTTGGGCAGGTCGCCATGCCAGAGGAGGTAGGCCGCCTCTTCGTAGCTCGCGACGGGAACCAGGTCTTCTATGAGGTAGCCGCCGCGATAGATGAGACGCCCGTTGGCGCCGTCAACTTCGCTGACGGCGGTCTCCGCAGCCACCACACCCTCGAGACCGGGGCTGAATTCAGCCACTTCGACCTAATAGTAAGAGAGAGCCGATGTGCGACCGGTAACGTTCCACGTACCGGTAGGGCGGCGGGTGCGTGGGAGGGTCGGACGACGTTCCAGATGGGGCGCGTTTGGCGCAAAGAGCGCCGAATGCGG
>CAZLJC010000002.1:0-166188 GCA_964559855.1 uncultured Actinomycetes bacterium
TATGCGCGCCGCCAGCGTTAACCCTGAGCCAGGATCAAACTCTCCGTCCAAAAACGGAGGACCCAGGACATTGCCCTGAGTCTTCTCAGACTCTCAGAGTCTTTCCCACTCTTCAGTTGTCAAGGTGCTGGCTCCTGCCGAGCCGGACCGGCTTCTTACCCGTCGTCAGGGCGCACGAAACCTGTTCGGTGGAGGAACCCGTGAATGATACCCGCCGCCGAGCCGACTTTGCAAGGCTGCTCGTCAAGACCCGGTTAGAAGCTCCTCCGGCCGGCCATCGCCCGGGCCAGCGTGAGCTCGTCCGCGTATTCCAGGTCTCCGCCCACCGGGAGGCCGTGCGCCGGCCGCGTCACCTGGATGCCGAGGGGCGCCAGGGCCCGCTGGAGGTACATCGCGGTGGCCTCCCCCTCGATGTCCGCGTCCGTGGCGATGATGACCTCCGCGATCCCTTCCGCCCGCACCCGCTCGAGCAGCTGCGGCACATGGATCTGCTCCGGACCGATGCCGTCGATCGGGGAGATCACCCCGTGCAGCACGAAGTACAAGCCTCCGAACTCGGACGTGCGCTCGATGGCCAGCAGGTCGAGCGCCGACTCGACCACGCAGAGCACCGTGCCATCCCGCCGCGTGGAGACGCAGATGACGCAAAGCCCGCCCTCCGCGATGTTGTAGCAGCGCTCGCAGTATCCGATCCGCGCCTTCACGTCCTCGATCGCCCGGGCCAACGAGTCCGCCCGGACCGGATCGACTCGCAGCAGGTGAAAAGCGAGCCGCTGCGCGGTCTTGGGCCCGATGCCCGGCAGGCGCGACAGCTCCTGGATCAGCCTCTCCAGCGGCTCCGGGAGCTGCGGCATGTGCGAGGAACTCTAGCTAGATCAGGCCCGGTGGAAGACCAAGTCCCGCGGTCAGCGCCTGCATCTTGTCGGCCGCCATCCGCTTCGAGGATTCCATCGCCTCGTTGACCGCCGCGATCACCAGGTCCTGGAGCATCTCCACGTCCTCGGCGGCGCCAGGATCGATCTTCACCGACACGACCTTCTGCGACCCGGTCACCACGACCGTCACCGCTCCCCCTCCCGCGCTCGCCTCGACGGTCTCGTGCTCCAGCTCTTCCTGGGCCTTCTGCATCTTGCCCTGCATCTGCTGCACCTGCCGCAGCATCTTCAGCGGATCCTTCATTCCGACACCTCTTTCACCCGCGTCACTCGGCCATCAAATCTACGCACGATCTCGCGGACGAACGGGTCGTCCTCGGGGCTGGCCGGCCGCGGCGACGCCTTGGCGGCTTCGTTCTCGCGCAGCCTGTACTCCACCGTCACGTCCTTGCCCAGCCATTCGCGCACCAGCGGCATGAGCTGAGGCGACTGCTCCTGCGCCTTCTTGTGGTGGAACCCGTACCGGAACCAGAGCACCAGCGTCCGCCCGTCCAGCTCGGGCTGCGCGTCGAGATACACCGCCCGCACCGTCCGGTTCAGCTTCTCGAGCACCTCGGACCACCCGGCCACTTTCACCTCTTGCATCGCAGGAGAGGTCGAGCTCGCCTCCTCGCCCGCCGGCGACGTCGATGGCGGGGGGCTCGCTCCGGCCGAAGCCGGCGCAGAGGGCGTCGGGGAAGTGGGTGCCGGGGATGAAGCCCTCGATGGAGCCGGGGCAGCCGCTGGGGCAGCCGCTGGAACAGCCGCCTGCGGCCGCTCGACCGGCACCACCGCCTCCGCCGCCGCCACCACCGTGGTCTGGGCCTCCACCGCCAGGCGCGCGAGCGTCGCCTCGACCAGGAAACGCGGCTCCGCGTGCCGCCTGACCTCCCCATCGAGGTGGAGCAGCGCGTCAAGCACGTCCGACAGGCGCCGCGCCGTGACCATCTCGTGTCGCGTCAGCGCTCCCACCAGCCGGTCGCGGCACCCCTCCATCAACCCCCGCACCACCTGCCGCAGCTCCGCGCCGCCCGCGTACACACGGTTCAGCTCCTCCAGCGCCTCCGCCGCTCGGCCGGCCAGGACGTCCTCGAGCAGCCCGTCGAGCAGCCGCGGATCGGCGATCCCCAGCAGCGACCGCGCCCCCTCCAGGGAGATCGGCCCGGCCGCCAGCGGCACCAGCTGGTCGAGCAGCCCGACCGCGTCCCGCATCGACCCCTGCGCGGTGCGCGCGATCAGGTCCATCGCCTCTCGATCCACCTTCACGCCCTCTGCCGCCGCGATGTGGGCCAGGCGCTCGGCGATCTGCTCTTCCGAGTGGCGCCGGAACACGAACTGTTGGCACCGGCCGATGACCGTCAGCGGGATCTTCTGCGCGTCCGTCGTGCACAGCACGAAGACGACGTGCGCCGGCGGCTCCTCCAGCGTCTTGAGCAGCGCGTTGAACGCCGGCTCCGTCAGCATGTGCGCCTCGTCGATGATGTAGACCTTGTACGGCCCCAGAGCCGGCGCGAGGTTCACCTTCTCCCGAAGGTCGCGGATCTCGTCGATGCCGCGGTTCGACGCCGCGTCGATCTCGATCAGGTCGAGCGCCGCGCCGCCCGTCATCTCCACGCACGACTGGCACCGGTTGCAAGGCTCGGCTGTGTCCCGGGCGCGACCCGTGCAGTTCAGGGACTTCGCGAGCAGCCGCGCGGCCGACGTCTTCCCCGTGCCTCGCGACCCGCTGAACAGGTAGGCGTGCGCGACCCGCGCCGACACGATGGCGCCCTGGAGCGCGCGCGACGCCGCGTCCTGGCCCACGAGGTCCGAGAACGTCTGCGAGCGGTACTTGCGGTAGAGGGACTGGTACTCAGGCATCGCCATTGCTATTCAACTTCTTCTCGCGTCGCTCTGGCACCGGCCCCGAACGGTCCCGCGAATGGTCGCGCACCCTCGCCTCGACCCAGACCCCCAGACAGCACCACGGCTCATGGCTCCGGCCCGGATGACTGCGGCACCCCCAGGTTCTCTCCTTACCGCTGCTTCCTTCCGGACCTGACGGGGTTCGGAGGCCCAGGCTGCGCAGGTCCCGACCTTCAACGCCACTTGCCGCGGCCGGTTCTGAAAACCTCGACCTCAGCGACGGAATTCGGTCCGGCTAAGGCGGATTGCCGGTACAGGGTACCGCCAGCACCCCACTTAGCGCGACCACGTCCCAGTCTAGCCGCCCTCAGCCACCCTGGCCGGCCGCCGCAACGTGAATCCGAGGTGCACGAACGTCGCCGCCGTCGCGAGCGGAATCACCACCTCCGCCGCCGGCACGAAGTTCCCCGGGTCCTGCTTCAACCCTCGCAGCAGCGCGATCCCGCCCAGCAGCACCAGGATCAGTGTCGTGGAGATCTGTCCCGTCAACGTGTGGCGGAGCTCGACCCGCCGCCCGCCGGCCAGCAGCGCGCCTCCGACCAGGGCCGGAAGCAGATACCGAGCGATCACGACGAGGGCGAGCCACACCGGGAAGGCTCCCCCCACCGCCAGCCCCACCGCAACCCCGCCTGTAAAGATCCCATCCACCACCGGATCCAGCCCCCCGCCGAAGTTCGAAGGCTGGCCGAACCGCCGCGCGATCGTGCCGTCGACCAGGTCCGTGAGCCCCGCGAGCGCGACCACGATCGCGAGCAGCGCGTAGTCCGAGTGCCACGCGTACACGAACGCCGGCGCCGCGAGGTACGCCCGCGCCAGCGACACCTGGTTGGCCGGCCCCGGCACGCCCAACCCCACGGCCGCGACCGCGAGGAAGTACACCGCCTCGGCCAGCGCCGGCCCCGGCTGCCAGCCGAGGTAGGCCCACGCCAGGCCCAGGATCAGGTAGACGGCGCTGGCATAGCGCGCCGCCCGGTCGGCCCAGAGCACCGCACTAGTGTGGCGAAGGGCTCGGCGCAATCGGAGGCGAAGCACCCGGCAGCGGACCGGCCGGCGGACCCGGCGACGGACCCGGCGACGGACCCGGCGACGGACCGGCCGGCGGACCGGCCGGCGGACCGGACGGCGGACCCGGCGACGGCGCAACCGGCGAAGGACTCGGCCGGAACGGCGGCTCCCCCGGATACGGGTTCGCCCCGCACGGATAGCGCGGCTCCCCCACCCCCTTCAAAAACACCTCGGCATACCCCCCGCCCCCGCTTGCCACGTACCCGCCGTCGTAGGCGCAAACCTGCCGCGTGACCACCCCCGCCGGCGGCGTCCACATCGCCGGCCACGGGCGCGACGCGTAGTACTCCTCCAGGAACGGCTTCCACACCGACACCCCCACGTTCTCCCCGAACAGCATCGCCGTCGGGCACTGCCACCCCGAAGCCGGGAAGTTCGTCGCCAGGTACGCATAGCCCGAGGTGCACGACGGCCCGGCCTCGATCCGCATCAGCGACGCCGCCACCGCGACGTCCGGCGTGTATCCGATGAAGATCGACCCCGTGTACGCCTCCGTCGTCCCCGACTTCCCCGCCACCGGCCGGCTCCCCAGCCCGCCCAGGTACAGCTTCACGGGCCCGCGCAGCAGGTCCGTCACCACGTAGCCCAGCGCGGGCGACACCACCTGCGTCCGCCCCGCGCTCGCGTCGAACGCCTCCAGCACGTTCCCCGCCGGATCCGTGACCCGAAGCACCGCGCGCGGCGTCACCCGGTACCCGCCGTTGTCGAAAGCCGAATAGGCCGCGAGGTGCTCCGCCATCGACATCGGGTCATGCCCCAGCGTGGTCGCCACCCCGTCCGGGTTCTCGATCGGCGCCGTCACGCCGAGGTTGTGGAGCAGCGTGACGACCCGATCCCCGCCCTCCTGGGAGTACGTCCACAGCGCCGGCAGGTTGCGCGACTGCGCCAGCGCCGTGCGCAGCGTGATGTACCCCTCGCGCTTTCCGTCCCAGTCGCTGAACGTGCGGCCGCCGATCACACCGTCCTGGTCGTCCACCAGCGTGGCCGGCGTGACGATGCCCGCCTCCAGCGCCGCCGCGTACGTGTACACCTTGAACGACGAGCCCACGCCGCGCCAACCCAGAGGATCCATGCCCGTGAGGTTGATCTGCCCGCGGATCGCCGCGTTGCCGTAGTCGGCGCTGCCCACCATCGCCAGGATCTCGCCGTCGCTCGGGTTCATCACGAGCATCGCCCCGTTGTTCACGCCGCGCCTGGCGTACGCCTTCACGCCGGCCTTGACCCATCTGTCCGCCATCGCCTGCGTGCCCAGGTCCAGCGTGGTCGTGACCGTCAGCCCGCCCTCGTACAGCGCCCGCTCGCCGTACCGCTGCGCGATGTACCGCTCGATGTAATCGACGAAGTGCGCGGTCAGCGCGCCATGCGCGGAGGGCAGCGCTCGATGAACCGCGATCATCCTGGCCACGAAATCGCTCTCGTACATCGCGTCCGCGCCACGCGAGCTCAGGTCCCCCACCGCCACCATCCCGTCCAGCACCTGCCGCCACCGCGCCCGCGTCAGCTCCACCTGGTCCGGGGTGCCGAACGGGTCGTAGTCGCTCGGCGCCTGCGGCAGCCCCGCGAGAAAGCTCGCCTGCTCCCACGTGAGCTGGCTCGCGTGGACCTGGAAGTACGTCTCAGCCGCCGCCTCCGCGCCGTACGCGCCGTTGCCGTAGTTGATCGTGTTCAGGTACAGCTCGAGGATCTGCTGCTTGGTGTAGCGCCGCTCCATCTCCTCGGCCAGCAACAGCTCGCGAAACTTGCGGCTCAACGTGCGGCTCCGCCCCTCCTCCGTCGTGAGCACGTCGTTCTTCACCACCTGCTCGGTGATGGTCGACCCGCCCAGCGTGCTCGAGCGGTGGGTGAGGTCGTATGCGACCGCGATCGCCAGGCGGCGGTAGTCCACGCCGCTGTTGCTGTAGAACGTGCGGTCCTCGGTGTCGATGGTCGCCCGCTGCAGCTTCACGCTGATCCGCCCCAGCGGGACCACCGTGCGGTTCTCGTGATACAGCGGCTCGATCAGGATGCCGTTGCGGTCCACGATGCGCGTCGTCTGGCTGAGGTTCGCCGCCTGCAGCGCCTCGATCGGAGGCAGGTCGCCCGCGAAGTAATCGACGGCGCCGACCGTGGCGCCCGTGCCGGCCAGGCTCAGTCCGCAGATCACGATCAGCGCGATCAGCGACAGGTGCGTCAGCCAGCGGCGGTAGCCGTTGCCGCGCTTCTGCTTGCGGTGCTGGGTGCGGCGGCCTCGGGCCTTCGCGGCCCGCGGCCTTTGCTTGCGTGTGGCCAGGCGGGACGACCTCCAGGACGTTTGCTGCGACGCGTGGTATTTCGGTGCCCCGGGAGTTTACCGAACGCCGAGCGCTTCAGCCCCCTGGTCGGCCAGGCCCATGATCGGGTTGGCGAGGAACCCGTAACCGGCGATCACCAGGCAGAAAGCCAGCGCGCCGAGCGACGAGAAGCGCGTGATGCCGGGCAGCGCGCCCGCCGCGCCCCGGCGCGCCTCGTCCAGCGGCGCCTGGACGTAAAGGACGCGCAGCGTTCCGGCCGCCGCGACCAGGCTGAGCAGCGAGCCGGCCACGCCCAGGGCCAGCAGCACCCACTGCCCGCCCTGGGCCAGGGAGGCCGCGACCGCCATCTCGCCGAAGAACCCCGCCAGCGGCGGCGCCCCGGCCAGCGACAGCATGGCGAGCGCCAGGCCCGCCGCACGGTACGGCCGCAGCACGCCCAGGCCCGCGAGCCCGGCGTCGCCCCCCTCCCACCGACCGAGCAGCGCCGGCGCGGACGTCGCGGCGATCGCGAACGCGCCCAGCAGGAACAGCGACGCGGCCAGCCCCGCCCGGTAGTGCGACGCAAGGCCCGCCGCGACCCACCCGACCTGTCCGGTGGCGAGGTACGCGATCCGCGCCCGCGGCGAGCGCGCCGCCAGCGCCGCGGCGCCGCCTCCGACGATCGTCCCCGCGCCCAGCACAGAAAGGAATGGCCCGTACGAATCCGGCACCGGGATCAGCGCGGCCGCCAGCTTGATCGCCACCACGCCCACGCCGAGCGCCGCCACCCCCAGCACGAGGCCCGAGCCGAGGGGCGAGCCGCCGCCCCCGACGGCCGTGAACCTGGCCATGTGGAAGGGCGCGAGCCCCGCCCGCACGGCCAGGCCGCCGAGCAGGATCACGACCGGCAGCACGAACGGCACCGTGGGCGGGGTGTACAGCAGGAAGGGCCGCATCGAGCTCAGGTCCGCGCTGCCGACCGTGGCGTACACGTACGCCAGTCCGATCAGGAACAGCCCGCTCGCCACCCCGCCCGCCACGATCAGGCCCAGCCCAAGGTCCGGCCGGCGCAGCGAGATGGCCACGATGCCCGCCGCCCCCGCCAGCTCGAGCCCGGCCCACAGACCGACCAGGTCGCTCGCGGACGCGGCCACCATGACCCCGAAAGCGCCCAGCAGCGGCATCGCCACCGCGACCGCCGGCGAGTCCTCGGCCGTCCAGTCCGTGGTGGCGACCGCGACCGCCGCGGCCAGCAGCACCGCCGCCTTGGCGAACAGCGCGAACCGGTCCTGCACGAACCCGCCGCCGAAGTACAGGCCGAGCGTCGCGCCCGCCCACAGCTCGACCCCGAAAGCCACCACCAGCACGCCCGCGACCGCCGGCGCCGGCGAGAGCCGCAGCGCGCGCGGCATCCATCCCAGGCGCGGGAGCAGCAGCACCAGCGCCGCCGCGGCCACCACCAGCGCCTCGGGCAAGAAAACCAGGTAGCGCATCACGCCGGTCCCGGCGCCACGTACGGCGACGCCATATCGGAGATGCCGGCCGCCATCTGGTTGATGAGGCCGGGGTCGAACAGCGGGATATCGCTTCCCGGAATCTTGGGGCCGCCCGGGAACAGGCCAACCCACAGCAAAGCCCCGGCGAGCAGGCCCATGTACCAGACCTCACCCAGGGACACGTCCGACACTGCCGGCGCCTCCGGGTTGGGAGCGCCGAGCAGCGTGCGGCGCAGCAGCACCGCCAGCGCGATCGCGGTCACGGCCAGCCCGGACGCCACCGCGAACGCGCCGATCGGCTGGTTCTTGAACGCGCCGAAGAAAACCATCACGTCGGCGGCGTAGGAGGCAAGGATGGGCACGCCCAGCAGGGCCAGCGCCGCCAGCAGCATGAGCCACGCGAAGTTCGGCATCCGCGGCGCCAGCCCCGCCAGCACCAGCAGGCTCCGCGACTGCGCGCGCTCGGCCAGCGTCGCGCACGCCCCCGCGATCAGGGCCGCCGCCATCCCACCGGTGAACAGGCTCAGCACCGTGCCCGCGATGCCCAGCGGCGAGACGGCCGCCAGGCCCAGCACCGTGATGCCGCCCGGCACCAGAGCGAGGTACGCGCCCGTCACCCGCACGTCCGCGGCGCGCAGCGCGGCCAGCGCCGCGTAGCCCACGGTCAGCGCCGCCAGCAGGGCCAGCAGTGGCGAGAGCACGTGCGCGGCCGACGGGGACGCGCCGATGATCGTCCGCAGCAGCAGGAACGCGCCCATGCGCGAGGCCGCCGACGCGACGACCACGGTCACGCCGACCGGCGCCTCGGAGAGCACCTCGCGCGCCCATCCGTGCAGCGGGAACAGCGGCAGGCGGGTCGCGCCCGCGACCAGCATGATCAGGCTCACGCCGATCTGGATCCGCGGCGTCACCGCCGACGCCTTGAGCAGCGTGTCCATGTCGAAGCTGGTGCCGCCGGTCGCCGAGTACAGCACCATGGTGCCGAGCACCAGCGCGGCCGTGCCCGCGCCCCAGTAGCCGACCAGGCGCCAGGCCGCCCCGGCCCGGCGCGGACCGCCCCAGCCCAGGATGAGCAGCGCCAGCGGCAGGATCACGCCGCCCCAGAACAGGACGAGCACGAACATGTCCCGCGCGACGATCGCGCCGTTGACGAAGCCCTGCGCCACCAGCAGCAGCGCGAAATACGGGCGCACGCGCTCGCGGATGCCGAGCGACGCGAGCACGGAGATGATCCCGACGAGGCCGGACATCATCAGCATCACGATCCCGGGCCCGTCGACCCCGAGGTGATACGTGACGCCGATCGCCGGGAGCCACGGCAGCTTCTCCTCGTACTGCATCGTCGGCAGGAAGTTCTGGAACTGGCTGTAGGCGATGAACAGCACGAACAGGAGCGCGAGGTTGGTGAAGAACGCGATCTGCTTGACCAGCACGTCGTAGCGGCCGCGCGGGCTCGGCATCAGCGCGATCACGCCGCCGATCACGACCGGCACCCAGACCATGAGGCTCAGGAGGAACGGCTGGGAGAAGATGTTGGCGCCCGGCACGCCCGCGGCCGTCGGGCTCGGCGTCGCGAGGAACATCAGAAGATGGCTCACCGCGCCACCCCCGGCGCGAGCAGCGCCACCAGCACGGCCAGCACCGCGACCAGCGCGATCATCAGCGGCAGCGCGGGCATGCGCGCCGTCGCCATGGCGAGCTGGCCCGACGCGACCGCGAAGCGCGCTATCGCCCCGTCACCGGCGGGGATCCACAGGTCGAGCCGGCGCGCGATGTCCAGCACCGGCGCGATCAGGAAGCGGTCCAGGATCCCGGCCGACCTGCCCGTGCCGCGTCCCAGCCACGCGTTCGCGCGCGAGGTCACGCGCAGCACGCTGTCCTTGCCCCGCGTGTAGGCGATGACCGCGGCCGCGAATCCGATCGCGGCGGCGACGATCCACAGCACATACGAGCCGATCTCCGGCACCGGGTGCTTGCGCCCGTCCACGAACCCGAGCCACGCCGGGACCAGGGAGGCGACCAGCATCGCGGCCCCCAGGAGCGCGAGCAGGTAGGGCCACGTCAGGGAGGGCTGCGGCGCTTCACGCACGCGGTCGGGGTCGAACGCGCGCCGGCGGCGCAGCGGCCCCAGGGACGGCGCCAGGAACAGGCGAAGCATCGCCGCGCTCACGAGCACCAGCGCCTCGCCGAGCGCGACGCCGGTCTTGGAGCGCGAGGACACGCCGAAGGCCAGCGCCCCCACCACGCTCAGCGCGACCACGGCCGAGCACGCCGCCAGGGCGGCCGCGCTCGCGCGCATCCTGTTCCAGCCGTCGCCCATGTCCGCCAGGTCGTCGGTCCGCATCGCGCCCGCGATCGACGTCGCCGCCAGCAGCGCACCGGCCCGCGCGGGCCCGCACGCGAGCACCGCCACGACGCCCGCGGCGGCGAAGGTCGTGCCCGGGTACTGGAAACCGTGGATCACGACCGCGGTCGCGATGGCGATCGCCGCGCTGCCCGCAAGCGCCACGGCGCGGCGCGGCTCCACGCTCAGCAGCGACAGCACCGCCGCGACGGTCGCCGAGATGCCGCAGGCCGCGATCAGCGCCTGCATCGTCTGCTGGTTCGAGGCCGCGATCACCGGCATGAGGCGGTAGAGCACCGCGACGCCGACGACCGGCCACACGGACTGCGCGATGGCCGACGCGGCGGGCGGCGCGGTGGGCGCGGTCTGCGTGATCCACGACACGAAAGGCCACAGCGCCAGCCGGCCGGCCACGCCCGCGAACAGCAGCACCGACCCCACGACCAGCGAGCGCACCGTCCACCCGGGGTTGGTGTGGAGGATCGGGGTCAGCGTCGAGAGCTCCTGCGTGCCGTAGCGCGCGTAGAGCCACGCGATGCCGCACAGCAGGAAGAGGTCGGTGATGAACGGCAGCGCGAGCGCCACGCGCGCGCGGCTCGCGGCCTCGTCGAGCCCCCAGCGGTGGGCGAGCAGGAGGAACGTGATCGCGCCGCCGATGAGCCAGAAGGCGAAGAGCTCCGCGAGGTCCGTGCTCAGCAGCACGCCCGCGCACGCGAACAGCAGCGCCGTCACCTCCGCGAAGAAGCGCGCCGCGCCCGGCTCGGCCCGCCCCATGATGCGGTGCCAGCCCAGGATGCACAGCACCGAGATCTCGATCACCGCGAGCGCGGCGACCGTGATCCGGTCGGCGTGCATCGTGAGGTTGATCGCGAACGATTGGAAGTTCGTCGGCCCGTTGAACGCGACCGACATGCTCACGTACTGGTACGTCACCTGGAACGGCGAGCCCCGCTTCAGCAGGCCCCAGCCGACGAGCACAGTCAGGGCGAGCATGACGAACGTGCCGAGCATCGCCATCGTGGCGGCCGAGCGCCGTGTGCGGATGCTCGAAACGGCGAGCAGGAAGGCCGCGAACGGCGCCAGCAGCGTGAAGGGGACGGCCCACGCCAGGGCGGCGGCGGGGTCGAACGAGAACCCGCCCGGCGCCGCGTGCCTGGCGCCTGAAGCTGCCCCGGACGCGGCGGCGAAGACCAGTCCGGCGAGGGCCGGCAGGCTCAGCGAGGAAGCTCCCGCGCGGCCATGCCCGCGCCGAGCCCCGCCAGCGCCACGGCCGCGCCGGCCAGCAGCACGGCGAGCTCCTGGCCCGTCACCTCGTGCTGCCCGGTGGCCGAGAAGCGGGCGACGCCCACGAACGCGAGGCCGGCGCCCGCGAACACGATCGGGAGGCCGGCCAGGGCCGCGGCGACGTCGCGCCGCCACATCGCCGCGAAAGAGCCGGCCGCGACCAGCGCCGCCGCCACGAAGAGCACCGCGGTCAGCCCGACCGTCATCGCGCGCGCTCTCGCAGCCGCCACGCCGCCGCGCCGCCCGCGGCCGCCACGACGGTCAGAGCCGCCACCGCCTCGACCGCCATCGCGTCATGCGCGAACAGCAGCCGCCCGACGGCCGCCGTGTCGAACGCGCCTCCGTAGAAGGTCGCGTGCACGAAGGCGCCCTTGAACGCGGAGTAGGCCAGCAGCACGAGCAGCACCGCGGCCCCCGCCGCACCGAGCTGCCGCCACAGCGGACCGATCGTGACCTGGACCACGCGGTGGCCGGGTCCCCCGAGGACGAGCGCGCAGGCCGCGTAGCAGATCAGCGCGACGATCGCGGCGAAGCCCGCGGAAAGGCTCAGGTACGCCCCCGCGAGCCCGACGGCGGCGGCCGCCATCGCGATCCCGCGCCACTCTCGAAGCGGCAGCAGGACGACGCCGAGCCCACCCGCGAGCAAAACCCCGGAGGACACGTAGAAACCTATCGCGTGGAGGGAGTCCATCGGCGCTCCGTGCTAACCAGAGAACGTTGTTTGCCGGCTATCTCTCGGCGGGCGCCGGCTCGCGCCAAGCATACAGAATGCCGGATGCCGCAATCGCCAGCGCCGCGAGCGCCGCAGCCGCGGGCCCAACCTCGGTCGAAACGCTCGACGCGGCGAACACGTACGCGCCGGCCACGAGCAGCCACACCGGCACCAGGGCCACGACGGCCACGCGAACCGCCCCCCACCGCCGCCACGCGTTCACGCGGTCGAGTATCGCAGGGACGCGCGTCAGGGCGCGTCGACCGGGATGGCCGCGAGCAAAGCCGTCAGCGCCACCACCGCGACCGCGGTCGCGCCCTCCAGCCGCGCGACGGGAAAGCGCCGCCGCCACCCCAGCGACGAGAACGCGATCATGGCCAGCACCCCGGCCGACTTCAACGCCAGCACGATGCCGTAGCTCGTTGACCAGAGGTCGCTCACCCGCGCCAGCTCCTCTGTCGCGCGGAGCACGCCCGTGAGTGCCGTGACGCCGAAGGCGATGAACGCCACGCGCCCGAACCGCTCGAGCAGCACGTGGGCCTCCTCCCCGCTCCACCCGTCCGGCGGCCGCAGCATCCCCAGCGCCAGGATCCCGCCGGCCCACATCGCCGCGCTCAGCACGTGCAGCGCGTCGGCGAACTCCGCGCCGCCCGGTATGCCCAGCTGCGCAGCGTGGCCGGAGAGGGGCAGGATCGCCGCCGCGAACACACCGAACGGAGCCACCAGGCCGCGACTCGTGAAGCACAGGTAGAAGGCCGCCGCCTCCGCCGCCACGCGGATCGCGACCGGCCACGCCGGGTGCTGGAGCAGGAGCAGGAAGCCGCCCGCGAGCGCGGCGCCGAACGCGAGGTGCATGGGCGGCCGCGCCCACGCGATCCGCGGCCGCATGTTGCCGGCCCGGCGCACGACGAACGAACCGATGCCGGCGAGCAGGCCGAGGTACTCGACCCAGTGAAACGCCGCGCTGAAGAGGTCGGCCTGCGCGATCAAGCCGCCGCCGCGATGATCCCTCCGCCCAGCACGCGGGTTCCCGCGTAGAGCACGGCGGCCTGGCCGGGCGCGGCTCCGAGGAACGGCTCGCGCAGGGTCAGCCGTCCGGCCTCGAACGTCCCCGCGATCGCGGGCGCGTGATAGCGCAGCCGAACCTCGCACTCGAGCGGCTCGGCGGCGGTGCCGTCGACGAACGTCACGTCTCTCAGCTCGACCGACATCACGCCGAGCTCCTCCTTCCGGCCGACGGCGATCCGGTTGCGCGCCGGATCCACGCGCGTGACGTACCACGGCCCCGGTTCCGCGAGGTCGCCGAAGCCGCTGCGCTGCCCCACGGTGTAAAGCGCCGCTCCGCGGTGCACGCCCAGCACCCGCCCGGTCGCGTCGACCACCTCGCCCTCGCGCACCGGGAGCCGCGCCGCGAGATAGCGCGCCGTCTCCCCGCGCGGCACGAAGCAGATCTCCTGGCTCTCCGCCTTGCTCGCGACCGGAAGGCCGAACTCCCGCGCGTGCTCGCGCACCTCCGGCTTGGTCATGCCGCCGAGCGGGAAGACGATGCGCGCCAGGCGCTCCCGGTCGAGGTGGTACAGCATGTACGACTGGTCCTTCGCCGGGTCGACCGCCGTGTGCAGCTCCGGTCCCGCCGCGCCCTGCACCACGCGCGCGTAGTGGCCCGTCGCGAGCCGGTCGAAGCCCAGCGCCAGCACGCGGGAGAGCATCAGGTCGAAGCGCACGAACGCGTTGCAGCGCACGCACGGGTTGGGCGTGCGGCCCTCGAGGTAGTCGCGGTGGAAGGGCTCGATCACACGCTCTCCGAACTCCTTCTCGAGGTTCCAGCAGTAATAAGGAATGTCGAGCAGCGACGCGACGCGGCGCGCGTCCTCGACCGCGTCGAGCGAGCAGCAGCCTCCGTGCCGGGCGGCCTCGTCCGAGCCGTCGCGCGGCCACTGCTGAAGCGTCACGCCGACGACCTCGTGGCCCTGGGCCTGCAGCAGCGCGGCGGCCACCGAGGAGTCGACGCCGCCCGACATCGCGACGGCGATCCTCATCGCCGGCGGCGCTCCACGATGTCGGCGACGACCGCCTCGGCGTCCTCGCCGGCCCCATACAGGGTCGCGGACTGCGCCTTGCGGCCGAAGTTGAGGCCCGTGAAGTACAGCCCCGGCACGGACGTGCGGCCGTCGACCTGCACCGGAAATCCCATGCCGTCGAAGATAGGGAATCGGACCCACCCGTAATCCGGCCGGTAGCCGGCTGTCCAGATCACCGTGGTCACCCGCTCCCGGGCCAGGCCGAGCTCCGTCCGCGAGCTCGCCCGGAACGGCGGCGGCATGTCCCACGTGCTGGCCAGGCCGCGCTCCACGCATGCCGCGTCGATGCGCTGCTTGTAGCGCAGGGTCAGCGCGTCCCCCGCGTCCACGCTCGCCGCCAGGTCGTCGGCGAAGTGCGCGGCGCCGCCCTCCACTCCGAGGTACCGGCCGAGCAGCTGCACGCCCTTCTCGTGCAGCGTGCGGTAGTTCAGGTCGTGGCCGCCGTCGTGGCCGGAGAGCTGCGGGTTGGACAGCAGGCGGGCGGCCGGCGACGGCAGCTCGGCCGGCGTGCGCGCCCACCAGCCGGTGTGGATGAACCACCACACGAGGTCCCTGCCGGCGATCCGGCGCGGCGCCCAGGGGGCGCGGCCGCAGGACAGGAAGACCGTGCGGCCGGTCGCGTGGAGCTCCTCGGCCAGCTGGCAGCCGGTCTGGCCGCTGCCGACGACCAGCACGGCGCCGGGCTCCAGCGCCTCGGGGCAGCTGTACTCGTCGGCGAGCAGCTGATCGACGCTCGCGGGGATCTGCTCCGCGCCGGCTGGTCGGTGGGCGCGCTGGTAGCCGCCGGACGCGACGACCACGCACCTCGCGCCGACCGTGCCTGTCGTGGTGTCGAGGGTGAACCGGTCGCCGTCCGCCTCGAGGGCCGTGACCGGCGTCCGCTCGCGGACCGGCGCGGCGAAGCCGTCCGACCACCGCTGGATGTGGTCGACCAGCTCGCCCTTCGGCATGAAGCCGTCGGGGTCAGGACCCGTGTAGGCGCCGCCGGGCAGCTGCATCGTCCAGTTCGGAGTGACCAGGCAGAACGAGTCCCAGCGCCGGGAGCGCCACGTCTCCGCGACGCGGCCGGCCTCCAGCACGAGGTGCTCGATGCCCGCGCGCTTCAGGTGCCAGCTGGTGGCCAGGCCGGCCTGGCCCGCGCCCACGATCGCGACCTCGACGGATTCCATGATTTGCCGCGAAGTCTAGTGGCGCACCCGCGCGGCGGCGGCGCGATGCCGGGTGCGGCGAGTAAGCTCCGCGCCCAGTGGCCATCAGCGACGTCCAGGCCGGCCGCATCGGCGAGTACCTCCTGGCCGTGTACGCGATGCTCACCTCCGGCGGCGAGCTCGTCCCGTTCCAGGTCGACGCCGATGACGACCACCGCGACCTGGTCGTCGCGGTCAAGGGCAATAGCGCCTTCGCGTCCCTCCAGGCCAAGGCCTGTTTCTCGCTGGGGGCCTCGGGCTTCGTCCAGTCCAACGCCACCTACACCGAGAGCACGATCCCCAAGGACCCCTCGTGGATCTACGTCGTGGTGCTCGTGCTCGAGCTGGCGCCCGTGGTGTGGTGGCTCGTCCCGGCCCCCGACTACAACCGCCTCACCTCGCACGCACCCGCGCGTAACGGCCGCGAGGTCGAGCTCCACTTCCGCGCCCACCCCGCCGGCGGCGATGGCTTCGCGCCCTTCCGCGCCGAGACCGCCGCGGTGGGGCCGCGCCTGCTCGAGATGATCGCCGCGCTGCCCCCCGCCACCGCGCCGCTACCCGGCGCGCGCCTGGTGATCACGCGCCGCTGAGGCAGCGGATAAACTCGCGCCGTGGCCCGCCGCCGCCTCAAGCTGATCTTCGGCCCGTCGCTGGTCAAAGAGCCCGTGATCTACCAGCTCGGCCGCAGGTTCGAGCTCGTGACCAACATCCGCCGCGCCGACGTGGCGCACGACCAGGGGTGGGTGCTGCTGGAGGTGTCAGGCGACCCGGAGGAGCTCGACCGCGGAGTGGCCTACCTCGAGGAGCGCGGCGTCAGGGTCGAGCCCGCCGAGGGCGACCTGGTGGAGTAGCGAGCAGCCCGGCGCCCAGCAATTCCACGCGTTCTGCGCCAAACGAGCCAAATTGAGCGCGGATTGCGCGCCGATTGCGCCAAACGCGCCTAAATCGCCTGCAGATCGGGCGAGCAGCGCGGCGCCCAGCAATTCCACGCGTTCTGCGCCAAACGCGCCAAATTGCGCGCGGATTACACACGTTCTGCGCCAAACGCGCCTAAATCGCCTGCAGATCGGGCGAGCAGCGCGGCGCCCAGCAATTCCACGCGTTCTGCGCCAAACGCGCCAAATTGCGCGCGGATTACACGCGTTCTGCGCCAAACGAGCCAAATTGCGCGCGGATTGCGCGCGGATTGCGCCTAACGCGCCGAAATCGCCCTGCAGATCTGGAGCGAGCAGCCCCGCGGCTAGCGGAGCGCGCCGCCGCCCGCGACCGCCGGCACGATCGAGATCTCGTCCCGGTCGTGGATCTCGGCGGCGAGCCCAGGCCCGAGCCGGACGTCCTCGTCGTTGAGATAGAGGTTCACGAACTGGCGCAGGTCGCCGTTCTCGTCCAGCAGCCGGTCCTTGAAGCCCGGGTACTGCGCGTCCAGCGCAACGATCGCCCCCACGAGGTTCGACGCGTCCACGTCGACGGTCGTCTTGCCCTCCGAGAGGCGGCGTAGCGGCCCTGGAATTCGAAAGTGTGCCATCTGGGTCAGATCTCCACCTGTTCTCGAAACGACTTTAGCGTGGGATCTATTTCGACGCGCCGCGAGGCGTGGCCGTTGGCCGAGGCGAGCACGTCCGCGGTCTTGAGCCCGTGCCCCGTGACGTAGGCGACGATCACCTCGTCGCCCTTCCACCTTCCGGCGCGCGCGAGCTTGGCCAGCACGCCGATCGTGACCCCGCCCGCGGTCTCGGTGAAGATGCCCTCGGTCCGCGCCAGCAGGCGGATGGCGTCGACGATCTCCCCTTCGGTCACGGCCTCCACCACGCCGCCCGTCTCGCGCGCGATCCGGTTGACGTAGATCCCGTCGGACGGGTTCCCGATCGCGATCGACCGCGCGATCGTGTTCGGCTTCACCGGCATGATCCGCTCCGGCGCGTCGGAGTGGAAGGCGTTGTACACGGGCGCGCAGCCCAGCGCCTGCGCCCCGGTGAACGCGGGCACGCGGTCCTCGCGCACCAGGCCGTACTCCATCAGCTCGCGCACGGCCTGGCGGTGGCGCACGAACTGGCAGCCGCTGGCGATCGGGATCACGATCTCGTCCGGCAGCCTCCACCCGAGCTGCTCCGCGGTCTCGAACGTCAGCGTCTTCGAGCCCTCCGCGTAGAAGGGCCGGATGTTGATGTTGCAGAACGCCCAGGGCGTCGACTCGAGCAGCTGGCTGCACAGGCGGTTCACGTCGTCGTAGTTGCCGCGCACCGCGACGATGTTGGGGTCGAACACGCCGATGCTCGCGACCTTCGCGGGCTCGAGGTCGACCGGGATGAACACGAAGCACTCCAGGCCCGCGCGCGCCGCATAGGCCGCCACCGCGTTCGCCAGGTTGCCCGTCGACGCGCACGCGATGGTCTCGAAGCCGTGCGCGCGCGCCCAGCTGATCGCGACCGACACGACGCGGTCCTTGAACGAGTTGG
Source organism: uncultured Actinomycetes bacterium (assembly GCA_964559855.1). GTDB lineage: Bacteria > Chloroflexota > Dormibacteria > Dormibacterales > Dormibacteraceae > 40CM-4-65-16. Next base: position 17,694 of record CAZLJC010000002.1, read on the forward strand.
TCGGGTTCATGCTGTCGTTCTTCAGGTACAGGTTGCGCAGGCCGAGCTCGGCGCCCAGCCGGTCCGCCTTGACCAGCGGCGTGAATCCCTCGCCCAGCGTCACCACGCTCACGCTGTCCTCGACCGGCAGCAGGTCGCGATAGCGCCACATCGACTTCGGCCCCTGCTCGATGCGCGAGCGGCTCACGATGTTCTTCAGCACGTTCGTGTCGTAGACCGCGTCAAGCGGCCCGAAGCACATCTCGCACACGTGCGTCGCCTGCAGCTCGTACTCCGTCCCGCATTCGCGGCAGCGCAGACCGACAACCTTCGGCACGCGGCTCAGTTTAGAGAGCGGTCGAACTTGCGTAGGCTCGTGTGAGATGAGATGGTCGATCGCGCTCGCCTGCGCCCTGCTCGTCACGGCGTGCTCGTCGGGCGCGAAGCTGCACGCGGCCGCGCCCCTCAGCCCGTCGCCCGGGGGAGCGCAATCTCCCGTGGCGCAGAGCCCGAGCCCCTCGCCCGCACCACCCGCGCACGTCTTCGTCATCGTGCTCGAGAACCGCAGCGCCGCCCAGGTCGCGGGCCAGGGTTACATCGCGCAGCTCGCGCAGCAGTACGGGGTCGCGTCGAACTACCACGGCGTCTCGCACCCCAGCCTCCCCAACTACCTGGCGCTGACCTCCGGCACCACGTGGGGCATCGCCGACGACGGATGGCACGCGCTGCCCGCGGGAGGACTCGGCGCGCAGCTCACGGCGGCCGGCATCGACTGGCGCGCCTACATGGAGGGCATGAGCCGCGGCTGCTTCAACAGCGGCTACCCCTACGCGCTGAAGCACAACCCGTTCGCGTACTACGGCGGAGCGTGCCCGCCGGAGGTGGTCCCGTTCAGCCGCTTTTCCGCCGATATGGCCGGCAGCGTGCCGCGGTTCGTGTGGATCACGCCCGACCTCTGCCACGACGGCCACGACTGCTCCAACGCCGCGGTCGACTCCTGGCTGGCGCAGACCGTCCCCACCATCACCGGCTCCAGCGCGTGGCGCGATGGAGGCGTCCTGTTCATCACGTGGGACGAGGGAGAGGACAGCGCCAACTCCGTGCTCACGCTCGTGATCCAGTCCGGCACGGCCGCGCATGCGAGCTCTGCGCCCTACAACCACTACTCCCTGCTCGCCACGATCGAGGACCGGCTCGGCGTCCCGCGGCTCGGCTACGCGGCGCAGGCGAGCCCTATGACCGACCTGCTTCCACCATCACCTTCGACCGGGTGATCGAGTCGAGGTACTCCAGGTCCACGGTCACGCCCAGCCCAGGGCCCTGCGGCACGCGCAGCCGGCCGTCCTCCAGCACGAACGGCTCCGTGATATCGCGGTGGTAGTACCGGTCCGAGGCTGACGTGTCGCCCGGCAGCGTGAACCCGGCCATCGCGGCCATCGCGACGTTCCCCGCGCGGCCGATGCCGGTCTCCAGCATCCCGCCCATCCACACCGGCACTCCGCGCTCGGCGCACAGGTCGTGGATCCTGCGCGCCTCCAGGTAGCCGCCCACGCGCCCGGGCTTGATGTTGATGATGCGGCACGCGCCCAGCTCGATCGCGTCGCGCGCGGTCTGCGCGGACGTGATCGACTCGTCGAGGCAGATCGGCGTGCGCACCACCTCGGCCAGCCGCGCGTGCGCGAGCACCTCCTCCTCCGGCAGCGGCTGCTCGATCAGCAGCAGGTCGAAGGGGTCGAGCAACGCAAGGTGCTCCGCGTCGGCCGGCGTGTACGCGGTGTTGGCGTCGACCTGAAGCGGCAGGTCGCCCACCATCTCGCGCACCGCGCGGACCGGCTCCAGGTCCCAGCCCGGCTTGATCTTCAGCTTGATCCGCCGGTAGCCCTGCTCCGCGTAGACCGCCACCGTGGCCAGCAGCTCGCCCACCGTGCGGTGGATGCCCACCGATACGCCGCAGTCGACCGCATCCCTGACGGCGCCGAGGTAGTGCGCGAAAGGCTCGCCCCGCGCGCGCAGCTGCGCGTCGAGCAGCGCCATCTCGAGCGCGGACTTCGCCATCTGGTGGCCGTGCACGGGCCGGAGCAGGCCGGCCACGTCCTCCGCGCTCAGCTCGCCCGCGGCGAACAGGCGCGGCAGAAGGTGCGAGGTGGTCACGTCCTGCGCGCCGTCCACATACTCCGCGGAATAGGTCGGCTCCTCGCCCGCCACGCACTCGCCCCAGCCCTCGCCCACGTCGGTGACGGCGCGCACGAGCAGGATATCGCGCGCGTGCTGCACGCCGAACGACGTCTCGAACGGCGCGACGAGCGACAGCGCGATGCGGCGGAGCTCCACCGCGACTAGCCTCATGCCGGGCTCGTCGCCAGCGTGTCGTAGACGATCTGCGACCACGACTCCATCGCCAGGTAGAACATGCGCATCTCGTCGAGCGTGAGCAGCTCGCCCGCGAGCTTGTCCGTCTCGCGGATGCTGATGTTGGGCGAGTCGCCGTCGACCAGGAACACCACGCCGAGGTGCACCTTGGAAACGGGCGACGAGTCCTCGTTCAGCAGGCCCAGCAGCCGCGCCTCGAACGTCCCGTCGTACACGACCTCCTCCTCCCACTCGCGCTTCAGTCCGTCGAGGATCGGGTCGCCGCCCTCGAGGTCGCCGGGGTTGATGTGGCCGCCGACGCCCAGCGAGTACTGCTTGCGCAGCCGCTTCTCCGACGACGCGCGCAGGCGGTGGGTCAGGAAGTAGCGTCCGGCGTGGCGGAAGACCACGTACGGGATGATCTGCAGGAACGTCGGATCGTTCTCGACGTCGCCGCGCGGCTTGAAGCAGTGCCGGTCGCGGATCACGGCCTGGTGGCGTTCGAGGTTCCGGCTCACGAAGCCATGCCAGGCGCCGTCGGGGAACATGTCCTCGCGGCGCACGCACAGGACCTGCTCCGACGCGGCGCTCATACGTCGACCATCCGGATCAGCCCGCGCCCGAACACCGCGACCAGCTCGGCCGTGCGGTCGACGTCCTCCTCCAGCACCGGCAAAAAATAGATCCACGCGGCGTTCTCCGTGGCGGTCGTGATCATCGTGCGCGCCGAGTCCGACGTCGGGTTGCCGATCGGCCCTTGCCCGTCGGCCACGCAGATCCTGCCCGCGACGTTCACCTCCTCCTTGCCGATGCCGCGGTACGACTCGCCCTCGCGCCCCAGGCGGATCACCAGCTCCTCGCCCTTGACCCGGCCCAGGTCGTACAGGCCCACCGGAACCTGCAGCTGGACCGACATCGCGTTGGCGACGTCGACGAGCGAGTTGATCCGCGGCAGCGGCTCGCCCTTCTTCATCCGCCGCAGCAGCGCCTCGGACGACGGCCGCACGCGCGTCGGGTCGACGCCGAACTTGCGGTAGAGCCGGCGCGCCGGCTCGAGCGACCCGACCTCGCCGGACCGCACCGCCTGCTCGGCCCGCTTGACCTCGAGCTCGAAGTCGTCGCGCGGCGGCGTCACCTCCAGCTCGTAGAGCTCGAACACCACCGGCTCCACGTCGGCCTCCAGCCTGACCTTCACGCCAGGTACTCGAGGTGGTCGAAGAACATCGGGTACGAGATCTCGACGCACTCCGCGCCCTCGATCTCGGTGCGGCCGTCCGCCACCAGCGCGGCGACCGCCAGCGCCATTGCCACACGATGGTCTCCGCGCGAGTCGACGCGCGCGCCCTCGAGCTCGCGCGGGCCGTTGATCACCCAACCATCGTCCTCGACCGCGATGTCCGCGCCCATGGCGCTCAGGCCCTCCTCCATCGCGGCCAGCCGGTCCGACTCCTTGACCCGCAGCTCTTTCGCCCCCCGGATCACGCTCGTCCCGGCGGCCTGCGTCGCGGCCACCGCCAGCACCGGCAGCTCGTCGATGAGCTCCGCCGCCGCGCCGCCCTCGACGTGAATCGGGCGCAGGTCCCGCGCGGGCCGCACCTCCAGGTCCGCCACCGCCTCGCCGCCCTCGAACCGCGGGTTGCGGCGCCGGACCTCGAAGCCGGCGGTGGCCAGGAGATCGGCGAGCGCGGTGCGGGTGGGATTGACGCCCACCCCGAGCAGGCGGACGTCGGAGGCGTCGACCAGCCCGGCCGCGACCAGCCAGAACGCGGCGGCGCTGAAGTCGCCCGGGACGGTGAGGTCGAGCGGCTCGAGCCGGGCGGTTCGGCCCACCTCGACGCGCGTGCCCTCCACCTTCACGTCCGCCCCCATCGCGGCCAGCATCACCTCGGTGTGGTCGCGCGTGCGCACCGCCTCGGTGACCGCGGTCCTCCCCTCGGCGTAGAGCCCGGCGAGCAGAAGCGCCGACTTCACCTGCGCGCTGGGGACCGGCGGCCGGAAGTCGATGCCGCTCAGGCCGGCGCCGCCGCCCACGCGCAGCGGCGGCCACGAGGCGCGCGCTCCCATCTCGCGCAGCGGGTCCACCACGCGGTCCATCGGCCGGCGGGAGAGCGACTCGTCCCCGACCAGCTCGGCCTCGAACGGCTGCCCCGCCAGCAGGCCCGCCAGCAGGCGCATGGTCGTGCCCGAGTTGCCGCAGTCCAGGGGAGCGGGCGCGGGCCGCAGGCCGTCCATCCCGACCCCGGCCACACGCGCCTCCTCCACCTCCACGCCGAGCGCTCGCAGGCACCCGGCCGTCGACGCCACGTCCGCGCCCGTGGACAGCCCGCCGACGCGACTCGTGCCGGATGCGACGGCGCCCAGGATCAGCGCCCGGTGCGAGATCGACTTGTCGCCGGGCACGCGCAGCTCGCCCTCGAGCCGGCGCGACGGCCTCACCGTCGCGATCACCGGTGCTCCCGGCTCCAGCGCTCGCGCACCAGCCGCGCCTCCTCGAACAGCTCGACCATTCGCGGGTCGTCCGCCTCCAGGTGGCGGCGCAGCCGGGCGATCTCGTGCTCCACGGCGCCCAGCAGCTCGAGCAGGTTCTCGCGATTGGTCTTCGCCACCCAGGCATACATGTCCGGGTCGCCCGCGGCGAGCCGCGTCATGTCGCGGAAACCGCCCGCCGCCAGGCCCGACGCCTGCGGCCAGTCCGCGCGGCGGGCCAGCGCCAGCGTGTACGCCACCGAGAGCAGGAAGGCGGTGTGGCTCACCCCCGCCACCAGCCGGTCGTGCGTGATCGCGTCCATCTGCACGGGGCGCGCGCCCACCTCGCGCACGAGGGCCACGACCTGCGGGTCCTCCCGGGTCAGGATCCACGGCGCCCCCTCGAACATGGCCGGGTCCGCCGCGTCGATGCCGGACTGCTCTCTGCCGCACATCGGGTGGCCGCCCACCAGGTCGATGCCCTCGGCCGCAGCCCACTCCATGACGGACGACTTGGTGCTGGCCATGTCGGTCACCGGGCGGCCCTGCGCCACGATGGCGAGCCGGGGGAACAGCGCACGCATCGCGCCGAGCGGGGCGGCGACCACGGTCACGTCCGCCAGCGCGGCGGCGCTGACGTCGGTGTTCGCCGTCTCCACGATGCCCCGGTCGAGCGCCTTGCGCACCACGAGCGGGTCGATGTCACCGCCCACCACCGTCACGTGGGGCCGCGCCTGCTTCAGGGCGAGTGCGAAGGACGCGCCCATGAGCCCGAGGCCCACCACCGCGACAGTCGGCATCGACGGCGCTACGCGAGCTGCTTCTGCATCGAGCCGAGCAGCCGGCGCAAATCGCGCATGAGCGTGTCGAACGCCGCGAAGTCCAGCGACTGCGCGCCGTCCGACAGCGCCTGGTTCGGCGTCGGGTGCACCTCGACGATCAGGCCCTGGGCCCCCGCCGCGACCGCCGCCAGAGACATCGGACCCACCAGCGACCACTTGCCGGTCGCCTGCGACGGGTCGACGACGATGGGGAGGTGCGACAGCTCGCGCACCAGCGGCACCGCGTTGATGTCGAGGGTGAATCTCGTCGCCGTCTCGAAGGTGCGGATGCCGCGCTCGCACAGGATCACGTTGCGGTTGCCCTGCGACAGGATGTACTCCGCGGCGAGCAGCCACTCCTCGATCGTCGACGACATGCCCCGCTTGAGCAGGACCGGCTTGCCCGAGCGCCCCGCCTCCTGCAGCAGCGCGTAGTTCTGCATGTTGCGCGTGCCGAGCTGGAGGATATCGGCGTACTTCGCGACCAGCGCGACGTCGCCAGGGGTCACGACCTCGGTCACGACCTTCAAGCCGGTCTCGTCCCGCGCCTCGGCCATCATGCGCAGCGCGGATTCGCCCAGGCCCTGGAAGGAGTAGGGCGACGTGCGGGGCTTGAACGCTCCGCCGCGCAGCACCTTCGCGCCCTGCGCCGCGACGTGGCGCGCGGTCTCGAGCAGCATCTCCTCGCCCTCGACCGAGCACGGGCCGGCCATGACCACGACCTCGTCGGCCCCGATCCTGACGCCGCCCACGTCGACCACCGTGTCCCCGCGCCGGAACTCGCGGCTCGCGAGCTTGAACGGCTTGGTGATGGGGATGATCTCCTGGATCCCGCCCAGGTGGGAGAACGCGTCCTTGTACGCGTACGCGTTGCCGCCGATGACGCCGACCAGGGTGCGCTCCTCGCCGCGCGACAGCTCCGCCTTGAGCCCGATCTCCTCGACGCGCTCGACGACCGCGTCGATCTCGGCCTTGGTCGCCTGATGCGACATGACGATGATCACGATTGGCCTCCCGCTGTGGTCCGCATCTGCTCCAGGTCCGCCTTGATCGCCTGCGCCCCGCGAAGATACGCGAACCTCATCGCCGCCTGCGGGCGAGGCGTGTTGTAGAGCAGCAGCACGCGGATGCACATCGACACGCCGCGCGGGTTCGGCTGCATCACCTGGAGGTCGTGGCCGCACATCATCGGCATGTCGAGCCAGCCCAGGCGGCGCACCGCGTGCGCCGGGAACTCGGCGTTCAGGTCGGGCGTGGTGGTGAAGAACAGCGCCCCCACCTCCTGCGGGTCCAGGTCGTTGAGCGCGCTCAGCTCCTGCAGGAGCTCGACGGTCGCCTCCGTGATGGCCTCGGGCGTGTTGGCCGCGGCGGTGGTGGCGCCGCGGATCCCTCTCACCGGCACGGGCGCGCCCGCCTCACCGGCCCGCCCCCGCGGCCTTCATGAGCTCCCTGGCCAGGGTCGACGGGTCGCGGCCTCGGTCGATCTCGTGCACGATCGCGCTGCCCACGACCGCCGCGTCCGCATGCCCCCGCAGCGCCTTCATGTGCTCCGGGCGGGAGATGCCGAAGCCCGCCGCGACCGGCAGCCTGGTCCGCTCCCTCACCTGGTCGAGCAGCCCGTCCATCCCTTCCGGAAGCTCCTTGCGCGCACCCGTGATACCGGTGACGGTCACGCAGTAGACGAAGCCGCTGGAGTGGCCGCACACCGTGGCGATCCGGTCGGGCGGCGTGGTGGGGGCGACCATGAAGACCGTGTCCAGCGACGCCGAGCGAAACCAGCCGGTCACGGGCTCGGCCTCCTCGACGGGCAGGTCGGGCACGATGACGCCGCTCACGCCGGCCTGCGCCGCCTCGGCCGCGAACCTGCGCGGGTCGTACGACAGCACCGGGTTGACGTAGGTCATCAGCACGACCGGGACGCCTTCCTTCGCCACCTCGGCCGCCACCTCCAGCGCGCCGGCCACGGTCATGCCGGCCTCCAGCGCCGCCTGCCCGGCCTTCTGGATCACGGGCCCGTCGGCCAGCGGGTCGCTGAAGGGGATGCCGATCTCGATCGCGGCGACGCCGGCCGCCGCCAGCCGCCTGCCCGCCTCGATCGAGCGCCTGGCATCCGGGTGGCCGGCCATCAGGTACGTCACCAGCTTCAGGCCGCCCTCCGCGCGCAGCGCCGGCTCCAGCCGGCCGGTGTCAGTCCTCGCCAACCGAGTCCATGTCCTTGTCGCCACGGCCGGACAGGCACACGAGCAGGCGGCCGCCCGGTCCGAGCTCGCGGGCGATCCGGCCCGCGTGGTGCAGGGCGTGCGCCGGCTCGAGCGCGGGCATGATGCCCTCCAGGCGGGTGCACAGCCGGAACGCGGCGAGCGCGTCGGCGTCGGTCACGGCCACGTACTCGACGCGCTCCAGGTCGCGCAGGAAGGCGTGCTCCGGGCCGACGCCCGGGTAGTCGAGCCCGGCCGACACCGAGTGCGTGGGAAGGATCTGCCCGTCCTTGTCCTGCAGCACGTACGAGTAGCTGCCGTGCAGCACGCCCGGCCGGCCCCCCGTGAGCGACGCGGCGTGCCGCCCGCTGCGCAGGCCCTCGCCGGCCGACTCGACGCCGACCAGCACGACGTCGCGGTCGTCGAGGAAGGCCGTGAACATGCCGATCGCGTTGGAGCCGCCCCCCACGCACGCCACCACGACGTCGGGCAGCTTGCCGTCCAGCGAGAGGTACTGCTCGCGCGCCTCGTCGCCGATCACCCGCTGCAGGTCGCGCACCATCTCGGGATACGGGTGCGGGCCGACCACCGAGCCGATGATGTAGTGGGTGGTCCGGACGTTGGTCACCCAGTCCCGGATCGCCTCCGTCGTGGCGTCCTTGAGCGTCCTGGTGCCGCCCGTCACCTCCACGACCTCCGCGCCGAGCAGGCGCATCCGCCGTACGTTCATCGCCTGGCGGCGCATGTCCTCGGCGCCCATGTACACCACGCATTCGAGCCCGAAGCGCGCGCACACGGTGGCGACGGCCACCCCGTGCTGGCCGGCGCCGGTCTCGGCGATGATCCGCCGCTTGCCCATGCGCACGGCGAGCAGGGCCTGGCCGACCGCGTTGTTCAGCTTGTGGGCGCCGGTGTGGCAGAGGTCCTCGCGCTTGAGGTGGATGTGCGCCCCGCCGAAGTGCTCGCTCAGGCGGCTCGCGGCGTAGAGCGGCGTCGGGCGCCCGACGAACGCGCGGCGGTGGCCGGCCAGCTCGAGCTGGAACTGCGGGTCCGCCTTGGCCTCGTGCCACATGTCCTCGAGCTCGCGCAGCGCGCTCATCAGCGTCTCGGGCACGTACTGGCCGCCGAAGGCGCCGAACCGCCCGTCGACCGGGTGGCGGATCAAGCCCTCCCCTCCGCCGCGCGGACCGCGCGCACGAAGGCCCGCATCCGGCCCGCGTCCTTGTGCCGGACCGAGGCCTCGACTCCGCTCGAAACGTCCACCCCGTAGGGCTCGAACCGGCTCACGACCTCGCCCACGTTACCCGGTTCGAGACCGCCCGCGATGAACACGCGGCGAGCCGCCAGCAGCGGCCGCGCCAACTCCCAGTCCCACGTCCTCCCGGTGCCGCCGCGCTGGTCCGCCGACCAGGTGTCGAGCATGATCGGATCCGGCCAGCCGTCCCCGTCCGGCACGCGCCCGTCCCTCACCTTCAGCACCTTCATCACCGGGCGGCCGGCGGAGAAGCCCGCCGGCTCAGAGCCGTGGAGCTGCAGGAGGTCGAGACCGACGAACTCGGCGATCTGCCTCACCTCGTCGGGGTCCTGGTCGATGAAGACGCCGGCGATCGTCGGGCGGGCGTCCAGCCCCTGGACGGCGGCCCTGGCCTCCTCCGGCGTCACGCGCCGCGGCGAGGGGCAGAAGTGGAACCCGAGCAGGTCGGCGCCGGCCGCGGCCGCGGCCCGGGCGTCCGCGGGCTCGCAGATGCCGCAGATCTTGACCAGCGTCAAGCCAAAAGCTCCCTGATCCGGGCGGCGGGGTCGCCGGCCCGCATCAGCTCCTCGCCCACGAGGATCGCGTCCGCGCCCGCATCACGCATGCGCCGCGAGTCCTCGGGCGAGTGGATGCCGCTCTCGGCCACCACCAGCACGTCGCCGGGCATGCGCTTGCGCAGCCGCTCGGTCAGCCCGAGGTCGACGGCGAAGTTCCGCAGGTCGCGGTGGTTCACGCCCGCGATGCGCGCGCCGGCCTCGAGCGCCGCCTCCGTCTCTGCCTCGTCGTGCACCTCGACCAGCGCCGCGACGCCGCGGCTCTTCGCCACGGCCAACAGGTCCCGCAGCCGCCGCCTCTCCAGCGCGGCGACGATCAGCAGCACGGCGTCCGCGCCGCACGCCCGCGCCTCGGCGATCTCGAACTCGTCGCTGATGAAGTCCTTGCGCAGGATGGGCAGCCTGGTCGCGGCCCGCGCCTCCCGCACGTGCTCCGGCCGGCCCCCGAATCCCGCCATGTGGGTCAGCACGGAGATCGCCGCGGCGCCCCCGTCCGCGTAGGCGTGGGCCAGGTCGGCGGGGCGGTAGTCGTCTGACAGGACGCCCATGCTGGGCGTGCGCTGCTTCATCTCGGCGATGACGGCCAGGCCGTTCGGCCGGCGCAGCGCAGCCGCGAAATCCAGCGGCGTGTACGCCGCGACGGCCGCCTCGAACCGGTCGCCGTCCATCAGGTGGCGCCGCCGCTGGAGGTCCTGGCGCGCCTCGAGGACCAGCCGATCCAGGAGGTTCTCGCTCACTCCTGTGAGATTCTGGCCCACCGCTCCAGGACGCCCGCGGCCCGCCCCGTGTCGATCGCCTCCGCGGCGAGCCCGATGCCCTCGCGCCAGTCGCCCGCGATCCCCGCCGCGCGCAGCGCGGCCGCCGAGTTCAGCAGCACGACGTCACGCCTCGGCCCGGGCGCGCCGTCGAGGACCTCGCCCGCGATCCGGGCGTTCTCGGCGGGATCTCCGCCGCGCATCGCATCCAGGGGGGCGCGCGGCAGGCCGAGCTCGGCCGGGTCCAGCTCGTACTCCTTGCGCCCGCCGTCGACCTCGATCACGAAGGAGGGCGAGGCGACCGACAGCTCGTCCATGCCGTCGCCGCCGTGGAACACTATCGCCCGCTCCACACCGAGGAGGCGCAGCACGCCGGCCATCTTGCGCGCCAGGTGCTCGTCCGCGGTGCCCAGAGCCTGGTAGCGGGCGCCGGCGGGGTTGCACAGCGGGCCCAGGATGTTGAACACGGTGCGCAGCCCGAGCTCCTTGCGCGGCGCGGAGGCGAAGCGGAACGAGGGATGGAACAGCGGCGCGAACAGGAAGCCGATGCCGGCCTCCTCGATGCACCGGGCCACGCCTTCCGGCGGCAGGTCGATCCTCACCCCGAGCGCCTCCAGCACGTCGGCCGAGCCGCACAGCGAAGAGGCGGCACGGTTGCCGTGCTTGGCTACGCGCGCCCCGCACGCGGCGGCCACGATGGCCGAGAGCGTGGAGATGTTGAACGTCCCCAGGCCGTCGCCGCCGGTGCCGCAGGTGTCGAGCAGCGAATCGCCCGCCTGGATCGGCGTCGCCATGGCCCGCGCGGTGCGCGCGAACCCGCTGAGCTCCTCGGGCGTCTCGCCCTTGATGCGCAGCGCCACCATGAAGCCGGCGATCTGCGACGGCGTGGCGTCGCCGCGCATGATGATCTCGAACGTCGCCGCCGCCTCGTCCTCGGTGAGATCCTCGCCCCGGACCAGCCGGGCGATCGACCCGATCACGCCGGCACCCGCGACGAGCGGCGCACGAAGTTGCCGAGGATCTTGCGCCCCTCCTTGGTCAGGATGGACTCGGGGTGGAACTGCACGCCGTACGTCGCGTGGCGCGCGTGGCGCAGCCCCATCACCGTGCCGTCGTGCGTCCAGGCGGTGACGGCGAGCTCGGGCGGGATCGTCGACGGCTTCACCACCAGCGAGTGGTAGCGCGTCGCCTCGAAGGGGTCGCTCAGCCCGGCCAGCACGCCCGAGTTGTCGTGGTGGATCCAGGACGTCTTTCCGTGCGCCGGCGCGTTGCGCACGACCTCGGCGCCGAACACCTGGCCGATGCACTGGTTGCCGAGGCACACGCCGAGGATGGCCACCTCGCCGCTGAGCTCGCGGATCGCGTCGTTGGAGATCCCCGCGTCCTCGGGCCGGCCGGGGCCGGGCGAGACCACGATGCCGTCGTATCCCCGCAGCCCCGCCACGGTCACGGCGTCGTTGCGGAACACGTCGGGCTCTGCGTTCAGCTCGGCGAGGAGCTGGACGAGGTTGTACGTGAACGAGTCGTAGTTGTCGATCAGGGCGAGGCGCGGCCTTCGTTCCATCACATCGCCTCCGCCATCTCGACGGCTTTGAACATCGCGCTCGCCTTCTCCAGCGTCTCCTCGAACTCGCGCTCCGGGACGGAGTCCGCGACCACGCCGCAGCCGGCCTGCACGTGCGCCATCCCGTCGACCGCGACGACAGTGCGCAGCGTGATGGCCATGTCGAGGTTGCCCCCGAAGCTCAGGTAGCCGAGCGCCCCGGCGTACACGCCGCGCTGGTCCGGCTCGAGCTCCGCGATGATCTCCATCGCGCGGATCTTCGGCGCGCCCGACACCGTGCCGGCCGGGAAGGCCGCGCGCAGCGCGTCGAGCGAGGAGCGGCCCTCGCGCAGCTCGCCGCTCACCGTCGAGGAGATGTGCATCACGTGGGAGTACCGCTCCACCTCCATCAGGCGGTCCACCGTGACCGACCCTGGACGCGCCACCCGGCCGATATCGTTGCGCCCCAGGTCGACGAGCATCACGTGCTCCGCCCGCTCCTTCAGGTCCGCCAGCAGCTCCTTTTCGAGCCGGAGGTCCTCCGCTGGGTCGGCGCCGCGCCTCCGGGTGCCGGCCAGAGGGCGGGTCTCCACGCGGCCGCCCTCGACCTGGACCAGCTTCTCGGGCGACGTCCCGACCACGTGCCGGTCGCCGCCCAGGGCCAGGAAGTACATGTAGGGCGAGGGGTTGATGGCGCGCAGGCAGCGGTACACGTCGAAGGGGTTGGCCGCCAGGGGCTTGGAGAAGCGCTGCGAGGGGACGACCTGGAAGGCGTCGCCGCCCAGGATGTGCTCTCGGGCCGCGTCGACCATGGCGAGGAATTGCCCCCGGGTGACGTTCGACTCCCACGGCGCGCCGTCGGGACCGTGGGCGGGGGCGGGCGGCGGGTCGCCGGCCAGGCGGAGCTCCATCGCGTCCAGGCGCGCGACCGCGGTGTCGTAGTCCTCGCGGTCCGGCCGGTGGATGGTCAGCAGCTTCAGGCGCCGCGTCACGTGGTCAAACACGGCCAGGTCCTCGGCCCTGAGGAACGCGGCCTGGGGCATCGCCGGCGCCGCGCCCCTGGCCTGCGGAAGCCGCTCGAACTGCCCCGCCGTCTCGTAGCCCAGGTATCCGACCACGCCTCCGTGGAAGCGCGGGATGCCTTTGACCGGGGCCGTCCGCTCGGCGACCACCGGCTCGAGCGCGGCCAGCGGGTTGCGGGCGCCGAGGTCCAGCGGCTTGGGGTCGAACCCGATGAAGGAGTACCGCGCCAGGCGCTCGCCCCCCTCGACGCTCTCGAGCAGGAAGCCCGGCTCGCCGGCCGGGCAGAGCAGCGTGTACGCCCGGACCGGGGTCAGCATATCGGCCAGCACCTCGCGGTAGAGCGGGATCAGCGCGAAGTTCGCGGCCAGCGCCCGAGCGTCCTCTCGGGTGGGGATGCAGTCTCTCATCTCGGTCTGGTTCCTCTCTTCTGGGTCTGCTCTGATCTCTCCGCCCCGCTCCCTCGGCGTGGCCGGAGCGCACACGTTATCAGATCAAGCTTCTGATTTGGCCCTGGCCTTCATCTCGCGCTTGACCTCGCGCGCGTGCGCCATCGACTCCTCGGAATCGACGTCCGCGACCGAGTGCCAGCTCGCCGCGTGCCTCTCCCAGCCCGGCGGCCGCACGTCGAACTTCTTGGCCAGCACGGCCACGAGGATCTTCGACTTCATCTCGCCGAAGCCCGGCAGCTTCCGGATCCGCGCCGCGAGCTCGTCGCCCGTCTTCGCGTCCCGCCACACGGCGCCCGCGTCGCCGCCGTAGTCCTGGACGACCGCCTGCGTCATCGCCTGCACGCGCCGGGCCATGTTGCCGGGGAAGCGGTGGAGCGCCGGCCGCTCGCGGAACACGCGGTCCAGCTCGTCGGGATCCAGGCTCGCGATCTGGCGCGCGTCGAGGTGGCCGAGCCTCCGCTTGAGCTCGTAAGGCCCGGCGAACGCCTTCTCCATCTTCACCTGCTGGTCGAGCACCATGCCGATCAGCAGCGCGAGCGGGTCCTTCTCCAGGAGCTCGTTCGCAGCGGGATCCGAAGTCCAGACGATGGGCACGTGGGCTAGCCTAGACCCTCGCCGCACCGGTCGGCGACCAATCCCACGTTCGGAGGCGTTTCCACTTGCCATGAAGAGACCGCTGCTGCTTGTCACCGGAGCCGCCGTCGCGGGCCTGCTGATCGCGGGGATCGGCGCATCGGCCCACACGCTAGTGCCCGCCGGGTTCCGGGGAACCCATGCCTCAGCCTCGAACGACGAGGCCAGCGGGGCCCGTACGGAGAGCCCGGAGGCCGCCGAGTCGCCCGAGCCCTCGCCGAGCCCGGAGCCGGCCGAATCGCCTGAGCCCTCTCCCTCGCCTGAGACGGAGCAGCCGGAACCACCCGACATGGAGACCGCCGACACGAACGATGAGGACGGCGGCGGGGACACCGGAGGGTCTGGGGACTAGCCTGAACAGCGCGAATTCCGCGCCTTTTGGGCCAAACGAGCCAAATCCCGCGCGAATTGCACGCCTTCTGCGCCAAACGAGCCAATCTGGCTCGGATAGCGCGCAACTCGAAAATTGCACGCCTTTTGCGCCAGGCGAGCGTGATGCCGTGCGAATCGCGCGCAACTCGAAATTGCACGCCTTTTGCGCCAAACGAGCCAATCTGGCTCGGATAGCGCGCAACTCGAAAATTGCACGCCTTTTGCGCCAAACGAGCCAAATCCCGCGCGAATTGCACGCCTTCTGCGCCAAACGAGCCAATCCCCTGCGGACCTTGTGAGCCGTTCAGCCTCTTCCGGGGCCCGGGGCGAGGCAGGCGTTTACCTCGTATGGGCAAATTCACCAACCTGGTGCTGGTCGCGGCCGCGGCGGCCCTGATCGTGATCGGGGTCGCGGCTCAGATCGGCACCCTCAAGCTCGGCAGCCCGGGCCACCCCGCCCGGCCGGCCGGCGGCGCCGTCGCGGGGCAGCACGCGGTCGCCACCCCGTCGATCCCGGCCTCCCCCACCCAGCCGGCCTACATCGTCACGCCCTCACCCACCCCTGACACGGCCACCTGGCAGCCGCCCCCCGGCGGCGGCGGAGGCGGCGGGAACGGCGGCGGCGGAGGCGGAGGCGACGGGGACTAGCCAGGCCCAGACCCGCGAACCGGCCCTTATCTGCCGCGCCGCTGCACGAACTGGAACCCGAATCGCCCCTTGATGCACAGGTGGCCGGACGTCACGCTGTGGTCGAGGGGCGACGTCACCTTCACGATCGTGTTGTCCTGCACGTGCAGCTCGAGCATGCAGCCCACGCCGCAGTAGGGGCACACCGTCTCGGTCACCGTCTGCGCCGGCCCGTCCCACGTGCCGGCGGCTCGCATATCGTGCTCGCTCTTGAACATCAGGGCGCCGGTCGGGCAGACGCCGATGCAGTTGCCACAGTAGACGCACGCGGAATCCGGCAGCCCCACGTCGAACTCGGTGGAGATGTGGGCGTCGAAGCCCCGTCCCGCGACCCCGATCGCGAACGTGTTCTGCGCCTCCGCGCCACACGCCTCGACGCACTTGTAGCAGAGGATGCAGCGCGAGTAGTCGCGCACGTACAGGTCGTTGTCGACCTTCGCCGGCTGCGCGACGGTGGCCACGGACCCGAAGCGCGCCGGCTGCGCTCCATACTCCCGCATCCACCCATGCACCTGGGGCGACGCCAGCGACACGTCGACGGACGACCCCACAAGCTCGAGCACCAGGCGCCGGCTGTGCTTCACGCGCTCGGAGCCGGTGCGGACCTTCATGCCCGCCTCGACCTGGCGCGAGCACGCGGGCACCAGCGCGCGCGATCCCTCGAGCTCCACGACGCACGCGCGGCATACGTTGACCGGCGCGAGGTTGTCGAGCTGGCACAGCGTCGGCGTGTCGATCGCCAGGCGCCGGCACGCGTCCAGGATGGTGGAACCCTCCACCACCTCGACCTCGCGGCCGTCGACGGTGATGGCCACCATCCGCTTCGCCTCAGGCATTCAGCACCGGCAGATGCTTCAGGCCGGACTCGATCGCGTTCCCCGCGGTCTGGCCGAGGCCGCAGATCGAGGCGTCGCGCATGGCCTGCGCGATGTCGCCGAGCAGGGCGACGTCCGCCGTCGTGTCACCTCCGCGCCCCAGCATGCGCTCCAGGATCTCCTCCTGCCGCTTGGTGCCGACGCGGCACGGCACGCACTGCCCGCACGACTCGTCGCGGAAGAAGCGGGCGATGCGCAGCATCACCTTTCTGAGGTCGACGGACCGGTCGAACACGATCACGGCTCCCGAGCCCAGGGTGGCGCCGACCGCGCGCGTGCCCTCGAAGCTCAGCGGCACCTCCAGCTGGTCGGGGGCCAGGAACGAGCCCGCGGCGCCGCCCAGCAGCACCGCCTGCACGTCGCGCGCGCCCGCCAGCTCGAGCAGTTCGCGCAGCGGCGTGCCCAGCGCGAGCTCGTACACGCCAGGCCGGGCCACCGAGCCCGACACGCAGAAGAGCCGCGTGTCCTTGAACTCTCCGCCGACCACGTCGACCACGTTCACCAGCGTCTCGACGTTGTTGACCAGCGTCGGGCGGCCGAACAGGCCGGACTGCACCGGGTAGGGCGGCTTGTTGCGAGGCTCCCCCCGCCTCCCCTCCAGCGAGTTGAACAGCGCCGTCTCCTCGCCGCAGATGTACGCGCCGGCGCCCCTGCGCACCTCGATGTCGACGTCGAGCAGACCCGCCGCCCGCGCCTGCGCGATCGCGCTTTCCACCCGCGCGCGGGCGAGCGGATACTCGGTGCGGACGTAGACGTGACCGACGGCACAGCCCGTCGCGAGGGCCGCGATCGCCATGCCCTCCACCACCGCGAAGGGGTCGTGCTCGAGGACCACGCGGTCCTTGAAGGTTCCGGGCTCGGACTCGTCCGCGTTGCAGACCAGGTGGCGCGGTGCCGGCGCCTGCGCCACCGCCTCCCACTTGCGGCCCGTGGGAAAGGCGGCCCCGCCGCGGCCCACCAGCTTCGAGGCGGTGAGCTCCTCGATCACGCGCGGGCCGCCGATATCGCGCGCCCTCCGCAGGGCCGAGAACCCTCCGGCGGCGCGATAGCTCTCGAGGCTGCCCGGGTCGACATGGCCCACCCGGCGCAGCAGCGACACCGCGGCTCGCACCGGAGGCTCCGCCGCCGCCGCGACCGTCTCCGCCTCATACCGGGCGCCGAAGCGCTCGACGAGCTCGGCCGGCGCGCGGTCGCACAGGCCCAGGCACGGCGCCCCCCGGCCGCCGGCGTCCGCTCCGGCGACCAGGCACCCCAGGTCGTCGCACACGTGCCGGACCTCGTTCTGCGGCCCCTCCAGCGCGAACCTGGCGTAGAAGCTCACCACGCCGTACGCCTCGGCGGGCGGGATCGAGAGCCGGCGGCACGCGTACTCGAGCGCACCGCGGCTCACCCATCCGGTGCGGTCCTGGATGGCGTGCAGCGCCGGCAGCAGGAGGTGCCTTCGCTCGCGCATCGCGCGGCCCCCCCGCGCCAGGTGCCCGTCGACCGACGTGCGCGTGCCGCCGTCCCACAGCGAGGCGGGCGGCCCGAGGATCTCGTCGACCGCGGCCACCTCCTCCGCCGTCGCCGGGCCGCCGGTGGTCCGGATGTCCATCAGCCGCCCGACGCGACCGGGATCTTCTCGATCCGGATCGCGGTCGCCTTGAACTCCGCGGTGCCGGACTTCGGGTCCCACGCGTCGACGGTGAGGATGTTGGTCGAGGCCTGGTCGGGGAAGTGCAGCGTCATGAACGCGAGCCCGGGGCGCAGCGAGGGCTCGACGCCGATTGCGACCTCGATCGCTCCGCGCCGGGAGCTGGCGCGCACGGATTCGCCTTCGGCGACGCCCAGCGCGGCCGCGTCCTCCGGCGAGATGAGCAGCGCCTCGCCGCGGCGCAGCGGCGAGGTGTACTCGCCCGTCTGCACGCCGGTGTTGAACGAGTCGAGCCTCCGGCCGGTGGTGAGCCGGATGGGAAACTCGTCGCTCAGCGCATCGACCGGAGGGTCGTGGTCGACGGCGTGGAACGGCGCGCGAGGCCCCTCGACGGGCTCCTGCCACAGCCGCGCATGGAGAAACTGCGTACCCGGGTGGGAGGTGTCTGGGCACGGCCACTGGATGCCGCCGAGCTCGTCCAGCCGCGCGTACGACATCCCGGCGTGCATCGGCGACAGCGCGCGCAGCTCGTCCCACACCTGCTCGGCGGTGGGCTCGCCCCATTCGCAGCCGAGACGCCTGGCCAGCTCGCAGATGATCGCGATATCGTCGCGCGCACCATCCGGTGGATCGAGCGCCCGGCGCACGCGCTGCACGCGGCGCTCGCTGTTCGTCACCGTGCCCTCCGACTCCGCCCAGCCCGCGGCCGCCGGCAGCACCACGTGCGCAAGCTCGGCGGTCTGCGTCAGCAGGATCTCCTGGACCACGAGGTGCTCGAGCCCTCCGAGCAGGCGCACCGCGCGCGCCTGGTCGGCCTCGCTTCGCGCGGGGTTCTCCCCGATCACGTAGGCGGCGGTGAGACGCCCGTGCTCCATCGCCTCGAACATCTCGCTCAGGTGAAGGCCCTTCTCGGCCGGAAAGTGCGCGCCGCCCCACGCGCGCTCGAACTTCGCGTGCACCTCGGGGTCCTCGAGGTCCTGGAACCCGGGCAGCCGCGCCGGGATCGCCCCCATGTCACCGCCGCCCTGCACGTTGTTCTGGCCGCGCAGCGGGTTCAGCCCGCAGCCGTAGCGCCCGACCTTGCCCGTGAGCAATCCCAAGTTGATCAGCGCGACCACGTTGTCGGTGGCGTTGTGGTGCTCGGTGATGCCGAGCGTCCAGCAGATCATCCCGGTGCGGGCCCGAGCGTAGTCGAGCGCCACCTCCTCGATCGCCGCGGCGGGAACTCCCGTCGCCTGCTCGGCGAACTCCAGCGTGTAGGACTCGACCTTGCGCGCGAAGGCGTCGTAGCCGGAGGTCGAGTTGGCGACGAAGCGCTGGTCGGCCAGGCCGGCGTGGATGATCACACGCGCCATCGCGTTGGCCAGGGCGATATCGCTGCCGACGTCGATGCCCAGCCACATATCGGCCCACTGCGCCGAGGTCGTCCGGCGGGGGTCGACGGCGTAGAGCCGCGCTCCGTTGCGCACCCCGCGGAGCAGGTGATGGAAGAAGATCGGATGGGTCTCGCGCGCGTTGGAGCCCCACAGGATGATCACCTCGGTGTCCTCGACCTCGCGATAGGACGACGTCCCGCCCCCCGCCCCGAACACCGTCGCCAGACCGGCGACGCTGGGGGCGTGTCAAGTCCGGTTGCAGCTGTCGACGTTGTTGCTCTGCATCACGGCGCGCGCGAACTTCTGCGCCATGTAGTTCATCTCGTTGGTCTGCTTGGAGCAGCTGAACAGGCCGAAGGCCTCAGGCCCGCGCGCTCGCGCGGCCTCGAAGCCGGCCGCCGCGCGTCGCAGCGCCTCCTCCCAGGTCGCGGGGCGAAGGCGGCCGCCCTCTCTGACCAGCGGCTCGGTCAGACGGCGCAGGCCGTCACCCATGGCTCAAGGATATCCCTCGCTCCGCGCTACGGGCGGTGGGCGGTGACGAACTCCTTGATCCGGTCGAGGCCCAGCTTCAGCTCGCTCTCGGACTGCGTGTAGGCGAGCCGGATGAAGCCCTTCCCGGCCTCGCCGAACGAGGTCCCCGGAAGCACGGCCACGCCCGCCTCGGTGAGCAGGCGGGCGGCCAGGTCACGCTCGTCGAACCCGGTGCCCTCGACGTTCGGAAAGGCGTAGAACGCGCCCTGCGGCCGCGCGCAGCGGACGCCGGGGATCTCGTTCAGGCCGTCGACCACGAGGTTGCGCCGGTGCTCGAACACCTTGACCATGCGCTGGACGGCGTGCTCCGACTCGGGCGAGGTCAGCGCCTCGATGGCCGCGATCTGCGTGAAGCCCGCGGCGCAAGACGAGGAGTTGATCATCAGCTGGTCGAGCTTGGCCGCCAGCGCCCGCGGCGCGACCGCGTATCCCAGGCGCCAGCCGGTCATCGCATAGGACTTCGACAGCCCGTCCATCAGCACGGTCCGCTCGCGCATCCCGGGCCGCGACAGCGGCGAGACGTGGTGGAAGCCGTACACGAGCTGACTGTAGATCTCGTCCGAGACCACGATCAGGTCGTGCTTCTGCGCGAGCTCGCACACGAAGTCCACGTCCTCCTCGGTCAGCACGCCTCCCGTCGGGTTCTGCGGCGTGTTGATGATCAGCATCCGCGTCTTCGGCGTGACGAGCGAGGCGAGCTCGTCGAGGTCCATGCGGAAGTCCTTGTCCTCGCGCAGCGTGACCAGCTTCGGGATCGCGCCTATGAAGTTGACCTGCGAGTGGTACGCGGGATAGCCCGGGTCGGGAAGGATCACCTCGTCGCCCGGCTCGATGCACGCCAGCAGCGTGAAGAGCAGGACGTTCTTCGACCCGGGGACCAGGACCACGTCGTCGGCCTCGACGTCCGTGTTCAGCATGCGGCTGACGAACCCCGCCACCGCCTCGCGCGACTCGCGGATCCCGCTCGCGGGCGTGTAGTGCGTGTAGCCGTTCTGCAGAGCGCCGATGCCCGCCTCGACGATGTTGTCCGGCGTCGCGAAATCGGGTTCGCCGATCTCGAGGTGAACGATCTTCTTGCCCTCGGCCTCGAGGCGCCGCGCGCGGGCCAGCACCTCGAAGGCGCCCTCGGTCCCCAGCCGCGACATGCGCTCGGCGAAACGGATCGCTGTGCTCATCTCAGTCGAAATCCTAGTGGACGCCGGCCAGTGAGCCGCCGTCGACTCCCAGCGTCTGTCCCGTGATGTAGCCCGCCTGCCGAGAACATAGAAAAACGCACGCCGCCGCGAACTCGGCCGGCTCGCCGAACCTCTTCATCGGCGCCTGCGCCGCGCGCCGCTTCAGGTTCTCCTCCAGGTCGCCGCCGGCGCCGCCCACGAGGTGGCGAATGCGGTCGGTGAGGATGGCGTCCGGAGCGACGCAGTTGAACGTGATGCGATCCGCGGCCAGCTCGAGCGCGAGCGTCTTCGCCAGCCCCGTGACGGCGCCGCGCAGGGCGTTCGACAGAGCCAGGTTGGGCAGCGGCTGCCGGACCGACACCGAGGTGATGAACACGACGCGGCCCTGCTCGGAGCGCTTGAGCAGCGGGAGCGCCTCGTGAACGATCCGCACGGCGCTCATCACGGTCAGCTCGAACGCCGGCTCCCAGCTCTCGAGCGGAACCTGCTGAAACGTGCCCGCCGGAGGGCCGCCCGCGTTCACGATCAGCACGTCGAGCCCGCCGAGCTGGTCGCCCGTGCGACTGACGAGCGCTTCTACGTCGGCGGCCTTGGCCATATCGGCGACGAACCCTCGCGCCGCGCCGATGTCTCGCGCCGTCGCCTCGATCGCCGCCTGGTCGCGCGACGAGATGACGACGTGCGCCCCCTCCGCCACCAGCGCCTCGGCGCATGCGCGGCCCAGCCCCCGGCTCGCCGCGGTCACGAGCGCGCGGCGATCCTTCAGGCCGAGGTCCACGCCCTCATTGTCCCCTCAACCCGAACCGACCGAATTCGGCGCCTTTGGCGCCAAGGGCGCGCTTGGCCGCGCGAATTCGGCGCCTTTGGCGCCAAGGGCGCGCTTGGCCGGCGCGAAACCCGCGCGCGCAGCACGCCCGCGCGCCGCCCCCAACCTCACCCCGTGGTGTTCACGTACCAGTCCGCCACGTACTGGAACCGGTCCGGGGGCTCGATCGTCTTGTTCATGTGCACGCCGTGCACGCGCTGCGATACCGCGTAGTCGTACCGCCCCGCGTAGAGGAAGATCGCCGGCGCCGCGTTGACCATGAGCATCTGAAAATCCAGGTACGCCGCCAGGCGTGCCGGCGGATCCACCGCCGCCCTCCCGTCCTCCAGGTCCTTGTCGATCAACCCCCACCCGCGGGTGTAGGCGAAGTTCAGCGAAGTCGTGTCGACGCCCGAATGCCACAGCTCGAACTGGTCGGGGTCCGACCCCACGTCGAAGGTCACGAGCGCCATCTCGTAGTTGCGCCCGATCAGGAAGTTGTTCACCAGTTGCGAGGCCGGTACCGCCTTCACGTCGACCTCGATCCCGATCTCCGCCAGCTGGTGCGCCACCGCGTCCGCGATCTGGTGATTCGGATACGAATCCGCCGCGACCATCGTCACCTTGAACTGGTTGCCGTTCTTCAACCTGAGCCGCGAGCTCGGGTCCAGCTTCCACCCCGCCGCGTCCAGCGCGGTCCCCGCGGCCAGCGGGTCGTAGGGATGCGCGGCGGCGGCGGCGGCGGAGAACGCCCAGTCCGAGGTCGGGATCGGCGTCGGGTCCGGGTCGCCGCGACCGGAGAGCACGTCGTTCACCAGGCGCTGGCGGTCGATCGCCTGGGCCAGCGCGATGCGCACGTTCGGATCGCCGAAGAACACCTTGCCGTCGCCCTGCGGATTGAAGCTGACGAAGGAGTTGGTGAAGAGCCGCGACTCGAGGATCGCCACGTCGGTCCGGCCCTGCAGCGCGCCCACCTCCTGCGGCTCGAGCCCGCCGACCGAGTCGGCCGCGCCAGTCAGAACCGCCTGGATCGCCATCTGCGGGTCGCCGGCCGGATACGTGCGCAGCACCAGGTGGTCGAGGTACGGCCGCGGGCTCGCATACGGGTTGCGGTCGAGCGTGATCGCGAGCGGCGTGATCGCCGAGACCCGGAACGGCCCGGTCCCGATCGCGCGCACCCCGCTGTAGTCGCTGGCCGAGATCTGCGCCGGCGCCAGGCCTCCGAAGAGGTGCTTGGGGATGATGCCGATGCGGAGCGCCAGCGGGAACGAGGCGCTCGGCGCCTTGAGCGAGAACACGACCTGGTTCGGGCCGCCGGGCGCGACGCCGACGTCGCGCCAGAACGCGCCGCCCGGCTCCTGGTACTCCATGTCCTGCAGGACGTGGAAGGTGAACAGCACGTCCGCCGCGCTGAACGGCTCGCCGTCGCCCCACTTCACGTCCGTGCGCACGTTGAACGTGTACGTCATGTGGTCGGGCGACACCGCCCAGTCCGTCGCCAGGAGGCCGGCGACGTTCTGCCGCGCGTCGACGGTGGTCAGGCCCTGGTAGATCAGGCTGTCGACGTCACGCGCCGTATCGTTGGACGCGAACAGCGGGTTGAGCACGCCGGCCTGGCCCACGAGCGCCTCGACCGCCGTCCCTCCCCGGGCCGGCTTGGGCACCGTCGCGACCGGCTGGCACGCCGCCAGGGCCATGACCGCCGCCAGCGCGGCGGCCACGATATTCCGCCTACTTGAGATGCGTCGTCACCCAGACGTTGGCGATCGAGCACACCAGGAAGGCGGCGACCAGGACCCACGTCGTCCAGTACACCTGGCGCTCGAGGCCCCGGCGCGTGCGATAGCCGCCGCCCAGGCCCGAATCGCCGCCGCCGATCGTCCCGCCGAGGCCCGAGGCCTTCGGCGTCTGGATCAAAACGCCGGCCACCAGCAGCAGCGCCAGCACCGCCTCCGCGACGACCAGCGCGTTCTGAAGCTTTGCCATGGAACCCGGAGATTCTACTTGGGGAGGCTCAGAGCCGCCTCAGGACCAGACCGAACCGAACCGGGTGTTGATCGTCTCCCAGTTCAGCGTGTTGAACCACGCGTTGATGTAGTCCGCGCGGCGGTTCTGGTACTTCAGGTAGTACGCGTGCTCCCACACGTCGACGCCCAGGATGGGGGTCAGGCCCTCCATGAACGGGCTGTCCTGGTTGGGGTACGACTTGATCGAGAGCTTGCCCTGCTTGTCCACGACGAGCCACGCCCAGCCGCTTCCGAACTGCCCGAGCCCGGCCTTGGAGAGCTGCTCCTTGAAGGAGTCGAAGCTGCCGAACGTGCTCTTCAGCGCGTCCGCGATGCGGCCGGAAGGATTGCCGCCGCCGCCCGGTCCCATGATCGTCCAGAAGATCGAGTGGTTGGAATGTCCGCCGGCGTTGTTGCGGATCACGGTGCGGATGTCCTCCGGCACCTCGTTGATCGCCCACAGCACGTCCTCCACCGAGCGCTTCGCCCATTCCGGGTGCTTCTCGAGGGCGGCGTTCGCGTTGGTCACGTACGTCGCGTGGTGCTTGTCGTGGTGCAGCTGCATGGTCTGCGCGTCGATGTGCGGTTCGAGCGCGTCGTACGGATAGGGCAGTGGAGGCAGCTCGAAAGCCATGGTCTGGATCCCCCTTTCTGGAATGTGTCGCTTCTTTGAATTGAGATCAGTCTAAGTGCTGGAGGATTTCGACCCGGACCGCCCTCCGCTCGCCTGCGCCCTCACCTCCGCCTCGCGCCGCGCGACGTCCTGCGGGTCTCCGAGGTAGCGCGACGCCTTCGGGCGCAGGTCGGAGTCGAGCTCGTACACGCGAGGCACGCCGGTCGGGATGTTGAGCTCGACCACCTCCCGCTCGCTCAGTCCGTCCAGGTGCTTGACCAGCGCGCGCAGGCTGTTGCCGTGCGCCGACACCAGCACGCAGGGCAGAGCGAGCAGGTCGGGCACTATCGCGTCGTACCAGTAGGGCAGCATGCGGTCGACGACGTCGGCCAGGCACTCCGCGCTGGGGAGCAGCTCCGGCGGGAGGTCGGCGTAACGCGGGTCGTGCGACGGGTGACGCTCGTCGTCAGGCTCGAGGTCCGGCGGCCGCACGTCGTAGCTCCGCCGCCACAGCTTCACCTGGTCCTCGCCGTAGCGCTCCGCGGTCTGCTGCTTGTTCAAGCCCTGCAGCGCGCCGTAGTGGCGCTCGTTCAGGCGCCAGCTTCGTCTGACCGGGACCCACGCCATCTCCATCTCGCCCAGCGCGAGCTGCGTGGTGCGGATGGCGCGCAGCAGCACCGACTCGTGCACAACGGCGGGCCGGAGGCCCGCCTCGCGCATCAGGCGCCCGGCCGCCACGGCCTCGCCGGCGCCACGCTCGCTCAGCGGGACGTCGGTCCACCCAGTGAAGAGGTTCTCCAGGTTCCACGTGCTCTCGCCGTGGCGCAGCAAGACCAGCGTGCCGGGATTCCTAGCGATGCCCGTACACCTCCGCCGTGACCTTCACGATGGCCGCGAACTCGTCCGGGTCGAGGCTGGCGCCGCCGACCAGCACGCCGTCGCACAACGGCAGCTCGACGTACTGCTGCACGTTGCTCGACTTGACGCTCCCGCCGTACAGGATGCGCACCTTGCGCGCGGCGCCGGCGCCGATCATCTCCCCGACGACGCGCCGGATCAGCCGCATCGTCTTGTAAGCGTGCTCCGGGTCGGCGTTCTTGCCACTGCCGATCGCCCACACCGGCTCGTACGCGATCACCAGGCGCGCCGAGTCGTCCGCGGAGCAGTTCGCCAGGCCGGCCTCGACCTGCGCCGACACGACCTGGTCCGAGGTGCCGGCGTCGTAGTGGTCGGCCAGCTCGCCCACGCACATGACCACGCCCAGCTCGGCGGCCAGCGCCGCGGCCGTCTTCTTCGCCACCATCTCGTCCGTCTCGCCCATGTACAGGCGGCGCTCGGAGTGGCCGACGATGACCCACTGGCACACCGCCTTCAGCATCTCGGGCGAGACCTCGCCGGTGAACGCGCCGGCCTTCTCCCAGAAGCAGTCCTGCGCGCCGAGCTTCACGCCCGACTCGACCAGCAGGTCGGAGACCGGCAGCAGCCACACGAACGGCGGAAAGATCGCGACCTCGATCCGGTCGGCGTGGCCGCGGGCCACGGCCATGACGCCCCGCACCAGGTCGAGCGCGTCGTCGACGTTGGTCGGGTTCATCTTCCAGTTCGCCGCCAGCAGCGGCATGCCGGGTGGTCGCGACGCCATCAGGTCTCGTGCAGGATCGCGACGCCCGGCAGCTCCTTGCCCTCCAGGTACTCGAGCGTCGCGCCGCCGCCGGTCGAGACCCACGAGAACCGGCCCGCCAGGCCGAGCGCGTCGATCGCCGCCACCGTATCGCCCCCGCCGACGAGGCTGTACGCGCCCGAGGCCGCGATCGCCTCGCCCACGCCCTTGGTGCCCTCCGCGAACTCCTTTATCTCGGCCACCCCGACCGGGCCGTTCCAGATCACCGTCCCGGCGCCGCGCAGCCTGTCCCTGAACAGGGCGACCGACCGCGGACCGATATCCAGCGCCATCCACTCCGCCTCGACCTTCTCGGCCGGGAACAGGCGCAGCGGCTGGGCCGCCTCCATCTTCCGGGCGCAGACCAGGTCGACCGGCAGCACGAGCTTGTCGCCCGCCTCCTTCGCCACGGCTCGCGCCTCGTCGAGCGCGGCGTCCTCGACCAGCCCGGCGCCCGTCGCCCACCCGCGCGCCTTGAAGAACGTGTTCGCCATCGCGCCGCCGACCAGGAGCGAGTCGACCTTCGTCAGCAGGTTGCGCAGCACGCCCACCTTCGTCGACACCTTGGCCCCGCCGACCACCGCGACCATGGGCCGCTTGGGCCCGTCGAGCGCGCGATGGAGCGCGTCGAGCTCGGCCTGCATCAGCTCGCCCGCGTACGCCGGCAGGTAGGCCGCGACGCCGACCACCGACGCGTGGGCGCGATGCGAGGAGCCGAACGCGTCGTTGACGAAGAGGTCGCCCAGCGACGCGAGGCGGCGCGCGAAGGCCGGGTCGTTGGCCTCGTCCTCCTTGTGATAGCGCACGTTCTCCAGCAGAAGGACCTGGCCCGACTGCAGCGCGTCCACGGCGCTCAGCGCGCTGTCCCCGACGCAGTCCGGGGCAAACTCCACCGCGCGGCCGAGCCGCTTGCCGAGGTCGTCGGCCACGGGCCGCAGCGACAGGTCCGGCTCCCTGTCCTTCGGCCGCCCGAGATGCGAGATCACGATCACGCGCGCACCCCGCTGCGCCAGGTGCTGCAGCGTGGGGACCGCGGCGCGGACGCGCGTGTCGTCCGCGATCCCCCCGCCGGCCAGCGGGACGTTGAGGTCTTCGCGAACGAGGACGCGCTTTCCGGCGAC
Organism: uncultured Actinomycetes bacterium; assembly: GCA_964559855.1. Lineage (GTDB taxonomy): Bacteria > Chloroflexota > Dormibacteria > Dormibacterales > Dormibacteraceae > 40CM-4-65-16. The sequence continues at coordinate 44,573 of CAZLJC010000002.1, forward strand.
GTCCACGGCGGTGATGGAGGCTTTCAGAGCCGCTCCGCCATGTACCCGACCAGGTCGACCATCCGGCAGCTGAAGCCCCACTCGTTGTCGTACCAGCTCACGACCTTCGCCCAATCGCCCGTGAGGACCAGTGTGGAGGGCGCATCGACGATCGACGAATGCGAGTCGCCCTTGAAGTCCGAGGAGACGAGCTCTTCGTGGCTGACGGCGAGGATGCCCTCGAGCTCTCCGCTCGCCGCCTCGTCGAACGCGGCGTTGATGTCCTCCACCGTCGTCTTGCGGCCGAGCTGCACTGTGAGGTCGACCACGGAGACGTCGAGGATCGGAACGCGGAAGGACATCCCGGAGAACCTGCCCGACAGCTCGGGCAGCACCTCGGCGACGGCCCGGTTGGCGCCGGTCGACGTCGGGATGATGTTGTCCGCCGCCGCGCGCGCGCGGCGCAGGTCCTTGTGCGGCAGGTCCTGCAGCCGCTGGTCGGCGGTGTACGCGTGGATCGTCGTCATCATCCCGCGCTCGATGCCGAAGGAGTCGTGCAGGACCTTGGCCAGGGGGACGAAGCAGTTGGTGGTGCAGCTCGCGTTGGAGACGACCTGGTGCTTGGCCGGGTCATAGCCCTTGTGGTTGACGCCCATGACGACCGTGTAGTCCTGGTTCGTCGCCGGCGCGGAGATGATCACCTTCCTGGCCCCGCCGCGGTCGATGTGCACGCGCGCCTTGGTCGCGTCGGTGAACAGGCCGGTCGACTCGATGACGATGTCGACGCCCAGATCCTTCCACGGCAGCTCGCCGGGGTCCTTGTGGCTCAGGAACTTCACGTCGTGCCCGTCGACGTGGATCACGTCGTCGCCCGCCTTCACGGCCGGGGCGAAGGTGCCGAGCGCGGTGTCGTGCTTGAGCAGATGCGCGAAGGTCTTCGCGTCGCCGATGTCGTTGACGGCGACGATGTCGAAGTTTGGCTTCAGGTCCCAGGCGGCGCGGAAGATGTTGCGCCCGATCCGCCCGAAGCCGTTGATACCGACCTTGAGTGCCATGATGGCGCGCTCCTGATGTTGAGCCGGCGGGGAACGCCGTAAATGTTAGGCGGAGCGGCGCTGGTGCTCGGAGGGCCGGGAGACCTCCCTGTCCGCGGCCGGCCGGCCGTGGGCCTCCGCGAGCTGCTGCAGCCGGCGCAGCCGGTGGTTGACCGCGGACTTGGACAGGTTCATCCGGCCGGCCAGTTCGACCAGGTTCAGCTCGGGGTTCGCCGCCCTCCAGCGCGCCATCTCCCGCAGCGCCTCCGGCAGCCGGTCCAGCATCCCGCCGGCCTGCAGCCGCTCGATCGCGGCCGCCTGGCGCAGCCCGGAGCCGATGGTCTTGCCGATGTTCGCCGTCTCGAAGTTCAGGCGGCGGTTGACCTCTCCGCTCACCTCGCGCACGACGCGCACGTTCTCGAACTCCATCACGGCGCGGCTCGCGCCCATCGTCGACAGCAGCCGGACGATGCTGTCGCCGTCCTTCGCGTAAACGACGGGCTGGCCGGCGCGGTCGGTGATGCCGACCTTCACGCCCGCGCTCTCGGCCAGGCGCTTGATCGCCGCCGCCCACGAGGGCGTGGGAGCCACGAACTCGAGGTGGTAGCGCGCGTTCGGCGCGTTGACCGAGCCGCAGCCCAGGAACAGGCCGCGGAGCATGGCCTTGCGGTCGCAGGCCGCGTCGGGCACCGCTTTGCTGGGCGGCAGGCTGAACATCGGCAGCAGTGCCTCTGGCACGGCGAGCTCGATGAAGAAGGTCATCCGCTTGCGCGTCTTGACCGCCTGGTACTTCGGCTCCATCCGCCCCACCGCATGGCCGAGGCGCACCACCTTGCGGGCCACCGCGTTGCGCAGCAGCGAGAAATAGGCCGACCGCCCCCGCGGGCCGCCCAGCAGGCGCCCGCGCGAGCCGTGGTAGATGCCGAGCAGCTCGCTGAGCTGGCAGCACGGTCGCGCGGGCAACAGCCCGGCCAGCTCGTTCTTGACGTCAGCAGAGAACGAAATCCGCCAACCTCCTCTTCGAGTCTAACGCCCGACCTCGGCCGTTCGGTCATCCGGTCCCCGGCCGCGCGACAATCAGCGCAGAGCGATGGCCGAGCTGCGCATGATCGAGGCGGTCCGCGCCGCCATGACCGAGGAGATGGAGCGGGACGAGCGCGTGCTGGTCCTGGGCGAGGACGTCGGCCGCAAGGGCGGCGTCTTCGGCGCCACGGACGGCCTGCACGCCCGGTTCGGCGAGGCCCGCGTCCTCGACACCCCGCTGGCGGAGGGCGCGATCGTCGGCGTCGCCGTCGGCGCCGCGCTCAACGGCCTGGTCCCGATCGCCGAGATCCAGTTCGCCGACTTCATCCACCCCGCCTTCGACCAGATCGTGAGCGAGGCGGCGCGTACGCGCTACCGCTCCAACGGGGGCTGGTCGGTGCCCATGGTGATCCGCGCCCCGTTCGGCGGCGGCGTCCACGGCGGGCTATACCACTCGCAGTCGATCGAGGCTTTCTACGCCCACGTGCCCGGTCTGAAGGTCGTGGTGCCGAGCATGCCCGCGGACGCGCACGGGCTGCTCAAGTCGGCGATCCGCGACCCCGACCCCGTCGTCTTCCTGGAGCACAAGCGCGTGTACCGCCTGGTGGCCGAGGAGGTGCCGGAGGGCGACCACCTCGTGCCCATCGGCCCCGCGGTGATCCGCAGGCCCGGCACCAGGCTGAGCTGCTTCGCGTGGGGCCTGATGACGCACCACTGCCTGGAGGCGGCGCGGCAGCTCGATTCCGAGGGGGTGAGCGTCGAGGTGGTCGATCTGCGCACGCTCGCGCCGCTCGACCGCGAAACCATCCTCGACTCGGTCCGGCGGACCGGCAAGGCGATGGTGGTCCACGAGGACAACCTGACCGGCGGCTTCGGCGCCGAGGTGGCGGCGCTCATCTCCGAGCACGCCTTCGAGAGCCTGGACGGTCCGGTGGTGCGCGTGGCCGGCCCCGACGTCCCCGCGATGCCCTTCAACACCCCGCAGGAAGACTTCTTCATGCCCAACCCCGAGAAGATCGCGGAGGCGATGCGCAAGCTTGCCGCGTACTAGGAGCGGACGTGCGAAGGCGGCAGCCGCGGGGCCGGCCCCGGCGGCCGTGACCGTGCGCGTGCCCGAGGTCACGCAGGACGAGTACCGCCGGCGCCGCGAGGCGGTGGCCGCGGGCATGGAGGCCGCCCGTCTCGACGCGTTGTGCGTCTTCTACCCGGCGCGGGTCGCCTACCTCACCGGCTTTCACCACATCCCCACCGAGCGGCCGGTCGTGCTGGTCGTCGGCTCGACCGGCGAGTCGGCCCTGGTCGCCCCGGCCGTGGAGAAGGAGCACGCCGAGGCGGCGACGCGGGTCGACCGGCTGAACGTGTACTTCGACTACCCGGGGGCGGAGCACCCGATGGAGCAGGTGAGCGCCCTCCTCCGCGAGATGCAGGCCCGGCCGTACCGCACCGGGGCCGACCACGACGGCTGCTGGCCGCTGTGGGGCTACCGGGGGCCGCGCCTGAGCGACCTGACCGGCGAGCGCCCGATCGACGCGGAGCTCATCGTCGAGTCGCTCCGGCGGGTCAAGTCCGCCGCCGAGCTCGAATGCCTGCAGCTGGCGTGCGACTGGGCCGCCCGCGCGCACCGCCGGATGCAGGACGCGATCAGGCCCGGCCGGACCGAGATGGAGTCGTACGCCCCGGTCGCGACCGAGACGCTGCTCGAGCTGGTGCGCGAGGTGCCGGGCTGGCGGCCGCGCGGCGCGGACGAGACGGGTCTCACCGCGGAGTTCGTGGCCGGCCGCTCCACCGCGATGCCCCACGGCTTCGTCAAGGGCGTGGGCGTGCAGCCCGGCGATGTCCTAGTGAGCGGGGCGGCGCTGAACGTCGACGGGTACCACAGCGAGCTCGAGCGCACGCTCATCGTCGGAGAGCCGACGCACGAGCAGAGGCGCGCGTTCGACGCGATGCTCGCGCTTCAGTCCCGCGCCCTCGAGGTCATGGCGCCCGGCGTTCCCGCGGGCGAGGTGGAGCTGGCCACGGTGCGGCTGGCTGAGGAGCTCGGGGTGGCGGACCGCCTGCGCCACCACGTGGGCCACTCGATCGGCCTCGAGGCGCACGAGGCGCCGTTCCTGGACCGCGGCGAGGAGGCGGTGCTCGAGGCCGGCATGGTGTTCACGGTCGAGCCGGGCCTGTACTTCCCCGACCTCGGCGGCTTCCGGCACTCCGACACGGTGGTGGTCACCGACGGCGGATGCCGCGTGATGACCGACTACCCGCGCGCCCTGGAAGACCTGATCGTCAGCGCGTAGTCGCGAGCGTCGCGGGCAGGGGGATGACCTTGCTCGTGTACATGTGCAGCACGGCGGTGCCGTCGGCCGCATGCCGGCGCACCCGGTCCACCGCGGCGGGCGGCAGCATGTCCTTGTCCTCCACGGTCACCACGGTCTCGCGCGGCGAGATCGTGCGCCAGACCTGGCCGACCATCTCCCGCGGAAGGCTGCCCGGGATGTAGACGAACCGGCGATGTGGCACCGTCTTGCGCGCCATCATCTCCGCGCGGGCGAACGCGTCGTGGGCCGCGTAATCCTTCAGCCAGGGGTCCGTGACCTCCAGCAGCTCGTGGTGCTCGTGCGGGTGGCGGCTTCCCCGATAGAGGAAGACGGCGCCTCGCCCCGCCGCCGCCCTCGTACCCTCGGCGATCACCGCCTCCGCGGCCAACTGCTCGTGGGGCAGGATTACCAGCACCTCGCCGATGTCGCGGCGGTGGCCCAGGGCGCGGATCGACTCCGAGGCGCGCTGCGGGCGGAACGGCACCGGGAACACGGCGGGGCGCCGGCTCCGGCTCCGGCGGTACGTGACCAGGCCGATGATCAGGCCGGCCACCGTCAGCCCGCCGCCGAACTCGGTCGCGAGCGGCTTCCCGATGACGTTGATCACCCACGCGGTGACCACCAGCGCCGTCGTCAGCGCGCCCATCGCGAAGAACAGCACGGCCGGCAGGCTCCAGCTCCGGTGCTCGCGCCACCGGACGACGTCCAGGCTCACGCACGTCAGCACGAACGTGCCCAGCAGCCCGAACGCATACAGGTCGCCAAGCAGGTCGACGTTGCCCCGCGACGCGATCACGACCGCGATGGGAACGGCGACCGCGGCGAGGATCGCCCAGTGCGGGGTCAGGCGCCGCCGGTTGCGGCGCTCCAGCGCGCGCGGCAGAAAGCCCATCCGCGCCAGCGCGATGAACACGTGGTACGAGCCGATGATCGCCGTGTTGCTGGCGAACACGAGCAGGATGGCGCCGCTGACCGCCACGTAGCCCCCGAGCAGCTGCCCCGCCACGTGAGCGCCGAGCAACGAGATGAGCTGGTTCGGGTCGTCCTTCGCCGAGAGCAGCGTCGTGGACCACAGGGTGAGCAGCGGGCTCGTCACGGCCATCGTCGCGACCACCGCGCTCATCGAGCGGAAGGCGACCTGGCGGCGCGGCTCGCGCATGGCCGGCGCCAGCTGGGCGATGCTCTCCAGGCCGGAGAACGCGAGAAACGCGGCGCCGTATCCGAGCAGCACGACGCGGAAGGTCAGCGGCGGCCCGGACAGCAGCACCTGGATGCTGTGCGCGATCCCTGACGGGCCGAGGTAGATCGCGGTCGCCACCAGCACCATGCCCTGTCCGGCCGCGGCGGCCGTCGCGAAGATCGCCGTCGTGCGCGCGCTCTCCTTGATCCCCAGCAGGTTGAGCACCGCGAGACCGGCGAGCGCGACCACCGTCAGCTCGAGGACCAGCGGCGTGACCGAGGGCACGACCGCGCCGAGGTAGAACATCCCCGACAGCGCGCTCAGCGCCGCCGTCAGGTAGTAGTCGACGGTGATGAAGAGGCCGCCGAGCAGCCCGGCAAAAGGGTGCAGAGCCTGCGAGGAGACGTTGACGACGCCCCCGCCCTCGGGATACCGCCACGTCACCTCGGCGTACTTCACGCAGAGCAGGACGAAGACGAAGAGCGTCATCACCACGAAGATCGCGGAGCGCGTGCCGAAGTGGCCCGTGAGGATGCCCGGGACGTAGTAGATCGACGTCCCGATATCGGCGAACACGACCGCCCAGCACAGGAACGGCCCGAGGTTCCCTCCCCGGAACTTGATCCGGCGGCGCGCGCGCGCCTGGTCCTCCGTCACCTTCCGAGCGCGCTCCTCATCCGATTCGAGCGTAGGACCGCGCCTCGTGTGCTCCGTGTGGCGAGAGCGCCCCAACCCGTATGGATCGTGTATGGATCCGAGGGCAATCCTTTACCCTCCGATGCGATGAGCCCAGAGGCCGTCGCCAGGCGGGGCCGCCGGCCGGGAGACCTCCGCATGGTCGTGCGCCGGCCGGCCAAGCTGCCCCGCACGCTAGGCGCGCCGGCTCTCTTCTCCGCCGCCTACGGCAACGTGGGCTCGAGCATCTACTACGCGCTCGGCGTCACCGCGGCCTTTGCGCTGGGCCTGACGCCCCTGGCGATGATCCTGGCCGGGTGCATCTTCGTCACCACCGCGCTCAACTACGCGGAGGGCACCGCGGCCCTGCCCCACGCGGGCGGCAGCTCGAGCTTCGCGCGCCGCGCGTTCAACGAGCCGATCGGCTTCATCGTCGGGTGGGTCCAGCTCTTGAACTACACCGCGACGGTGTCGATCTCCTCGTACTTCGCGATCAGCTACCTCGGGGTGTTCGGCAAGTACTGGCCGCTGTTCGCGCGGCTGCGCACAGACGACGTGTGGCACGTCGGGGCGACAGTCGTGCTGATCGTGATCCTGATCGGCGTCAACGTGATCGGCATCCAGGAGTCGAGCGCGCTCAACCTGGTGCTCGCGCTGGCCGACCTGCTGACGCAGTTCGTGCTGGTCATCCTCGGCGTGATCCTGCTCCTGAACATCCGCACCGTGCTCTCCAACATCCACCTCGGCGTCGCGCCGACGTGGGGCAGCTTCGTCGCCAGCATCTCCATCGCCATGGTCACGTACACCGGCATCGAGACCATCTCCAACATGTCGGAGGAGGCCAAGAACCCCGGTCGCGCCGTGCCCCGCGCGACGTTCGCCGTCATCGTCGCCGTGCTGTTCGTGGCCGCGTTCCTGCCGACGATCGGCGTCAGCGTGTTCCCCGTGCACCCGGACGGGCACGCGGGCTGGACCACCGACCTGGCCACCACGTGGAAGGCCGACCCCGTCGCGGGCATCGTCACCGGATTCGGAGTCGTGTCACAGGCGCTCGCCTTCTGGGCGGGCATCTGGGTCGGCATCCTGGCCTTCACCATCCTGGTCATCGCGACCAACGCCGGCCTCATCGGCATCTCCCGCCTCAGCTACTCGCTCGCCGGCGCGGAGCTCCTGCCCAAGCGGTTCGCGCAGCTGCACCCGAAGTTCCGGACGCCGTACATCTCGATCATCGTCTTCGGCATAGCGGGCGCCCTGCTCGTGGCGCCGGGGGCTCTCGTCGGCGGCAAGGTCATCGATCTGATGAGCGCCGTGTACTCCCTGGCCGCGACGTTCGCCTTCTGCTCCGCGCACCTGTCGGTGATGCGCCTGCGCTACATCGAGCCCGCGCTGCACCGGCCGTACCGCATGCCGTGGAACATCCGCTTCGGCCGCGACAGCATTCCCGTCCTCTCGCTGCTCGGCGCGCTCTTCATCGGGACCGTGTTCACGCAGCTGATGTTCCAGAACATCTCGAACTCGACGCTGGTCTACCTCGGCTGGCTCGGGCTCGGGGCGCTGACCTTCGTGCTCTACCGCCGGTACCGGCACGAGCCGCTGTGGGAGCCGCTCGAGGTGCCGCCGCCGCGGGAGCGCGAGACGGACCACCTGCCGTACGAGGCGCTGCCCCGGAGCGCCCGCTACCGCATGGGGCGGCGGGAGCGGGTCTCGGCCCACGTGGCGGCGGTGCCGCACGGCGCGGTGCACCACCGTGCCAGGTGGAGGCTCGAGCTCGAGCTGTTCGTCGCGCGCCACGGCAGGCTGCGCGGCGCGCTCATCGTGCTCGTGTTCGCCGCCGTCAGCGGGCTGGCGGTCTTCGTCGACCTCTCACCGTACGATCCGACCGGGCCCGGGCTGGGCTGGTCGCCCGGCCTGGTCGCGGTCGCGTTCATCGCCGCGTACCTCCTGAATCGCAGCCACTCGGAACGCTAGGGCGCGCCGCCGTGAGCCTCCAGGCCCGATGAACGCACCGGCGGACCTCCTCTCCAGCATCGGCATCTGCGTCGGGGCGGCCGCCCTCATCGCCGCCGTGACGTGGCGGTTCAAGCAGCCGCTGATCATCGCCTACCTGGCGACGGGCGTGATCATCGGCCCGGTCGGCCTGCGCTTCGTCACCGACCAGGCCAGCATCTCCACGGTCGCCGAGATCGGCCTGGTCCTCCTGCTATTCGTCATCGGCCTCGAGATCGACGTGCGCAAGATGGCCTCGGGCGGCGCGGCCGTGCTCGTCACGGGCGCGCTCCAGGTCCCGATCTGCGTCGCGCTCGGGCTCGGGTTCTTCTGGGCGATCGGGTCCGAGATGCGGCCAGGCAACAGCGCGCTGCTCTATCTGGCGGCCTGCATGAGCCTTTCCAGCACTCTGGTCGTGGTCAAGATCCTCAACGACAAGTACGAGCTGGACACGCTGCCCGGCCGGATCACGCTGGGCGTGCTGGTGATCCAGGACCTGTGGGCGGTCGTGATGCTGGCCCTGCAGCCCAACGTGCTGAACCCCGACCTGGTCCCGCTGCTCGGCTCGCTGTGGCGCGGCGCGGTGCTCGTCGTGGGCGGGTTCGCGCTCTCCAAGTACGTCCTCCCCCACCTCTTCCGCTCAGTCGCCAAGGCGCCCGAGCTGGTGCTGGTCTCCGCGCTGGGCTGGTGCTTCTTCATGGCGGCGGCGGCCGGGCTGATCGGCCTCTCCCGAGAGATGGGCGCCCTGATCGCGGGCGTCAGCCTGTCGGCCTTCCCCTATACCGTCGACGTCGTCGCCAAGGCGGTGAGCATCCGCGACTTCTTCGTCACGCTGTTCTTCGTCTCGCTGGGGATGCAGATCACCATCCCGAGCCTGTCCGTCCTCGAGCTGGCGGCCGCGGCGTCGGCCTTCGTGATCGTCAGCCGCGTCGTCGTCGTGCCCATCCTCTACGCGTTCAGGATGGGGCTGCGCACCAGCATCGTGCCCGCCATCAACCTCGCCCAGGTGAGCGAGTTCTCCATCGTCATCGCCTCGCTCGGCGTGACCCTCAGACAGATCCACCAGGACGTGCTGACGGTGGTGATCATCACGTTCGCGGTCACGTCAGTGATCTCGACCTACATGATCAACTTCAATCATCCGATCCAGAACGTGCTGACAGGCATCTTCAAGGCGGTCGGGCTGCGCGACCTCGACTCCGAGGCGAGGTCCTCCCTCGCGAGGGCCGAGGGCTCCCCGGTCATCCTCCTCGGCTTCTTCCGTGACACGAGCTCGATCCTCTACGAGTTCGAGCACGAGGGCGGCGTGGAGGAGTCGCGCGAGTTCATGTCCAAGATCCTGGTCATCGACTACAACCCGACGGTGATGCGCGAGCTGCGGCGCCGCGGCGTGAAGTGCGTGTACGGCGACATCGCGCACGCCGACACGCTGCGCCACGCCGGGATCGCCAACGCGCAGCTGGTCGTGTCGAGCATCACCGACGACGTGCTGCGCGGCACGAGCAACCTGCGCCTCATGAGGAGCATCCAGAACGCCGCGCCCAACGCGCGCGTCGTGCTCACGACCGATCACATCCCGCAGGCGCTCAAGTTCTACGAGGAGGGCGCGGACTTCGTCTTCATCCCCCGCCTCTACTCGGCCGCGGCCTGCGCGCGCATCCTGCGCAAGGGGCTCGCCGGAGGCTTCGAGGAGGTGCGCTCACAGGCCATCGACCACCTCTCGCGCCGGCAGGAAGTCCTGGCCTGAACCGGACCACCCAGCACCCGCACCCCCGCCCGGTCTCCCGGGTGGCTGGATTTCGCGCGTTTTGCGCCAAACGAGCCAAATCCCGCGCGAATTGTGCGCGTTTTGCGCCAAGCGAGCAAAAAAAGCGGTCAGATTCTGTGAGCCTTTCGGCCTAGCCGGACTCCAGGCGGTAGCCCACCCCCGGCTCGTTGACGATGTAGCGCGGGTTGGCCGGGTCGTCGCCCAGCTTCTTGCGGATCTGCGCCACCACATAGCGGGTGTTGTACTTGTCGCCGACGGCGTAGTCGCCCCACACGTGCCGGAGCAGCGTGGTGTGCGTCACCGGCTTCCCGGCGTTGAGCGCGAGGTAGCGCAGCAGCTCGTACTCGGTGGGCGTCAGCCGGACGGGCCGGCCCTGCACGGTGACCGCTCGGCGCGCCAGGTCGATCTCGATATCGCCGCACGTGACGACGGGCTCGCCTGACGGCACGTCGGCCTGCCGCCGCAGCACCGCCCGGATCCGCGCCACCAGCTCTTCCGTGCCGAACGGCTTGACCACGTAGTCGTCGGCGCCCGCGTCGAGCGCGCGCACCTTGTCCTTCTCTCCGGGCATGACGCTGACCACGATCACCGCCGCGCGGGTCGACGGGCGGAGCGCCCGCAGCGTGTCGAAGCCGTCCCGTCCCGGCAGGCCCAGGTCGAGCAGGATCACGTCCGGCCGCCACTGCGCCGCCTCCCGCAGCGCCTCGTCGCCGTCTCCCGCGACATGCACGTCGAAGTCGTGATACCGCAGGCCCGCGCGCAGCGCGCGCTGCATCTCCACCTCGTCCTCTACGACGAGCACGCGCCCGCTCACCGCTCGGCCGCCACCGCCGCCACCGGCAGCGTGAAGGTGAAGCGAGGCCCGCGCCGCCGGTTCTCGACCGCGATCGTCCCGCCGTGGGCTTCGACCACGCGCCGGCAGATCGCCAGGCCGAGCCCGGTGCCCCTGGTGCGCCGGGTCCAGAAGGTGTCGAAGACGCGGTCCAGGTCATCGGGCGGGATGGCGGGGCCCGCGTTCTCGACCCACGCCTCGAGCTGCCCCAGGCGCTCGCGCGCGCCCAGCTCGATCACCCCGTGGGGCGGCGTCCACTCGAGCGCGTTCTCCACCAGGTTGGTGATCACCCGGTCGACCTGCACCTCGTCGACCTCGACCGGCGGCAGGTCGTCCGGGATCGCCAGCACCAGGTCGTGCTCCTTCAGCTGCGGCCGTAGGCGGCGAAGCGCTCCGCTCACCAGGTCCGCGAAGCCGTGCGGCTCGCGGTCGAGCGCAACCCCGGCCTCGAGCCGGGACAGCGTGAGCATATCGCCCACCATGCGGTCCAGGCGCGTCGCCTGCCGGTCGAGGTCACCCAGGAGCTCACGCTGGTCCTCGGCCAGTCCCGCCTGGGGCGACTTCAGCGCCGTCAGGCCGGCGCGGAGCGACGCGATGGGGCTCTTGAGCTCATGCGAGAGCGAGGACAGGATGGCGGCCTTCAGCCGGTCGGACGCCTCCAGGCCCCTCGCGCGCTCGGTTTCGAGCGAGGCCCTCCGCCGGTCCAGCAGGAGGCCGGCCAGCCCTATCAGCGCGGCCAGCCGGCGCAGCTCGTCAGGGTCGCGCCGGTCGCGCTCGAACCCGGCCACGACGACGCCGTTCGCGAGCGGCAGGTAGGTCGGCGGCGCCGGTTCGCCGCTCGACCGGATGACCTTGACCCGGCCGTCGCGGATGAGCATCCCGATGGAGCGGCCGTTCTCGTGCGACCACGCCGCCTGGCGCAGCTCCTCGTCGCCCAGCTCGTCGCCCGCCAGCAGCGCGGGCCGGCCCGAATCGATCGCCACCAGCGCGAAACGGCGGATCGACCCCAGGCGGGCGGCCGCGCCCGCGACCAGCTGGAGGGCCGCGGCGACCTCGGACGTCCGCAGCACCGCGGTCGCCAGCTCGTACAGCGTGCGCGAGTCGGCCGCGACGGCTTCGGCGCTCGCCTGGGCGCGCCGCAGCGAGGCCGCGAGCTGGCTCGTGACCAGCGCCACGGCGAGCAGCACCACGAGCTCGACCAGCTGCCCCGGACCGCTGACCCGGAACGTGCCGACGGGCGGGACGAGGAAGTAGTCGTAGAGCAGGAAGGCCGCGACGCTGCCCGCCACGGCGGGCCCGCGGCCCCACCGCGCCGCCAGCCAGAGCACCAGGAGCAGGTACACCGCCGAAAGCCCGCTCACCGAGCCGATCGCGTTGACCGCGGCCAGCCCCGCGGTGATCAGGGCGGCGCCGCCGGCCGCGACCGCGTAGGGGGCCGCCCGGCGCGCGGTCATCTCGACTCCGGCGGGGCCACCCATCGCACCGCCGTGCCATGCGCCCCGCTCGTCCCGAGCAGCTCGCCGTCGAGCCGGATCTCCCATGTCTCCTCGCCCGGCTCCATCGCCAGGTGGTGAACGGGTGACGAGCCCGGGTCCGCCTCGCGGGCCGCCGCCAGCGCCGCCGCGATCCGCTCCCTCGACGCCTGGTCGACGTACTGCAGGAAGACCGAGTGATACACCACGGTGGTCACGCCCGGACACGGCCGCGCCAGCTCTCGCTCCAGGAATTCCGCGGCCCCGATCCGCTCCACGTGCCCCGGCTCGGCGCGCGCGATCTCGATCGCGCCGTCCAGCTGCGCCAGCCGGCCCAGCTGGTCCGGCCACACGAACGAGCGCAGCGTCAGGGCGCCCTCCTCGGTGGTGGGATCGATGGGGTTGAGGTCGCATCCCCTGCGCTCCACGACCGTCGCCGGCCGGTTCAGGGGCGGCGGCACTTCGAACGCGTGCCTGAACCGCACGGGGGAGGCCGCGTCCCCCCATGCCCCGCGCGGCGACTCGTAGCGGAAGCGGTCCCACAGCAGGTTGAGCCCGGCGCTGGCCCCGAGCTCCAGGATGCGCAGCTCGCGCCGCGTCCGGTGCGCCGCCTCGAGGAAGCCGCCGAGCAGCGCCGCGCTCCGGCCGACCTCGTTGGTCTGGCATCCCCGGCGCACGATCGTCCGCAGCTCCGCCGCCCGCTCGACCAGGGCATTGCGGAACGCCGGCCACGCCGCCTCGGCGTCGCCGTCACCGCCGGTCGAGGGGTAGCGCGCCGCCAGCTCGGGGAGCGATTCGTCGAGCACCAGGCGGTGCACCGCGCCCATGAACCGCAGCGCGAGCGCCGTGCTGCCCGGCTCGTCCCGGAACTCCCCGAGCACGCCCACCGCCGCGCCGCCGGACTCGAGGTCGTCCGCCGCCCGCTCCAGCAGCGCGCTGTAGAAGGGCGAGCCCAGCTGGTGGCACCACGCCGCCTGGCGGCGCAGACGCCGGACGGTCGGGTCGGTCAGGGCCTCAGGCTGCTCCGGCAAGCTCGAGCTCCCTGGCGCGGTTGGCGTATCCGGGATGCGAGGGATGGGCGACGCGGTACCAGGCCAGCGTCTCGGCCAGCGCGTCCTCCATCGCCGACGGCTCGAAGCCGAGCTCCCGCCGCGCGCGGTCGATCACGATCCCGGCCGGCCGCCGCGGATCGGGCCCGTACGGGCTCGCGTCCGCCGGCAGCTCGGCGAACGGGACCGGGTGCAGCCTGGCCGGCCTGCCCAGCGCCCGCGCGATCCCCTCGATCAGCGCGCGCAGCGTCAGGTCCTCGAAGCCGGCGTTGTAAGCGCGGTGGGCCGCCGGCTTGCGCGGGTCGCAGGCGAGGGCGCACGCGTAGCCGGCGTCCTTCACCCACGCCAGGCCGGGCGATCGCTCGTACGTCTCGTGCGGAACCAGCAGCGGCCCGCCGTCCGCCACGCGCTCGATGTACGCCACGATGCGCATGCTGTGGTCGCCCGGCCCGAACACCGCCGGCGGTCGCACGACGGTCCAGGGGAGGTCCGCATGGCGCGCCAGCACCGTCTCGCACCAGCGCTTGCCCTCGACGTAGTCCAGCTCGCCGGCGGGCACGTCTCCCTCCAGCGGGATGAAGTCCTCCTCGCGCGCTGGCCTGCCCGCGAGGTCGGGCGCGACGTCCGGATACACGCGCCGCGTCGACAGGAAGACGTAGCGCTCGCCCTTGAAGTGACGGGCGACGGCCTGCACCTCGGCCGGCTGGAACGCGGCGAGGTCGAGCACCACGTCGGGCTCGGTCCGCTCCAGCGCGCGCTTCAGCTCCGCCTCGTCCATCCGGTCGAAGGCGAGATAGCTGGTGAAGGTGCCGTAAGGCCTCTCCTTGCGGCCCGCCGCGATCGTCTCCACGCCGCGGCGCATCAGCTCCTTGCAGGCGGCCGCTCCGATGAATCCCGCGCCACCCAGGACCAGGGCCCTCGTCATCGCGTCTACTCGATATCGCGGGTCACGAAGTCCACGTCGAATCCGTCCCGCTCGTCGAGCCGCCGCGCCAGCTCGGACGCGAGCACCACCGATCGGTGACGGCCTCCGGTGCACCCGAACGCCACGACGATGTGCATCCGGCCCTTCTCCTGGTAGAGGGGTACGAGCTCCGTGACCATGCGCTCCATATCGTCGAGCAGGCGCCGCGCCGCGGGCTGCTTGAGCACGAAGTCCGCGACGTCCGGATCGCGCCCGGTGAGGTCGCGCAGCTCCGGCACCCAGTACGGGTTGTCGAGGAACCTGGCGTCGATCAGCAGCGCCGCCTCGGACGGCGCGCCGTTCTTGTACGCGAAGGCGAGGCAGGTCACGAGCGGGCGATCGCGACCCCGGAGGTGCCGCGCCAGCTCCTCGCGCTGCGGGGCGTCGATCCGGTGGTGCGCCCGCTCGTAGGTGCCGCCGGGCGCGCCGTCGTCGGCTCCGTCGTGGACGAGCACGTACTTGATGCCGCGCCGGTCGGCCTCGCGCAGCAGCTCGGCCGCCCCGCCGCCGGCCAGGGGCAGCACCAGGTCGCTGTCGCCCAGGCCGCCGAGCTCCGCGATGCGCTGGAAGCCCTCCGACTCGAACGCGGCCGCCGCCTCCGCCGCGCGCTCCGCCGACGCGGCGCCGACGATCACCAGGTTCAAAGCGTCTCTTTCAACCGGACGGCGAGCCGCTCCGGGATACCCAGCTTCACGATCTCCTCCACCGGCGCCTCGCGAATCGCCTGCACCGAGCCGAAGTGTCGCAGCAGCGCGCGCTTGCGCGCCGGTCCGATGCCCTCGACCGAGTCGAGCGGCGACGTCAACGCCTTGCGCGACCGCACCTTGCGGTGGTGCGTGATGGCGAAGCGGTGCGCCTCGTCGCGAATGCGCTGCACGAGGAACAGGCCCGGCGAGTTGCGCTCCTGCACGATCGGCTCTGCCCGGCCCGGCGCGAAGATCTCCTCCCGCTCCTTGGCCAGGGCGAAGGTCGGGATGTCGGCGTAGCCGGCCGACTCCACCACCTCGAGCGCGGCGCTCAGCTGCCCCTTGCCGCCGTCGATCAGGATCAGGTCCGGCCGGCTGGTGAACGAGCGGTCGCCCACGGCCTCCGACTCCTCGCGGCGCTGGGCGGACTCGAGCCGCTCGAGGCGGCGGCTCAGCACCTCCTGCAGCATCGCGAAGTCATTCGGCCCCGGCACGTACCGGATCCGGAAGTGGCGGTAGTGATCGGTGCGGGGGCGCCCGTCCTCGAACACCACCATCGCTCCGACGGCGGAGTCGCCCTGGATGTTCGAGATGTCGTAGCACTCGATCCGCCGGGGCGGAGTCTCCAGGTCGAGCGCCTCGGCCAGGGCGGCCAGCATCGGCTCCGTGCGGCTGCGGTCGTAGTCCGCCTGGATGCGGAGCTGCTCGAGCTCCTGGGCGGCCGTCTCGGCGAGCTGCGTCACCAGGCCGCGCTTGCGCCCTCGCCGCGGCACCTCGATGGTCACGGGGCCGCCGCGCCTCTCGCTCAGCCAGCCCGCCATCAGGTCGGGCTCGTCCACCGCGCCGGGCACGACCACCGACCGCGGGACGTGGGTCGCGCTCGAGTAGTACTGCGCCAGGAAGCCACGCAGCAGCTCGGCCTCGGTCGCGTCGCTCGCGCCGTCCAGCGCGTGGCCGTCGTGCCCCACCATCTTGCCCTGGCGCACGTAGGCCACCTCGACGTACACGTCGCCGGCGCTGCGGGCGTACGCGATGATGTCCTGGTCGTCGCGGCCTCGGGTCAGCACCTTCTGGCGGTCGGCGATGCGCTCGATCGACTGCAGCTGATCGCGGTAGCGGGCGGCGTTCTCGAAGTCGAGCCGGTCCGCAGCGGAGTCCATGCGATTGCGCAGCTCGCGGCCGAGCAGGTCGGAGCGGCCCTCCATGAACAGCGCGACCTCGTTGATCCGAGCCCGGTAGTCCTCAGGGCTGATCCGCGCCTCGCACGGCCCGGGGCAGCGGCGGATGTGAAAGTCGAGGCACACCTTGTGCTGGCGGAAGATCTCGTCCGAGCAGGTCCGGAACGGCAGCAGCTGCCGGATCGATTTCACGGTCGAGCGCAGCGACTGCGCCGAGGTGTACGGCCCGAAGTAGAGGGCGCCGTCCTTCAGCACCCGGCGCGAGTAGTGCACGCGCGGGAACTCCTCCGTCACCGGCAGCTTCAGGTAGAGGTAGTTCTTGTCGTCCTTCAGCCGGATGTTGAAGCGCGGCCGGTAGTTCTTGATCAGGTTGTTCTCGAGGACCAGCGCCTCGACCTCGTTGGCCGTGGTCACGAACTCGAAGTCCACCGCCCGCTGCATGAGCTCGGCGATCCGGCCCGCCTCGGCGTACCCGGGCGTGAAGTAGGAGCGCAGGCGGTCGCGCAGGCGCAGGGCCTTGCCGACGTAGATCACCTGCATCTTCCGGTCCCGGAACAGGTAGACGCCCGGCGTGTCGGGCACGGCCTGCAGCCGCCGCCTGACCGTCTCTTCCAGAGTCGCCGCCATTCCATCGCGATTGTAGGAACCGCTTAAACTCTCGCCCGTGAGCTCAACCCCAGGCCAGGTTCCGCCGCCGCCTCCTCCGGTCCCGGAGCCGGCTTCGCCGACTCGGATCGCCGGCCAGGAATCGGCGCCCGCGACGGCGGTGCCGCACACGCCGGGCCTCATGTCTCCCTCCCCTTCGGGGACGCAGACCAACAGCCTCGCCATCGTGAGCATCGTGGCGGCGTTCGGCTCGTTCTTCGCCCACATCATCCCGGGGCTCGGAGGCGCGACGGTGGCCGTGATCGCCATCGTCACCGGCTTCATGGCCCGGAATCAGATCAGGCAGACCGGGGAGCAGGGCATGGCGCTGGCGACCATCGGCATCGTGGTCGGCATCATCCACCTCGTCCTGATACTCGTCCTGGTGCTGGTCGTGCTCTTCGTGATCTTCGTGCTCGGGGTCGCGCTCTTCGGCATCGCGGCCCACGGAGGCTCCGCCCCGTCCCCCGTGCCGAGCGGCTAGGCGAGCGCCTCACCGCCAGATCCGCGCCAATTCCGCGCGTTCTGCGCCAAACGAGCCAAATCCCGCGCGAATTGCGCGCGTTGTGCGCCAAACGCGCCGAAACCGCCCACGGATCCTGAGAGCCGTTACGGGCCGGCCGCTCCGGCCCCCGGCTCGCTTCGCGGGATCGTCAGCAGCGGCAGGAGCGCCGAACCCGCGGCGATGCCCGCCGCGACCCACAGCGCACCGCCCAGGGACCAGTTGATGATGGGGCCGGCGATCGCGGAGCCGACCGGCGTGCCGACGAAGTTGAGGGCCATCGACACCGCGAACGCGCGCCCGAACCACGCCGGGTCGGTGACGCGCTGGCGCAGCGTGAACAGGGCGATGTCGAACGGTCCGTTGGTGAGTCCGAACAGGACGACCGCCCCGGCCACCACGGCGATGCTGTGGGCGAAGGGCAGCACGATCATCGCGGCCAGGCCGCCCAGGATCGACCCGAGCATCATCCCGCGCTCCCGGCCCTGGCTCTTGATCCGGCCCGAGACCAGCGCCGACACCAGCCCGGCGGCCCCGAGCGCCCCCCAGACCAGCCCCACCGCCGAGGCGGGCTGGTGCAGGCGGTTGAGCACCAGCACCGGGATCGCGATCTCGAGCACCCCGAACGCCATGTTGTACGTGCTCAGGGTCAGGGCCAGTCCGCGCAGCGTTGGATTGGCGTGCACGACGTAGACGAGTCCCAGCCAGGCTTCGCGCAGGATCGAGCCGCTGCCCGCCGACCGCTGGCTCGGGTCGCTCATGCCCAGCACCGCGACGGCGGCGAGGACGAAGACGGCGGCGGTCGCGGCCAGCGCGAACTCGGGACCCGCGACGCTGACCAGCACGCCGGCCAGCGGCGCCCCCACCAGCGAGGACAGGACGTAGCCGCTGCTGTCCAGGGCGTTGGCGCGCTCCCACAGGTGCCGCGGCGCCACGATCGGAAACAGCGAGCGCATGCCCGCGTTGCTCAGCGGGTTCGTCAGCGAGCTGACGCCCGCGATGGCCAGCAGCGCCGCGGGGGCCAGCGCGTGCAGGACGGACAGGCCCGCGATCAACGCCATCGACAGCGCCGCGATCAGGTAGTCGACCAGGATCAGGCGCGTGCGCCCGTACCGGTCGAGCAGCGCGCCGGCCACGGGGGAGACGACCAGGCCCGGGAAGATCGAGAGGAAGGCGGTGGCGCCGGCCAGCGGCGGCGAGTGGAACCGCGCGAGCACGAACAGGATCAGGCCGATCGTGAGCATCGACAGGCCGAGCCGGGCCAGGAGCAGCGAGAGGTACAGGCGCGCGAAACCGCGGACTCGGAACAGGGCCACGTAGCCCGTGGAGAGCTCGGCCGGCGTCTGCGTCTTCAGACCGCCACTTTGGTGCGGCGGGCGCGCACGGCGCCGTTGGTCGGGCGGGCCTTGCGCCGCGCCCGCTCGATCGGCTCGCCCAGGTACGTGCCGGTCGCCGAGGCCGGGTTCGCGGCCAGCTGCTCGGGTGTCCCCGTCGCCACGACGTAGCCGCCCTTCTCTCCCCCCTCCGGTCCGAGGTCGATCAGCCAGTCCGCGGTCTTGAGCACGTCGAGGTTGTGCTCGATCACGACCACCGTGTTGCCGTGGTCGACCAGGCGGTGGAGCACCGCCAGCAGGCGCTCGACGTCGGCGTAGTGCAGCCCGGTGGTCGGCTCGTCGAGCAGGTACAGGGTCCGGCCGGTGTCGCGGCGCGAGAGCTCGGACGAGAGCTTGACCCGCTGCGCCTCACCGCCGGAGAGCTGGGTCGCCGGCTGCCCGAGCCGGATGTAGCCCAGGCCGACGTCGTGCAGCGTCAGCAGCTTGGTCTTGATCGCCGGCACGTTCTCGAACACGTCGAGCGCCTCGTCCACGGTCATCTCGAGCACGTCCGAGATCGAGTGCCCGCGGAACTTCACCTCCTGCACCTCGCGCGAGTAGCGCGTCCCGTGGCACACCTCGCACGGCACGTACACGTCCGGCAGGAACTGCATCTCGATCTGGATGATCCCGTCGCCCTGGCACGCCTCGCACCGCCCGCCCTTCACGTTGAAGCTGAACCGGCCGGCCTTGTAGCCGCGCATCTTGGCTTCGGGCAGGCTCGCGAACAGGTCGCGGATGTGGGTGAACATGCCGGTGTAGGTGGCCGGGTTGCTGCGGGGCGTGCGGCCGATCGGCGACTGGTCGATGTCGATCGCCTTGTCCAGGTGCTCGAGCCCTTCGACCGCGCGGTGCGTCCCCGGCCGCTCCTTCGCGCGGTAGAAGTGCTGCGCCACCTTCCGGCTCAGGATGTCGGTCACCAGCGACGATTTGCCGGAGCCGCTGACGCCGGACACGGCGACGAAGCTGCCCAGCGGAATCTCGACGTCCACGTCCTTCAGGTTGTTGGCGCGCGCTCCGCGGATCACGAGCTTCTTGCCGTTGCCTTTGCGCCGCCGCTCGGGCATCGGGATCATCCGGTCGCCGCGCAGGTAGGCCGCCGTGACCGACTTCGGATCGCGGAGCACCTGCTCGACCGGTCCGGCCGCGATGATCTCGCCTCCGTGCTCGCCCGCCGCCGGCCCGATGTCGACCATGTAGTCGGCGGAGCGGATCGTGTCCTCGTCGTGCTCGACGACGATCAGCGTGTTGCCCAGGTCGCGCAGGCCGACCAGGGTGTTGATCAGGCGCCGGTTGTCGCGCTGGTGCAGGCCGATCGACGGCTCGTCGAGGATGTACAGCACGCCCATCAGCTTCGAGCCGATCTGCGTGGCGAGCCGGATGCGCTGCGACTCGCCGCCGCTCAGCGTGTTGGCCGCGCGGTCCATGGTCAGGTAGTCGAGCCCGACGTCGATCATGAACTGCAGCCGCTCCCGAATCTCCTTGAGGATCCCTCGGGCGATGAGCTGCTCGCGCTCGGTGAGGTCCAGCCGGTCGACGAACTCGATCGCGCCGGTCACCGAGAGCTCGCCGACCTCGGCGATGTTGCGGCTCGAGACCGTGACGGCGAGCGACTCGGGCTTCAGCCTTCTCCCCTTGCAGGCCGGGCACGGCTTGTTCGACATGTAGCGCTCGAGCTCGGCCTTCAGGTACTCGGACTGCGTCTCCTCGTACCGCCGCTGCAGGTTTGCGATCACGCCCTCGAACGGCGCTTCGTACCACCGCGAGTGGCCGTACTGGTTCTTGTAGCCGAACCGGATCTTCTTGTCCCCGGTGCCGTTCAGCAGCACCGTCTGCTGCTGCCTGGTCAGCTTCGACCACGGCCGGTCCATGTCGATGCCGAAGTACTTGCTGACCGACTCGAGCAGCTCGGGGTAGAAGAACTGCGACTTGCTCCACGCCGCGATCGCCCCCTCGCTCAGGGTCAGCGAGGGGTCGGGCACGACCAGGTCCCCGTCGACCACGAGCTGCGAGCCGAGCCCCGTGCACACGGGGCATGCGCCGTGCGGGTTGTTGAAGGAGAAGTTGCGCGGCTCCGGCTCCGGCACGCTCGTGCCGTCGTACGGGCACGCGTAGTCCTGCGACATCTGGATCTCTTCACCGGCGTCGAGCGGGGCCACGATCACCGACCCGCCGCCCAGCCGCGCCGCCGTCTCGATCGAGTCGACGAGCCGCGTCCGCTGCTCCGGCCCGACCACGATCCGGTCCACCACCACCTGCACGTCGTGCTTCTTGTTCTTGTCCATCGGAATCGGCTCGCCGATCTCGTACAGGCTTCCGTCGACCCGAACGCGGACGAATCCGGACTTGCGCACGTCGTCGATCAGCGAGCGGTACTCGCCCTTGCGTCCCTTCACCACCGGGCCCAGGACCATCACCCGCGTCCCCTTCGGCAGGCGCTCGACGTGGTCGGCCATCTGCTCGACCGTCTGCCGGCGCACCTCGCGGCCGCACACCGGGCAGTGCGGATGGCCGACGCGCGCGTAGAGCAGGCGGAGGTAGTCGTACACCTCCGTCACAGTCCCCACCGTCGACCTCGGGTTCTTGGAGGTGCCCTTCTGGTCGATCGAGATCGCCGGCGAGAGCCCGTCGATGGTGTCGACGTCCGGCTTCTCCATCTGTCCGAGGAACTGGCGGGCATACGCCGACAGCGACTCGACGTACCGCCTCTGCCCCTCCGCGTAGATGGTGTCGAAGGCGAGCGAGGACTTTCCCGAGCCGGAGAGGCCCGTGAAGACGACGAGCTTGTCGCGCGGAATCGACAGCGTGACGTTCTTCAGGTTGTGCTCGCGCGCGCCGCGGATGGTGATCTGGCCGGTCGGCATCGACTCTCTAGCTTTCCTTTTCCTGTGTCAGCGCAAACGCCGCGAGGTCACACGCCGCGCCGGGTCTTGCGCCAGTTCTTGACCTGGGTCTTCGCTTTCGGGGCGGCGGCGATCGCGAGCGCGACCTCGCCGTCGTCCTCCTTCGACGTCTCCTCGCCGGAGAGCCGGCGGCGCAGCAGGATGATGCGGTCGCGGACGCGCGCGGCGTCCTCGAACTGCAGCTCCTTGGACAGCCGGCGCATCTCCTTCTCGAGGTCGCGCGTGATGGCCAGCAGGTCCTCTCGCGGCACGCCCGCGCCCGCCATCAGCTCGACCGCGTCCGCCTGGAGGTCGCTCTCGTTGATCTCCAGCGCGTAGATCGCCTTCTTGACCGACTCCGGCGTGATGCCGTGCTCGGCGTTGTAGGTGAGCTGCAGCGTGCGCCGCCGCTCGGTCTCGTCGAGCGCCTGCCGCATCGAGTCCGTGATCGAGTCCGCATACATCACGACGTGCCCGTCGACGTTGCGCGCTGCGCGCCCGATGATCTGGATGAAGGAGCGGTACGCGCGCAGGTAGCCCTCCTTGTCGGCGTCGAGGATGGCGATGAAGGCCACCTCGGGCAGGTCCAGCCCCTCGCGCAGGAGGTTGATGCCGACGACCACGTCGACCTCGCCCGTGCGTAGGGCCGTGAGCACCTCGATCCGCTGCAGCGCGTCGAGCTCCGAGTGCAGGTACCTGACCTTGACGCCGTACTCCCGCAGGTAGTCGGCGAGGTCCTCGGCGAACCGCTTGGTCAGGGTCGTGACCAGCGAGCGCTGCCCGGCCCCGGTCCGCTTCCTGACCTCGGCCAGCAGGTCGTCGATCTGGCCTTCGGTCGGGCGCACCTCGACGGTCGGGTCGACCAGGCCGGTGGGCCGGACGACCATCTCGACGGTGCGTTGCGAGCGCCGCATCTCGTACGGACCCGGCGTCGCCGAGACGTAGATGACGTTGCGCGCGCGCTCCTCCCACTCCTCGAAGCTGAGCGGGCGGTTGTCGAAGGCGCTCGGCAGCCGAAACCCGTACTCCACCAGCGCGGCCTTGCGCGAGCGGTCGCCGCCGAGCATGCCGCCGATCTGAGGCACCGCGACGTGCGACTCGTCGACGAAGATCAGCGTGTCGTCGGGCAGGAAGTCCATCAGGGTGTACGGGGCCTCGCCCGGCTGCCTCCGCGTGAGGTGCCGCGAGTAGTTCTCGATCCCGGCGCACGTGCCGGTCTCGCGCAGCATCTCCAGGTCGAAGTTGGTGCGCTGGCGCAGGCGCTGCGCCTCGAGCAGGCGCCCGTGTTCCTCGAACCACCGGCACCGCTCGTCGAGCTCCCGCTCGATGTCCGCCATTGCGAGCCGGAGCTTGTCCGCCGGCGTCACGTAGTGCGACGCGGGGAACACCGTGAACTCGTCGCGCGTCCCGAGGATCTCGCCCGTGACGGCGTCGAGCTCCTGGATGCGCTCGATCTCGTCGCCGAAGAACTCGACCCGGTACACCTTCTCCTCGTTGGCCGGCACCAGGTCCACCACGTCGCCGCGCACCCGAAAGCGCAGGCGCGCCAGGTCGTAGTCGTTGCGCTCGTACAGCATCTCCGTGAGCTTGCGCAGGAACACCTCGCGCCGGATCGACTGGTGCCGCTCGACGTGCAGCGACTCGCCCATGTAGTCCTCGACCGAGCCGATGCCGTAGATGCAGCTGACGCTCGCCACCACCAGCACGTCGCGCCGCGTGAGCAGGTCCTGCGTCGTGGAGTGGCGCATCCGGTCGATATCGTCGTTCCGGCTCGAGTCCTTCTCGATGTACGTGTCGGTGCGCGCGATGTACGCCTCGGGCTGGTAGTAGTCGTAGTAGCTGACGAAGTACTCGACCGCGTTGTGGGGCAACAGGCGCCGGAACTCAGCGCACAGCTGGGCGGCGAGCGTCTTGTTCGGGCTCAGCACCAGCACGGGGCGCTGCAGCTTCTCGACCGCCCACGCCATGACGTTCGTCTTGCCGCTTCCGGTCACGCCGAGGAGGACCTGCTGGGACAGGCCCCGCTCGACGCCCTCGACCAGCTGGGCGATGGCCTGCGGCTGGTCTCCGGCGGGCTGGAAAGGCGCCTCGACACGAAATGGGTTGGGCAAGGGAGACTCCAATTCTAAGGCGCACAAACGTTCGCCGGAGAAGCCGAGTCGCCCGCGAGGCCGGGACGTTTTCCCTGTAGGGCCCGATGGACCGGGTCCGAGTTCACAGAGGAGGTTCGGATGAAGGATCAGATCGAAGGCAAGGCCAAAGAGATCAAGGGCAAGCTCACCGGCGACAAGGGTGAGGAGATGGAGGGCAAGGCGCAGCAGACCGGCGACAAGATCCGCCGCACCGGGCGAGACATCGCCGATGACGTCAAGGACAAGGCGGACGATATGCGCGGCGACGGCGAGCGGCACGAGGCGGACGCCGACCGCGAGCGCGAGCGCGAAGCGGAAACCGTCCGCGAACAGCGATCCTGGTAACTGCGCAGGGGGGACCCTCCCGGGTTCCCCCTACGTCGCGGCGCTCAACAGCCGGAGCCACCGATCGCCCATTCGAGGCCGCGTGCCGGCCGGATTCGCGCCGCTAACCCCTTCCGGAGCAGTTGCTTGGCCGCCGGACTGAATCCGGCGGCCAAGCTCAATCCCTGAAGACCCTCCCGGGGTTCCCCCCGATTCGGCGCGCTTGGCGCATAACGCGCGGAATTAGCGCGGGGTTCGGCGCGCTGGGCGCACAACGCGCGCAATTCGCGCGGGATTCGGCTCGCTTGGCGCATGACGCGCGCAATTCGCGCGGGGTTTGGCTCGCTTGGCGCATAACGCGCGCAAATAGGGCGGGATTCGGCTCGCTTGGCGCATAACGCGCGCAATTCGCGCGGCGTTTGGCTCGCTTGGCGCATGACGCGCGGAATTAGCGCGGGATTCGGCGCGCTTGGCGCATAACGCGCGCAATTCCCCCCTACGGGAGTGAAAGGATGATTGCCTCGACGACCGAGCCCAGCGGGAGCACCCGGTCGCCGGCGGGCACGCGCACCAGCGCGTCAGCGCCGGCCAGTGACATCAGGCGAGAAGAGGACTGCGAGCCCGTCGTTTCGGCGACGAGCTCTCCTCCCTCGCGGCGCAGCGTGACGCGCTGGTACTCGGTCCGCTCGCGCGTGGGCCGCGCCTCGTAGCCCAGGCGCACCGGCAGCTTGGGCCGCGCAAGCTGGGAGAAGCCCTGCATCTTGCGCAGCGCCGGCCGCACGAAGACCTCGAACGTGACCAGGGACGAGACCGGAAACCCCGGCAGCCCGAACGCCACGGCCTGAGGGAGCGTCGCGAACGTGAAAGGCTTTCCGGGCTTCAGCTTCACCCGCCCCACGTGGACCGTGCCCAGCGATTCCAGCAGCGGCTTGACCAGGTCGTGCGTGCCCACCGATACGCCGCCCGAGGTCACCAGCACGTCCGCGCTCCGCAGCGCGTCGACCACGAGCTCGCGCAGCGCGCCCGGCTCGTCCGGCGCGATGCCGAGCAGGCGCACCTCGGCCCCCGCCTCGCGCAGGGCCGCCAGCAGCGCCCACCGGTTCGAATCCGGGATCTGGCCCGGGCCTGGCGTCCGCCCCACCTCGACCAGCTCGTCGCCGGTCGACAGGAGGGCGGCGCGCGGACGGCGGCCGACCGCCAGCCGGGGCCGCCCGATCGCGGCCGCGAGACCGATCTCGGCGGCCCCGAGCTGCGTCCCCGCCCGGAGCACGCGCTCCCCCGCGCGCAGGTCGGCCCCGACCGCATGGAAGTTCACGCCCGGCGTCAGGGGCGACGGCACCGTCACGCTCTCCCCATCGAGCCGGACGTCCTCGACCATGACGACGCAGTCGGCGCCCTGCGGGATCACGCCCCCCGTCAGCACCCGCGCCGCCGTGCCGGAGGCCACGGCCCCCTCGAGCGGACGCCCGGCGGCGGACTCCCCGATCACGCGCAGCGTCCTCCCCGCGTCCGCCGCTCGCACGGCGAATCCGTCCACGGCGCTCGAAGGGAACGCGGGCAGGGGCCCTTCCGCGACCAGGTCCTCCGCCAGCACGCGCCCGAACGCCTCGCCTAGGTCCACCGTCTCGGCGGGAAGCACCGGCGTGCGCTCGAGCACCAGCGCCGCGGCCTCGTCCGCGTCGATCAGGGGATACGTCGAGACCCGCACCGCTCGAGCCTAGTTGAAGAAGCCGAGGGCCTACTCGTACCGCAGCGCCTGCGCCGGGTCCTGGCTCGCCGCGCGCATCGCGGGCAGCAGGCCGCTCGCGATGCTCAGCACCGCGGCGAGCACGACCGCGAGCAGCACCACCGGCACGTCCGTCCGGAACACGTCGAAGCCGGACGCGGCGACCGACTGCGTCAGGCGGTCCACCGCCGCGTTGCCCAGCCGGCCCAGCGCGACCGCGACCAGCGCGCCCAGGATCCCGCCCGCCAGGCCGATCACCGCGGCCTCGGCGAGGAACAGCAGCAGGACGTCGCGCGAGCGCGCCCCGATCGCCTTCAGGACCCCGATCTCCTTGGTGCGCTCCAGCACCGCCGTGTACATGGTGTTGGCGATGCCCAGGCACGCCAGCGTCAGCGCGACGAGCCCCAGCACCAGCAGCGCCACGCGCATCTTGCCCAGCAGGTCCTCGAAGTTGCGGAACTGGTCGCCGAACGTCTGGCTCTGGAAGCCGAGCTGATCGACGGTGCGGCGCAGACCCTCCACGGTCAGGCCCGAGTCGGCCAGCAGCGTGATGCTCGCGTACTCGCCGCCCTTCCACCCCTCGGCCGCCGCGACCTGCTCCCAGTCCGAGCGCATCGAGCGGTAGGGCACGAACGCGCCCGGCGCTCCGGCCGGCATGTAGTTCGCCGAAACCACGCCCGAAACCCGGAACACGAGCGGCGAAGCGTGCCTGGCCTGGCTCCGCACCGCCTGCGGCACGAGCCCCGCGTAAGCCGGATCGAAAGCCAGCGAGGCGCCGACCGCCGCCTCGGGCGAGGCGAACCCGAGCGCCGCCGCCTCGGTGTCCGTCAGCAGGACCTCGCTCGACGAGTCCCCCCCTGGCATCCGGCCGTAGGCGGGTACGGGAAGGGCGCTCGACGACGCCAGGGGCGGCAGGGAGACGAGCTGGCCGGCCGCCTGGGACGCGGTGGCGCGGGCGCCCGCCGGGCCCGTGAAGGTCCCGCCCATCCCGATCAGCCCCCACGCCGCTCGGACGTGAGGCAGCTGCGAGAGGGTCGTGAGGGTCCCTCGGTCGAATCCGCTCGCCGCCGCGTCCGCCACCGGGTACACGGCCACCTGGTGGAGCTGGCTCGTGGCGAGCCCCGGGGCGCCGAGGGCCTGCTGCAGGCCGCCCGCCAGGGCGACGATGAGACTGAGAGCCGCGATGCCGATCGCCACCCCGACGGTCGCCAGCCCCGTCCTCACGGGCCTGCGCCCGGCGCTCCCCAGGCCAACCTTCAGCGTGTCGCTCCAGTGCATCCGGCGCGCCGTCTCGACCGGCTCCTGCTGGCGCACCGTCGGCTTTCCGCCATCCAGCTCGACCGCCCGGCCGTCGATCATGCGGACCACGCGGTGCGCCCTCCGCGCCACCTCGGGGTCGTGGGTCACCAGCACGACGGTCGCGCCCCTGCGGTTCAGGTCCTCGAGCAGCGCCAGCACGCTCTCGCCCGCCCGCGAGTCCAGGCTCCCCGTCGGCTCGTCCGCCAGGATCAGCCCCGGCCGGTTGGCCAGAGCGCGGGCGACGGCGACGCGCTGCTGCTCTCCGCCGGAAAGCTTGCCGGCACGGACGCCGGCCCGCTGCCCGAGCCCGACCAGCTCGAGCAGATGCCGCGCCCGCTTGCGCCTCTCGGCGATCTCCACGCCCGCCAGCGTCAGCGGCAGCGCGACGTTGTCCTCGACCGTCATCGAGGGGATGAGGTTGAAGGTCTGGAAGATCGTGCTCACGCGCTGCAGCCGGTAGTCCGACAGCAGGCCGTCGGGCAGCTCCCCGAGCGGCAGACCTGCGCCGTAGACGTGCCCTGTGGTCGGGCGGTCGAGGCCGCCCATGAGGTGGAGCAGGGTGCTCTTGCCGCAGCCGGACGGTCCCACGATGGCGACGAACTCCTGCGGCCCCACGTCCAGCGTCACGTCACGCAGCGCGGCCACGCGCGTCTCGTTGCGGCCGCCGAACTCGCGCGTCACGTGGTCGAGCCGGAGGCCGGCCGCCTGGCCGAGGAGGTCGCGGAACGGGTCGCTTGGGGCTGCCTCCGCCGGCGCGGCGGGCGCCGGCTCGCTCACGGCCACCACAACGGGCGCCTCCGCGACCGCCTCCCGGGGTGGGTCTTCGATCTCGTGAGCGGCCCCGTTCCCGCCGGCCGGGACCTCCCGGGCGTGCTTCCGCGCGAGCCGCCGGCCCCGCTTGGAGCCGCCTGATTCCGTGGAATCGGTCAGAGCAGTGGCCACCCCGCCTTCCTTACCTCGCGCAGTCTATCGCCCGCCCGACGGTTACCGGCCCGGTTGCGCTACTTGCCTCTCCAGCCAGTCGAGATAGGCCGACGATCCCCCTTCGACCGGCAGCTGGATGATCTCGGGGACCTCGTACTCGTGCCGGCCCCGGACGAACTCCTGCACCGCCTGGGCCTTCGACTCCAGGGTCTTGATGATCAGGAGCGCCTCGTGCTCGCGCTGGAGCTGGCCGTCCCAGTAATAAAAGGAATGCACGGTCGGGACCACCGAGCAGCACGCCGCCAGGTGCTCGACAACCAGGGCCTCGCCGATCCGCTCCGCGTCGTCGCGGCCGCCGGTGGTGACGAAGATGACGACCGCCTTCTCTCCCATGCCCGTCCTCATTGTTTCAGGCTTGCCGCGGCCGGTCGAGCCACACCGTCCCGGCGAGCAGGGCGATCGCGCCGAGCAGCAGCCCGCCCACCACGTCCGACTCCCAGTGCACGTCGAGGTACA
Organism: uncultured Actinomycetes bacterium; assembly: GCA_964559855.1. Taxonomy (GTDB): domain Bacteria; phylum Chloroflexota; class Dormibacteria; order Dormibacterales; family Dormibacteraceae; genus 40CM-4-65-16. Next base: position 73,031 of record CAZLJC010000002.1, read on the forward strand.
GGCGGTCGAACGACACCACCACCACGGCCAGCACGGCGAGCGGGACCGCGAGCAGCTGCACCCACGGGGAGGTCGAGAGCCGGCGGCCGACGAACGCCAGCAGGCCGTAAACGATCACCGCGCGCATGACGTGGCCGCTGGGGAAGCTGTTGGCCGCCACCAGCGGGCCGCCGTGGAGCAGCATCGTTACGCTCGGGCCGTCCGTCTCCATCAGCGGGCGCGGCGGGCCCGGGTGGTAGAGGTTGAGCTTGTAGAAGACCTCGAACGCCTCGGCCGCCACGAACGCTCCGAAGACCAGCGCGTCGGAGCCGAAGCCGCTGCGCCATACGTAGACAGCCAGGGCCAGCATCAGGACCGACGTGAGCTCGATGCCGCCCAGCTCAGCGACGGCCTGGAAGAGGCCGTGCAGCGCGGGCTGCTGCGTGGCGTGCATCACCTGCGCCACCTGAGCGTCGAGCGCGTTGAACAGCCCGCCGGTGATGGCCAGCGTCAAGGCGATGAAGGCGACGCCGAGGATCACGATGGCGACCAGCCGCGGGGTCAGGCTCGGCGCCGGCTCTACCTCTGGCAATGGCGGCAGAACACAGTCGTGCGGCCGGCGATGCGCTTGCTGCTCAGCGGCCGTCCGCACGTGAAGCACGGCTCGCCGGCGCGGCCGTAGACCAGGAGCCTCTCCTGCTGCCCGCCCATCTCCCCCCACGCGTCGCGGTACGTGTCCACGGAGCTGCCGCGGTTGGCGATCGCCAGCTGGAGGGACTCGCGCAGCGATTCGGCGAGCCGGGCCGCCGCGCGCCGGCTCACCGTGCCGGCGATGCGGTCGGGCCTCAGCCCGGCGCGGTGCAGCGATTCGTCGGCGTAGATGTTGCCGACGCCCGCGATCGCCCTCTGGTCGAGCAGCACGGCCTTCACCGCGGTGCGCCGGCGGTGCAGGCGCCGGTACAGCTCCTCGGCCAGGAAATCGGGGTCGATCGGCTCGGGCCCGAGCACCGGCAGCTTCCTGGCCGCCCGCAGCGTCTGCTCGCTCCCGAGCAGCAGCCGGCCGAAGCGCCGCGGGTCGCGGTAGCGCAGCTGCCTGCCGTCGTCCAGGAACAGCACGGCGTGCGTGTGCTTCTCGAGCGGCGCGACCGGATCGACCACGGTCAGGTGGCCCGTCATGCCGAGGTGGATCACGAGCAGGAGCTCACCCTCGCTCGACGGCCCGAGCTCCAGCAGGATGTACTTCCCGCGCCGGCGCACGGACTGGATCCGCATGCCTACCACCGCGTCCACGAACTGCTCGGGCTCGGGATGGCGCACGATCGTGGGAAAGCTCAGCTCGGCACGCTCGATCGTCCTGCCCATCAGGTGGGGGCGCAGGTCGGCCGCGATCGTCTCGACCTCGGGCAGCTCGGGCATGTTCGAGTCGACCAGGCTCAGGCGCGCACGACCGCGAGCTTTTCCATGTCCGCCCAGTTGGGGCCGACCTTCATCTCGACCTCGATGCCGGTCTCGAGCTCATACGCGCCGGTCATGATGCGCGGCACGCGCTCCGCGAACTCGTCGACCTCGGCGCGCGGCACCTCGAAGAGCAGCTCGTCGTGCACCTGCAGCAGCATGCGGCCCTCGATGTGGTCCACGGCCATCTCGCGGTGCAGGCGGACCATGGCGATCTTGATGATGTCCGCGGCCAGGGACTGCATCGGAAAGTTGATCGCCATCCGCTCGGCGGCGCTGCGCAGCTGGAAGTTCGGCGAGCGCAGGTCGGGGATCGCCCTGCGCCGGCCGGTGGCGCTCACCACGAACCCCTCCTCACGCGCCTGCCGGCGCACCGAGTCGAGGTACTCGCGGAGCTTCGCGTAAGTGGACCAGTACTGGCCGAGGAACTCGCGCGCCACGTCGCCGGTGATGCCGAGCTGCTGCGAGAGCCCGTACTCGCCCTGGCCGTAGATCGACCCGAAGTTAGCGACCTTCGCCAGCCGGCGCTGGTTGGGTTCGACGGACTCGATCGGGATCTTGAACACCGCGGCCGCAGTCGCGGTGTGGATGTCCTGGCCGGCGGCGAACGCGCCGAGCATGCTGGGATCGCCGCTGACATGCGCCGCGATGCGCAGCTCGATCTGGGAGTAGTCCGCCGACACCAGCACGTGGTCCGGCCGGCCCGTGCGGAACGCGCGGCGGATGCGCTGCCCGAGCTCCGTCCGGATCGGGATGTTCATCAGGTTCGGGTTCGACGACGCCAGGCGGCCGGTCGCCGTGCTGGCCTGCCCGAAGGACGTGTGCACGCGCGCGGTCAGCGGGTCGACCAGCTGCGGCAGGGCGTCGACGTAGGTCGACTTGAGCTTCGAGAGCTGGCGGTGCTCCAGGATCAGGCCGACGATCGGGTGCTTTTCGCGCAGCGCCTCCAGCGTGTCGGCGTCGGTCGAGTAGCCCGTCTTGGTCCGCTTGCCCACCGGCAGGCGGAGGTCCTCGAACAGGACCCTGGCCAGCTGCTGCGGCGCGTTCAGGTTGAACTTCTGGCCGGCCACCTGCTCGACCTCCGACTCGAGCGCGGCGAGCTGCTCCGCGAGCTCGTCCTGCATCAGCTTCAGGTAGGGCACGTCGATCGCCACGCCGTCCGACTCCATATCGGCGAGGACCCCGGCCAGCGGGAGCTCGATCTCGTGGAAGAGGTAGTCGACGCCGAGGTTTCTCATCTCCGCCTCGAGCCGCGGCCGCAGGTTGAGGATGGCCTCGGCCCGGCGGGCCGCGTAGCCGGCCGCCTCGCCCTCCTCCACCGCAGACGGCTTGCGGGCGGCCCGTCCCGTCCCGAGCAGCTGCTCCGCGCTCACCAGCGACGACTCGAGGAACTCGCGGGCGAGGTCCTCCAGCCGGGGATCGCGCGAGCCCGCGCCGAGCAGGTAGGCGGCGAGGTACGTGCTGAACGCCCACTCGCGCCGCCCGCCGCCCAGCGAGCGCAGCGCCAGCTCGGTCTCCTTCGCGTCGTGTCCCGAGATGGGCCGGCCGGAAAGGGTCGTGGCCACGGCGTCCATCGCCTCGGGGTTCGTGACGTAGAAGGTGCGCTCGCCCGTCGACACGCCGAGGCCGCACACGCGCGCTCCCCGGCCCGCGCCTTGGGTGAAGGCGAAGACGGCGACGTTCGGCGCGCCGTCGAGCAGCCCCGCCGCCTCCGCGGGGTCCGCCACGAGGGCGAGCCCGGCCGGCGCGGGCGGCGCCTCGAAGGCCAGGCTCGGCTGGACGGGCACCTGGTCCGGCGGCGGGAAGCGGCTCAGCAGCTGGCGGAACTCGAACCGGTCGAACACCTGGCGCGCCCGGTCGTAGTCGTACCGCGTCCACCGCGCGCGCTCCAGCTCCAGCTCGACGCCCGGCACGTCCCGCACGATCGTGACCATCCGCTTGCCGAGCCGCACCTTGTCCGCGTGCTCGGTCAGCGACTTCTTGAGCCTGCCCTCGGGCAGCTCCCCGACGCGCTCGAGGATCGCCTCGATCGAGCCGTAGTCCTGGACCAGCTTGGCCGCGGTCTTGTCGCCCACGCCGGGCACCCCGGGGATGTTGTCGGACGTGTCGCCGCGCAGCGCCTTGAAGTCGATCAGCTGCGGCGGCTCGAAGCCGTAGCGCTGCCTCACCTGGTCCGGCCCGTACACGAACGTGTCCGTGATGCCGCGGCGCGGGACCAGCGCCTCCACCGACTCGGTGACGAGCTGCAGGCAGTCGAGATCGCCCGACACGATGGTCACCGCGTGGCCGCGCTCCTCCGCGATCCGCGCGAGCGTGCCGATCACGTCGTCGGCCTCGAAACCCTCGACGCCGTGGATCGGGATCGAGAAGCTCTGCAGCACCTCGCGCACCATCTCCATCTGGGGCCGGAGGTCGTCCGGCATCGCGCGCCGGCCGGCCTTGTACTCCTCGTACTCGAGCGAGCGGAAGGTCGGCTTGCCCATGTCGAAGGCGGCCAGCGCGAACTCGGGCCGCGACGCGAGCACGATCGCGAGCATCGACGTGAAGCCGTACACCGCGTTGGTGACCCGCCCGTCCGAGGTGCTCATCGGCGGGAGCGCGAAGAAGGCCCTGTAGATGAGGCTGTGGGCGTCGATCAGGACGACTCGGCCGCGGCGGCCTTTGGGCATCACCGGATTTTACGTTTGGCCGGATCGAGACCTTCCGGGAGCCCCGCGCGTTTCCCTGTAGTGGGTGGTGGGGATCTCGAGGACCGCAGACCTAGAATGAGGCGAGGATGAAGAACCTCATCGAGGTCGCCGTCGACAGCATCAGGATCCACATGCCGACGGCCCAGCACCTGGTGATCCTCAAGGAGAAGCAGGCCGACCGCTACCTCCCGATCTGGATCGGCTCGTTCGAGGCGCAGGCCATCGCGACCAAGATCTCAGGCAACTCGCTCGGCCGGCCCCTCACGCACGACCTGATGGCCACCGCGTTCGGCGACCTCGGCGTGAGCATCAAGCGGATCGTGGTCACGCGCCTCGCGGACCAGGTGTTCTACGCCCGGCTGTACGTGAAGCAGAACGGCCGCGACCTGGACTTCGACGCGCGTCCCTCGGACGCGATCGCGCTCGCGGTGCGCGTCGAATGCCCGATCTTCGTCGCCAGCGAGGTGATGGACAGCGCCGGGATCATCCCGGAGGCCGACGAGCTGAGCGACGAGAAGGACAAGGGCGAGACGGTCGTCGACGAGGAGCGCCTCGCCGTGTTCCGCGACTTCGTGAACAGCCTCGACCTCCCGGAGCTGCCCGACGAACCCGGAGCCAAGGACGAGCCCGGCGGAGGCGCGGCGCCCGGAGGAACGCCCGGGCGAGGCTGACCGACGCCACTCACGGACGAGCGGGCGCTCGCGGTCCGCGTCATCGTCGCCCTCCTCATCGGTCTCGCGATCGGGGCGGAGCGTGAGTTTCGCGGACACCCGGCCGGCATGCGGACGATGGCCCTGATCGCCGCCGGCGCGTGCCTCTTCGCGGGCATCGGCCTGATGCCGTTCTCGAGCCACAACGTGGATCCGACGCGCATCGCGGCGCAGATCGTGACCGGGGTGGGCTTCCTGGGCGCGGGCGCCATCCTCCGCCAGGGCGAGGCGGTGAAGGGCCTCACCACCGCCGCCTCGATCTGGGTCGTGGCGTCACTGGGGATGGCCGTCGGTTTCGGCTATTACGTCGTGGCGATCATCTCCGTGGTGGTCGTGCTCGTGACGCTCGCCGGCCTGCGGCCCATCGAGGTCCGCCTCTTCAAGCGGCCGCGCAACCGCCGGCACGACGACCCCCGTGCCGAGGGAGGGCCGCCGGAGTGAGCGAGCGAACGGTCGCGATCGTCACCGACTCCACGTCGGATATCCCGCCGCAGCTGGCGCGCTCGCGGGGCATCACCATCGTCCCGCTCACGCTGAACTTCGAAGGCCGCTCGCTGCTCGACGGCGTCGAGATCCGGCCCAGCGAGTTCTATCGCAAGTTGCCGAACGCGTCCACTCACCCGACGACGTCGCAGCCGTCGGCGGGACAGTTCGCCGAGGCTTACGAGTCGCTGCTCGCGAACCACGACGAGGTGGTGTCGATCCACATCTCGTCGAAGTTGAGTGGGACGCATGCCTCGGCGGTGCAGGGCGCGGAGCTGACCGACAGCGCGCGCGTGAAGGTGATCGACTCCGAGCTCGTCTCCATGTCGCTCGGGCTGGTCACGCTGGCCGCGGCTCAGCTCGCCGCGGACGGGCACGCCGGCGAGAGCATCGTGGCGAAGGTCGACGAGCTGCGGCGCGACGTGCAGACGTACTTCTCCGTGGCGACGCTCGAGTTCCTGCGCCGCGGCGGGCGGATCGGCCGCGCGAGCGCGCTCATGGGCTCGGTTCTGCAGGTGAAGCCGGTCCTGTGCATCCGCGACGGGGTGGTGACGCCACTGGAGCGGGTGCGGACGTTCGACCGCGCGCTGAGCCGCGTCGTCGAGCTCGCGCGCGAGGTCGACCGCGGAAATGGCCTGACAGTGATCGTCGGCCACGCCGACGCCGAGGGCGACGCCGAGCGAGTCGCCCGCGAGCTGGAGCCGGTCGCCGAGACGCTGATCATCCAGCCCCTCGGCCCGGTGGTCGGCGCCCACGCCGGCCCTGGAGTCGTCGGCCTGGGGTGCTACCCCTCGGAGCTGATGCCGCTCGCCATCAAGCAGGGACTCAGGTCCGCTTCCAGCGCACCCACGACGGGCTGACCGTCTTCGTCACCCGGCCGTCGACCGCGAGCGCCTGCAGGTGCGCCAGCGCCTCCTGGAGGGCGAGCCGCTTCTCGTAGAGGTTGTCACGCGGGCCCCACAGCTCGAGCGCGACCTGCCAGCCGGTCTTCTCCTCGCTCGCGACGATCTCCTCCACCTGGTCGAAGCGCCGCTCGTGGTGCGCCACCAGCGCATCGACCCGCTCTTCGATCTCCGCGAAGGGCCTTCCGTGCGCGGGCAGGACGCGGGCCGGTTTCAGGCCGGCCATGCGGCGCAGGCCGGCCAGGTAGTCGTGCAGCGGGTCGGGGGTGCTCTGCGGGTGGAGGCCGATGTTCGGTGAGAGCTCGGGGAGCAGGTGGTCGCCGGCGAAGAGCAGACCCCCATGCTCCGGGTCGAAGAGGCAGATGTGCCCTGGAGAGTGACCGGGCGTCCACTCCACGCGCAGGCAGTGCCGGCCCAGGTCCACGAACTCGGCGCCGTCGAGCTGCACCGACGGGTCGGCCGGTTTCACGACCTCGCTCAGGGCGCGCTGCGAGTTGCTGATCACGTCCGCCTCGTCCTCCGGCACGCCGTTGACCAGCAGGTAGCGCAGTACCTCCTCCACCAGGTGCTCGAGCTCGATGTAGCGCGGCTGGACGAGCGGCACCTCGAGCCGGTGGATGTAGAGGTCGGCCCTGCCCTTGCCGGCCAGCGTGCCCGCCGCGCCGTAGTGGTCCGGATGGATGTGCGTCACGACGAGGCGGCGCAGGCGCTTCGACCCGAGGCGCTCCAGCGCGGCAGAGATGGCGGCCAGCGACTCCTCGGAGTTCATGCCGCAGTCGAGCAGGTCCACGTCGGCGCCGTCCGTGAAGAGGAAGACGTTGACCAGGCCGTCCTCGAACGGGATGGGCAGGCGAAGCTCGTGAACGTCCTCCGCCACCTCGTTCAGGTCGATCTCGACGGTCACCCGAGGAATTGTCGTCGGTGCGGCGTTCTAAGATGGACCAAATCGGTACTTGAACGTACGGAAGCAATCGGGAGGAACCAATGTCTGAAGCTCAGCTGACCCCGGACCAGATCGTCGAGGCCATGCCGGAGTACCTGATCCCGGAGAAGGCGGCCTCGACCCGAGGCACCATCCTGTTCGACCTCAGCGGGGACCAGGGCGGGAAGTGGTGGGTCAAGATCGCGGACGGCAAGGCGCAGTCGGGCAAGGGCGACCCCGCCGAGCCGGCGAACGTCACCCTGCTCGCCGACTCCCACGACTGGGTGCGCATCATGACCGGCCAGCAGGACCCGACCGCGGCCTTCATGCAGGGCAAGCTGAAGATCAAGGGCGATATGGGGCTGGCGATCAAGATGCAGTCCCTCTTCCGCCGGCCGAGCTAGGCCCGGCCGCGCGGGTCCGCGCGCTAGTAGAGGAACTTCCAGGTGTCGAGTCGCGACGACATCGCGGACTCGAGGTCGAGCAGGCCGGAGTGAAGGTCGAGGATGACGACCTGGTGCTGCGTCATCGCGATGCGCCGGCCGTCCGATAGCTTCGCCGCCTCCATCGAGTTGCCCCACGTGATGGTGCCCGCCACCGTCGTCGACTTCGACAGGTTCTCCTGCACCCAGCCCGTGAGGTTGGAGGCGTCGCCTCGCTCGTAGGTGGAAACGATCATGAAGGCGAAGAGGCCGGCGTTCGGTGAGCACTCCGGCCGGTCCGTCGAGCCGGGTGGCGGCGTCGCGCAGGGCGCGTCGGTGATGTCGAAGGTCAGGTCCAGGCCGGGCGGCCGGACGCTGGTCTGGGACCGCTCGGTGTACTTCCAGGTGTCGGGGTAGCAGAAGCCCCAGCCCGCCTGCTGGTCCTCGTAGCCATGGTCGCCGGAGGCGCACTTGAGATCTCCCCCGATCTGCTGTACGCTCGGCACCGATCTGGGGCTGGAGCTCGGTTGGCAACCGGCGCAGCAGAGGATCAGCCAAGCGGCCAGCGTCAGCGGGGGGATTTTCATGACAAGGGCCATGACCTGCATTTCGGCGCCTAATTGTGCGGGAGCGGGTACGCCGTCAGATGCAGGCGTTGCTTGTGTCGAACATCCAAACGCCGCCCTGGCCGGTAATTGAGTTTGGAAGGGGGGTTTTTCTGAGATGGCAACCCGAAAGAAGACCGAGAGCGGCGCCCCGGAAGAGAGGCTCGAGGCCGACCGCCGGCGCCTGGAGCTGCTCGTGGCCCAGTGCGGCGAGGAAGGCGGACTGCACCGGCCGCTGAACGATATCGTCGGACGCGAGATCGTCGGCATCGCCGAGGAGACCGACCTGGCGCAGGCGCTGTCGGACCGCGAGACGACCGACCTCCTCGTCCACCTGCTCGACCAGAACCGGGAGCAGGTCGAGCGCGCGCTGGAGCGGCTGCACGAAGGCCGCTACGGGATCTGCGAGGGCTGCAGCCAGCGCATCCCCGAAGCCCGCCTGCAGTACCAGCCGGCGGCGACGCGCTGCGTCGAGTGCCAGTCCCACTGGGACCGGCTCAACGGGAGAACCGCTTAGGCCCATTCCCGCGGCTGACCCGGCGAGGGCCCGCCTCCGGATTGCACGCGTTTTGCGCCAAACGCGCCAGATCTTGCGCGGATTGCGCGCTTCTGGCGCCAAAGGCGCCGAAAATCGTGCGACTCCGGAGGCGGCTCAGACGCCCCCGTAGACCACCGACTTCTCCTCGGTGTACTGCAGGAAGGCCTCCACGCCGTGCTCCTTGCCGAAGCCGGACTGCTTCGTCCCGCCGAACGGCAGCTCGTCGTGCGCGATCACGACCGCGTTGACCCACGTGTAGCCCGCCTCCAGCTCCAGCACCGCGCGGTGCGCAGCGGCCATGTCCCTGGTCCAGATCGACGACCCGAGCCCGAACTCCGTCGCGTTCGCGAGCTTGAGCGCCTCGTCCAGGTCCTTCACCCGGCGCACGGGCAGCGCGGGACCGAAGACCTCCTCCGTCCACATGCGCGCCCCGTCCGGCACGTCCGCGAGGATCGTCGGCTGGATGAACCAGCCCTTCTCGTAGTCGGAGCCCTTCGGCCGCGCGCCGCCGTACACCACCTGCGCGCCGCGGTCGACGGCGTCCTTGATCTGCGCCTCCACCTCGGCCCGCTGCGTTTGAGAGTGCATCGGTCCCATGCGCGAGTCCTTGTCGAGGCCGTTGCCGGGCTTCAGCTTGGCCGCGCGCGCGACCAGCTTCTCCATCAGCGCGTCGTACGCGCCCTCCTGCACGTAGAGCCGCTTGGTCGAAAGGCACTGCTGGCCGCAGTTGAAGAAGCGGCCGACCGAGATGGCGCGCGCCGCGCCCTCCAGGTCAGCGTCGTCGAGCACGATGCACGGATCGCTCCCGCCGAGCTCGAGCGTGACCTTCTTCAGGTGCTCGGCCGCCTTCGCCATCACGCGCTTGCCGGTCGGAGTGGATCCGGTCAGCGCGATCTTGCGGATCAGCGGATGCTCGACGATCGCCTCGCCCGTCGCCTGGCCGACCACCACGTTGACCACGCCCTCGGGAAGGCCGCCCTCCATGAGCGCCTCGATGCACGCCAGCGTCGAGAGCGGCGTGGTGCTCGCCGGCTTCAGCACGACGGTGTTGCCCGCGGCGATCGCCGGCGCGACCTTGTTGGCCGCGAGCGTCAGCGGAAAGTTCCAGGGCACGATGGCGCCGCACACCCCGATGGGCTTGCGCACTACGAGCCCGTACGTCGTGAGGTCGGGAAGACGCACGTACTGGCCGTGCACCTTGTCGGCGAGGTCGGCGAACCATCCGATGTTCTCGCCGAAGCGCTTGGCCTCGAGCCGCGACTCGAGCAGCGTCTTGCCCTGCTCCTTGGTGAGGATCACTGCGATCTCCTCCACCTTCGTCAGCATGTGCTCGGACGCTCTGTGCAGGATCTCGCGCCGCTGGTTCGAAGGCAGCTTCGACCACGTCGCGAACGCCTTGGCCGCGGCCTGCGCCGCCTTGTCGACGTCGGCGGGGCCGCCCGCGGGGACCTCGTCGACGACCTCGTTCGTCGCCGGGTTGCGGACCTCGTAGGTCTTGCCCGATGCGGCCTTCGTCCTGTCGCCTTCGATGATCATCGTCGCCATGAGCCACCCCCGTCGATTCGTGAATTCAGCACTCGGATAAGGTTATCGAGTCATGGGTGTGAGGTTGGAAAAGGAGCGCGGCGTCGGCGTGATCGTGCTCGACAAGCCGCCCGCCAACAGCTACGACTACGCCTTTCTGCGCGAGCTGGCCGGCGTGATCGACGACCTGCGCGCGGATGACGGGATCAACGCCGCCGTCGTGACCAGCTCGTCGGAGAAGTTCTTCTCCGCCGGCGCGGACGTGGGTTACTTCGCCAAAGGCACGAGCCGCGCGCGCGCGATGCTCGCGCTCCTCGCGCACGAGACGTTCCGAAAGATGGAGAACACGCCGCTCGTGTTCATCGCGGCCATCACCGGCCACTGTCTCGGCGGCGGTTTCGAGCTCGCCCTCGCGTGCGACCTTCGCTTCGCGGCCGAGGGCTCATACCAGGTCGGTCTTCCCGAGACCAACCTCGGTTTGTTCCCGGGCTCCGGTGGCACGCAGCGCCTGCCTCGCCTCGTCGGGCTGTCGCGCGGCATGGAGATGATCCTGGGCGCGGAGACGATGACGCCGGATAAGGCGAAGGAGGCGGGGCTCGTCGACCGCATCTTTTCCGACGCGGCCGCCTGCCGCCAGGGCGCCATCGACTACGCCGAACGGATCGCGTCCGGACCGAGCGTCGCGCTCGGGCACGCGAAGCTCGCGGTGACGCAGGGCTACGGCACGCCGCTCGACGTCGGCCTTGCGCTCGAGCGCGAGGCGATCGCCAGAGTGTTCGTGTCGGGCGACGCGGACGAGGGCATCAACGCGTTCACGGGGAAGCGCAAGCCGGCCTTCAAAGGCGACTGATCCCGAGCTATGCTGGTGGCCGCCGATCAAACCAGGAGGTGAAGTCCGCATGGCAGAGCTTGTGTCCGTGACCGATGCCCGGCCGCCGGCCGCCTCCGGAGCGAACCTCTAAGTCGCGAAGCTCCGGGAGAAAGGAAGGCGGACATGCCGGTCCGCGACAGCCGGATGGCGAGAGGTGAAGCTCACTCCTTGGGGAAAAAGCGCGCTTCGTACGCAGCCACCAAGGCGTCTACGAACTGATCGTATCGGAGGCCTGAGCTACGGGTCGGCAGATCAGGGTGAAGTTCGGCGCCGCCTTCGGAGCATCGGTAGACGATGAACGCGATCGCCTCGAGCCGGTGCGGTGCCGAGCCCTCGTCCGGGCGGCCATTCACACGCGCCAAGACCCGCTCCACGCGTCGGATAAGGACGCCAAGATTCGGTTCGCCGGGCATAACGTCGGGAACCGTAATCACGCCACCGCATACGGCATATGGGAACTTGAGGTGGTAGTTGACCGCGAACGACCGTAAGTCTCCTACGCGGTTCCACATGGCTCGGCCCGCGGCCTCGTTGACTGTCTTAATCTCGATGCCTAGCTTCAGGCCGTCTTCAAGGGATGTTTCTGAAACGTCCACTCTAGGTCGGCTGAGGGCACCGGCGATCGCCACCTCCGCCGCTCGAGGGTCGCGGACGCCTCGCTTCCTAAGGTCCGCCGCGATCACGGTTGCAAGCAATGTCCCAAGGCGAAGCTGTTCTGTCTTCTTGCTCTTCCCTGACTCCTCGCGCCCCAGCTTATTGATATCAGGAAGCCGTCGCTGGTACTGGCAAACCTCTTTGAGGTAACGGCTCAGAGCTGCGTCCGTAGGGGTGGCAGCGGCAGCGGAACCCTTGCGCGGCATCGTCAGCCGGCCGTTTGCTGTTCGGCCTCGACGTGGCTACCGCTCCGGTACTCTCGGGCCAGGAGTTGAACCGACGCCTTCATGGGACTTGCATTCAATCGACTCTCGATCATGGGTATATACGTTGGCTCGATCTCATAGCCCCAACTGTTGCGCCCCGCCTCGATGGCAGCCAGCTGGGAGCTACCCGTGCCGGTGAACGGGTCTAGGACTACGTCGCCCGCGAACGAAAACATACGGATCAAACGGCGGGGGATTTCCGGTGGGTATGGCGCTGGATGGTTGCGGGTGCTCGCTCCCTGTACGTTGCTCCAGATCGGAGCGAACCACTTGATGTAATCGTCCGTTTTGATCCGGCTACGACTTTCCATTTCTGGGGTTGGGCTCCGATAGCCGCCCGGCTTTCTCAGCATGAGGATGTGTTCAGTGTCGTTCTTGATCACTCCGTTAGGCAAGTTGGGCTTGCCCAGGTATCGGGCAGATCGTGACGCCTCCAGCTTGATGTTGGCGACCTTGAGCCACATGATCCCCTGCAGGTTGTCGAATCCGAGCCGCCGCGCACGGACGACGATGTCGGCAGCGAGCGGCAGAACATGATGCCGTCCGCCGTTTCTTCGACTAATGCAGACGTCGCCCACAACGCAGCACACGCGACCACCCGGCACGAGGACCCGGAAGCATTCGGCCCAAACACGGTCGAGCTGATCTAGGAAGGCTTCGTATGAAGCAATGTTTCCGAGCTGTCCGTCGCTTGTGGGGTAGACCTTGAGGTTCGCGTACGGGGGTGACGTAACTACCAGGTGAACCGAGCGGTCCTCAATCTCAGGCATGCTCCGCGAATCCCCGAGGACGACCCGATGGACCGTCGGACCATTCATACTCTCCAATTCTAGCGGTATAAGGGCCAGTTGGGTACTACATGTTGAGGGCACAGCCCGACAGTCCGGAATGATCGCAGGGGGTTCTGCTTCCCCATAGGGGCCCACCAACCGGACGTTAAGACCAGCCGACCCGAATGGGAACCGTCCCTGCAAAGACCTGGTGGCTAGCCGGCCGACGCGCCGGATGATGAGCCGATCTTTCTACAAGCGCAAGGCCGGCAAGTGGCGTAGAGGTCGCCGAGGCGACCAGAAACCGCCGGGCGCACAGAAGCCACGCAGACAGCGGCGCGAGCTGCTGGCGGTGGCGAGAAAGAGCGACGCCCGTCTGCGGATGGACGAGCGTCGCCGGTGGAGAAGGATCACGCTCGCCAACCGCGAGCGTGAAAATCACTTGCGGCGGTGAATCCCGTTCCAGAAGGGGATGTGGCCCTTCGCAATCCGGTCCAGGACCTTGTCCGCCTGGGCCTGCGTGATCACCTTGTGGTCGACCAGCGCCTCCAGGCGCGGCTTGAGGTTGGCGGTTAGCCTGGTCTCGAACTGCTCCTGCGTCATGCCCTTGTCCCTGGCCAGGTCCGACACCTTCGCGCCGGCGCGCAGGTCGGTGACGAGCGTCTTGACCGGCATGCCGAGCACGTCGGCTTCGGACTCCACCTCCGCGCGTCGGATCGCCCGCGCGTCGGCACGGTGGTCCTTGGCCGGCTGGGCGGCGTTGGCGGTCGGGCTGGGCGACGGGCTCGCGGCCTGCGCGAGCACGCCGGCCGCGCCCAGGCTGAGCAGGGCGGCCGCGCCGGCGGCGCCCACAGTCTTCACGGCGACGGCTGCAATCGGGTACATGTCTTTGCCTCTCCTCGGTTTTTTGATTGGTGTTGGTCGCTGCGGTCGACTCGCTGTGACCAACGACCAATCTGAGGAGCGCCTGTCAGACGCGGGTCTGAGCCACGTCAGCTTTGTGTAACGGCCCGGCCCCGCGTCCAGAAGCCGTCCGGGTCGAGCTCGCGCATCGCGCCGAGCTCCGCCTCCGTCGGCGGTGGCGTCTCGGTCACGTCCGCGGAGACGTTCACGTCCCACGCGGTGCTCTCCCGCACCTCGTCGACCGTGTGGCCGGGATGGACCGATTCCACGTACGCCTCGCCGCCGCCCTCGGGGAAGCGGAAGACGCAGAGCGTCGTGATTACGGCCGCCGGCCCGCCTCCCGGCAGGCCGTTGCGCTCTCGCCATCCCGGCGTCCCGTCGCCGTGGCCCGGCGACGTGACGAACGAAACCCGCTCCACAAGGCGGCGCCGCTCGTGGACCATGAGCGTGACCCAGCGGCGGCTTAGGATCGCGATGTCGGCGCCTCCCCCGCTCCCCGGCAGCTTGACCTCCGGCCGCTCGGGATCGCCGACGTACGAGGTGTTCAGGTTGCCGAACCGATCGATCTCCGCGCCGCCGATGAAGCCGAGGTCCACCAGGCCCTGCGCCATGAGGCTCATCACGTTGGACGTGCGCGTGGCCCAGAGCGCGCCCGCGACGTTGGGCGGGTCGCCCATCGTGCCCAGAAAGGCGGCGGCCGGCTGATCGCGCATCACGCCCACCTCGAACAGGCCCCGCGCGCTCGGTGCATGTGAGTTGCGCGCCACCGCGTAGGCGAGGATCGGCAGCCGCATGCCGACGAACACCAGGTCGCGGTCGTGGATCTCGCGCGCCGCGACCGCGACCATTACCTCCTGGTCGGTGAAGGGGACCGCCTCCTCGTCACTCATCGGCGAAGTTCACCGGCGCCGACATCCGCTGTGTGACGATCCGCTTCGAGCCCGTGTCGATCCGCTCGAGGTACGCGGCCCGGTCCGGCGCGCCCCCGATCCACTCGTCGAGCCACGCCTCGAATCCCTCGGCGCTGCGCGACGACTGAGCGTAGTAGCGGTAGAACGCGTGGTCTCGCTTCCAGTAGCCCTGGACCGGCGACGGGTGCGCCCCTCCGGGCTCGGGGACCACGGCCGCGACCTTGGTCTCCGGGAACAGGATGCGGTTCGGGTCGCTCAGCGTCACCCCCGGATCGACCAGCTCCTCGCACGAGACGATCACTCTCTGTGCGGCAAGGCCCGCCTCCTCCGTGATCCCGAGCGGCCCCCACGCGTGAGCCCGTCCGTGCCGGTCCGCGCGCTGCACGTGGACGACGGCCACGTCGGGCCGCACGGCGCCGACGTGCACCAGGCCGCCATCGCTCGAGAGGTTGGGGTTGGTCTTCAGGATGTCGCTGCCGAGCAGCGTGCGGGTGGGCAGGCTGGGCACGTTCCACGCCGCCGCCCAGAGCGCGAGCGAGATGGAGAGGTTGGTGTGATCGTGCACCTCGATCCGCCGCGGTGTGCCCTGCTCGCACGCGCGCCGGTACGAATGGCCGAGACCTTCGGAAACGTTCCCGACCCAGGCCGCGGTGACCCGGCGCACGCACCCGGCGCCGATCAGCTGGTCGAACAGCGCGTCGCTGATCGGCCCGACCAGCTCGAGATCACGGCGCCCCTGGCGGATGATCTCGTGGCCCGCCGCGAACGGGATGAGGGGCTCGAGCGCGGTGCCCAGCGCGACGGTCGCGCCGTCGGGAACGAAGCGCTCGACGGCCTCCGCCATCGTCATCACCTTCCCCGCCACGTCGAATCAAGGTAACCGGAGCGGCGGGATGATATGGACCGTGCCCACCAACCTCGACGTGGTGCTGATCGACGTCGGGGGCACGCTGTGGCCGAACTCCTGGCCGTTTCGCGAGACCGACGGCGAAGGCCGCGCGCGGCGCCTGGCCGCAGCGCTTCCGGACCTGGCCCCCGAGGCGCTGCGGGCGCTGGCGGCCGACCTGATGGCGAGCAGCCGGCCAGGCGACCTGGCCCGCGGCCTCTCCACCGAGAACACCGTCTCGCTCTCGCTGCCCGCGGACGTCCTGATCACCACGTGCCTCGCCCGCCAGGGCCTTCCCAGTGACGACGCCGTGGTCCGGCGCATCCGCCGCGCGATGGCGCTCCCGGTGCACGACCGCATGCGCCCGCTGCCGGGCGCGGTCGAGCTCCTGGCCGCGATCCACGACCTCGGCCTGAGGACGTTCATCGCCAGCAACACCTACTGGCGCGACGCCGAAAGCTATCGCGAGGACTTCGACCTGCTGGGGATGGGCGAGCACATCGACGGCATCGTCACCTCCATCGACGCCGGCCACCTCAAGCCGCATCCAGCGGTGTTCGAGCTGGCGATGCGGATCGCGGACGCGCCGGCCGCGCGCTGCGTGGTGGTGGGCAACCGCGAGGAGAACGACGTCGAGCCCGCGCTCGCGCTCGGGATGCACGCGATCCTGGTCCACCCGGACGACCCCGCGCCGGCGTCGAGCCGCGCGGACGCGATCGCCCCCGACCTGTTCGCCTGCGCCGGCATCCTGAAGGAGATGGCGGGCCAGGACGTTTTCCCTCAGTGAGGGATCGGTGGGCTCGCGAGCTCGAGTCGCACGTCGAGCGGACGGTCGAGCTGCAGAAGAAGGTCGCGCGTGAGTGCGGCCCGGCGATCGAGACCGCGGTCGAGATCATCGCGGCCGCGGTGCGCGGCGGCGGCAAGGTGATGATCTGCGGCAACGGCGGCAGCGCGGCGGACAGCCAGCACTTCGCCGCGGAGCTGACGTGCCGCCTGACGGCCGACTTCCAGCGCCCGGCGATCGCCGCACTGGCGCTGACCACCGACACGTCCTTCCTCACCGCGTACGCCAACGATCTGGGCTTCGAGGGGGTGTTCGAGCGCCAGGTGGAGGCCCTGGGCCGGCCGGGCGACGTGCTGATCGCCATCTCCACCGGCGGCGGGTCGCGCAACGTGCGCCGGGCCGTCCGGCTCGCGCGGCGGAACGGCATCGCGACGATCGCCCTGGCCGGGGGTGACGGCCCGCTCGCCGGCGAGGCCGACCATGCCATCGTCATCCCCTCGAGCGTCACCGCCCACGTGCAGGAGGCCATGCTCCCCGTCGAGCACGTCATCTGCCACGCCGTGGAACGAGAAATTTTCCTCGACTAACAACTCTTAGTCCTCGGTTCGGAGAAATCGCGGGACGGCGTCCGTGAAATGTGCCGTTCGTGCGCAGGCTCGTCCACGTCAAGGCATTCCGCTCGCTTTTCGCGGGGCAGGCGCTCGCGACCGGCGGTCACCAGGTCGCGGCGCTCGCGCTGCCCACGCTGGCCATCACGCTGCTCCACGCGACCGCGTGGCAGGTCGGCATCCTGGGCGCGCTATCGTTCCTGCCCACCACGCTGTTCGGCCTGGTGGCCGGCGTCGCGGTGGACCGCCTGCCGCGGCGCGCCCTGATGATCGGGGCGGACCTGGGCCGCGCGGCGGTGATCGGCGGAGTCGGCGTGGCGGCGGCGCTGCATGTCGCGGGCATCGTCGAGCTCTACGCGGCGGCGGCGGCGTGCGGCCTCCTGGCGCTGGTCTTCGACGTCTCGTACCAGTCCCACGTCCCGGACCTCGTGGCGCCGGAGGAGCTGGCCGCCGCCAACGGCGCGCTCGAGGTCAACCGGTCGGCGGTCACGGTGGCCGGCCCCGGGCTGGCCGGCGGCCTGATCGAGGGATTCGGCATCCCCCGCGCCCTGTTCATCGCGACCGGCGCGCTGCTGGCCTCGCTCGCGGTCCTGGCGCGCGGCGCAAAAGACAGACGCCCTCGCCCAGCGCCGCGCCCGCGCTCGAAGGTGGGCGACGACCTGCTGGACGGGCTCCGGCTGGTCTTCTCGGACCGCCGGATGATCGCCATCTCGCTGTGCACGGCCACCTCCAACCTCGGCGCGTTCACCTTCTGGAGCGTCGGGCTGGTGTTCGCCTACCGCACCCTGCACATGACTCCGGGCCAGTACGGCATCGTCGCGGCCGTGGGCAACCTCGGGCTCCTCGGAGGCGCCGTGGCCGCCGCGCCGGTGGCGCGCCGCCTGGGCGTCGGCCCCACGCTGTTCCTCTCCGAGGCCCTGCTGGGCGCGTCCATGCTCGCCACGCCCCTCGCCGCCGCCGGCTTTGCCTCCGTGGTGCTGGCCGCCACGCAGCTGGTCACCAACTTCCAGCTGCCCCTGTACGGCGTCAACCAGGTGGCGTTGCGCCAGGCGCTGACGCCGCGTGAGCTGCAGGGCAGGATGAACTCGATCATGCGCACCGTCGCCGTCAGCACGATTCCCCTGGGCTCGGTGCTCGGCGGCGCCCTCGCGACGGCGGACGGCCCGGCCGCGGCCATGGTGGCGGGAGGCGCCGTGGCCTGCCTGGCCCCGCTGTGGCTGGTCGGCCTGCTGTCGCTGCGGGCGCTTCCCCGGGCGTCAGTCCAGGGCGCGGCGGCGTAGCCGGCCCGCCGCCGCCACGACCTGCTGGGGAGTGATCGCCAGCAGGCCGGCGTCGAGCGCGTCGCCGTGCGGGTCGCCTCGGCGCCCGGCCCACAGCGCCACGTGAGGATGCCAGGGCGGCGGTCCCCACTCGGCCGGCGGCAGCGGGCCGAACAGCACGACGGACGGCGTGCCGAGCGCGGTCGCGAGGTGCGCCACGCCGGTGTCGCCGCAGGCGATCACGCTCGCGGCCCCAACGGCGGAGGCCAGCTCGCGCAGATCGCCGCTGACGATGCTGCTCTCCTCCAGCCCGGCCAGGCTCGCCACGGTGAAGGCGAGCTGCCGCTCGTCCGGGCCGCACGAGATGGCGACCCGGCGCCCCGCCGCGAGCTCCGCCTTCGCCACCTCCGCCCACCGCTCGGCCGGCCAGCGCCGCGCGGGGGCGGCGGCGCCGGGATGGATCAGCAGCGCGCCGGCGGCGGCCGCGACCGGCGGGCCGGGCGGGGCCGCAAGCCGCAGCTGCGTGCGCACCGTCACGACGCCGGACTGGTCGAGCATGCGGCACCAGCGGTCGACCTCGTGCTCCGCGGCGATCCACGCCGGCAGGCCGCGGGATTCCGGGACGGCGGGGTGCTCGAAGCCGATCAGCCGCCGCGGCCGGGTCGCGAGAAGCACCTGGTGCGATTCCGGCCCGCGCCCGTGGAGGTTGACCGCGACATCGGGGGCGTCGACCGCCAACGGCTCCAGGGGGGCCGCGGGCACGAGCTCGTCGGCGGCGCGCGAGAGCCTGACCAGGGGCGCCAGCGCCGGCGGCGCCGCGAGCATGAGGTGCGACCCGGGGAAGGCGCGGCGCAGGCCGCGCAGCGCGGGCAGCCCGGTCAGGAAGTCGCCCAGCCCCAGCGCCCGAAGCGCGAGGACCCGGGTCACGGCCAGGACGGCTCCCGTTCCGGCGTGATGATCAGCTCCCGGAGCTCCACGCCGGGAGGCCGGGTGAGCGCGAAGATCACAGCCCGCGCGACCTCGGCCGGGTCGTTCAGCGAGGCGTCGGCTGGCGGGCGGTACTTCTCGTCCCGGCCGTCGAAGAACGCCGTGCGCATCCCGCCCGGCACCAGCAGCGTCACCGCCACCCGGCCGGTCAGCTCGGCCTGCAGGGCCCTGGTCAGGCCGACCACGCCGAACTTGCTCGCGCAGTAGGCGCTGGCCTCGGGCAGCGCGCGCAGCCCCAGCGTCGACGCGACCGTCACGACGCGCCCCCGGCTCTGCTCCAGCCACGGCAGCGCCGCGCGGATCACCGTCGCGGTCCCGACCAGGTTGACGGCGATGACCTTCTCCCACGCGCCGGCGGGGACGGCGCCCAGCGGGCCGCACGCGTCGATGCCCGCGGCCGTGACCACCGCGTCGACCCCGCGCATCGCGCTCGCCGCGCGTTCGACGGCCGCCTCCGTGGCGGAGCGGTCGGAGAGGTCGACCTCGACGTGGTCCCCGGGCCCGGGAGGAGCCGCGAGGTCGAGCACGTAGGGCCGGCCGCCCGCCTCGGCCACCGCGGCCGCGACCGCACGCCCAAGACCCGACGCGCCGCCGGTCACGATCACGCGTCCTGGAGTCCCGCCGTCAGCCGGCACGGCGCTGCGCCTCCTTCAAGAGCCCGGAGGTGGAGTAGCCGTCGACGTACGGCACGAGCACGGCCTCTCCGCCCCACGAGCGGAGCAGCCGGGCCTCGGGCATGGCCGCGACGTCGTAATCCCCGCCCTTCACGAAGACGTCCGGCCGGAGCTCGGCCAGCACCGCCTCCGGCGTGTCCTCCTGGAACACGACCACGCCGTCGACGAAGGACAGCGCGTTGAGGACCGCCGCCCGGTCTGCCTCCCCGACGACCGGCCGCGCCGGGCCCTTCAAGCGGCGCACCGAATCGTCCGAGTTCAGGCACACGATCAGGCAGCCGCCCAGGGCGCGGGCGGCGCGCAGCGAGGCGATGTGCCCGGCGTGCAGGAGGTCGAAGCAGCCGCCGGTGGCGGCCACGCGCGCGCCGCGGGCGCGCGTCTCCGCGACGACCCGGGCGGCGTGCGCGATGCCCACCGGCGTGAGGCCCTGGGCGTCGTGCAAGCCGTCGACCAGGCCATGCGCCGCGCCGCCGGCGGCCACGAACGCGGAGGCCGCACCGACCGCCGCGCCGACGGACTCCGCCGCGCTCGCCCCGTCGCCGACCGCCCTGGCGGCGGTCATGGCGAAGCAGTCGCCGGCGCCGCACGGATCGCCCAGCGCCAGGTCCGGCGCCGGGAAGGCGAAGGGGACGCCCAGGGCCGACACCAGCAGCGCGCCGTTCGAGCCGAGCGTCACCGCGACGTGCTCGGCGCGCCACTGACGCGCGAGCTCGCGGGCCCGGGCCGACACCTCCGCGATGCCCGCCTCCGGACGCAGCCCGGCCTCGGCGCGGTTCGGCGTCACGAGCCGGCAGCCCTCCACCGGCGCCGGCCCCCGCGGGTGGGGGTCCCAGACGACGGCGCGAGCAGAACCCAGGGCGTCGCGGATCTCGGGGAGCGCGGCCACGCCCCGCCCGTAGTCCGATACCAGCACGGTCGCCCCCTCGAGGCGGCGCAGGTCGGCGCCCCGCACGTCGATGCCCGCGGGAGTCCGCGCGCCGTGGTCGAGCCGCAGCAGCGTGCGGCCGTCCGCGCGCACGCGGATCTTCTCCACGGTCGGGCCGTCGAGCCGCAGCGCCTCGATCCGGACGCCCGCCTCAGCCAGCAGGGAGCGAAGCTCCGCCCCACCTTCGTCCGCCGCCAGCGCGGTGACCAGGGTCACCTCCACGCCGGTCCGGGCCGCCAGGGCCGCGGCCAGCGCCGCACCACCAGGACGGGACCGGCTCGTGGGCTCGTCGACGACGGGCACGGGCGCGTCCGGGCACAGCCGCTCCACCGAGCCCTCGACGTCGCGGTCGAGCAGCGAGTCGCCGACGACCACGAGCCTGCGCGGAGCCCTCATCCGATCTGCTCCGCGTCGCGCAGCTCCACCTCGTCAAGCCGTGCGTAGGACTCGAGCGTCTGCCGCGCCACGGTGCGCCAGCCATAGCGTGCCCGCGCCCGCTCGGCGCCCGCGGCGCCCAGCCGGCGGCGGAGATCGTCGTCGTGCAGAAGCCACTTCAGCTTCCGGGCCAGGGCGCGCGGACGGCGCGGCGGCACGTGAAGCCCGGTCGCGCCGTCCACCACCGAGTCGACGAGCCCGCCGACCGCCGAGGCGATCACCGGCACGCCACAGGCCATGGCCTCCAGCGGCACGATCCCGAACGGCTCGTACCACGGGACGCATACGACGGCGTCCGCCGAGCGCATCAGCGCGGGCACGCGCTCCCGCGGAACGCTGCCGAGCAGGCGCACGCGGTCGGCGACGCCGTGGTCGGCCGCCATCCGCCGGTAGCGGACGGCCTCCGCGTCACCGTCCAGCCGCGCGGCCGGCGGGCCGCCCGCGATCAGCAGCTCGCAGCCCGGCACGCGCGCGATCGCGGAGATGGCGTTGCCGATGCCTTTGCGCTCGACGAACCGGCTCACGACCAGCACGCGCCTGAGCCCGGGACGGCGCGGCTCCGCCGGGCCGTCCGGGCGGAAGAGGTCGAGGTCGACGCCGCAGGGGACGATGTCGACCCGTTCTGGCTCGGCGCCCAGGCGCACGAGCTCGAACAGCTCGTCCGTGCAGGTGGCCACGATCCGCGACGCATCCCGCACGATCCCGTCCTCGAGCTCGACGCGGCAGGGCGGGCTCGTGTCCTTGCTGCCCTGGTGGCGTCGCTTCACCACGCCGAGCGCGTGGAAGGTCTGCACGACCGGGATGCCGAGCGGTCGCGCCGCCTGGAGAGAGGCGATGCCCGACATCCAGAAGTGCGCGTGCACTACGTCCGGCCGGTCTTCCCTCCACGCCTGGCCGAGGCGCCGGCCGAACTCCGGCATGTGCGGAAGCAGCTCGTCCTTCGGAAGCCGCTCGGGAGGCCCGGCGGCGACGTGCTCGACGATCACGCCGCGACAGAGGGCCACGCGGCGCGGCGTATCGGGGTCGTCGCGCCTCGTGTACACGGTGACCGACGCTCCGAACTCGGCGAGCGCGGACGACAGCGCGGCCACGTGGACGTTCTGGCCGCCAGCGTCGACGCCGCCGAGCACGGCGAGCGGGCTGGCGTGCTCCGATACCATCGCGACCTCTAGGCGTGTCTTCATGCCGCCGCCTCCTCCAGCGCGGCGTCCCAGTCGCTGAGGAAGCGAGCGAGGCCGTAACGCCTGAGCGCGGTCGCACGCGCCGCGAGGCCCATCTCGCCCGCCGCGGTCGGGTCGGCCACGAGCCACTCCATCGCTTCTTTCAGGTCCGCCACCCGGTTCGACGTCACGCCCGCGCATGCGGGGACCGCGCTCGCCACCTCGGTGGTGGCCAGGGCCACGACCGGCATGCCCAGATGCATCGCCTCGATGAGGCTCAGACCCAGCGACGTCCAGCGGTACGGGTGCACGTACACGCGGCGCAGCGCCATCTCGCGGTGCAGCCGCGCCTGGTCGAGGTCGTGGTCCGTGCCCATCCCGAACAGGTCGACCGGCGCCGCTTCCGCGAGGTCCGGCAGCAGGTCCGATCCGACGGCCCGCCCGCGCCGCCGCGGCTCGTTGATCACGGCCGCCGCGCGGGGGAGGTCGCCACTGTACAGATGGCCCGGGTCGACCACCCCGTGCTCGATCACGCGGGTGCGCGTGCCGCCCGAGTCCCACATCAGGTCGTTGAAGTGCGTGACATGGACCAGGATCACGTCCGGGCGCCCGGCCGCCGGGTGACGCATGTCCGCGAACCATCCCTGCGGCGTGTTGTGCTCGAGGTAGATCGCGGGCACGTCCCGTCCCGGCCGCCGGCCGGTCCACTCTTCGGCCAGCGCTTCCAGCTCGGTCGGGCGCTGCAGGATCATCACGTCGATCTCCGCTCGCCTCGCCTCCCCCGGCGACACCTCAACCGCCGAATCGGGCCACGGGTAGGTCTGGGCACGGCCGCGCCCGTCGGGCCCACGCTCCGGCAGGACCGGCACGAGATAGCGGTGCCGGCCGTGGACCAGGGCGGTGGTGTAGGACCCGTGCACGTGCCAGAGGAACACGTTCACGCGACAGCTCCTTCGGCGCGGGCCGGCTCGCCGGCCAGCAGCGCGACCGCGCCCACTACGCCGTCGACGGTCACCGAGGCGAGGCACGGATGCCCGTCCACCGGACACTCACGCGCGCGCGTCCCGGCGCATTGCGCGGCCTGGTCGCCCAGCAGCACGTGCGGCACGCGCCACGGACGCCAGCGCGTCGCGCTGACGACGGGCGAGAACAGCGAGACGACCGGCGTGCCCACGGCCGCGGCCAGGTGCGCCGGGCCGGTGTTCGGCGCCACGACCACCGCCGCGCCCGCGATCACCGCGGCCAGCCGGGCGAGGTCGAGCCGTCCGCCCAGGTCGATGCCGCCCGAGCCGGCTACCTGCGCCGTGAGCTCAGCCTCCGCCGCATCCCCGGTGACGGCCACGGCCCAGCCTCCGCCGGCCAGCGCCTCGACCAGGCGCCGCGAGAGGTCTGCCGGCCACATGCGCGCGGGCACCGACGCGCCCGGATGCACCACGACGTAGCGTTCGGCGAAACGTATCTCACGCGGAGGGAGCCCCAACTCCCGGATCCGCAGCTCCCCGCCGTCGTCTTCCGGCAGGGGATATCCCGCCGCGCGCCCGAGAGACAGGGCGCGCTCGACCTCGTGCACGTCGCCCGGGTCGCGATGGCGGACGTCGAGCAGCGACCCCGGATAGTCCTCGCTGATCGCCGCGATGCGGGGCACCCCGGCCAGGCGCATCACGAGCGCCAGCGGCAGCGCGCTCTGGTGGAACGAGGTGAATATCACCGCCTCGGCGGCGTCAACCGCGGCGATGCGCTCGACCAGCCGGTCGATCTCCGCGCGCCGCACAGCCTGCGGATCGGGGTCGATCCACGGCAGCTCGGCGCACATGAGCCGCGATACGCCGGGCAGCAGCCGCGCGGCTTCGAAGCCGCGCGGCCCGCACAGGAGGGTCACGTCGGCCCGCGCCGCCAGGGCGCGGATCGCCGGCCCCGTGAGCAGGACGTCGCCCATGCTGTCCGGACGGGCCGCGATCACCCGCGTCCGCTTCATGCCGCCCGTCCCAGCAGGCGGGCGACCGCCTGGCCCAGGTTCGTGGCGACCTCGGGAGCGCGCGCGATCTCTTCTCGCCGCGTCACGCGTGTCGGCACCATCACCGCGCGGGCGCCCGCGGCGCGAGCGGCCTCGATATCGGACCCGATATCGCCGATCACGACGCAGTCCCTCGGTCTCAGGCCGAGCCGGCGCGCGGCCTCGAGCACCAGCCCTGGCCTTGGCTTCCGGCACGAGCACCCGTCATCCGGCCCGTGCTCGCACACGAGCACGGCGTCCAGCGGCCCGAGCAGCTCCTCCACCCTGGTGTTCACCGCCGCCACCTGCTCGGGGGTGAGCAGGCCGCGCGCCACGCCGCTCTGGTTGGTCACCATCGCGACTCGTATGCCCGCCGCGCGGAGCCGGTCGAGCGCCTCGCGCGCGCCGGGCCGGATCCGCACTTGCGCGGGATCGCCGTTGTAGGGCACGTCCTCGACCAGGGTGCCGTCGCGGTCGAAGAGCACCGCCCGAGGAGGCCGCGTCAACCGCCAGGCGCGCACGGCGCCGGCCGCCCACCAGCCGGTCGCGGCGAACGGGATGGCCACCGACGTGGCGATCGCCTCGAGGACGGGGACGCCGCGCATGCGGTGCCGGGTCAGCAGCGCCGTCATCCCGACCCAGGTGCCGAGCAGCACGGCCGCGGCCCGGCGCCGTCCGCTCGCCGCCGCGAGGGCTCCCGTGACGAAGCAGGCGGTCGAGGCCATGTGGCGCCGCCGCGTGCCGCGCGGAGCCCGCGCGCGCTCGTGCCAGTCGTGCCCGTGGAGCATCAGCATCAGCGCGTCGTCCGCGTTGCCGCGCTGCCGGTCCACGGTGGTCCACCAGCTCGTCCGCGGCACGGGATGCGCGACCAGGCGCTTCCCCTGCACGATCAATCCGCCCGCGGCGGTGATGCGGAGGCCGAGGTCGGCGTCCTCGCGGTAAGCGCGCGGAAAGCGCTCGTCGAATCCGCCGGCCGCGAGGAACTCGTCCCTGCGGTACGCGATGTCGGCGGTGATCCACGCCGCGTTCTCCAGGCCCTGCACGAAACCGTTCGGGTCGTCCCCCACGGCACGCACCCGGCCCTGGCTCGCGGTTGCGCGGCGCGCCGCGCGCAGGTCGCGCGCCAGCAGCGCGCGCCATCCCGGCTCGGGGATCACGTCGTCGTCCAGGAAGGCGATCCATTCCGCCCGGGCGGCCAGCGCGCCGAGATTTCGCGCCGCCGCGGGACCGCGAGCGCCTCCCCGCACGACGACCAGCCGCGCGGCGAGGGCTGGCGCGACGGCGATGTCCAGCTCGCCCTGCACCCGCCGGTCGTCGACCACGATGATCCGCTCGGGAAGCGGACCTTCGCCGAGGCTCAGGCCGGCGAGCATCGCGATCAGCGAGCGCGGCCGCACGGTCGGGACCACGATGTCGTACGTCACGCCGCCTTCCTCACCATGAAGGGGCCGATTGCGAGCGCGTCCAGCGGGCTCGAGCCGAAGCACTCGAGCGCGTCGCGCGGATCGTCGACCATCGGCCGGCCCGCCGTGTTGAGGCTCGTGTTCACGACCACCGGCACGCCGGTGAGCCGGTCGACGTGCTCCAGCAGCCGCGCGACCAGCGGTTCCTCCGCGCGATCCACGGTCTGCACGCGCGCGCTGCCGTCGACATGCACGATCGCCGCCACGCGGTCGCGCCAGTTGCGCCGCACATTGTGCGTGAACAGCATGTAAGGGCTCGGCAGCTTGCCTTCGAAGATTTCCGCGCCGCGCTCGGCGAGCACCATGGGCGCGACCGGGCGGAACTGCTCACGGCCCTTGATGTCGTTGAGCCGTGCGAGGTTTTCCGCGCGCCGCGGGTTGGCGAGCAGGCTGCGATGTCCCAGCGCTCGCGGACCGAACTCGCTGCGGCCCTGGAACCATCCCACGGTGCCGTCCCGCGCGATCACCTCGGCCGCCGCCTCTGAGATATCGTCCGGCCGCTCGTAACGCACGTGCGCGCGGTGCAGCCAGGACTCGAGGTCCTCGTCCGTCCAGCCGCGCCCGAGCGCGGCGGAGGTCATCGGCTCGACGCGGTCGCCGTTGTTCGCCGCCACGTAGAGCGCGGCGCCGAGCGCGGTGCCCGCATCGCCGGCCGCGGGCTGCACCCAGATGTCCTCGAAGGGTCCCTCGGCGAACAGCCTGGCGTTGGCTACGCAGTTCAGCGCGACCCCTCCGGCCATCGTCAGCCGCCGCTCTCCCGTGCGCTCGG
Organism: uncultured Actinomycetes bacterium; assembly: GCA_964559855.1. Classification (GTDB taxonomy): domain Bacteria; phylum Chloroflexota; class Dormibacteria; order Dormibacterales; family Dormibacteraceae; genus 40CM-4-65-16. The sequence continues at coordinate 99,579 of CAZLJC010000002.1, forward strand.
AGAGCCATGCCGCGAGCTCTAGCAGCACCTCTTCGAGACGGACCTGCACGCTCGCGGCGAGGTCGGCGTGAGCCCTCGACCATGTGCCGCCGCGCACGGCCGGCGTCAGCTCGCGCCAGTCCATCGGCTGCACGCGGAAGCCCCCGTCCCCGGTGGTGCGCACGATATCGCGCAGGACGTCGATCCATGCGGGCCTGCCATAGGCCGCGAGCGCCATCACCTTGTACTCGTCCGACGAGCGCAGGAATCCGAGGTGGTCGGTCACCTCCTCGTACATGAGTCCCAGCGAATGCGGCAGCGCCTGCGTCGCGACGACCTCCAGCTTTCCGTCATGCCATCGCCCGGCGAGATACGACGTGCTCTCGCCGCGGCCGTCGACCGTCATCACCGCGCTCGACTCGAACGGAGCCGCGATGCACGTCGACGCAGCGTGTGCGATGTGATGGGGGACGAACACGACCTTGCGCGGGTCCAGACCGGGAAACGCCGCGCTCAGGAACAGCGGCGCCCGTTCCGCGTACAGGGTGCGCAGCGGCTCCCAGGCGTCGTCCGTGATGCCGCCCTCCGACCTTGGTGCGAGGCCGGGCGCGTACGAGTACGCGATGGCGTCGAGGTCCGAGGCGTCGAGGCCGCCCTCCTGCAGGCACCAGGCGGCCGCCTGCTCCGGCAGCTCCCACGTCGAGAAGGGCACGGGTCGCTTGCCGTGCTTGCGCCGGCTGAACCTCTCCTCTTCCGCGGCGGCCACGATGCGACCGTCGACAACAAGCGCAGCCGCGGGGTCGTGAAAGACTGCGTTGAGGCCCAGGACCTTCAATCCGCTTTCCTCTCGTGGGGCCCTTGCTCCACGACCAAGACAACGCGAGGGGCGAAGAGACGACCTGCGCCAGACAAAGAAGTGACGTTCTGCAAAAACGGGTGTCGCAACGAGCGACCAGGAGGGGGGTCTCGATGGTTAAGCTTGCAGGCAACAGAGGCAGGATGAGTCGCACCACAACGTCTCAAACAGGTCAGGGCATGGTCGAATACGCGTTGATCCTGGCCCTGGTCGCCCTGATCGTCATCGTCGCCCTGATCGCCACCGGCGGCCAGCTGATGAACGTGTACTCGAACATCACGGCCACCATGTGCAGCTACCACGTAGGCTGCTGAGCCGCCGGCCTAAGCCGAACAGGTCGGCAGGTGGTCGGCCTTGGCTGCGTCGGCCGGTGTGACGAATTGCACGCGTTTTGCGCCAAAGGAGCCGAATCCCGCGCGAATGGCGCGCGTTTGGCGCCAAGCGCGCCGAAATCGCCTACGAATCTGCTGAGCCGGCCGGCCTAGGCCGGAACCGCCGCCGCCACCTCCCTGGCCGCGCGCTCGGCGCTCTCCCGGATCCGCCTCATGTCGCGCGTGGCCAGCGCGTCCGGCGCGAAGAGCGACCCGGTCAGCCCGACGGCCTTGACGCCGAGGCGGAGGTAGGCGCCGATCTCCTCGATCGGGACCCCGCCCGACACCCACAGCGGCACCCCGCCCAGCGGCCCGTTCAGCGCCTCGACGTAGCGCGGGCCCCCGACCGGCTCGACAGGGAAGACCTTGACCAGCGTCGCCCCCGCCACCCGCGCGTGGTAGATCTCGGTCGGCGTCAGCGCGCCGAGCGCGCACAGGATGTCCTCCTGCCGGCACGCTTCGGCCACCTCGGGGAGCACGACCGGCGTCACCACGAAGGAGGCGCCGGCCTGCTTCGCCTCGCGCACCGCACCCGGGTCCCACACCGTGCCGACGCCCACCGGGTGCCGGCCTCCGGTGGTCGCGATCAGCCCGCGCACGAGCTCGAAGCAGGAGGGCACGGTGGTGGTGATCTCGACCGTCTTCACGCCGCCCTCCAGCGCGGCGAGGCAGGCCTGGAAGCCGGCCGCCGAGTCCTCGGTGCGCAGGACGCCACAGAGCCGGTTGGGGAAGGCTTCGGCGATGGTCCGCACGACGAACCCAGATTAGCCCGCGCGGCCTCCGACATCGTTCCGCCGGGCGTGGCTAGACTGGTACATACGTATGACCGGGGCCACGACGGTGGAGACGACCCGCGACCAGATCATCCACGCGGCGGCGGAATCGCTTCTCGAGAACGGCTACTCGGGCACGACCGTCCGGGCCATCGCGTCCCGCGCCGGAGTCGCCATCGGCAACCTCCAGTACTGGTTCCCGACCAAGTCGGAGCTGCTGGTGGAGGCGTGGCGCTACCTGACGGCCAAGTCGGTCGAGGAGCTGCGCCAGGCGCTGAACCAGCTCACGGACCCGCTCGAGGTGCTCGAGGTCGGCGTGGAGTCGCTGTGGGACTCGCTGCGGCGGCTGGGCGATATTCAGCTCGCCGCCTTCGGCCTCCTCGTCGAAGCGCCCCGGACGGAGCGGCTCCAGGCGTACCTGCCGGAGCTGTTCACGCGCTACCGCGAGGTCATCCAGGAGCAGCTCGACCGGCTCGAGGCGGACGGGCGCATCCGCCTCACGGTCCCGCGCGACGTGCTCGTGCCGCTGGTCCTCAACACGGTGCTCGGCTTCGGCCTGTATTACGTAGTCACTCGCGACGATGAGTCGTGCGTCCGCGCCCTGTCCGCCTTCCAGCAGCTGGCCGGCAGCGTGATCGAGACCGTCCCGTGAGCGTGCAGTCGCTCGACCGCGAGCTGAACCGGCTCGAGGGGCTGTGGTCCGAGGGGCTCGCCGACTCCTACCAGGCCTACCTCTCCGACGTGCCCAGGTTCGAGCCGGACGTCCAGCCCAGGCTCGCCCTGGCCGCCGCCCTGATCGAGTCGGGCCTGCGCCTGCAGGGCCTCGGCGGGCGCGCCGCCGCACCGACCACGCTCCTGATGGGCGACCTGTGCCTGGCGCGCGGCTCCCGCCTGCTCGCCGACGCGGCGCCGCTCGAGGTCCAGGTCGCCTTCGCGCGGGCGATCGAGACGCTGTCCTCGGCGGCGGCGTCGGACCGCCCGGCGCCGGATGCACGGCGGCTGATCCGCGACGCGCTCGGCGCGCGCCGGCCTTGATCTCGCTCCGCGTCCGGTTCAGGACCGCCCGTCCCACCGAGTTCGTCGACGTGACCGACGGGCTGCGGCAGGAGATCCGCAAGGCGGGCCTGCGCGACGGGCGCGTCCACCTGCAGTCGCTGCACACGACGGTCGGCCTGGCGGTCAACGAGAACGAGCCCCTCCTGCTCCAGGACTTCGAGGGCCTGCTCGAGCGCCTCGCCCCCACCGGCGCCGGCTACCAGCACGACGACTTCGCGCGCCGCTTCGACATCGCGCTCGACGAGCCGGTCAACGGGCACGCGCACTGCCGGCAGCTCCTGCTCACGTCGTTCGCGACGCTCCTGGTGGAGAACGGCGAGCTCGTGCTGGGAAGGTGGCAGTCGGTGTTCGCTGTGGAGCTGGACGGCCCGCGGACGCGCCAGCTCGCCGTGCAGCTCGAGGGCGACTTCGCCCACCCCAAGCCTGCTCATGCCCCCCGCGAGGTGCCCGAGTCGCTGGTCGAGCTCGAGCTCGCGCGGCAGCTCATGGTCGATCCCGAGCCGGTCGCGGCCCCGATGCGTCGCCTCGTCGAGGCCGGCGGCAAGCGCCTCCGGCCCAAGCTCGTACAGCTCACGGCCGGCATCGGTCCCCACAACGATCCGCTCCGCGCCGCGGGGCTGGCCGCGGCGATCGAGCTCCTGCACAACGCGACGCTGATCCACGACGACTACGTGGACGAGAGCACGCACCGGCGCGGCCGTCCCACCGTCGCGGCGCTCGAGGGACCGGAGCGCGCCATCGCCGTCGGCGACTATTACTTCGCCAAGGCCACACGCCTGGTCGCCGAGATCGGCAATCGCGGCGTGACCTCGGTCGTGGCGGAGGCGCTCGAGGCCATCTGCGCCTCGCAGATCGACGACGTGGCGCTGCGCGGCGCCTTCCCCGGCGACCGCGACTCCTATCTGCGCGTCGTCCGCGGCAAGACCGCGTCGCTGTTCGCGGCGGCGTGCGCCTCCGGGGCGCTGCTCTCGGAGGCGCCCGACGACGTGGTCGGAGCGCTGCGCCGCTACGGCGACCTGCTCGGGACCGCCTTCCAGATGGCCGACGATATGGTCGACTTCAGCCCCAGCTCCGGCAAGCCGGTCGGGCTCGACATCCGCCAGCGCGTGCTCTCCCTGCCCCTGATCTACGCGGCTGAGGACCGGCAGGCCGGCCCGGAGGTCCGCCGCCTGCTCGCGGGCGCGCTGGGCGACGGAGAGGTCGACCGCGTGGCCGAGCTGGTCGCCTCGAGCGGCGCCCTGCGGCGGGTGCGGGACGAGGCCGCCGAGCTGGTCGACGAAGCGGTGCGCGAGCTCGAGGCCGTCGAGCTGGACGGGTTGCGTCCGGCCCTCGTCGGGCTGGCGCGCGGCGCCGTCGACCGGACGTCCTGACTAGCGCGCTCCGGAGAGCAGGCCCACCGTTCCCAGCGCGAGCCCGTGGTAGCGGACCTCACGCCACCCGGCGCGCATCGCCAGGCCGGCCAGCTCGCTCGGTGAGCGGTACGAGTCGACCGTATCGCTGAGGTAGCGGTAGGCCGACGGCTCGCCGGAGATGACGCCGCCCAGCGCCGGCAGCACGCGGCGCAGGTACAGGCGGTAGGCGGCGCCGGGCAGGCTCCTCGGCGGCCGCACGAACTCGAGCACGACCGCACGGCCGCCCGGCTTCAGGACCCGGATCATCTCCGCCAGGCCCTTGACCGGGTCGGCCAGGTTGCGCAGGCCGAAAGCGATGGTCGACGCGTCGAACTCGCCGTCGGGGAACGGGAGGTCGAGCGCGTCGCCCTCGACGAACTCGATCCCGGGATGGTCGCGCCGGGCGACCTCCAGCATGCGGGGACTGAAGTCGACGCCCACCACGCGCCCGGATGGACCGGCCAGGCCGCGCAGCCGGGCGGTCAGCTTCCCCGAGCCGCAGGCCACGTCCACCGCCGCGCCTCCCGCGCGCAGGCCGGTCTCCCTGGCGGCGCGCCGGCGCCAGCCGCCGTCGGTGCCGGCCGAAAGCACGGTGTTCACGGTGTCGTAGCGGCCGGCGATGCGGTCGAACATGGACCGCACGGCCGCCGGGTCTCGCTCGCTCAGTCTGAGCTCACATCCGCTGCCAGACCGACGCGATGCCCTGGCCCACCCCGATGCACATGGTGGCCAGGCCGTACTCCGCTCCCCGGCGGGCCATCTCGCGCACGAGCGTGCCGACCAGGCGCGCCCCGCTGCTGCCCAGGGGATGGCCCAGCGCGATCGCGCCGCCGTTGACGTTGACCCTCTCCTCGTCGAGCCCGAGCAGGCGGACGCACGCCAGCGACTGCGACGCGAAGGCCTCGTTGAGCTCCACGACGCCCATATCGTCCGGCTGCAGCCCGGCCTTCTCGAGCGCCTTGAGGGACGACGGGACGGGGCCGATGCCCATGTGGTCCGGGTGGACGCCCGCCGGCGCGGCGGCGACCAGGCGGGCCAGCGGCTCGAGACCGCGCTCCTTCGCCCTGGCCTCCGACATCAGCACGAGCGCCGTCGCGCCATCGTTGAGTGGGGACGAGTTGCCGGCGGTGACCGATCCGTCGCCGGCGAAGGCAGGCTTGAGCCGGGCGAGCGCCTCGAGCGACGCGTCCGGCCGGGGGCCTTCGTCCTCGGCGACCGTCACGTCGTCCCCCTTGCGCTGCGGAATCGCGACCGGGACGATCTCCTCCGCCAGCCGGCCCGACCTCTGCGCGGCGACCGCCCGCCGGTGGCTGCGGAGCGCGAACGCGTCCTGGTCCTCGCGCGAGACCTCGTACTTCCGCGCGACGCGCTCGGCCGTCTCCCCCATCTGCAGCGTGCCGTACATCTCCGCGAGCTTCGGGTTGACGAGGCGCCATCCGAGCGCGGTGTCGTAGGCGGTCTGCGGTCCGCGCGGAAAGGCCGCGTCGGGTTTCGCCATCACCCAGGGCGCCCGGGTCATGCTCTCGACGCCGCCGGCGACGATGATATCGGCCCCGCCCGCCTGGATCTCGCGCGCGGCCGCGATGGTCGCCTGCATCCCCGAGCCGCAGAGCCGGTTGACGGTCTGGCCGGGCACCTCCACCGGAAAGCCCGCGAGCAGCAGGGCCATGCGCGCCACGTTGCGGTTGTCCTCGCCCGCCTGGTTGGCACAGCCCAGGATGACGTCGTCGACCTCTTCCGGCTTCACGCGGGCGCGCTCGCACACCTCTTTCAAGACGATCGCGGCCAGGTCGTCGGGCCGCACGTCTCTCAGCTGCCCGCCGTAGCGGCCCATCGGCGTGCGCGCGGTGGCGACCACGACCGCCTCGGTCAAGCTACTTCCCGGTCCGGCGCGCCAGGAACTTCCGCACGCCTTCGGCAAACTCCGGGCTCGCCGCCTGCGACTCCTGGAGGTACGACTCGTACTCCACCGCCTCCTCGTACGACGATTCCAGGGCGTGAACCACAGCCCGCTTGGCCGCGGCCATCGCGCCGCGCGGCTGCCCGGCCAGCATCTCCGCGAAGTCCCTGACCTCAGCCTCCAGCCGTCCCGCCTCGACGATCCGGTTGATCACGCCGAGGCGGTGCGCGTCTTCCGCGGGGAGGCCCCGCCCGCTGAAGAGCATCTCGTACGCGACAGCCGTGCCGGCGAGCCGCGGCAGCAGCCACGAGACGCCCCCGTCCGGAGCCAGGCCGATGTTCACGAACGCCTCCATGATGTAGGCCTCCGGCGTCGCGATCCGGATATCGCACGCCAGCGCGAAGCTGGCGCCGATCCCGACCGCGGGCCCGTTCATCGCGGCGATCACCGGCTTGGGCATCGTGCGCAGCCGCGTCAGCATGGGCAGGTACTCGTCGCGCAGCACGTCCCCCAGGTCCTCGGGGGTGCGCATTGCGCCGTCGGAGCCGCCCATCTCGGTCACGTCGGCGCCCGAGGAGAACGCGCGCCCGGCGCCCGTGAGCACCACGGCCCGCACGGCATCGTCGCGCTCGGCCTGCTTGATGGCCTCGGCGAGCTGGGCGCGGGTCAGGGCGCCGATGGCGTTCATCTTCTCCGGCCGGTTGAGCCGGATCCAGCAGACGCCGCTCTCCGTCGCGACGCTCACGTGACGCTCGAGCTCGGCCGCCATCGCCCCTCGCTACCTTCCCTTGAACGAGGGCTTGCGCTTCTCGAGAAAGGCGTGCATGCCTTCCTTCTGGTCTTCGGTCGCGAACAGGAAGTAGAAGCTCTTGCGTTCCATTGCGAGGCCTTCCGCCAGCGGCGTGTCGAAGGCCTTGAGCACCGCCTCCTTCGCCATCCGCGCCGCCAGCGGCGGCTTCTCCGCGATCTGGCGCGCGAGGCGCGTCGCCACCTTCACCGTCATGTCCGGCGGCACGACCTTGTTGACGATCCCGAGCTCGTACGCCCGCCGCGCGGTGAGCGGCGTGCCGGTCAGCATGACCTCCATCGCCACGTGCTTGCCCGCCGTCCTCGGCCAGCGCTGCGTGCCTCCGGCGCCGGGGATGACGCCGAGGTTGATCTCGGGCTGGCCCAGGCGCGCGCTGTCGCCGGCGATGATCAGATCGCACATCAGCGCGATCTCGCAGCCACCGCCCAGCGCGTAACCGTTGACGGCGGCGATCAGCGGCTTGGTGAAGGCGACCAGCGGCGCCCAGCGGCCCGTCTGGTCGCGGTGAAGCTGCTCCACCGCGCCGCGATCGGCCATATCGGCGATGTCGGCTCCGGCGGCGAACACGCGTGGCCCGCCCGTCAGCACGACCGCGCGCACGTCCTCGGAGGCGTCGAGCTCGGCCAGCGCCTCGGTCAGCTCCCGGATCAGGTCGGGGCTCAGAGCGTTGAGGACCTTGGGACGGTCGAACGTGATCGTGGCGACCGGCGGCTCGATCCCGACCCGGATGCTCTGATACGCCATCTCGACCTATCATCGGGGAAATGCCGGGGCACCGACTCGTCGACTCCTACGGCCGGGTCGCGGACGACCTCCGCATCTCGGTCACCGACCGGTGCAACTTCCGCTGCATCTACTGCATGCCCGCAGAGGGGCTGAAGTGGTTGAAGCGCGACGACATCATGCGGTTCGAGGAGATCGCGCGGCTGGCCCGGATCTTCGTCGGCCGCTATGGCGTGCGCACCATCCGCATCACCGGCGGCGAGCCGCTGGTGCGGGTGAAGCTGGAGGAGCTGGTCGGGATGATCAACGCGATCGATCCGACGCTCGACATCACCATGACCACCAACGGCGTGCTCCTGCGCCAGAAGGCCCGGCTGCTCAAAGAGGCGGGGCTCAAGCGCATCAACATCTCGCTCGACACGCTGCACATGGACCGCTTCAAGGACATGGCGCGCAGTGACGCGTTCGACCGCGTCATGGACGGCATCACCGCCGCGCGCGAGGCGGGCCTCTGGCCGATCAAGCTGAACATGGTCGTGATGATGGGCCACAACGACGACGAGGTCGTCGACTTCGCGCGCCTCGCCCACTCCGAGGGTTTCGAGGTGCGCTTCATCGAGTTCATGCCGCTCGACGGCGACAACATCTGGACCAACGAGCAGGTGGTGCCGAGCCGCCGCATCCAGGAGCAGATCGAGGACCAGTTCCCGCTGGTGCCGGTCCACGACGAGCGGCCGGGTCCCGCGACCCGCCTCCGCTTCGCCGACGGGGCGCCCGGCGGCATCGGTTTCATCTCCTCGGTCAGCCAGGCCTTCTGCACCTCGTGCAACCGGGTCCGCCTCACCGCCGAGGGCGGCCTGCGGACCTGCCTCTTCTCCCTCCGCGAGACACCGCTGCGCGACCTCATGCGCTCGGGCGCCTCGGACGTCCACCTCGAGCAGGTCATCGAGACCGCGATCTGGCGCAAGGAAGAGGGCCACCTGATCAACCAGCCGGGCTTCGTCAAGCCGGCCAAGTCGATGTCCCAGATCGGGGGCTGACGGCCACCGCCACCGCCGGCACGAATACCCGCCGCTGCCGGCACCCGCGGTCATCGTCCGCCCGAATTACCCGCCGCCGCCGGCATCCGCGGGTCAGGCTGACGGAGCCTTAACGGGCAGCGTTGCCCCCGCGGGGAGGCCGGCTCATGCTGCTGGGCCGTGGCCCGCCTGCCGCGTCTCCCCGCACACCTGTTGCACGGCCCGTTCACGCTCGACGAGGCCAGGAAAGCCGGGCTTCAGCGCTGGCACCTGGAAGGCGCGAGCTGGAAGCGGATCGGTCCGGCCTCGTACATAGCGGCGCGCCTCGCGGACGATCCGATGCACCGGCTGGCGGAGGCGCACCGCCGCCTCCCCCTCGGCTCGGTGTTCTCCGGTCTGACCGCGGCGTGGCTGCACGGGCTCGACGTCGTACCCTGCGCGCCCATCGAGGCGACAGTGCCGCCCGGCGCGGGCGTGTCCATGCGGTCCGGCATCGCTCTCCGCCGCGCGACCCTGGCCATGGATGATGTCGCGCGAGCCCGCGGACTTCCGGTGACGACGGTCGTGCGAACGCTGGCCGAGCTCTGCGGTCGGCTCCAGCTGAGCGAGGCCGTGGCCGTGGTCGACGCGGCGCTGCACGCGCGGCGCATCAAGCTCCCGGTGCTGGCGGCGTGGGCGAAGTCGCACGGCGGCCGGCCCGGTGTGCGAGCCCTTCGCCAGGTCCTCGAGCACGCCGAGCCGGCGGCCGAGTCGATGATGGAGTCGCGTCTCCGAATGGTCCTGGTCCTGGGAGGGTTGCCGAGACCAACTGCCCAGGTCTCGATTCACGACCGCTGGGGTCGGTTTATCGGCCGGCCGGACCTCTACTACGAAGAGGCCCGCCTCGGCATCGAGTACGACGGGAGCCACCATCGCGAAACCCTGGCGGATGACAACCGCCGCCAGAACAAGCTGCTGCACGCCGGCGTCCGGCTCCTCCGCTTCACCGCAGGCGACGTCCTGGGGGACCCGGCCGCGGTGGTCGCGCATGTCGGCCTCCTGCTCCAAGACCGCTCGGGCCATTCCCCGCGCCTGCCGGCGACCGCGGCCAACGACGCGACGCCAGGGCCGCCACTGCCGGCACCCGCGGCTTACCGAGGTTGGACAGGGCTGCCTCGACCGCCGCGGGAGCCTGGCTAAGCTAGACCGCGTGCTCCGGCCCGAGGAAGCCCAGCGACCCCTCACCGTCACCGAGCTCGCCAACGAGATCCGGCGCGAGCTCCGGCCCCTGACGGCGCTGCTCCTCAAGGGCGAGGTCACGGGGATGAAGCAGGGCACCAAGGGCCACTACAGCTTCGCCATCCGCGACGGCCAGAGCCTGATCAACGGCTTCCTCTACGCCGACGACGCGCGGCGCGTCACCACCCTGCCCGAGGACGGGCAGGTCTTCATCTTTCGCGGCCGCGTCGACTACTGGACGCAGTACGGCAACGTGCGTTTCGTCGTCGACCAGGTCGAGTACGACGACGTGGGCAAGCTGCGGGCCCAGCTCGAGGAGCTCAAGCGGAAGCTCGACGTCGAAGGCGCCTTCGCGCCGGAGCGCAAGCGCCGCCTTCCGTTTCTGCCGCGGGCGGTGGCGCTCATCACGTCGCCCACCGGCGCGGTGATCCACGACCTGCAGGAGACGATCCTCGAGCGCTACCCGAACATGACCATCTACGTCTACCCGGTGCAGGTTCAGGGCGCCGCCGCCCCGGTCAGCGTGGCCCGGGCGCTGCGCCGCTGCAGCCGCGAGGCCCTCGCCGACGTCATCGTGCTGGCGCGCGGCGGCGGCAGCTTCGAGGAGATGTACGCGTTCAACACCGAGATCGTCGCGAGGGCCGTCCTCGAGTCGAGCCTCCCTGTCGTGACCGCGCTGGGCCACACCTCCGACCGCACCGTCGCGGACATGGTCGGCGACGCCGAGTGCCGCACGCCGACCGAGGCCGGCACACGGGTCGTGCCGAAAAAGGCCGACCTCACGGCCCAGCTGCGCGAGCGCGCCCGCCGCGTCGACCGCGAGATCGGCCGCCGCATCTCACGGGAGCGGGAGCGGGTCGTGCAGAAACGGCAGCGCCTCGCCCAGCTGCTGCCGGCGCTGGTCCGCCGCCGCGTCGAACGCCTGACCCGGGCCGCATCGGACCTGGCGCGACTGAGCCCGATGGCGCAGGTGGCCCGGCGTGAGGAGTCGCTGCGGGAGAGGCGGCGCCGGCTGGACTCGGCCGCGGCCTCGCGCCTGGCCCGCAGCATGCACGCCCTGTCCTCCCGCCGGGCGACGGAGCGGATCGAGCGCGCCCTCGCCGGCCGCTTTGCCGCCGCGGCGCGCGGCCTCGAGCACCGCCGCCAGCGGCTCAAGGCGCTCAGCCCCGACTCCGTGCTCGCGCGTGGCTACAGCATCACCCAGGACGCCGCCACCGGGGCGGTCCTCACCAGCGCCGGCGCCACGGCCAAGGGACGCCGGCTTCGCATCCGCCTGGCGTCCGGCCGCGTGGCCGCCACCGTCGAGGAGGTTCAGCCGTGAACGAGCAGATGACGTACGAGCAGGCGCTCGACCGCCTCGACGAGCAGCTGAAGCTCCTCGAGGACGGAAACCTCGGGCTCGAGGAAGCCCTCAAGGCCGTCGACGAGGCCCGGGTCTACCTCCAGATCTGCACCGAGCGGCTCGAGGCGGCCCGCCGCAAGATCGAGGTCAGGGGCGAGGGCGCGACGGAGACATCCGAGTAGCCGAGCGGAGCCCGCGGGCTACCGCTCCAGCACCGCCTCCGCGACCTCGGCCGAAGCCACCCGCAGAGCCTGGGCGGCGTCCAGCTTCGCATCCATCTCGCGCAGCCGCTGGCTCAGGTTCTTCACGAACTCGAGCAGCAGCTCCGGGTGCTCGTTGACGATGGCGTGAAGCCGGTCGCGCCGCAGCACGCGGACCGAGGTGTCCGCAACGGCCTGCGCGCTCGCCGAGCGGGGCTGCTGGTCGAAGACCGACATCTCCCCCACGACGCTTCCCGCGCCGTGGCGCGCCAGGGTGAGCTCACGCCCGCCTCCGTCCAGGTGGATGCGGATCTCCCCCTCGGCGACCACGTACAGCTCCGCGCCGACGTCGCCTTTGCGAAAGATCGTCTCTCCCTTCACGTAGTGCCGGGTCACCATGAGGCGGTCGATCGCGGCCAGCTGCTCGAGCGTCAGGGTGCTGAAGAGCGGCACATGCTTGAGGGCGATCAGCTCTTTCATCTGCTCATTGAGTCCATGGGCGGCGCCGTCCGCGGTCTGCCTCACCCAGGGATCCGAATGCCTCGCGAGCTCTTCGAGCTCCTCACGCGACAGCGGCCGCGCCACCATCGGATCGAAGGACTCGGGTTCGAGCAGCCGCGCGAGCGGCCCGGCGAGCCAGCCCGGGCCGAAGTTTAACAACGTTTCCAGCGCCTCGACCCTCGCCTGCGCATGGCCTGAGGCCAGGCCTCGCTCGACCGTCCCGAACCCCCGCTTTCCGTGCAGCGCGCGCATCGCGGCGAGGCCGGCGCCGGTCGCTCCGGAGACGTAATCGTCGAGCCCGATGCGCAGCAGCGAGTAGCCGACCGCGACCTCGCCGTCCACGTAGCGCGTCGCCGCCGCCGCGCGGGCCGAGAGGTGGGCGAGCTGGAACGCGTTGGCGAGCCGCGCCTCGAGGTAGGCGCGGGAATGAGCGAACAGGTGCGGGTTGCCGCTGCGCATGAGCGCCTCGACCGCGGCGGCCGACGTCTCGTCGCCCGAGAGCAGCAGCGGGAGGATCAGGCCCAGCGCCTCGGGCGACTGCACCGCCATGGCCTCGGCCGCGAGCCGGCGCACGTCGCGATCGCGGCTCGACAGGCCGTCGGCCAGCGCCTCGGCGAACGCCTGCTGCAGCTCGCGCGGAGGCGCCCAGCGGATGGCCTGCCGCAGCGCCTCGCGGCGCACCTCGAGACTCTCGTCGCGGAGGGCGGCGATCAGCTGCTCGGCGATGCCCTCGACCTGGCCCTTCATCTTGGCGAAGCTGCGGATCGCCTCGAGCCTGACCCGAGGGTCGTCGTCGGCCAGCGCTCGCACCACCGCGGCGTGGTCGGAGAGGAACGCGGCCGCCCACGCGGCCGCGGCCCGGTCGACCCCCACCGGCGACTGGCGCAGCTCGCCCAGCAGGTCCTGGGCCCCCGGCCACCGCTCGGTGCGCGTCGCGCCCGCCACCGCCGCGGCCGCTCGGACCCAGCCGTCCTGGTCGGCCCGCGCCAGCTCGAGCTGGTCCGGCGAGATGCGGTCGGGCGGCGCGAGCTGATGCGCCAGGCGGCGCACCACCGCGTCGTCCGAGGCCAGGAGCTCCGGGAGCATGGCGCCGAACGACTCGGGCGAGGCGCGGGCCAGGGCGGCAGCGGCAAACTCACGCGTCCGGCCGTCCCCGTCGCGGATGTACGCCTGCAGCTCGGCGACCTGGCCGGGGGTCGGCCGTCCGACCGCCGTCCGGAAGTCCGCGATGCTCACCGCGTGCGTGCGCAGGCGCTCGTAGATGGCGCCGACGTAAAGCCCGCGCACGCGCAGCGCGGCCGCCACGAACGGGACGCTGACGAAGATGCCGGCCAGCGCGAGGACGGCGACGTTCGCCTCGATCGCGCCGCGAAACAGCAGCAGGAAGACGCCGGTCGCCACTGCGCCGCCGGGCAGGACCACGTTGTCGAGCAGGAACTTCAGCTTCGGAGCGACCTGGCCCGGCAGCGCACCGGACAGCACGTTCTGGGCCGGATCGTCGAGCCCGGTCTGCAGGCCGTTGCGCACGATGAAGAGGAACAGCGACGTGCCCAGCACCGGGTTGAACGCCACCGCCGCGAATCCGAGCAGCGTGAACGCGGGGAGGGCGAGGATCGCGTTCTTCACGCCCAGGCGGCTGAGCACGGCCGGCGCGATGAAGAGGCTCACCGCCAGCTGCACCACGTAGCTCGCGAGCCACGCGTTGCCGATCAGGATGGTCAGCGCCTGGAGGTTGTTGTGCGTCGCCTGCACGAAGAGCGCAGCGACCAGGTAGTCGCCGATCCGCCCCGCCACCTGCAGCACCAGCGCGAGCAGCACGAGCGCGAGCACGAGCCGGCTGCCGGTGACGTAGGCCAGCGCGCCGCGCAGGATGGCGGCCCCGCCGCGCCGCTTGCGCTCGAGGTCGTGCTCGGCCAGCAGCTCGTCCGCGTCGTCGCTGAAGGCGGGCCGGAACAGCGTCCGCTCGAGGCTCCGGGAGATCGCCAGCGCGGCGATCGAGCCAAACGACCACACGAACACCAGCGGCTCCGTGGCGTACACCGCGACGACCGTGGTCGTGAGCCCGGCGAGGATGTAGCCGACGCTCAGCCCGGCCGCGATGACGGGAAAGATCCGCTTGCCCTCGAGCACGTTGAAGTGCTGCGTGACGAAGCTCCAGAAGTGGAGCGTCACGAGCTCGAAGGCCACCGAGTACACGACATAGGCGGCGAACGCGACCGTGGCGTCCTCGCGCAGGACGTAGGCGAAGAACACCGCCACGCCCGCGATCGCGTTGAAGGCGAGGTTGATCCGGAACGCGCGGCCCACCCCGAACCGCCGGGTCAGCGCGCCCTGCAGCGTGACCATCGGCCACACGCTGAGCGCGAGAACGATGAAGAACACCGGATAGGCGTGCGGCCCCGCCTTGTTCAGGAAGATCGACTGCGTCGCGTTGAACGCCGTGTACATCGCCCAGCCGACGACGATCGCGAAGCCCGCGACCTGCAGCGTACGCGGCAGCTCGGTGCGGCGGACGTGCAGCAGCTTCGCGACGAACGGCGCGACGGACCCCTTACCCACCGGAGCTTCTGACGGTTACGTCTGCTGGACGCTTGCGATCCGCTGGAGCGCGGCGATCCTCTCCTCGATCGGCGGGTGCGTGTCGAAGAGCCGGTTGAAGAAGGAGCCGTGGTGCTCGGTCGGGTTGTCGATCATCATCGCGGCCACCGCGTGGTTGAAGCGCTCGGGCGGCCGGTCGTTCTGCGCGATCTTCTGCAGCGCGGAGATCAAGCCCTGCGGATTGCGGGTCAGCTCGACGCCGCTGACGTCGGCCAGCGACTCCCGCTGCCGGGAGAGCGCGAGCTGCATGAGCGGACCGACCAGAAAGGCGATCAGCGTGAAGAGAATGCCGACCGCGAACACCACCAGCACGGCACGTTCGTCGCGGGATCGGATGCGCCACGCGCCGTTCCAGTACATCGACGCGATGATCGCGGCGAGCCCGATCATCGTCGTGACCACGAGCAGCAGCCGGACGTCGAAGTTCTTGATGTGGCTCATCTCGTGCGCGAGCACGCCCTCGAGCTCTTCGCGGTTCATGATCTGCAGCAGCCCGCTCGTCACCGTCACCGCCGCGTGGTTGGGGTCGCGCCCGGTCGCAAACGCGTTGGGGCTCGGGTCGTTGATGATGTACACCTTGGGCAGCGGCAGCCCGTCGCCGATGGCGAGCGCCTGGACCACGTTGTACAGCTGCTGGTACGCCCGCGGATCGGCCTCCTGCGCGCCCACCGCGGCAAGCACCGTTCCGGCTCCGAAGTAGTACGACCAGAGCGCCGCGCAGACGCCGATGACGCCGAAGACGATCGCGCCGAAGAGCGCGCCTCCCTGCCCGTACGCGATCAGCCCGACGATCGCGCCTGCCGCAAGCCAGACCACGAGGAACCCGATGACGACCATGACGCTGTTGCGCTTGTTCCGCGCGATCTGGTGGTACACGGCCTACCCCGCGGTCTCGCGCCCCCGGCGCCCCACGGCCTCACGCATCCGCTGCGCCAGGTAGCGGCCCCAGATCTGGGCCCAGACCAGGCCGTTGCCGAACGCCGAGACGTCCTCGGAGTGGTGCTTGTAGTGGTACGTCCACATCGCGCGGTGCTTCTCGTAGCTGATCTGGCGCCGCTTGTCGGCGGGCGCCGGAGCGATGTGCCGCGTCGCCGTCGCCGCGGGCAGGTAGAAGATCTTCCAGCCGCCCAGCTTCAGCCGGTAGCAGAGGTCCAGGTCCTCGCCGAACATGAAGTAGCGCGGGTCGAAGAAACCGACGCGATCGAGCGCCGACCGGCGCAGCATCAGGCAGGCCTTCGTGCCGGCGTCCATCTCGTGGACCTCGGTCGCCGGCAGGTGGCCCATGTTGTGCCGGCCGAAGCGCGGGCTTCGAGGGAACAGCTTGCTCAGGCCGACCGTCTGGTAGAAGAGCGTGCTCGGGATCGGGAAGGCGCGCCGGGCGTCCGGGTCGATCCTGCCGCCGGGCAGCACGAGCCGCGGGCCCACCGCCCCGGCGTCCGGCCGCGTGAGCAGGAGGTCGGCTAGCCGGCCCACGCCCTGCGGGTCGACGACGACCTCCGGGCTCAGGAGCAGCACGAACCGGCCACGGCAGCGTTCCAGGCCGATGTTGGCGGCGCGGCCGTAGCCCAGGTTCTTCGACTGCACGAGCACCGTCGTCTGGGGGAACTCGTCGGTCACCGCCGCGGCCGAGCCGTCGGACGAGTCGTCGTCCACCACGACCGCCTCCACCGGGACGTCCGCGCTCACGAAGAAGGCCGCCAGGCACTGGAGCAGGCGGTCCTTGGCGTTGCGGCTCACGACCAGGGCCGAGACGAGTGGCTTGGACGGTTCTGGCATCGGCCAAGAATTATCCCCGGACGCCCCCCGTTTATCCCCGAGGCGAGTCACCTGCCTACAATTCCGGGGACGTGCAGACCGCCGCGCGCCAGGGCCTCGGGCGCCGGCTGGCCGAGCTCCAGCGGAACCGCCTCGTCCGCCAGAACCTGATCCTTTTCACCGGCGGCCTGATCGCCGGCGTGGGCGGGTTCGTGTATCACGCGATCGCCGGGCGCGTGCTCGGCCCCGAGGTCTACGGCCAGGTCGCCTTCCTGATCGCGGTCTACGCCGTCGGCACGGGGCCGGCCCTGATCATCATCGCCGTGCTGGCGCGGTACACCGCAATGCTCACGGCCCGCGGCGATCCCGGCGTCAACTCGCTGCTCAAGCGCACCACCCGCCTGGTCGCCATCCCGTGCCTCACCCTGATCCTGATCACGAGCCTGTTCGCCCGGCACATCGCGGGGTACGAGCACCTGGGCTCGGCTTTGCCGGTCTTGATCCTGGCGTTCTCGATCGCGCTCATCTGGCAGGTGGCGATCCCGCGCGGCATCCTCCAGGGCCTGCAGCGCTTCACGTCCCTGTCGCTGAACCTCTCGCTCGAGCTGATCATCCGCACGACCGCGGTGTTCGTCGTGCTCAAGGCGGGCTACGCCGTATCCGGGGCGATGATGGCCGTGTTCCTCGGCCTGGCTTTCGTCTTCTGCCTCGGCATCTACTCGCTGCGCGACCACCTGGGCAGCAACGAGTCGCGCGTCCGGCTGCGGGTGATGGCCGGCTTCTCTCTGACCGCCGCGGCCGGGATCATCGGCGTCCAGATCCTCTACAACCAGGACGTCATCCTGGCCGAGCACTACCTGAGCGGCCACGACGGGGGCATCTACGGTGGCCTGAACAAGATCGGCACCATCCTGTTCTTCCTCACCATCAGCGTCAGCCAGGTGCTGTTCCCGCGGGTGGTGGAGGCGGTGGCCAGGGAGGAGCACCCGGGCCGGATCCTGCTCTACTCGGCGGGGATCCTCTCCGCCCTGGGCGCGGGCGCCCTTCTCGTGTTCGCGGTGGTGCCCGGCCTGGTCGTCAACATCCTGTTCGGACCGAGCTTCCGCGACGCGATCCCCCTGGTGTTCCCCGTGGGCGTGATCGGGCTCGCCCTTTCGCTGGACAACCTGCTCGTGCAGTTCTTCATGGCCGTGCACGACCGCGTCTTCATGCCCATCCTGGCGCTCGGCGTCATCGCCGAGGCGGGGCTGATCGTGCTGTTCCACGCGCGGGTCGGCCAGGTGGTGATGGACGTGCTGATCGCGCTCGTCGGGCTCCTGATCGTGCTGTCCGTGCGCTGCTACCTGCTGCTGCCGAAGCTGCACGCCGGCAGCGTCGCCGGCCCGGAGCCGGTGGCCGGGGTCTGAGGCGTCGCCAGGCCGCAGAAAGTCTTGAGTCCCGCCCCCCGAAGGGAAGCGGGACTCAAAAAAACGCTCGGCAACGACCTACTCTCCCATCGGGTTACCCCGAAAGTACCATCGGCGCTGGAGGGCTTAACTTCCGTGTTCGGAAAGGGAACGGGTGTTTCCCCTCCGCCGTAGTCACCGAACGGAGGAGATTATACCCGGGCCGCCGGCGAGAAGAAGACCTGCCTAGCGGGTGCGGCGGCGGCGGGCGCGCAGGCTCTTGATCTTGCGGGCCTCCGCCGGGGGCACGTAATGCGAACGCCGTCGCATCTCGCGCACGAGTCCCTGCTCCTGCACCTTGCGCCGGAACTCGCGCAGCGCCTGCTCGAACTCCTCAGGATCCTTGACGACTATTCGCACAACCCGACAAGGATACAGGCCGGGGAATCGGGCCCGCTGTCTTAACTCCCCTACTCGAGCACGTCGGGCCGGACGGTCCGGTAGAGCGCGATCGCGAGGAGGGCCAGCGCGAAGACGGCGATCACCGCCAGGTCGTGCTGGAGGCTGACGTCCGCCAGCGGCGCCGAGAAGGCCGGCCGCGCCCGGTGGCTCGGCTCGAGCAGCTTGAGCAGGACGTTCAGGTTCGTCGAGAGCTGGTACTGGCTGATCGCGGTCCAAGGCTGGGTGTGCCCGGTGGCGCGGATGCCGAGGATCTCCAGGATGTTCAGGAAGTTGTCCGCGGGATAGAACGCGAGCGCGGCGGCGATGCCGAACGCGAGCGAGCGGCCGACGGCCGACGCCGCGGCGGCGATCAGGATCGCCAGGCCCATGCTGACGCCCTGCACCACCACCCACCACCCGAGGTCCTGCCAGAACTGAGCGGCGACGTGGTTGAGCGGGTCGAGGCTTCCGGCCAGCACGTCGACCATCACCGCGACGATGGCCCCGACCAGGACCAGGTAGCCCGCGAGCAGCGCGATCCCGACCACCGCGAGCGTGAAGACCTTGGCGAGGCCCAGGTGCAGGCGGCCCGCGCCGCGTGCGTAGATGATGCGGATCGTGCCCGACGAGTACTCCATCGAGAGCAGGCGCGAGCCGAAGATCAGGAGCAGCAGGCCGGATCCGATCTGGAACAGCGTCCCGAACGTCTCCAGCTTGTCGTACGCCCACGTGGTCGGGTCGGCGAGCAGGAGTGCCTTGATGTTCTGGCCGCCCGAGACGGCCAGCACGACCACCGCAAGCAGGAAGAGCGCCCCGCCGAGCGAGATCCACAGGCTGAGCTGGCGTGACAATTTCAACGTCTCGCCCCGGACCAGCCCCGGGAAGCTCGGCCGCAGCGCCGCCACGCTCAACCGACCGACTCCCCGCCCGTGAGGCTGAGGAAGATGTCCTCGAGATCGCGCTGCCGCGGGCTGACCGAGTCGGGGCTGTAGCCGCTCTCGACCAGGAACTTGATCAGGGCGCGGCCGCCTCCGTCCGGCGCCCCGGTGAGCACCATCCCGTCCACGGCGCGGGCGTCGCGGCCCCACGGCTGCCGCCGGAGCGCTCCGGCCAGCTCTCCGGGCGAGTCGATCCCGACCTCGAACTCGCCGGAAGACTGGAGCAGCTCGGCGACCGGTGCGACGCGGATCAACTTTCCATGGTTGACGATGGCGACGCGGGTGCAGATCTGCTGCACCTCGCTCAGCACGTGGCTCGAGATGAAGACCGTCTTGCCCCCGGCGGCCAGCTCGCGCAGCAGGTCGCGCATCTCGACGATGCCGGCGGGGTCGAGGCCGTTGGCCGGTTCGTCGAGGATCAGGAGATCGGGGTCGTTGAGCAGCGCGACCGCGAGGCCCAGCCGCTGCTTCATCCCGAGCGAGTACGTCTTCACGCGGTCGCGGTCGCGGCCCTCGAGCGACACGATGCCGAGCACGTCGTCGATCCGCTTCTCGGGCACGCCGCCGAGCAGGTCGCCGAACGCCCGGAGGTTGTCCCGGCCCGAGAGGTACCCGTACAGCGCGGGCGACTCCACCAGCGCTCCGACGCGGGGCAGAACCTCGGCGCGGTGCTTCCAGACGTCGAGCCCGAGGACCTCGACGTGACCCGCCGTCGGTGCGATCAGGCCGAGGGCCATGCGGATGGTCGTCGTCTTGCCGGCTCCGTTGGGCCCGAGAAAGCCGAACACCTCCGCGCGCCCGACCTCGAGGTCGAGGCCGTCGACCGCCAGGCGCCTGCCGTAGGACTTGGAGAGGGCGACGGTGCGCAGGGCCGGGGGGGCGGTGCTCACGCTTGATCAAGCACCGCGCCCGCCGGATTTATGACAGGTGCGCGGTCCCGCTCAGGGGTTGACGCCGCCGAGCGTCACCGTGCCGCTGTGGCTGCCGCTCGTGTCGACCCAGGTCATCGACACCTGGTCGCCGGGCCTGTGCCCGCGGATCACGGGCCCGAGCGTGTCGGCAGAGTCGATTGTCTGGCCGTCGAACTTCGTGATCACGGAGTACTTCGAGATGCCGGCCGCAGCCGCCGGCGAGTTCTGCACCACGCCGACCACGAGCGCGCCGGAGGTAACGCTGAGGCCGAGCTGCGCCGCCGTCGCCGAGTCGAGGTTCTGCACCTGGACGCCGAGGTAGCCGGTCTGGCCGTACGTGAGATCGGACGACTGCTCGTGCGCGCGGATCCGGTTGACGATGCCGAGCGCGGTGTCGGACGAGATCGCGTACCCCACCGTCGAGGCTGACGAGCGGAAGCCCTGGGTCTGGCCGGCCGTGATCATCCCCACCACCTGACCCGAGCTGTTGACCAGCGCGCCGCCGGAGTCGCCCTCGTAGATGACGGCGTCGGTCTGGACCAGCCCGTTCAGCGTCTCCGACTGGCCGCCGCCCTCGCTCGCGGTGATGGTCTGGTTGAGCGCGGTGACATGGCCCGACTCGGCGTGCGGCGCACCGCCCTGGCCGAGCGCGTTGCCGATCGCGACCACGGTGTCCCCCACCTTCAAGGTGGACGACTTCGCGAACTGGACCGTCGAGAGCCCCGAGACCGACTGGTCGATCTGGATCACCGCGACGTCGTGCGAGACGTCCGCGCCGACGAGGTGGGCCGTGTAGTGCTGGTTGCGCGCGAGCACGATCACGGTGATGCTCGAAGACTGCGCGACGACATGGTTGTTGGTCAGGATCTCGCCGGTCGAGCTGATGATCATCCCCGTGCCGGCGGCCTGGCTCGTCCCAACGGTCGTCTTGATGTCGACCAGCGCGGGATCGACCTTGGCCGCGATCGCCGCGGCGCTGCTGCTCGAGGTGCCGCCGTTGCCATTGGGCGCGACGGGGGTGATGGGCGATTCCGGCTGGTTGCCGCCGTTCTGCGCGATCTGGCCGCCGTTGATCAGCCGCGCGGCGCTGAACCCGACGCCGATCCCCGCGGCCGCGGCGACGACCGCGATCAGGACGATGAAGGCGGCGACGCGGTGCAGCATGGAGTCGCGCGGCGGAGGCGCGGCGACCGGCGCCCAGTAAGGCGGCGGCAGGCCCGGCCCGTAGCCCGGCGGAGGCGGCGGTGGGGCACCGGCGTAACCCCCGTAGCCGGCGGGGGGAAACAGCCCCTGGTCCTGGGCGCCCGGCGGAGGCGCGGCCGGCTGGTTCGGATCCTGGTCTGACATCGTTGGTCTCCTCCGGTCTCTCTCTTTTTCTATTCCGGCTGTTGTGTGCTCCAGATTGAGCCCGGAACCTGGGAGCGATCTCGGCGGTTGCTTGGCGTTTGCTGAGAGCGGCCGGAGGGAAGCCTCCCGGCCGTTCGACTCTACGACGCCGGCCGGAGGCGCGCCGCGAGGTGCTCGCGGGAGGCCGGGGCGATATGTTTCCGCTCATGAATCAGCGCTGGCTCGCGGTGGCCCGCCACAAGGCGCCGGCCGACCTGGTGATCGCCGGCGGCAGAGTATTCTCGGCCTTCACGCGCGAGTGGCTGGAGGTGGACGTCGCGATCGCGGACGGCCACGTGGTCGGGCTCGGCGCCTACGAGGGCGATAGGCGCCTCGACGTCCACGGCGCGTACGTCGTGCCCGGCTACATCGACGCGCACGTCCACATCGAGTCGTCGAAGCTGATGGTCGACCAGTTCGCGCGGGCGGTCATGCCTCACGGCACCACCGCGGTCGTCGCCGACCCCCACGAGATCGCGAACGTGCTTGGCACCGACGGCGTCCACTGGCTGCTGGACGCCTGCGCGCGGGTCCCGCTCGACGTGTTCGTCATGGCGCCTTCCTGCGTTCCGGCCTCGCCGCTGGAATCGCCCCGCCGGCCGCTCGGCCCCGGCGACATCGCCGGCCTCCTGCGCCGGCGCCGCACGATCGGGATCGCGGAGATGATGAACTTTCCCGGCGTGGTCCGCGGCGACGCCGGCGAGCTGGCGAAGCTGCGGCTTGGAGCGCGGCACGTCGACGGCCACGCGCCCGGCCTGAGTGGCCCAGCCCTCAACGCCTACATCGCCGCGGGCATCTACTCCGACCACGAGTGCTCGACCTATGAGGAGGCGCTCGAGAAGCGAAGGCTGGGAATGTGGATCATGCTGCGGGAGGGCTCCGCGGCGCGCAACCTCGTCGATCTCCTGCCGCTGGTGCGCCGGTACGGGCCCGGGCGCTGCATGTTCTGCACGGACGACCGCGAGCCGGTGTTCCTCGTCGACGAGGGGCACATCGACCAGATGCTGCGCGTGGCGGTGGAGCATGGAATCGCGCCGGAGGACGCGCTCGTCATGGCCACGCTGCATCCCGCGCAGTACCACGGCCTGACCGGCCTCGGCGCGATCGCGCCCGGCTACCAGGCGGACCTTCTGGTGCTCGACGACCTCCACAGCTTCCGGCCGAGCCTGGTGCTGAAGCGTGGAGCGGAGCCCGTGTACACCGCCGTCGACATCCCCGAGTGGGTGCGCCAGACCGTCCACTTCGCGCCGCTGGACGAGGGCGCGTTCGAGGTTCGTGGTGGCCCGGGTCGGATTCGCGTCCTGGGCGTGATCCCGGGCCAGCTCGTGACCGGCGCCGAGCTCATGGAGCCTTCGACACGCGACGGTGCCGTCGTCGCCGACGCGGCGCGCGACCTGGCCAAGATCGCGGTCATCGAGCGGCATCACGCCACCGGCCGGATGGGTCTGGGCTTCGCGACGAACGTCGGGCTGAAACGCGGTGCCTTCGGCTCGACCGTCGCGCACGATGCGCACAACCTCGTCGTCATCGGCGTCGACGACCGGGACATGCTGCTCTGCGCGCGGCGCCTGGCCGAGATCGGCGGAGGCGTCGTCGTCGCCGAGGGCGGGCAGGTCAGGGGTGAGCTCGCGCTGCCGGTGGCCGGGCTGATGAGCGACGCCCCGCTGGCCGCGGTGCACGCGCGGCTGGCCGAGCTCGAGGAGGTCCTCCGCGCCAACGGGGTCACCTGGGCCGCGCCCTTCATGTGCCTGAGCTTTCTCGCCCTCTCGGTCATCCCCGCGCTGAAGATCACCGACCGCGGGCTGGTCGACGTCGAGCGCCTCGACGTGGTGCCGCTCGCGGCGGATTAGAGATGGAGGTCCTGCAGCCGCGCACGCTCGAGGAGGCGCTCGACATGAAGGCCGCCCATCCGGAAGCGGTGCCGATCGCCGGCGGGACGGACGTGATGGTGGCGATCAACTTCGGACTGCTGCGGCCCCCGGCGATGATGGACGTCAGCCGGCTGGCGGAGCTGGGCGCGATCCACCAGGACGGCGACGGGGTGTTCGTCGGCGCCGGCGTCACGTACACGCGGATGATTCGCGAGCTCGCGGCCGTCACGCCGCTGCGCCAGGCCGCGCGAACGGTGGGCTCTCCGCAGATCAGGCAGCGCGGGACGCTGGGCGGAAACCTGGGCACCGCGTCACCCGCGGGCGACGCGCTTCCCGTGCTCGCGGCCTACGACGCCGAGGTCGAGCTGTCGAGCTCGGCGCGCGGGCAGCGCCATGTCTCCTGGCACGAGTTCCTGCTGGGTCCCAAGCGCAGCGCGCTCCAACCGGACGAGCTGATCCTCGGCGCGCGCTGGCGCGTGCCGCGCGGCGCCGGATCGTTCTCGAAGGTCGGCACGCGCAACGCGATGGTGATCGCGGTGGTCGGGTTGTGCCTGGTGCTGGACGCGGAGCGTCAGGAGGTGCGGGTGGCGCTCGGCTCGGTCGGCCCCACGATCCTGCGCGCGCCGGAGGCGGAGCGGTTCATCGGCGAACGCCTGCGGCAGGGAGCGCCGCTGTCCTCCGACGATCGCGCTGAGTTCGGCCGGCGGGTCGCCGAGGCGGCAAGGCCCATCGACGACGTGCGCGGCACCGCGGTGTATCGCCGGCGCGCGTGCGCGGTGCTGGCGCGGCGCGCGCTCGGGTGGGCGCTGGAGCCGGCATGAAGAACGTGCGCCTGACCGTCAACGGCGAGCCGCGCGAGGCGGAGGTGTGGGAGGGCGCGAGCCTCCTTGTGCTGCTGCGGGACGCCCTCCATCTCTACGGCACCAAGAACGCATGCGAGCAGGGCGAGTGCGGTTCGTGCTCCGTTTGGCTCGACGGCGCGGTCGTGTGCTCGTGCCTGGTGCTGGCGGCGCAGGCCGAGGGACGGGACGTGCGGACCGTGGAGGGCCTGGCGCCGCGGGGCGAGATGACCCCGGTGCAGGAGGCGTTCGTCGAGGCGGGCGCCGTGCAGTGCGGCTTCTGCACACCGGGCCTGATCGTCGCCGTCACCGACCTGCTGCGCCGCGACCCTCATCCGGCCGACGACGTGATCCGCGAGGAGCTCTCCGGCAACCTGTGCCGCTGCACCGGCTACCAGAAGATCATCGAGGCGGTCCACCTCGCCGCACGCCGGAGCGGGAACCGGCCGTAAGGGTCGTCGGCCAGCTGTCCGAATTCCGAGCGTTGTGCGCCAAACGAGCCAAATCCCGCGCGAGTTGCCCGCGTCATGCGCCAAACGCGCCGAGATCGCCTGAAGATCTCAGGAGCCGTTCACCCTTCTTACCGGCGTCTTAGACAGCGGTCGCAACGTTGCGGTCGATGTACGACCTGGCTCCCTCCCACGCGCTGGGCCTGGCCGGCGGGCTGATCGCCCTGGTGGTCGCCGTCGTCGCGATCCGGCGCAGCCCGTGGCACCGGGACGCGCCGGAGACCGTGCAGATAGCCGCCGTGCTGATGGCGGTCTCGGGCGGCGTGCACCTGGCGCTGATCCCCCACCACCTGGCGACCGCTCCGTTCACGTCGGCTCTGTTCTTGGCCGACGGCCTCGCCTTCTTCGTCATGGCGGCGGCCGTGAGGTGGCGCTGGTGGCGCTTCGAGTCGGCGCTGCTGATCGTGCTCACGATCCTCGGCTACGTGATCTACATCGCGGCGAGACTCGAGATCCCCGACCAGGTCGGAATCGCCACCAAGCTCGTGGAGCTGGCCGCGCTGGGCATGGTGCTCGTGCCGGTTCCGGGGGAGAGGCGAAGCCACCCCAGGCTGCGCTGGTCGGCGCTCGGCGCCGCCGTGCCTGTTCTGACGCTGATCACGGTCTCGACGGTCTGGATCGAGGAGCTGGCCCACCCGAGCGCGGCGCACGTCCACGCCGGCGCGCTGCTGCAGCAGACCAACCGCATTCCCACGGCGGGGCAGCAGGCGGCGGCGGCCGAGCTCTACGACGAGACGGCGGCCGCGATCGCGCCCTACGCCGACTGGCACAGGGCGTGGGCGGCGGGATACCGGCCCGGTGGCCCGGCGAGCATGCCGTCGACGCACTGGATGAACAGCGCCAACCTCAAGGCGGGATACGTGATGGACCCGCACCATCCGCAGGGCCTGGTGTACGCGAACTCGCACCACGGACCCGTGCTGCTCGGCGCGATGTTCCAGATGCAGCGCATCGGCCAGTTCGGTCCGGACCCCGGAGGCCCGCTGACCGCGTGGCACCAGCATCAGAACATCTGCTTCTCCCCGATCGGGATCGCGTTCAGCCTGATGACGCCGCTGTCGACGTGCCCGCTGGGATCGATCGACATCAGCGCCGCGCCGATGCTGCACGTGTGGATCGTGGACAACCCGCAGGGCCCGTTCGCCGTCGACATCGATCCGAAGGTCGTGTCCGGCATCGACCGCACCTAGACCGCCACTCGGTGCCGGCCGGCGCAGAATGCCCTCGAGATTGCGCCGATGGTCGTGAGACTCGCGCTTCTGCTGGGACTGGCCGCGGCGTTGGCCGCCTGCAATCCATTCGCCGGCTTCGCCAGGACTACGCCGATTCCGACCGCATCCGCGATGCTGCACTTCACCACGATCGACCTGCCGCGGGCGGGTTACTGCTGGAACAGCGGCGGCCAGGGTGAGTGCGCGGATCCCGCCGGCATCGAGGACCTGCTCAGGACGGGATACCTCAAGCCCTACCGAACCGCGGGCGGCCTCGACGTCAAGGTCATCTTCCACTCGTCGAGCGCCCGGACCGGCTTCAGCGTCAACCTCATCCAGGGTCCGGCCGAAAAGGGGTCAACCGTGTCCGAGACAGCGCCTCAGACCTTCCGGGTCGACGCAAGCCCGCCCGCCGTGGCCGGCACGTACATCTACGTCGTGACCGGATCGTGGCCCGAAGGCGACGTGGGCTTCTTCCTTGCTCTCGACCTGATCCCGGGGACCGCATAGCCGCCACGCGGTTGAGGCTTCTCAGCCCGAGCTGGAGCCCACGCCCGGATTCGAACCGGGGACCTTCTCCTTACCAAGGAGATGCTCTGCCACCTGAGCTACGTGGGCGGGCCCGCGCTTTCCGATTCTATCCGGGCCCGGATTGACACCTTCGGCGCCCGGGGAGCCGATCAAGGCGCGGCCCATACGCGCGTTATGCGCCAAACGAGCCCGTCGCGCCCAGAATTCCGCGCGTTTTGCGCCAAGCGCGCCTAAAAAAGCCGCGCCCCGCTACAGGCCCGAGGTAACCCTCCCCACCCCGGTCATGATCTCCGCCTTCCCCCGCACCTTGATCGCCGCCGTGAGCTCGGTGAACTGCGCCACCAGCACCTCGCCCGCGTCCAGCCGCTCCGAGTGATGCGAGCGTGTGTCCTTGCCCCGCGTCAGCCCCATGATCACCACCCCGTCCTCGAGCGCCTTGACGACGATGTAGCGGCCGGCGCTAGTTTCTTCGTCCTCGGTCAAATCCATTGCCTCTTCCATTGCCGTTGGACTGCACCTTCGGCCGGATCGTCTCCAGCTTCGTCGCGGCGGCGCCGACGAGCTCGTCGATCTCGGTCATGAGCGCCGGACCGGCGAGCACATGATATCGATCGGCGTTCACCACCACCTCGCGGCTCCCCACCTGCACGTGCAGGACGACGTCGTCGCCCCCGGGATGGCGGGCGAGCACCGCCTCCAACCGCTCGGCCAGGCCCTCGTCTGAACTGGGGATCCGCACATGGACCAGCTGCCGCCGCGACACGGGCACGCACGCCGGGTCGTCCCACAGCCACGCGGCGTCGGCCACGACCGACGCGGTCTCGACCTCCGCCTCCAGCTCCGGGTCCACCGGCAGGGCCGCGCCCGTGGCGCGCGTGCTCCCCGCGCGCGCGTCGACCTTGCCCTGCACCACGACCACCTTGTCCGGCTCGAACAGGACCCGCGCCTGCTCGAAGATCCGGGGGAAGAGCACCACGTCGACCGCGCCGGTCAGGTCCTCCAGCGTCGCGTAGGCCATGATCTGGCCCTTGCGCGTGACGACGCGCCGCACCTCGCGCACCAGGCCGGCCACGCGCACCTCCGTGTCCTGCAGCGCGCTCGTCACCTCGACCGCCTGAGTGTCGGCGAGCCGCGCCAGCTCGGCCGAGATGCGGCGCAGCGGATGGTCGCTCAGGTAGAGGCCGAGCAGCTCCTTCTCCAGCCGCAGCTTCTCGTCGCTCGGCATCGCCTTGACGTCGAGCGCAAGGCCGTAGTTCGACACGTCCTCCTCGTCCGACCCGATGAGGTCGAGCATGTTGGTCTGGCCCGCCTCGCGGTCGCGGCGCGCCCGCTCCGCGCGCGAGATGTAGTGCTCCAGCACATCGAGCAGCCACGCCCGTTCGCCCAGCGAGTCGCACGCGCCCGACTGCACGAGCGACTCGAGGACGCGCCGGTTGACGTCCTGCACGGCGGAGGTGCGCTCGCACAGGTCCTCGAGGGACTTGAACGGCCCGTCCGCGTCGCGCATCGCGACGATCGTCTCCACCGCGTGCCGGCCCACGTTCTTGATCGCCGCGAGCCCGAACTGAATGCGTCCGTCCGCCATGTTGAAGTCCACGCGCGAGTGATTGATGTCCGGCGCGAGCACGTCGATGGCGCGCAGCCGGCAGTCCACGATGGCCGTGGCCACGCGCTCCGCGTTGCCCTCCATGTTGATCAGCAGCGCGGTCATGTACTCGAGGGTGAAGTTGGCCTTGAGGTAAGCCGTCTGGTACGCGATCACGCCGTAGGCGGCCGAATGCGCGCGGTTGAACCCGTACTCGGCGAACTTGGCGATGCCGTCGAACAGCGCCTGCGCGGTCTGCTCCGTGATCCCGCGCTCGATCGCGCCGTCGATGAACTTGGTGTGGAGCTTGGCCATCTTGACCTTGTCCTTCTTGCCCATCGCGGCGCGCAGGATGTCGGCCTCGCTCATCGAGAAGCCGGCGATCTCGCGCGCGGCCATCATCACCTGCTCCTGGTAGATCATCACCCCGTACGTGTCGCGCAGGATCGGCTCGAGCCGCTCATGCATGTACTCGATCGGCTCGCGTCCCTGCTTGCGCGCGACGAACGCGGGGATGTTGACCATCGGGCCGGGCCGAAACAGCGCGACGGCGGCGGCCACGTCCTCGAAGGTCTGCGGCCGCATGTCGGTGAGCATCCGCCGCATCCCCGCGCCTTCGAGCTGGAACACGCCGTGCGTGTCCGCGTTGGCCAGGAGCTCGTACGTGCGGGCGTCGTCGAAGGGGATCTTCTCGATGTCGACCTCGACGCCGCGGTGCTCTTTGATCAGGCGCAGGCAGGTGGCGATGATGTCGAGGTTCTGCAGGCCCAGGAAGTCGATCTTCAGCAGGCCGATATCGCCCACCGCCTTCATGTCGTACTGCGTGACGACCGACTCCCGGCCCGGACCGAACTGCAGCGGCGTGTAGCCGACCAGCGGCTCAGGCGCGATCACCACGCCCGCGGCGTGCGTGCTCACGTTGCGGGAGACGCCCTCCAGCGTCTTCGCCACGTCGATCAGGCGCTTGGCCTCGTCCGAGGAGTCGTACGCCTCCTTGAACTCGCGGACCTCCTTCAGCGTGTCCTCGAGCGACTTCGAGCGCCCCTGCCAGACCGGCACCAGCTTCGCCAGCCGGTCGGTATCGCGCAGCGGCACCTCGAGCACCCGCCCGACGTCGCGGATGGCTGCCTTCGACGCCATCGTGGTGAAGGTGATGATCTGGGCCACGCGGTCCGCGCCGTACTTCTCCGAGACGTAGCGGATGACCTTCTCGCGGCCCTCGACGGAGAAGTCGCAGTCGATATCGGGCATCGACACGCGGTCGATGTTCAGGAACCGCTCGAAGATCAGGCCGTGCGCCAGCGGGTCGAGGTTGGTGATGCCCAGCGCGTACGACACAAGGCTTCCGGCGGCGCTGCCCCGGCCCGGCCCGACCACGATCCCCTGCTTGCGCGCGAAGTTGTAGAAGTCCCACACGATCAGGAAGTACGAGGCGTAACCGGTCTGGCCGATGACGGAGAGCTCGTTGTCCGCGCGCTCGAGCGCCGCCGCCGGCGGCTCGCCGAAGCGCCACTCCAGGCCCTGCAGCACCAGCTTGCGCAGGTACTGGTCCGGCGTCAGCCCGTCGGGCACGTCGAAGGGCGGCAGCAGGCTGATGCCGAGGTTGAGCTTCAGGTCGACCTGGTCGGCCACGTCGAGCGTGCTCGCGAGCGCATCGGGGAGGTCGGAGAAGGCCGCGATCATCTCCTCCGGCGTCTTCAGGTAGTTCTCCTGGCTGGAGAACCTCCAGCGGTTGGGATCGTTGAACCGCGCCCCCGTCTGCAGGCAGAGCAGGACGTCGTGCGCCTCCGAGTCGTGGCGGTGGACGTAGTGCAGGTCGTTGGTCGCGCTCAGCCGCAGGCCGAACTCCTTGCCGAAGCCGCCCAGCACCTCGTTCACCTCCGCCTGGCGATCGATGCCGTGGCGCTGGACCTCGAGGAGGAAGCGGTCCTTGCCGAAGATATCGCGATACGTGGCGACCGCCTCGCGGGCGCCGGCGACGTCGCCGTCCACGATCTTGCTCGCCGCCTCTCCCTGGAGGCAGCCCGACAGCGCGATCAGGCCTTTCGAGTGGTCCGCCAGGATCTCCTTGTCGATCCGAGGCTTGTAGTACATGCCCTCCATCTGCCCGACGGTGCAGAGGCGCATGAGATTGACGTAGCCGTCGTGGTCCGCGGCGAGCAGCGTCAGGTGGTTGGGATCGCGGTCGACGCGGCCCTCGCGCAGCATGCGCGAGCGCGGCGCCACGTAGACCTCGCACCCGATGATCGGCTTGATCCCGGCGTCACGGCACGCCTTGTAGAAATGGATTGCGCCGTACATCACGCCGTGGTCGGTGAGCGCGATCGCGGGCATCCCGAGCTCGGCCGCCCGGGCCACCATGGCGGGGATCCGGCTCGCCCCATCGAGCAGCGAGTACTCGGTGTGGTTGTGGAGGTGGACGAAGGTCTTGGGGGCGTGCGGCATCGTTTGATCTGGGCCGCGGGCTGACCCCGAGATAGTCTATCGATACAGATGGCCCGGCTCGCACTCCCTTCTTTCGCCCACGGACCCGCCGAGTCGGCCCATTCCGGCATCCGCGAGGTCGCCAACGAGGCCATCCTCACCCCGGGCGCGATCCGGCTGGACGTGGGCCAGCCGAACTTCCCCACCCCCCAGCACGTCAAGGATGCCGGCAAGCGGGCGATCGACGAGAACAAGACCTTCTACACGCACACGCAGGGCCTGCTCTCGCTGCGCGAGCGCCTGGTGGGCAAGCTGCAGCGCGTGAACGGCATCCGGGCGACGCCCGAGGCCATCGCCTGCGCTCCGGGCGGCGTCGGGGCGATCGCCGCGACGCTGGCCGCCATGGTCGACCCGGGCGACGAGGTGCTCCTGCCGGACCCCGGTTGGCCGAACTACAGGATGATGCTGCCCTGGCTCGGGGCGCGGGCCGTCTACTATCCCTGCCCGCCGGCCGAGGGCTTTCAGCCCGACCTCGACGTGCTGCGCTCGCTGATCGGCCCGCGCGCCAGGGTGCTGGTGATGAACAGCCCGAACAACCCGACAGGCGCCGTGTACCCGCCGGCCACCGTCGGAGCGATGATCGAGATCGCCCAGCGCCACAACCTCTGGCTCCTGAGCGACGAGTGCTACGACGAGATCGTGCTCGACGGCACCTGGACGAGCGCCGCGAGCCTGGCCCCCGAGGACCCGCGGATCGTCACCGCCTTCACCTTCTCGAAGACGTACGCCATGACGGGCTGGCGGCTGGGCTACGTCACCGGTCCGGTCGAGCTGGTCGACAACGCGACCAAGGTGCTGGAGTCGAACTCCTCCTGCGTCTCGACGATCAGCCAGGTCGCCGCGGAGGCGGCCCTGGACGGCCCGCAGGACTGCGTCGGGCAGATGGTCGGCGCCTACCGGCGGCGCCGGGACGCGGTGGTGAGGGTCCTCAGGGACGCCGAGCTCTTCATCGCGGAGCCGGCGGGCGCCTTCTACGTGATGGCCGATATCTCCCCTCGGGGCCTCCCAGCGCGCGATTTCGCCTTCGCCCTGCTCCGCGAGCGAGGCGTGAGCGTGGCGCCGGGGACGGCCTTCGGCAAGGTGGCGAAGGACGCCGTCCGGATCAGCCTGGCCAGCTCGGACGCCGACCTCGAGGAGGGCGTGGGCCGGCTGGCGAAATTCGTGCACGGGGGTAGCTGAACCGGGGCCGTTCGTTTAAGCTGCCGCCGTTGAACTCGGGCGTAACCGTTCCCGCCTACGTCGCGTTTGGCCCGACATGCTGATCCTGAGACCGATCCTCTCGATGGTGGCCCGATCGCTCGGCCCCGGCAGGCTTCGGCTCTCGGTGGTCAAGCTCGCGCAGAGGCTCGACCGGCCCTAACCTCGTTCCAGCAGCGCCACCGACTCGATGTGGTAGGTCTGCGGGAACATGTCCACGATGGCGGCCCGCCTGACCCGGTAGCCGCCCCGCACCAGCGCCGCCAGGTCGCGGGCGTGGCTTGAGGGCTCGCACGACACGTACACGAGCCGGTCCAGCCCCAGCCGGATCAGCTCCGCGATGGCGGCCGGTTCGCAGCCCGCGCGCGGAGGGTCGAGGATGGCGGCTGTGAAGCGGCCCAGGCGGATCTCGCGCAGCGCCCCCTCCACCCTCCCGCCCATGTACTCCACGCGGGCGCCGTTGATCCGCGCGTTGAGGCGGCCGAGCTGCACGGCGTGCGGGTTCTCTTCGATCGCGGCCACCCCGCCGGCGTCCCGCGCGGCCGCTACCGAGATCGTTCCGATCCCGGCGTAGAGGTCGAGCACCCGGTCTTTCTCCTGCGCCGCCAGCATGTCGAGCGCCGTGCGGTAGAGCACGAGCATCTGGCGGTAGTTGGTCTGGACGAACGTGCCGCTGCGCACCCGGAAGGTCATGCCCCACAGCTCGAGCGTCATCGCGTCGTCGAGCAGCACCTGGTCCGGGAGCAGCTCGGCGACGCGGCGGGCATAGTCGTCGCGCGGCCAGCGTGGCTCGCGCCCGTGGAACCGCAGGCGCCACAGGAGGCCCGGGCCCTGCGGCTCGACGGTCAGCAGCAGGTTCTGGAGGCCCTTGATCCCGAGCTCGTCCGCCGCCTGCCCGAATGCGGGCAGCGCGCGCTCGATCCGTTCGTCGTGGATCACGCAGCTGTCGATCGCCATCACAGAGTGGGAGCGCATGCGGTGAAAGCCGAAGCGCCAGCCCTCCGGTCCGGCGACCGCCTCGAACTCGCCCCGGATCCGGTAGCGCCAGGGGTCGGCCATGCCCAGCACCGGCGTGTCCGCCGGCAGGCGAAGCCCGGCCCGGGTCCACGCCTCGTCGACCACCTGCCGCTTCAGCTCCAGCTGGTGCTCGTACGCGGCGTGCTGGAGCTGGCAGCCGCCACAGGCGCCGAAGTACGGGCACGGGGCCGCGACGCGGTGGGGCGAGCCCTCGAGCACGCGGGTTGCCGCGGCCACCGCCACCCCGCCCTGCCGGCCCCGCGGCTCCGCCTCGACCACCTCTCCCGGCAGCGCGTAGCTCACGAGCCACACCTTGCCGCCGTCCCGGGCCACCGCCGCGCCGCCGTGCGCGGGCGACGTCGGGCGCAGGATCAGCGGCGCCACAGCGCCGTCGGATCCTTGGCCGGCTTGAACCCCGCCGCCTCGACCATCTGCGTCGCGACCCGGAAGCCTTCCGCCACCTTGTCGGGCTGGTGCGCGTCGCTGCCGTACTGGACGGCCCGGCCGCCCGCCTCGCGCCACCACCGCACGACGGCCAGGTCCGGACAGAGGAAGTGGCCGCGCGTCGTGTTGACCTCGAGGACCCGGCCGCTCGCGGCCGCGGCCTTGAGCACGGCGCGGATCTCCTGCTCGTAATCCGCCTCGCGGTAGGGCGGCACGCCCTGCGGCCAGTAGCGCTTGGGGTAGTCGAGGTGGGCCACGGTCTCGAACGGCAGGTCCGTCTCCACCATGGCCAGCAGCTCCTTGAAGTACTCCCGCACCGCGAACCCGAAGTCGAGGCCCGCCCGATCGCGAAACTGGCTGGCGTCGAGGAAGCCTCCGTCCAGGCGGATCGAGTGGATCGACCCGTGGACCTGCTCGAGCGGTCCCGCGGCCAGCAGCTCGGCGGTCTCCGTGGGAAACCAGTGCGGCTCGCCGAGCTCGACGCCGGTGATGATCCGGAGGCCTGGAAACTTCGCCCGGCACCGCTCGACCGCGTCGAGGTAGCCCGCCACGTCGACCGCGTGCTGCCCTTCGTGGACGAGCGCCCAGTCGGCATGCTCGGTGAACGCGATCGCGGGCAGGCCCACCTCCAGCGCTCTCCGGCACGTCTCCTCCATGGCCCCGCGAGGGGCGTCCCACGACCATTCGGTGTGCACGTGGAGGTCGGCCGGGAGGGGCTGCCGCATCGAGCGTCAAGGCTACAGAGTCGCCTCGAAAGCTAGAATCGCCGCCGGTGGGGTACGTTCTCGAGGGCGTCGCCTACGTGGGCGGCGCGATGCTCGTCGGCGCCGGCCTGTACCTGGTCCTGCGGGGGCACTTCCCGGCGTGGTGGCAGGACCGCTTCGCCTGGCCGCTCGTGAACATGAGCCCGCGCGTCGCGCACCTCCAGGGCGCGGCGGCGATCGTCATCGGCGCGTCCGTGCTCACGATCGTGTTCACCACCGTCGCCCCCGACACCTACGCCGGCCTGCTGGTCGTCGGCGCCCTGGCCGCCTACCTCGTGGGCCTGGCCCTGTACGTGCTCAGCACCTGGGTCTCGCGCCGCCCGGCGGCGTAGCGCTAGCCGAGGAGCTTGACCAGGATCTCGTTCGCGACCCTGGGATTGGCCTGCGGCGCGCGCTTGCGGAGGTCCGCCATGAGCGCGGCGATCGCCTGCTTCCTGCCCCCGCGGAAATCGGCGGCCGCCTTGGGGTTGGAGTCGATCACGGCCTGGGCGAGCAGCCGGAGCTCGGATTCGTCGCTCACCTGAGCGAAGCCGTGCTCGGCGACGATCTCGGCCGGAGTGCGGCCGGTCTCCACCGATTCGAAATAGGTCTCGCGCGCCTGGTCGCGCGTGATCCTGTTCTCCGCCTGGAGCTTCATGAGCTCCGCGAGATGCTCGGGAGCGACCAGCTTCCCGGAAGGTGCGACCTCGTTGACGATCCAGCTTGCGGTCGCGGCCGCCGGAGCGCCCCGTTCGACGGCTCCTTCATAGAGGTCGGCCAGGTCACGGTCGTTCGCGATCAACGCGGCATCGCGCTCGTTCAACACCTCCGCCAGGCGCTTCCGCCGGGCGGCGGGGAGCTCCGGGAGCGTCAGCCGCAGCTCTTCGATCCACGCCCGGTCGATCTCCAGCGGCGGCAGGTCCGGCTCGGGAAAGTAGCGGTAGTCCTCGGCGAACTCCTTGGTGCGCTGTGAGAAGGTGCGCTGCTCCTGCTCCGACCAGCCTCGCGTCTCCTGCACCACCGTGCCGCCCGAATCGAGCACCTGGACCTGGCGATCGACCTCGAACAGGATCGCCCGGTGCAGGGCGCGGAACGAGTTGATGTTCTTGAGCTCCGTCTTCACCCCGAGCTCCTGGGCGCCGGCGCGGCGGACCGAGATGTTGGGCTCGACCCGCATCTGTCCCTTCTCCATGTCCGCGTCCGACACGCCGATGGTCCGAAGCAGCGTGCGCAGGCCCATCGCGTAGTCGCGCGCCTGGTCGGCCGAGCGAAGGTCGGGCTCGCTCACGACCTCCATCAGCGGCACGCCCGCGCGGTTCAGGTCGACGTACGACTCCGTGGCCTTGTGCAGCTGGTCGCCCGCGTGGACCAGCTTTCCGGTGTCCTCCTCCAGGTGGACGCGGCGGATGCGCACCTTGTGCCCGCCGACCTCGAGCATCCCGTTGACGCTCATCGGCATGTCGTACTGGCTGATCTGGTAGCCCTTGGGCAGGTCCGGATACATGTAGTTCTTGCGGTCGAACTTGGTGTGCTGTGGAATCTCGCACCCGAGCGCCAGGGCCGTCTTCAGGCAGGCCACGACGGCGGCGCGGTTGATCACCGGCAGCACGCCGGGCAGACCCAGGCAGATCTCGCACACGTGGGTGTTCGGCGGATCGTTCAGCTCGGCGACGGAGCAGCCGCAGAACATCTTGGAGCGGGTCTTCGGCTGGACGTGCACCTCCATGCCGATGACCACCTCCCAGCCGGCCTCAGGCAACGTCCGCGACCTCCGAGCGGTATTTGCTCGCCGCCTCGAACGCGCGCGCGACGCGGAACATCACGTTCTCGCCCCACTGCGGCCCGAGGATCTGCAGGCCCACGGGCAGGCCGTCCGACGTGCCGCAGGGGACGCTGATGCCCGGCAGGCCAGCGAGGTTGCCGCCCAGCGTGAGCACGTCGCACAGGTACATGGCGAGCGGGTCCTGCGTCTTCGCGCCGATCGGGAAGGCGACGGTGGGAGAGGTCGCGCTCACGATCGCGTCGCACTTCTTGAACGCCTCGTCGAAGTCGCGCTTGATCATGGTGCGCACCTTCTGCGCCTTGAGGTAGTACGCGTCGTAGTAGCCGCTCGACAGCGCGTAGGTGCCGAGCATCACGCGCCTGCGCACCTCCGCGCCGAAACCCTCGCGGCGCGTGCGCAGATAGTGCTCGGTGATGTTCGGGGCGCCGGCCTCGGCGAGGCCGTACCTCACGCCGTCGAAGCGCGCCAGGTTGGACGAGCACTCGGCGGGCGCGATGATGTAGTACGCGGCGAGGCCGTAATCCGTGTGCGGCAGCGACACGTCGACGATCTCGGCGCCGGCCGTGCGGAAGATCGCCAGCGCGCCGTCGATCGCAGCCTTGACGCCGGGCTCGATCCCGTTGACCTCGTAGTACTCGCGCGGCACGCCCAGCCTCATGCCCTTGACGTCGCCGCTGTAGTTGTTGAGCACGTCCAGCGCGGCGCGCCTGGCCGACGTCGCATCCAGCGGGTCGTGCCCTGCCATCAACGAGAGCGCGACCGCGGCGTCGTCGACGCCGCGCGTGAACGGCCCGATCTGGTCGAGGCTCGACGCGAAGGCGACCAGCCCGTAGCGGCTGACCCGGCCGTACGTCGGCTTCATGCCGACCACGCCGCACAGCGCGGCCGGCTGCCGGATCGATCCGCCCGTGTCCGTGCCGAGCGCCAGCATCGCTCCGCCCGCCGCGACCGCGGCCGCGCTCCCCCCCGAGCTGCCGCCGGGCACGCGCTCGAGGTCCCACGGGTTGTGCGTCGGAAAGTAGCCGGAGTTCTCGGTCGAGCTGCCCATGGCGAACTCGTCGCAGTTCGTCACCCCGAGCATGACCGCGCCCGCGTCGAACAGGCGCGAGACGGCGGTCGCCGTGTAGGGCGGCCGGAAGCCGCGCAGGATCTGCGAGCCGGCCGTCGTCTCCACCCCTTCGACGCAGAGCACGTCCTTGACCGCGAGCGGGATCCCAGCGAGCGGCGGCGCATCGCCCTGGCGCAATCTGCGGTCGGCGTCGGCGGCCTGCCTCTCCCACAGCTCCGGCGTGAGGCGCAGGAACGCCTTCACCTTCGGATCGACGCGTTCGATGCGCCGCACGTGCGCGGTCACAAGCTCGGCCGCGCTGAACGAGCCGAGGCGCAGGTGGCGGGCCGCCTCCCTGACCGTCAGCGACGTCAGATCGAGGTCGCTCACGTCTCTTCCTGGATCGAAGGCACGCGAAAGTAGCCGTTCACGCGAGCCGGCGCGCCGGCCAGCGCCTGCTCCTGGGTGAGGCATTCGCCAGGCTCGTCCTCACGCAGCTCGTTGGTCACCTCGACGACCTGCGCGGTCGGCGGGATGTGCTCGGTGTCGAGCTGCTGCAGGCGGTCGATGTGTCCGAGGATGCCGTTCAGCTGCTCGGCGTAGAAGTCTTCCTCGCCGGGCTCGAGGCCGAGCCGCGCCAGCATCGCGACATGCCGGACCTCATCACGGGAAAGCGGCACGGGTCTACTTTAGGGGCGGCGCCGAACCAGTTTCCAGATCGAGACGCCGGCCGCCGCGACGGCCGCCAGGATCAGGCCGGCGCCGAGCACCAGGAGAGCGACGCGCATGCGTCCGATCGCGGACGGCTCCGTGAGAAAGCCGAGCAGGTTGATGCCGGCCACGAGCAGGACGCCCGCGCCCGCGAGCAACCACCACCACGCCCAGCGCTGTGTCGACACGGCGGAACAAAGACTAAGTGCTGGTCAGCCGCCGCTTCCCGGACAGCCCGGACCGTCCGAGGCTTGCGCCCGCGGTGGACGGCCCTGGTCCGGACTATCCGGGTTGAGCTGCGCGCGCGATGGTCAGGCCTTCGCCTGCTGTGCCGCCCGCTTGCGCTCCAGGATCCGGATTGCGTTGCCGAACGGGTCGCGCACGCCCATGTCGGTGCCGTAGAAGTGGTCGGTTGGCTCCTGCGTGAAGTCCGTCACCCCCCGTGACTTGAGCTTCTCGTACAGCCCGCGCAGGTCTTCGACCTCGAACACGAGGCCGCCCAGCGCACCCTTGGTCACGAGCTCGCGGATCCTCTCCGCCGTGGCCTCGTCCTGGATCGGCGGACCCGGCTCCTCGAGCGAGATCTCTGTCGACGCGTCGCCGGGGACCCGCACGGTCAGCCAGCGGTACGTGCCCTGCTTGACGTCCTGGCCCTTCTCGAGCCCGAGCTTGTTGACGTAGAAGTCGAGCGCCGCCTCCTTGTCGAGCACCATGATGGAAGTGACGGAAAGCCGGTTGATCATCGCGTGCCTTCTCCTTCGTGGGATCTGTCGGGAACGAAACTCATCCTAGGAAGCGGTCGGGACGAGGTCTTCTCCAAAACTGCTCGATCGCATCGCGTCTCGCGCGGCCACGACGGGGCGCAGGGCGGCGAGCTGGAAGCAGTTGGGGGCGACCAGCGGCTCATGTCCCGTCCGGTACGCGGACGGAGTCTCGCCCACGATCTCCCGGAACGTGCGGCAGAACGTGCCGACGCTGGTGAACCCGACGTCGAAGGAGACGTCCGTGACGGTGCGGTCGGTCTCGCGCAGCAGGAACATCGAGCGCTCGACCCGCCTCCGCTGGAGGTAGCGGTGCGGCGTCTCGCCGAAGGTGGCGCGGAAGCTGCGGATGAAATGGGCCTCCGAGAGGTGCGCCACCGCGGCCACGGCCGGCACGTCCAGCGGCTCGGCATAGGCTCGGTCCATCGCATCCCGGGCGCGCAGCAGGCGCCGGTTCAGCTCCTCGACCTCCCGGCTCACGGGCCAAGGCTACGGCATGCCCGGCGGCTCAGCCCGGCAGCAGGCCCTTGAACTGCTCCTCGTCCAGGATCGTGACCTTCAGCCTCTGCGCCTTCTCCAGCTTGGACCCGGCGCCCGGGCCGGCCACCACGTAGTCCGTCTTCGCGCTCACGCTGCCGGCCGCCTTGCCGCCGAGCTTGCGCACCAGCGCTTCCGCGTCCGGCCGGCTCATCGTCTCCAGCGTGCCGGTGAAGACGAAAGTCTTCCCGCTGAGGGGGCCGCCCTCCGGCGCCGCCTCCACCGCCTGGGGTTCGACGCCCACGGCGAGCAGCTTGTCCACCAGCGCCGCGCCCGGCCCGTGGAAGTACGCGTGCACCTCGTGCGCCATGCTCGGCCCCACGCCCTCGACCTGGCGCAGCCGTTCCTCGTCCGCGGCGCGCAGCGCCTCGATACCGCCCAGCTCCGCGGCCAGCAGGCGCGCCGTCGCCTCGCCGACCTGGGGGATGCCGAGCGCGCCGAGGAACCGCCACAGCTCGGGCCGGCGGCTGGCGGCGATGCGATCCAGCAGGTTCTGCGCCGACTTCTCGGCGAACCCGTCGAGCTCCTTGACCTGGTCCAGGCTCAGCCGGTAGAGGTCGCTCGGGTCCTCTACCACGCCGCGGTTCAGGACCTGCGTCAGGGTGACGTAGCCCAGGCCCTCGACGTCCATCACCGCCGCGAAGTGGCGCAGCCGCTCCAGCCGCTGCGCTCCGCAGAACGGGTTGATGCAGCGGTGGGCGATGTACGGCTCCTCGCGCACGACCTCTCCCCCGCACACCGGGCACCTCGCCGGCATCTTCCAGCCCGGCCGCGGGTCTTTGACGCTCACGACCTCCGGGATCACGTCGCCGGCGCGGTGGATCATGACCTTCGCGCCGACGTACACGCCCTTCTCGTTGACCTGCGCCTCGTTGTGCATCGTCACGTTGCGAACCGTGACCCCGCCCACGATCACGGGGCGGACGTGCGCCACCGGCGTCAGCACGCCGGTACGGCCGACGTAGCAGTCGATCGCCTCGACCTCGGTCTCGGCCTGCTCCGGCGCGTACTTGAAGGCGATCGCCCAGCGGGGCGACCGCGCGACGAAGCCGAGCTCGAGCTGCTGGCCGAATCCGTCGACCTTCACCACCATGCCGTCGATCTCGTACTCCAGCTCGTTGCGCCGGCGCTGCCACTCGGCGTGGTACTCGATCACCTCGTCGATCGAGTCGAGGCGGCGGCGGTGCTTGTTCACGCGGAAGCCCATGGACTCGAGCGCGTTCAGCACCTCCCACTGGGACTTGCACGGGCCCGCCGGGTCGAGCGTGTACATGAAGGTCTGGAGGTCGCGGCTCGCGGTGACGTTCGGGTCGATCTGGCGCACGCTGCCCGCGGCCGTGTTGCGCGGGTTGACGAAGCGCGGCTTGCCGGCCGCCTCCATCTCGCGGTTGAGCTTCTCGAACCCCGCGATCGGGAAGTAGACCTCGCCCCGCACCTCGAAGACGTCGGGCAGCCCCGCCGCGGGGGTGATCGCGAGCGGGACGCTGCGGATGGTCCGTACGTTCGCGGTCACGTCCTCGCCGGTCGTGCCGTCGCCGCGGGTCGCGGCCCGTTGCAGCCTCCCTTTCGCGTACGTCAGGCTCATGGCCAGGCCGTCGATCTTGAGCTCCGCGCAGTACACGACACGGTCGCCCGCCGCGGCGCGCACGCGCTTGTCGAAGGCCCGGATCTCCGCCTCGTCGAACGCGTTCTGCAGGCTGAGCATGGGCGAGCGGTGCCTCACCTTGGCGAACTGGTCCGACGCCTCGCCGCCGACGCGCTGCGTCGGCGAGTCGGCGGTCAGCAGGTCCGGCCGTACCTCCTCCAGCGCGCGCAGCTCCTGGAAGAGCGCGTCGTATTCGGCGTCCGAGACCTCGGGCTGGTCGAGCACGTAGTAGGCATGCTCGTGCCGGCGGAGGAGCTCGCGCACCTCCTCGATGCGGACCGCCGGGTCGACCTCCGTCTGCTGCTGCTTCTTCTTGCTCATTTCGAGAGCGGCGCGAGCATGCCGCTCAGGATCTTCAACCCGGCCTGGTCGAACTTGACGAGCAGCTCCTCGTCGGTGCGCGTGAGCGTGCTCTTGACCACCGTCCCGGACCCGAAGGCGGGATGCTGGACCCGGTCCCCGATCGCGAACCGCTGCACCGGGGGCGGCGCGGGCGCGGCCTCCACCTGGCGCTCCACGAAGCGCTCCTTGTAGCCCTGGCGCGGGGGAGCGATCGGCGCGCTGCCCCGCGGGGCGGCGAGCAGCGACTGGGGCACGTCGGTGAGGAACCGGCTCGGGAAGGCCGGCTGGGAGCGGCCGTACAGGTGGCGCCGGAAGGCGCAGCTCAAATACAGCCGGTCCTTCGCGCGCGTCATGCCCACGTAGCAGAGGCGGCGCTCCTCGGCCATCTCGGTCGAGGCGCCGCGCGCGCCTGGATTGGCCTCCGACTCCTCGAGCGCGCGCTGGTGGGGCAGCAGGCCTTCCTCCATCCCCACCATGAAGACGACGGGGAACTCGAGGCCCTTCACCATGTGCAGCGTGATCAACGTGGCGCCCTCGCCGTTCTCGTCATAGGCGTCCACGTCCGAGACCAGCGCCACCTCCTCGAGGAAGTCCTCCAGGCCCTGGGCCGGATCCCGGTCGTCGAAGCTCTCCGCCAGGCCGCGGAGCTCGTTCAGGTTCTCCATCCGGGCCTCGCCCTGCGGGGTGCCGTCGAGGTAGTGCCGCCGCAGGTCCATCACCTCGACGACGTGGTCGACGAGCTCGCTCGGGCGCAGCACGCCCATCGTGGAGCGCACCGACTCGACCTGGGTGCGGAATCCCTGGAGCGGGACGACCGCGCTCTTGGGGACGCCCGGCACCCGCCCCGGGTCCTCGAGGATGGCGAGGATGTCCGAGCGGTCCGAGAAGAGCGCGCCCTGGGCGGGCCCCTCCGCGTCGCGGGCGAAGGCATTGATCGCGTCCACCGTGACGTTGCCGATCTTGCGCGACGGCACCGAGACGATGCGGGCGAAGCTCAGCGCGTCGCGGGGGTTGAAGCAGAACCGGAGGTACGCCACCATGTCCTTGACCTCGCGCCGCTCCCAGAAGCGGACGCCGCCCACGAGCCGGTACGTGATCCTCCGCCTGGCCAGCACGTCTTCGAAGGCGCGGGACTGCGCGTTCGTGCGATACAGCACCGCAAAGTCTGAGTAGCCCCGGCCCTCGGTCTTGCGCAGGCGCTCGATCTCGTCGGCCACGAACTCGGCCTCCTCGACCTCGTTGTAGGCCTGCGTGGCCACGACCTTCTCTCCCCCTGCCCGGTCCGTCCACAGCTTCTTGGGCGCGCGCTCGGGGTTGCTCCGGATGACGCTGTACGCGACGTCCAGGATGGACTGGCTCGAGCGGTAGTTCTGCTCGAGGTGCACGACCTTCGCGTCCGGATAGTCCTTGCGGAAGTCGAGGATGTTGCGGACGTCGGCCCCGCGGAAGCGATAGATCGACTGGTCGTCGTCGCCCACCACCGCGACGTTGCGGTGCTCCTGGGCGAGCAGGTTCACGAGCACGTACTGCGCGCGGTTGGTGTCCTGGTACTCGTCCACGAGCACGTGGCGGAAGCGATCGCGCCACTTGGCCAGCGCTTCGGCGTCGGTGCTGAGCAGCTCGACCAGCTTCATGATCAGGTCGTCGAAGTCGAGCCCGCCGGAGCGGCGCAGCACCTCCTCGTAGGACTCGTAGACGCGGCGCAGGATCTCGTCGCCGTAGCTCCGGTTCGGGATGTCCTGGGGGCGCTTCAGCTCGCTCTTGGCCTGCGAGATCTGCTGGCTGAGCGCGCCGGTCGGGTAGCGCTTGGGGTCCAGCCGCAGCTCGTCCAGCACCCGCTTCAGAGCCGCCCGGGTGTCGTCCTCGTCGAAGATGACGAAGCTCGGCACCACCCTGATCCGCGACGCCTCGCGGCGCAGGATCTTGACCGCCGTGGCGTGGAAGGTGCCGACCCACATCCTCAGTGCCGGTTCGCCCACCAGGGACTCCACCCTGGCCCGCATCTCCCGGGCCGCCTTGTTCGTGAAGGTCACCGCCAGGAGCCGGTCCGGCCAGACCTTCCGGGTGGCGATCAGGTAGGCGATCCGGGCCGTCAGGACCCTGGTCTTGCCGCTCCCGGCGCCGGCGAAGATGAGCAGCGGGCCGTCGGTGTGGGTGACCGCCTCCCGCTGCGGCGGGTTGAGGTTCGTGAGCAGCGCGTCGACGTCCGGCTGGGGCGACTGGGACGGCTCGGAAACCACGGTTTTAGGAGTCTACCCAGGGCTGGAATTCGGGAACCCGGCCGTTATGCTGCACGTGGCTTTGGCTCGCGAAATTGATCTCGGCATGCGCGACCACCTCCTTTACGAGCTGGCGCGCGACCTGAGCAGCTCGCTGGAGCTCGATGTGGTGCTCGGGAAGGTCATGGAGCGTGTGATCACGCTCATGAAGGCCTCCCGGGGCTTCATCGTGCTCGTCGACCCCTTCAACGGCAGCCTCTCGGTCCGCATGTCGAGCGGCGAGGCCGACCCCGAGAAGGCCCGGGAGTTCCTCGGCTCGAGGACGGTGATCGAGCAGGTCGTACGCACCGGGCAGGCGGTGGTCTCGACCGACGCCAGCCTGGACGAGCGGTTCAAGGGCCACCAGTCGGTGATCCTGCAGAACCTGCGCTCGATCATCGCCGTGCCGCTCGTCACCAAGGGCAAGGTGATCGGCGCGGTCTACGTGGACAACCCCTTCCGCGCCGCCATCTTCGAGGACAAGGACAAGGAGTTCCTCCAGGCGATCGCCGACCTGGCGGCGATCGCGATCGACAACGCGCGGCAGTACCAGCACTCCGAGTACCTCCGACGCCTGTTCGAGCTGCACGTCAACAAGCAGGTCACGGACTACGTCCTGGCCCGCTCCGACCCCAACTCTCCCTTCCTCGAGGGCGAGCGCTACGAGGTAACGATGCTCAACTCGGATATCGCCGGTTTCTCGACGCTGTCTCAGCGGATGGAGCCCCAGCAGCTGGTCCGCTTCCTCAACACGTACTTCGCCCGAATGATCAAGGTCGTGCTCGCCCACGGGGGCAACATCGACAAGTTCCAGGGCGACGGGATGCTCGTCGCCTTCGGCGCCCCGAACCCGGTCAAGGACCACGCCGTGCGGGCCCTGAACGCGGCGCGGGAGATGGTGGCCGAGATCGACCGGCTGAACCGCGACCTGGTCGACGGCGGGCAGCCGGCCATCGCCGTCGGCATGGGCCTCGACACCGGGGACGTGGTGGCGGGGCACG
Organism: uncultured Actinomycetes bacterium; assembly: GCA_964559855.1. Classification (GTDB taxonomy): domain Bacteria; phylum Chloroflexota; class Dormibacteria; order Dormibacterales; family Dormibacteraceae; genus 40CM-4-65-16. Next base: position 143,647 of record CAZLJC010000002.1, read on the forward strand.
TCGGCTCGGGCGACCGGATGGAGTTCACCCTGATCGGCGTGCCGGTCAACAACAGCGCGTACCTGGCCAAGGTGCGCCCGGCGCGGGTGCTCCTGTCGGAGACCACGCGCCAGAGCGTCTCAGAGGGCTTTCAGGTCGCGGACTTCGAGCCGATGCTGCTCAAGGGCGCCGCCCGGCCGCAGCCGATCTACCAGCTGGAGATCGACGTCTCGCCCGAGTAGCCCGGTCGGGGGCCCCGCGCCGCCGGCGCTACCCCTGGCACTGCCACTGGCTCGGCCCGTCCCGTGCGTACAGCCACGCGGCCCCCAGCGCGTTGTACTTGGGGTCGAAGACCGAGTAGCTCGCGTAGGGCGTGAAGGCCCACGTGCTGGGCAGGAACTGGAACAGGCCCGACGCGCCGCTCGATGTGTTGACCGAGTTCGGGTGATAGCGCGACTCGCAGTACGCGACGTTGACCGCCCACTGCAGGGCCCGAGACCCGAGCGGGCTGAACGCGTCCGTGATGTCCTTGGCGATATCGGGAGGCGGCGGCGCATGGTTGCTCAGGGCCGCGAGCTGAGACGCCTCGGCCTGGGCCGCGGCCTCGGCCTGCTGCTTCGCCGCATAGTCCGCCAGTCCCTGCTTGAGCTCGCTCGACCACGACTGGACCTGCGCCATCTGCTGCGCGTGCACCCGCTGCGACTGGGTCTGCTGCACGACCGACGCGCGGTCGAACGACCCAAGCTGGGTCACCGCCGCCGCCACCGAGACAGAGGCGGGCGCGGGCGGATCCAGGCGCGGCAGCAGCACGCCGATCAGAATCACGACCCAAACGAGCACCGCACGGAATAGCGGCAGCAACCGCGCTCCTCCTTTCTTGCGCCCTACCCCTGGGACGCTTTCAGGCCTGAGCTCGGAGCGAAGACGTGGTGAAGGACTCGCTCAGGTTTCGGGAAAGAAGCCACCTTAGCACACGATCGGCAATCTTCAGTTGCCGTACCCGCCGGCTCCGAAACCGTCAGACCGCCGCCGGAGCACCAACCTCGGTGAGTATCCGGTAGGCCGGGAGGCCGGGGCTGAAGCCCTTCAGGTCGAGCTGAACCGCCTCGACCGGCAACCTCTGGCCCTCCAGCCAGGACTGGGCCCGGCGGTACACCTCCTCCGAGACCAGGACCTCGCCGGCGCCCGCCTGGGCCTGCAGCCGCGCGGCGAGGTTGGTGACCTCCCCCAGCACGCTCAGGTTCGCCCCTTCGGCCAGGTTTCCGACGACCGCGGGCCCGACCGCCACGCCCGCGCCGACGGGCAGGCCGGCCAGCGCCGCCTTGTCGACGATCGCGATCGCGGCGCGCACCGCCTGGACCGCGTGGTCGACGCTCTGCCCGGACACGTTGAAGGTCGCCATGGTGGCGTCGCCCGCGAACTTGTCCACGATCCCGCTGCGCCGCTCCACCTCGAGCCGCGACCAGCGCTGCAGGGAGGCGATCCGGTCGGCGAGGTCGGCGGGGGCCGACTCTCCGCTCAGCTTCGTATAGCCCCGCACGTCCGCGAAGAGGACCGAAACCATGCGCTCGCCCGTCGGGACGTGGCGCGGCTCGGCCGGCGCCCGCGACTCGGCCGGATCCCGCACCGCCAGGCCCAACCGCTCGCCCGCCTGCGCCGCCAGCCTCGCCGCCAGGTGGGCCCCGGAAGCCGTCGCGTCGGCCACGACGCCGTCCAGGCGGCTCCGCGCCCCGTCCGCGTCCCCCGCCCGCAGCTCGGCCTCGGCCAGGAAGCGCGCCGCATGCCAGGCGTCGAGCTGGAATCCGCCCTCATCGAAACCGGCCACCCCGGCCCCAAGCTCCCTCACCGCCTCATCGCTCCGGCCCTCGTAGAGGGCGAGGCACCCTCGGGCGACGGCCACGCGCGGCGAGTCGAGCACCTGGCCGGTCAGGCGGGCCTCCTCCAGCAGCCGGTGGATGTAGGCGGGGTCGGGGGTCGCCTGGGCGACGGCGTCCAGGGGCGAGGCATGGGTGAACGAGATCGCCGGGATGAGCCGGGCCTCGGCTTCGGCCCCCGCCGGATCGTCATGGGCCAGCCGGAGGTGGATGCGCGGGGCGCCGTCATAGACGTGGTCCTGGGTGTCGACCCAGACCGCGGCCGGCATGACCGCCACGGACTCGTCGGCGCGCAGGGCCTCGGCCAGCGCGAACGCCAGCATCACCTCGGAGCGCCAGACCATCTTCTGATGGCCGGCGTCCTTCGACTTCTGCAGGGCGTCCCGGCCTCCCTGGATCGCATCCTCGATCCGTCCTTGGTGGCACGCGATCAGCGCCCGCGCATAGGGTGGCCAGGGCTCGGCCGCAAAGTGCGGCATGCTCGCGATCCGCTCCCTCCAGCGCGCCACCTGATCGCCCCGGCCGAGGTGGACGGCCAGCCACAGCGCGTTGTAGACCGCGTTGGCCGCCTGGAAGCGGAAGTCGCCCTCCACGGCGCCCCGCCAGCTCCGATCCAGGTGCTCGAAGCAGAGGTCGACCTGCCCGAGCCCCGACTCCGCAAGGGCCATGAAGTTGAAACTCCAGATCGCGGCCCGCGGCGCCCCTGCCTGCTCGGCGATGTCGAGTCCGCGGCGCGCGTACTCGAGCGCCTTCTCGGGCTGGTCGTTGAACGCCGCCATGCCCGACATCCGGATGTAGGCGTTGGCCAGCTGCTCGCTCGGCCCCGCGGGCTCGAGGACGTCGCGCGCCCGCTCGAACTCCTGCTGCGCGAGGTCTGTGCGCATCAGCTCCCACCAGCACCGGCCCAGGAGCACCCGGTAGCCGGCCGCTTCGAGCATCCCGCCCGCCGCCTCGAGCTCCGGGACCGACTGCTCGAGCAGCCGCTTGGCCGCCACAGGTTCGTTGTTGATCCAGTAGGCCTCCGCCGCCCGGCACAGCATGCGCGCCCGCTCGGCCCGATCGGCGATGTACGGCGCGGCCCGCTCCAGCAGCTCGGCGCCGTCGCGCAGGGCATGCGCCCGCAGCGCCTGGTCGGCGGCCGCCGCGCACATCGCCACCGCCTCCTCGTTGCGGCCGGCCGCGAAGAGATGGTTGGCGAGGTCGACGGGCGCTCCCGCCCCACGCTCCTTGAGCAGGTCGGCGATTCGCGAATGGAGTTGCTGCCGGCGGGGAACCACGAGGTCCTCGTAGATGGCTTCGCGGGTCAGGGCGTGGCGGAAGCGGTAGCGGCCGGACGTCCGGTCCTCCTGCTCGATCAGCTGCGCGGTGACGCTGGCCTCCAGCGCGGCCAGGGCCACCGACCGATCGACCTGCGCCACCTGGGCCAGCGCGTCGAGGTCGAACGAGCGGCCCATCACGGAGGCGGCCGAAAGCACGGTGACGTCGTCGTGGTTCAGCCGCTCCAGGCGCTGGAGGATGGCGTCCCGAACCGTGGGCGGGATCCGGATCTCCGCCAGCGCCTTGCGGTCCCACCCGGTCTGCGTCCGGTAGACGTCGCCGCGGTCGATCGCGTCCCGCAGCATCTCTTCGAGCACGAACGGGTTGCCCTCGCTGCGCGCGTGCAGGAAGTCGCGGAACTCGTCGGAGATCTCCCGCTCCTCGAAGATCGCGCAGACCATCTCCGCGATCTGGTCGGGCCTCAGGGCCGCGAGATCGACCATCTCCACCTGGCCGTTGCGCCTCCAGCCCTGGATCGTCGGCAGGAGCGCGTGCTTGCGGTGCATCTCGTCGGTCCGGTACGTGGCGACGATCAGTACGTTGGTCGAACGCAGGCGGCGGGTGGCGTAGTCCAGCAGCTCGCGCGTCGCCGGGTCCGCCCACTGCAGGTCCTCCAGGACCACGAGCAGCGCGCGCCGGCTGGCGGCGTCTCGCAGCAGCATGAGGATCGATTCGAACAGGCGCATCTTCGCCTGCGCGGGATCGCCCGGCGCGGCGGCCGGCCTGCCCAGCTGGGGGAACAGCTGCGCCAGCTCCTCCGCGGCGGTGCCGAGGCGAGTGCGCAGGCCGTCGAGGTCGGCGCCGGCGAGGTAGTTGCCGATGGCCTCGAGAAACGGCAGGTAGGGCAGCGACAGCTCGGCCTCGCTGCACCCGCCCGCGATCACGGCGCAGCCGAGGCGCCGCGCCCGGCTCGACAGCGCGCCGACGATCCGGGTCTTCCCCATCCCGGCCTCCCCGCCGACGATGACGACGCCGCCGTCGCCGCGAAGCGCCGAGAGCAGCGCGTCCTCGAGCGTGGACAGGTCGGAGTCGCGACCGACCATCGTGGGGCTCAGGACGCGCGAAATGGCCATAGGTCAGAAGAGGTGGCTCAGCTTACTTCTGAGCAGCTTCGGGCCCGGCGGCTCGGTGTACGGCGGCAGCAGGGCGTGGATCTCCTGGAAGGCGGCCGCGGTCAGCTCGGTCGCCTCCCTCCCGCTGGTGGCCATAGGCCGGCCGACCACGACCCGGATCCGCTTCCGGAGCCACAGGTCCTGCGTGCCCGACAGGGCGACCGGGATGACGGGCACCCCCGCCTTGATCGCGAAGTGCGCGAAGCCCTTGTGAAAGGGGAGCAGCTCGCCCTCCTTGGGGCCGTAATTCCCCTCCGGGAAGATCGCAACGGCGCCGCCCACGGCCAGGCACCGGTCGACGTGGTGGAAGAGCGCCTGGTCGCCGTGGCGCTCTCTCGCGACAGGCACGTACCCGCCCGTCGTGCGCACGATCCACCACTGGAACCTGCGCGTCACCAGCAGCGTCGGGTCGGCCAGGAAGTGGAGGCGCGGCTCGACCGGCATGAGCCACAGCAGGGTGAACTCATCGAGCCAGTTCAGGTGGTTTGCGATCACGACGTAGTTGCCGCTTCGCGGCAGGTTCTCGCGTCCCCTGACCTCGAAGCGGAACAGAAGGTGAAGGAGCGGAACGGCGACGAGACGCACCAGGCGGTACGGAAGGCTCGCGAGCGGTCCGACGGGGAGCAGGTCGGCGGGAGGAAGCGCGGTGCCGGCGGTCGTGGCCTCTTCGGGCACGGCCGAAGTCTAAGCGCCTAAGCGCCCAGCGGCCACCACTCGAGGAAGCGGTTGTAGGTGCCCAGCGCGCCCTGCACGGCGTGCACCGCCGCGCGCAGCGTGGCCGCCTGTCCGGAGCTCAGCCGGCCGCTGCGCTGCAGCGCGTCCACCTCGTTGAGGAACGCGCTCAGCTCGTTCCCCGACGCAGTGGCGTCGCCGCGCGAGGCCGCGGCGGAGGCGGCGTTCAGCTTGGCGACCAGGCTGTTCCTCTGGCCCGGGTTGAGCGAGCTCAGGCCCTGGACATAGGCGGCGATCGACGCAAGCGCCTGCTGCGTCGACTGCACAGTCACGGTCGTGGTGGCGCGGCCCACCCCTCCGTCGTCGTCGGAGACGGTCAGCGTCACCGTGTAGGTCCCGGCGGTCGCGTACGCGTGGCCGGCCGACAGGGAGGCCGACCCGCCGGCGCCCAGGCTGGTCGTGGAGACCGAGCCGTCACCGAAGTTCCACGTCGCGGTGTGCGTGTCGAGCGTGCCCGGGTCGGTGAAGGCGCCGCCGAAGGTCAGCGTCTCCTGCGTGGTCGTGACCAGGGGAACCGAGCCGCTCACGCCCGTGATGCTCGCCCCCGGCGCGACGTTGGTCCCGATCACGGTCATCGACGTCGTACCGGTGAGCCCACCGTCGTCGGTCGCGGCGAAGGTCACCACGTAGGTGCCCTCGTCGTCGGGGGTGAAGGAGAAGGCGGAGCCCGGCGCCTGCGCGAAGGGACTGCCATCCTTGGTCACGGTCCACGTGTAGGTGAAGCCCGCGGCGGTGTCCGCCGGATCGGGGCTGGTCGCGCCGCCGGTGAACGGCACGGGGGAGCCTTCCGGTCCCGAGATCGGGTCGGCCAGGATCTGCGCGGTCGGCGCGACGCCGGTCACCGCCACGGTGAAGGTGGCGGTCGAGCTCAGGCCCTGGCCGTCGGCTGCCGTCACCGTGACGGTCGCGGGGCTCGACGCCTCGTCGGGCACCGGCCCCGACCACGACCACGTGCCGCTGCTCGTGCCGGTCTTGGTGAGGGTCCCGGCCGAGGCGGTCAGGGTGACCGCGTCACCGTCCGGATCGGAGTACGTGCCGGTGTTCGCGGGAGCCGAGCCCTCCGTCACGCTGAGGCTTGCGGTGTCGGCCCCGACCGCGGGAGGCTGGTTGACGCCGCTCGCCACCCAGGTCTTGAACCCGAAGTCGGCGCCGAACGTGCCGCCCGAGTACCAGGTGCACGAGCCGGTATCGCAGGTGCTCAGGTAGAGCTTGCCGCCGGTGAAGCCGGACGGCGCGAACGACGAGTAGTACCAGTTGAAGCTGCCCGCCAGGCGGTGGACGACGATGGCGTACTGGGTGCCCTGCGTCACCGCCACCGGCGAGGTGAGGTCCAGGTCGAGGAACTGGCGGCAGCAGGGCTGGGCCCCGCTCCACACCTGGGAGGTCAGGTAGGAGCCGTTCGGCTTGCCGGAGCTGACGCCCTGGATCCCGACGGTCGCCCGGCCGAAGCCCGTATAGAAAGGTATGGAGACCCGCACCAGCTGCGCGCTGGTGCCGGCGGTGAAGGTCTGCGCCATGACGATCGCGCTCTGCGAGCCGCCGAACGTCAGCTGCTGCGCGTCGAGCGTCGCGGTCGACGCCTCGGCGACCGTGAAGACGGACGCCGTCAGCGCGGCGACGGCGGCCGCCGCGAGAGCCGCGACACCTCTGGGGAACGCAGTCTTCATTTGCCCGACTTGACGCGGATCCCTCGGATTCCCTGCGCGGAACTTGTAAGCGGTCTGCGCGCGTTTGGCACCGGACGCGCCCCTCACGCGAGAAATTCCGAGCCTCTGGCGCAAAACGCGCCCGCGCGGTCGGTTTCCTCAGCTCACTCGTGAGGCGGGGCGGTGAGAGGAAGCTCCAGCTCGAACTCGGAACCGGTCCCCAGCTCGCTGCTCACGATCCTCACCTCGCCCCCGTTGGCGCGCGCAAAACCGCGAGATACGTACAGCCCCAGGCCCGTGCCCGGGCGAAGCGCATCGTCCGCATCCTCGACGCGGACGAACTGCTCGAAGATCGCCTCCCACTTGTCCGGCGGGATGCCCCGTCCGTGGTCGGCCACCGATACCACCGCGGCCCCGCCCCTCCGGCGCACGACCACCACGACCTCGGGCGCGCTCGACGAGTACGTGATCGCGTTGACGAGGAGGTTGTCGAGGATGCGACGCACCTGGTTGCGGTCGGCGGCCACGAAGAGCGGGATGCGCGGCGGGTCCTGCAGCCTGACCGCGCCCCCCGCGAGCTGGGCGGCCGGCTCGGCCCCCTCGACGGTGCCCCGGACCACTCCCATGAGGTCGAAGAGCTCGCGCTTGCCGCCGATCGAGCCCGACTGGACGCGCGCTGCGAGCAGCAGCTCTTCGGCGATGTTGCTCAGGTCGCCGACCTTGTCCGCGAGGACGCTGAGGGGCTGGCTCCAGTCGCGCGGCGGCTCACCGAGGGCGCCGTCCATCAGCAGGGACAGGTAGCCGCGCAGCACCGAGATCGGAGTGCGCAGCTCGTGCGCGGCCATGTTGAGGAACTCCGTCTTCGCTGTGCTCGCGGCCCGCAGCTCGTCGAAGAGGCGTGTGTTGCGTATGGCCAGCGCCGCCACCTGGCCGAGCAGCGTCAGCGCCTTCAGCTGCTCCTCGGAGAAAGCCTCGTCTCGATACCGGCTGAGGTTGAGGAAGCCGGTCGCCTCCGCGCCGAGCTGGAGCGGGACCGTGGCGAAGCGCTTGAGCCGGAGGAGCTGATCCCGGTACTGATCGTCGAGCGCTTCGAGGACGATCTGCCCGGTCTGCTGCGCGGTCGCGGTTGCCAGGGCGCCCACCAGCAGAGGCTGCTCGCTGATTCGGAGCCTTCCGGGCGGCTGGATGGGCTGGTCGCCCGTGCGGGACAGCGACTGCACGACCAGAGCCTCCTCGCCGTCGACCGCGAGCAGCACGGCGCGATCGGCCTCGCCCAGGTCGAGCGCGCGCTTGAGCAGGCGGGCGACCACGTCGGAAAGCTCCAGCTGCTGCACGAGCTCCAGCGCGGTGTCCGTGCCGGCCTCGAGCGAACGGGCGAGGACCTCGGCGTGGTTCCGGGATTCGATCGCCTCCGCGTGAAGGCGCGCATTGTGCAGAGAGAGCATCGCCGCGTGCCCGATCAGGTTGAGGGTGGCCAGGTCCTCCTCCGTGAACGGCGCTCCCGAGAAGCGGCTCAGCACGAGAAGGCCCGCGACCGCGTCCGCGCGGACGAGCGGGATGGTGGCGGTCTGCTGCGCCTGCTCGAGGCCGGTGCGAAACTCGGGCGCCGCGGCGCCGGCATCGAGCCGGCCGCCTGTCACCGCGCGGCGGGTCTCGATGGCCCGCAGCACCAGCGGCTGGCTCTGGAAGTAGTCGAACGAGTACGAACGGCCGATCCACGTCGATGAGTCGCCGCGCCTGGAGTAGGTGGCCTCGACCCGGACCTGCCCGTCCGCGAGCGTCGACAGCGTCGCGCGATCGGCGTCCGCCAGCTTGACGACCTGCTGGAGCAGCTCGTCTACCACCTCCTGCGGCGAGAGCGACGCGGACAGCGCCATCGCGGCGTCGAAGGCCACGAGGTGGCGCTCGCTCTTCTGCCGCTCACGCTCGATCAGCTCCGCCCGGTCCAGGGCCACGCTCGCCCGCTTGCCGAGCTCGTCCATCAGCCGGCGCTCCTCCTCGGCGAAGCCATCGGCGGCTGCCGTCATGAAGGAGAGGACGCCCATGGCGCTGCGCCCGTCGGGCAGCGGCTCGCTCGGCAGCAGTGGGACCACACGCATGTGGCGGATGCCCGCGACGTCGAGCGCACCGGGGTGATCCGCGTCCCGGGCCGGTCCTTCGACCGGCCGCCCCGAGGCGATCGCGGCGCCCGCTTGGCTGCCGGTGAGCGGAACCTTTGTCCCGACATGCAGCCAGTCCTCGTTTCCGCCGACGATCTCGAGCTCCGCGTCCGCCGCGCCGCGCAGGACGGAAAGGCTGCACGGGGTGTCCGGCAGCACGTCGCCCGCGGCGCGCACGATCGCCGTGGCGAGCGAATCGCGATCCGCGTTCTGCCAGATGTGGTCGGTCGAGGCCAAAAGCCTCTCCAGCCTCTGCCGGCTGGCGGCGCCGCTGTCGAGCGGCCGGCCGACGGTCAGGATCACGTCGCCGCGCGGAACGGCGTCGATGTTCCAGAAGACGCCGGGCCTGGTCTCGATGCCGTGCAGCGACTGGGCCTCTCCGCCCGCGGCCTTCCGCACGATGCCCAGCAGGGGCCCGGCGGCGGCGCGCCGGAACGCCTCGCTCAGCGGCCTTCCGATCATGTCGCCGATCGGCCCCGTGGCGTAGCGCTCGGCGGCGGCATTGAGATAGAGGAGGCGATAAGGTTCCGCCCGCTCCACGATTCCCACCAGGTCCGTGGCGGACGCGAAGAAGTCGAGCGCCGCGCCGCCCAGGAGGCCGGCCTCGACCGGTTCGGTTCCCTTCCCGGCCTCTCCTTCCTCGATCAAGCCTGAAACGATGCCTCAGGCGCCTCGGAAGCGCCTCGTACAAGTGAACGATGCTCGCTCGCGTCCCGGCGGTCCCGTTCCGCGCCTTTTGCGCCAAACGCGCCCCTCGCTCGCCAAATTCCACGCCTTTGGCGCAAAACGCGCCTTCCAAAAAACCGTGGTGCCGGCGCGGGGATTCGAACCCCGGACTCTCGGTTTAAAAGACCGCTGCTCTGACCAGGCTGAGCTACGCCGGCTACAGGTGATTCTGCCCAAGACTGTAGCCTTCCCCCGGTGCGCACCTGGGCTGGCGCCGCGGCCGCCGTCATCGCGCTCGTCGCCTGCACCCCCGGTGGCGGCGGGCCCAGCCCCACCCCGCCCGAGCCGCTGGCCGCCGAGCAGACGCTCAGCTTCCCGATCGCCCAGGACCTGACCGACCTCGATCCGGCGATGATCGCGAGCCCGGGAGAGGTCGACATCCTGAGCAACGTCTTCTCCGGGCTCTACCGTTTCGACGCCTCGCTACACGAGGTGCCGGACCTGGCCGTCGGCCAGCCCACCGTCTCGGCGGACGGCCTCACGTACACCTTCCACCTGCGGCAGGACGCGCGCTTCTCCAACGGCGACCCCATCAGCGCGGACGACTTCGTCTACAGCTGGAACCGGGCCGTCTCCCGGCAGGGCGACTACGCCGGCCTCTTCAACGTCATCGCCGGCTACCAGGACGTCCTCGCGGGCACAACGGCGCGGATGAGCGGGCTGGCCGCCCCCGATCCGTACACCCTCAGCGTGACGCTGGTCAGGCGCGCGGGCTACTTCGCCACGCTGGTCGGGCTCTGGCCCTTCTGGGTCGTCGACCAGAAGGTGATCGCCGCCGCCGGAGAGACCGCGTGGGCCACCGCGCCCGACACCCTGGTCGGAAGCGGCCCCTTCAAGCTGACGGCCCGGGTGCCCGGCCAGTCCCTGGACTTCGCGCCCGTACCGGCGTGGTACGGCGGGAAGACCGGCGCGCTCACCCGCGTCCACGTCGAGGTCCTGGCCGATCCCGCGGCCCAGGTCGCGCAGTACGAATCCGGCATCTTCACCTTGATCGGATTCGCGCGCCAGGCGCTCGCCCCGGCCGCGGCCACGCACTACACCTCAGACCCCAAGCTTGCGTCTCAACTGGCACTGGTGCCGCTGGGCGTGACCTACTGGCTCGGGTTCAACCTGAAGAGCGGGCCGTTCGCCGGCACCGACGCGGGACAGGCCGGCCGCCACGCTTTCAGCCAGGCGATCGACCGCACCGCGCTCGCCGCCGCGCTGTGCAACCAGAAGACGACCTGCGCGCCCGCGACCGGCGGAGTCATCGCGAAAGGGCTGCAGGGCTACCTCGGGGACGGCGCCGACGGCGGGGCGAAGTTCAACGCCGCGGCGGCGAAGGCCGAGTACCAGGCCTGGGATCCCACCGGCTCGAAGGCGCGCGGGCTGGCCTACACTTACGACACCAACCCCTTCAACAAGGCGCTCTGCGCAAACCTCCAGCTTCAGTGGAGGAAGAACCTCGGCGTCGACGTCGCGTGCGTGGAGGAGGTCGATCAGCTCAACTTCTTCCACCAGCGCGCCGCGTGCGCCTATCCCCTCTTCCGCCAGAGCTGGGCGGCCGATTACGACCATCCGCAGGACTGGTTCGACTATCTATTCGTCACCGGCGAGAGCTCGTCGGGCTCCTGCTACTCCAACCCCAACGTCGACCGGCTCGTGGCGTCCGCCGGCTCAGGGCCGCTCGCGGAGTCCCTGACCCAGTACCGGACCGCCGGGTTCCTGCTCGCCGACCAGTCGGTCGCCGCCCCGCTCGTCTACGGCGTCCAGCAGTACCTGGTCCACGATTACGTGCGCGGAGCGGGCGGCAACGCGCTGTACGACGCGCCCTGGACGGGCATCCGCATCCTCAAGCACTGAGCCGCCTACGGCCGCTCCAGGCGGGCCCTAGCATCTTCCGTGATGAGCCCTTCCGCCCCTCGCGGCCTCCGGCGCAAGGAAGGCGTCGAGAAGGTTCGCGGAGCAACGCGCTTCACGGCTGACCTCCAGGTCCCCGGCCTGCTCCACGTCCAGCTCGTCCTGTCCCCGTACGCGAGCGCGCGCATCCGGCGCATCGACGTGTCGGCCGCGCGCGGCGCGCCGGGAGTCGTGGACGTGATCACCGGGCGGGACCTTCCCGGCCTCGACCCCGCGAGTCCCGACGCCCCGCTCGCCGCCGACCGCGTCTTCTACGCGGGTCAGCCGGTGGCGGCCGTGGTGGCGGAGAGCGAGGTCGCCGGCAGCGACGCGGCCGCGCTCGTCGAGGTCGAGTACGAAGAGCTCGCTCCGGTCGCGGACGCCACGCGGGCGATGACGGCGGACGCTCCGGTGGTGCTCGAGGAGAGCGAGTCGGCGAGCGGCGAGGACGCCTCGCTGCACGGCGCGTCCACCGCCTCCACCTCCTCCAGCGAGGAGCGGCCGCCCAACGTCAGCGATATCGTGCACCTGCAACGGGGGGACGCCGCGGCGGCGCTGGCCTCGGCCGACGTCGTCGTGAAAGGGACCTATCGTTTCGCCGGCACGCACCACGGCTTCATCGAGCCTCACGTCTCCGTCGTCCGTCCCGAGCCGGACGGCGGGCTGAGCGTGTGGTCTCCGACCCAGGGTCCGTTCGTCGTCCGCGACGATATCGCCAGGCTCACGGGGCTGGCGCCCCACCAGGTGCGGGTGACGGCCATGCCCGTCGGCGGCGGCTTCGGCGGCAAGGTCGAGCTCCTCGAGCCGCTGCTCGCGCTCATCGCGCTCCGGCTGGGACGGCCGGTGCGGCTCGCGCTCACGCGGTCTCACGAGTTCGGCGTCGGCCGGCCGGCGCCGGCGGCCGAGTTCACCCTCGAGCTCGGAGCGCGACGCGACGGCACGCTGCTGGCCCTCCGCGGCCGCTTCCACTTCGACAACGGCGCGAGCGCGGGCTGGCACGGCGGCATGACCGCAAGCTTCCTCGGCGGCACGTACCGCATTCCGAGCTTCGACCTCCACGGATACGAGGTGACGACCAACAAGACGCCGGTCGACGCGTACCGCGCCCCGGGCGCGACGCAGGCGTACTTCGCGCTCGAGTCCGCCGTCGACGAGCTGGCCGAGAAGCTGGGGATGGATCCCATCGACCTGCGGCTGCGCAACGTCTCGCGCGAGGGGGATCCGACCGCCGACGACGACGTGTGGCCGCGCGTCGCGTCGACCGAGGTCCTCGAGCTGGCCAGGCGCCACCCGCTTTACGCGTCCCCCACAGCGCAGGGCGAAGCGGTCGGCGTCGCGCTGGGGTCGTGGGGCGGGGCCAGGACGCCGTCCGCCGCGGGCTGCCGGGTCGAGCCGGACGGCACCGTCTCGATCTTCGTGGGCTCGCCCGATATCAGCGGAACCGCGACCGGCCTCGCGATGATCGCGGCCGAGGCCTTCGGCGTGTCGCCCGAGCGGGTGCACGTCGAGCACCCCGACACCTCGAGCGCTCCCCACAGCGCGACCGCAAGCGGCAGCCAGACCACGTACAGCGTCGGCGGGGCGGTCTACGAGGCGGCGCTCGAAGCGCGGCGGCAGCTGCTCGAGATCGCCACGGACGAGCTCGAGGCTGCACCGGAGGACCTCGAGATCGTGGACGGCCGCGTCGGTGTCAGGGGCGCCCCGACGCGCACCATCGAGATCACGGAGCTGGTCAAGGCGAGCACCGACTTCATGGGCGCGTACCGGCCGATCCACGCAACGGGCCGCTCGGCGGTGCAGGCGGCGTCGCCCGTCTTCACGGTCCACATCGCCCGCGTCAAGGCCGATTCCGAGACCGGGGCGTTCCGGCTCACCGGCTACGCGGCGATCCAGGACGTGGGCCACGCGATCAACGTCCCGGAGATCGAGGGGCAGGTCCACGGAGGCGCCACGCAGGCGCTGGGCCGGGCGCTCGGGGAACAGCTCGTCTACGACGCCGACGGCCAGCTGCGCACCGGCTCGTTCCTCGACTACGAGCTCCCGGCGGTCGACCAGATCCCCGAGATCGACGTGCAGCTCGTGGAGCTGCCTTCGCCCGTCGGGCCGCTGGGCGTGAAGGGCGTCGGCGAGCCGCCGGCCATTCCGGGCGCCGCCGCGCTGGCCAACGCGGTATCGCGAGCGTTCGGAATCCGGGTGCGCGAAGTCCCGATCGACCGCTCGGCCCTCGTCAGGGGTTCGTCCTAGCCCACTCCACGATCTCGGCCAGCACGCGGGCGACGCCGTCCGGCCCCGGCACCACGAGATCGCAGCTCGCGAACAGGTCGCCGGGCGCCTCGGGCGACCAGACTCCGACGCTCATGTGCGGCATGTCGAGGCCGCTGACGTAGGAGAACATCGACCGGTCGTTCTCGTCGTCGCCGAAGGCGATCACCCCGCCGGGGTCCTCGCTGGGCAGCAGGGCGGCCAGGGCGCTGCCCTTCCCCGCCTTGGCGGCGTGGACCTCGATTACGCGCCGGCCCAGCGCGGCCCCGAGCCGCGTGCCGTCCAGCAGGGGGGCGATCAGGGCCATCATCTGGGCGCCGGTCTGGTCGGTGTTGCGGAAGTGGATCGCCGTGCTGGCCGGCTTGGCTTCGAGCCAGGCCCCGGGCAGGCGGTCGAGCGCCGCCGCCGCCAGCCCGTTGAAGCGTTCGAGCGCCTCCTTCTGGGCGTGGGGCGGGAGGGCCAGACCGCTGTCGCCGATGAGCCGGACGCCGGAGATCGGGACCAGCCTCTCGAGCTGGGCCGGGGCGCGGCTCGAGAGGACGATCACGTCCGCAAGGAGCCCCGTCAGCTCCTGGAGGGCCTCCAGCGACTCGGGCCGGGCAGCCGCGGCGGCGGGGTCCTGCACGACCTCGGCGAGGGTGCCGTCGAAGTCCGTGACGAGAATGACCTCGCGCGGGTCGATCCGCGCGACCGGCGAGGCGCGCCAGATCGCGGTGATGTCGGTTGTGCCCTGCATCCCTCGAATTTACAAACGCGGACGGTGCCGCCCGATCACCGTTTTGAGGCCTTTGGGGGGCTCGGACGTTCCCAGGGAATGGACCCGGTGCGCCGCGTCGCGGCGGCCGTCGGGGAAGCTACTCATCGGCCAGGCTCGCGACCAGGCGCAGCTGCTCGATCCGTGAGGCCGTGTCCACGGCCATGCCCGAGACGATGAGCGTGTCCACGCCTGCGTCGCGAAAGGCGCGGATCTTCTCCCGGGCCTGGCCTTTCGGCCCCACGATGCACACCAGGTCGATCAGGTCGTCCGGCAGGGCCTGCATCGCCTCGGCCCGCCGGCCCGCCAGGTACAGGTCCTGCACCTCGGCGGCGGCGGCCTCGAAGCCGTAGGAGGAGACCAGCCGGTTGTAGAAGTTCTGGGCCCGCGACCCCATGCCCCCGATGTACAGGGCCAGCATGGGCCGCATGGCGTTGCGCGCCGATTCGACGTCGTCGCTGATCAGCACGTTCACCGTCGGCGCGATCCTGAAGTTCTCGAGCGACCTCCCCGAGCGCGCCGCACCATCGAGCAGCGGGGCACGCAGCTCGGCTGTGTGCTCGGGCGAGAAAAAGATCGGCAGCCAGCCGTCCGCGATCTCACCGGCCAGCGCGACGTTACGCGGGCCCAGCGCCGCGAGATAGATCGGGATGGTCCGCTGCACCGGCCGGATGGTCAGCTTCAGCGCCTTGCCCGGGCCGTCGGGCAGGGGCAGCTCGAGCGTGTCGCCGTGGTAGTCGACGACATGGTGGGCGAGCGCCATGCGGACGACCGCGAGGTAGTCCCGAGTCCGCTGCAGCTGCTGCCCGAAGCGCACGCCGTGGAAGCCTTCCGAGACCTGCGGCCCCGACGTGCCCAGGCCGAGGATCATGCGCCCGCCCGACAGGTTGTCGATGGTCGCGGCCGTCATCGCGGTCATCGCCGCGCTGCGCGCCGGGATCTGGAAGATGCCGGCTCCGAGCTTGATGCGCTCCGTGCCCGCGGCCAGCCAGGCCAGCACCGTCGCGGCGTCCGATCCGTATGCCTCCGCCGTCCAGACCGAGTCGTAGCCGAGCTCCTCCGCGGTACGAGCCACCTCGAGCTGGTCGGCCGCCGTCTGGCCGAAGCCCCAGTAGCCGAGCTGGACTCCGAGCTTCACCTCGACACCTGGCCGCTATCGCGCGCCGAACGTCTGGTACAGCAGAAACACGTTGAGGCCGATGATCGTGCCGGCCACCCCGTACGCCGCATAGCTCGTCAACCGGCTGTTGACCAGGTTGCCCATCAGCTCGCGATCGCGCGTGAAGAGCACGAGGGGAACCATGGCGAAGGGAATCCCGAACGACAGGAACACCTGGCTCAGCACGAGCGCGCGTGACGGGTCGAAGTGACTGGCGATCAGCACCAGCGCGGGAACCATGGTGATGGCGCGCCGCAGGAAGATCGGGATCTGGTAGCGGATGAAGCCCTGCATCACCACCTGGCCGGAAAGCGTGCCGACTGAGGACGAGGACACGCCCGATGCGAGGAGAGCGATGCCGAAGATCAGGCCGCTGTGGGCGCCGATGTACTGGTCGAGCCCGGCGTAGACCTGGGTCAGGTCGTTCCCCATACCGGTCAGCCCGCGCGATCCGAACACGGCGGCCGCCATGGTCAGCATCGCCACGTTGATCAGGCCGGCCAGGCCCATCGCGATCACGACGTCGACGAGTTCGAAGTGGAAGATCTTGCGCCGCGCGTCGGCGTTGGCGCCCACGATCCGCTTCTGCGTGAGGGCCGAGTGCAGGTAGATGACGTGCGGCATCACGGTCGCGCCAAGGATGCCGGCGGCGAGGAGGATCGAGCTCCGGCCGTCGAGGTGCGGCACGACCGAGCTGGCGACCACGCTGCCCCACGCCGGGTTGGCCCGAAACACGTTCAGGCCGAATGCGAGCACGATCACGCCGACCAGCGCGCTGACCGTCGCCTCGAGCTGGCGGAAGCCCCAGGCCTGCAGGCCCAGGATGCCGAAGGCGAGAACCCCGGTGAGCAGCCCGGCCACGAAAAGCGGGATCCCGAACACGAGGTACAGCCCGAGCGCCGCGCCGACGAACTCCGCCAGGTCGGTCGCCATCGCGATGAGCTCGGCCTGGACCCACAGGAAGATCACCACCGGACGGGGGAAGCGGTCCCGGCACACCTCTGGCAGGCTGCGCCCGGTGGCGATCCCGAGCTTGGCGCTCATCGACTGGATGAGCATCGCCATGAGGTTGGCGCCAAGCACCACCCAGAGCAGCGTGTAGCCGAACTGGGAGCCGCTGGCCATGTTGGTCGCGAAGTTGCCAGGGTCGATGTAGGCAACCGAGGCGATGAACGCCGGCCCGAGGAACGGCAGCACCGCGCGGACCCCTCTCCTCTCTCCCGTGAGGGAACGCTCGGCCGCGCGCAGGACCCGCAGCTCGCCCGGCAGCGCGTGCTCCGCGCCCGCGACCTGCGTCTGACCGACGACCGTCTTGATGGCCTCGGCCATCAGTCCGCCTCGCCCACGAACACCGCCCTGGCCAGGCCGAGCGGGATGCTCTCGCGCCTGGTCTTGAGGCGGACCTCGATCGGGCTCTCGTAGTCGCTGCCGGCGACGATGGACAGGCGCACCCCGGGGTGAAGGCCGCGCCGGTCGAGCTCGCGGAGGCGGCCGGCATCCTCGTCGGAGACCCCTTCCACGACGACCCTCTCTCCCGCCCTGCATTCGCTGAGGCGCCGCTTGCTCACGGGCCGCACCTTCCCGGTGAGCGTCGGAATGGCATGGCCGTGGGGATCCAGCTCCGGTCGGCCGAGCAGCTCGAAGATGCGCTGCTCCATCCGCTCCGAGATCACGTGCTCGAGCCGCTCGGCCTCGTCGTGGACCTCGTCCCAGCCGTAGCCCAGGACCTGGACGAGGAACATCTCCAGCAGGCGGTGGTGGCGCACCAGCTCGAGCGCCACCTTTCGCCCTTCCCGGGTCAGCTGCTGGCCCCGGTAGCGGTCGTGCTCCACCAGACCCTGCGCCGAGAGACGCGTGACCATCTCGCTGACGCTCGGCGACGAGATGCCCAGACGCTGGGCGAGCTCTCGCGTCGGCACTGGCTTCTCGTCTCCACCCAGGAGGTAGAGGGCCTTGAGGTAATCCTCCTGCGCGCGCGTGAAGGCATCCCTAACCCGCTCGACTGGCGCTCCTATCACAAAAGATAGGATAGCCTAACTCTTGGGGCGAAGAGCGCTCCTTGGACAGAGCCGGGGCTTCGAGCCTCAGGCGGCGCAGGCGCCGGTCGCGTTCACCGCGGGGTTGTACGTCACTGTCACGTTCGGCGTCACCGTCACTTTCGATGGGGCCGTGAAGGCCGAGACGTAGTCGGCGCAACCCTCGGCGAGATGGAAGTCGTAGCTCACGCTCGTCACGCCGAGCCAGCTCTGCACGACTCCCGAGTGGTGCATGCAGTAGTCGGTCGGGCCACGGCCCAGGTTCACGCAGTTCGTCGCGCTGACGAACTGTTCCATCGTCAGGATGCTCACGTCCATGGGCCCGGTCGACGTGGCCTGGAGGTGGTAGGTGAACGTGTCGGGGATGCCTCCCACCAGATAGGCGCTGGAGTCCGCCAGGTTCTGCGGGAGGTTCCACAGGACGAGGTGAGGGTGCGCGAGCTCGGCCTTGGTCGTGGCCAGCTCCCCCAGGGTGGCGGTGAGGTTGGACTGCGTCCGGGTCAGCTGGTCGTTCAGGTTCTGCGTCCGGCCCGTCAGCGACTCGTTGCGCAGCTGCAGCGCGCGGACCGCCGCCTGGTTGCTGGTGTCGTCGGCGTAGAGCAGCCCGATGCCAAGCGCGGCGACGAGGATGGTGGCGGTCAGCGCGATCGACCACAAACGCCGCTCCCGGGACCGGAGCGCGGCCGGCCAGAGCGAGGGGCGGGGCGAGCTGACCGGCGCGGGAGGCGCGACGTGTTCCACTGGCGTCGCCGTCATGATGCCACCGCCCGGCTCGGCCGGAGTCATGCCTGGCCCGGCCTGGGCCACGCGCCGTAGACCGCGCTGATGTGGGACGCGGTCTCCGCCTGTCTGGCCGTGTCATAGGTGAACGTCTTCTTGTCGGGCTGCCACGCCGGGCCGATGCCGCAGGTCGAGCCGCATGTGGCCTCCTCGACGTAGAAGAAGGCCGTCGGGGTCATCCAGACGGGGGAGGACCGGGCGTTGGGAAGCTGTCCCCCGCTCCGGCCTCCGTTGCCGTACACCCAGGTGCGCGGGCTGCCGGCCGAGTCCCGGACGGTGAAGGCCAGCTCGTCGGAGGCGGCGACGGCGGCGCGCGGCCGGATCCAGGACAGCTGCTGGCCGAACGCCTGGGAGACGCCGGCGCTCGCGTCCCAGACCTGGACCAGGCTGGAGCTGGGCTGGCGGAAGTAGAGGCGGCTGCCGGTGCTGCCCCACGTGGCCATGGTGGCCGTCGGGAGGCTGAACGCCAGGCTGCCGTCGATCGTCCGGCGGACCTGCAGGTGGTCGCCCGAGCCGGTGAAGGTCTGGACGAACGCGAAGTAGGCGCCGTCCGGCGAAAACGCGAGGTATGAGTCGTCCTCGCTGGGATTGACGCCGCGCCCTGGGACCGCGCCGAGCGTTGCGACGACGCGGTCTCCCCCGCCGCTCAGGAGGTGCAGGTTCACCGCGCTGGAGTCGGACGCGACGTAGGCCAGGAATCCGCGGTCGGGGCTCCAGGCGTGCAGCCCGTCCATGAAGCTGCCGCCCGACCAGGCAGCGGCCACCGTGGACGTGCCGGTGAACATGTCGAGCACGGCGATCAGGCTCGTGCCGGACGTGCCCGGCGTCCCCTGCGACGCGTACCACGAGATCATGGTCTGCGTCACCAGCTCTGGCGTGAAGGAGCCGCCGGTGACGGTGCAGATGGGCCGCGGGTTGGTCACGTCGGCGACGTCGGCCAGGATGGGGCGCGTCGCGCCCTGCATCGTCAGCAGCGCCTCCCCCGCGGCCGGCGAGCCGGTGCACGTCGCCCCGAGAGCGGCCCAGGCGGGAACGCTCACCGGGCTGGCGAGCGGGCTCGCGCTCGGTGACGGGCTCGGGCTGGGCGACGAGCTCGGGGTCGGCGTCGGCGATGGGCTGACCCGCACCGCGTTCGGGCTCGAGTGAGGCGCGAGGGGTCCGTTGGCGGTGCAGCCCGAAAGCGCGGCGAGCACGACGAACAGACCTACCCCGATCCTCACAGCGGGATGAAACGAGGCTCGACGGCGATACGTTACGAGGGGTCCCAGCGGGCGCAGGTCGCACAGAATACCGCCTCCCGTTTAAAGGACGGAGAGCCGGAACCCTCACCCAGGCTGAATAACGAATCGCAGGCTCGTCCGTTAAGCCCTCAACGATGGGTCACGAGGAGGTGACGCCACAGCCTTTCGGGAGCCGGTGCCGCGGCTCGCGCTCAACAGGGGTCCTGCCTGACTCGGGAGTGCTCAAATGATCATCCGACGGCTTCTCCTCGTCCTTTCGATCGTGGTGACCGGATCCCTTGCCTTTGCCGCCGCCGCGTCCGCCGCGGGCGGATTCGGCCCGGGCAAGTACACCTTCGAGTCATCAGGCGCGTACGCGACGTTCGGCGGCGGCTTCACCAAGGGCGGGCCGTCCGGCCCTTCATGGAACGTGGCCGTCAACCAGGGCCTCACGTCCTTCAAGCCGATGCAGCCGAACGGACCGCGCATCTTGATGAACTCGACCGTGGTCTCTTTGAACGAGGTCGACGCGACGGGCATGGGCGGATTCGGCTGCTTCATGGTGCCCGACTCCGACTTCACCGTCGCCCGTGACCTCTCGAGCGCGGCGCTCCACACGGTCCTGACCGCGGCCGAGGCCTGCCCCGGCTTTGCATCGCCCGTCGGCGCGGCGGGGCCCTACGCGGGCGGCGGCGGGGGCGGCGGCGGCCTGCAGCTTCCGATCAGCGTCGACGTGACCTGGACGGCGCCCGGTCCGACGTCCACCTTCAGCCAGTCGTTCAGCATCTCCTGCCTCGACTACAGCATCGACGGCAGCAGCACCAACCCCTCGCGGAACGCGGCCGCCACCGGAACCATCTCCGCCCTGCCCGGCCTGTTCGGGGGCAGCGGCGCGAACGTGTCGACAAGCAAGGGGACGCTCGACATCCACGGCTTGCCCGACCCCGCCTGCGGATACATCGGCTAGACGTTCACCCGACCGGCGCGCCGGCCTCGGCTGGCGTGCCAGTCACTCGTCCTTCTCTTCGCTCTCCTCAGCTCCTCGCCGCGACGAAGGTGAGCAGGCCGTCGAGCGGACTGGGGACGCGGTCCAGGTCGAGCGCGTCCACGAGTCGCGGAGCGGAGGCGATCTTCCGTCCGCGGTGAGTGCCGAGGAACCGGCGGAGCTGCTGGTCGACGCCACGTCCGGTCCAGGCCGGCTGCTTCTGGAAGCTGTGGAAGAGGCCGAGCTCGCCTTGAGCCTCGACCACCGCCTCGACCGCCTCGGCCCCGAGCGCGCGGATCAGCTCGTCCTCGAGGTCTTCCACGCAGACGAAAAATCCCAGGCGCTCCATCTCGTCGCGCGTCAGCCCGGAGCCGTGGCCGGCGCGTTCGAGGGCGCGCCGGAAGTCGCCCTCCTCCCCCGCATCGCACAGGCCGGCGACGCCCAGGCCGAGGCCGGCCGGGCCGAAGCGCTGGAGGTATGAGTGGATGTTCTTCGACCCCCCCATCGGCACGACCGATATGCCCTCCGCGACGAGCTCCCGCCTGCGGCGGACCGCCAGACGCTCCAGCGCGAGCTGGTCGCTCACGCCTTCGACGAGGATCACGGTTCGGGGTGCGGACGCCGGCATGGCCGGAGAGGGTACCGGCGGCCCGGCGACACGCGCGTTATGCGCCAAACGTGCCTATCGCGGGCGTTGATGCGCGCGTCTGGCGCCAGGCGCGCGTCTCAGATGCGCCGGGGCACCCCCGGCTCATCCATCCGGCTTGCGACCGGCGGCTCGAAAGCTGATGACGGAGCAGAGGAAGAGGCCTTTGCGGTCGGCCTCCTGCAGCTCGTCGAGCCAGCGCCTGGCGTCTTCTTCCGTGATGATGCCGGCTTCCGCTGCGCCGGACGCCGATCTGGAGAGTTCGAAGCTGCGGTCTGCGGCCGCGAAATCGGTCACCAGTCCGACAGATGCGTCGAGACTGATATCGACGAACGAGTTCTGAGTCAAGAGCGCCCGCAACCGGCGGCCCACGCGAGGTTGGCGAAAGGCTTCCAGGCGGCGGACCCAGATGGCTCGGCTCAGCTCCGGGTCGGAGCCGGAGATGAGGAGCCCTTCCCAGTCCGGCTCGATCAGCGCGACCCGCCCGCCGGGCTTGAGGACCCTGGCCATCTCGGCGACCGCGCGATCGGGATCGTCGACGTGCTGCAGGGTGCGTTCGCACCTGCAGGCGTCAAAGGTGGCGGAATCGAAGGGCAGGCTGAGCGCATCGCCATGCTGGAAGGCGACGCCGCCAATCCGGCTATGGCGCTGGATCGCCTCGGCGACCATCGCAGCGGACGCGTCCACGCCCATCGCCCGGCCATCCGGTGCGACCAACGCTGCCATCGCGACAACGTCTTCTCCGGTGCCGCACCCGATGTCCAACGCCGTATGTCCACTGGCCAGGGCGAGCTGATCGAAGCTCCACTGCTTCGCCTGGGCGATGAGGGCGATCCCGCGCGCGGCATCCAGGTAGCCGATGAAATCCGCGGCGGCGTCGGTTGCCGAGTCGACATCCCCGAACCCCGGTCCGATTCCTCGACTGGCCATCGCGCGCACAACGTAACCGCCCGGCATCGTCGGGGTCAATTGGGCGGTCACATGCGCTCTGATCCATCTGTCCGCGGCCAAAAGCCAGGCGCTGAGCCGCCGGCTTCTTCGCCTATGGCGGCCGTTACTCGGTCGAAAGCGATCGGATCACCCACGACGTCGAGCTCGCATCCGTCGAGAATTGGCACGACCGCCTCGGCCGCGGCATCGCCGCGACTGACGGTTCGACTCCAGGCGGGCAGCGGCCGACTCCAACCATCTGCCTCCGCAGTACGTCCGGGACAAGCCTTGAGAGGACGCCCGCTGAAACGCCGACTGAGTCGAGGCGGTGCTCCGCCAGATGGACC
>CAZLJC010000003.1:0-42678 GCA_964559855.1 uncultured Actinomycetes bacterium
CGCCAAACGCGCCGAAATCGCTTACAGGTCTTGTGAGCCTACGGACGGCGGGGGGGATGAGGCGGGGGGGAGGGCGGGTCGGTAACCTTTCCTCACCCTTGGATTCCCAGGTCCCACGCCACGTCGGAATCATCATGGACGGCAACGGCCGCTGGGCCCGCCTCCACAGCCGCCCCGCCAGCTTCGGCCATCGGGCCGGGGTGCGCGCCATCAAGCGCGCGTTGCAGGCATGTGAGGACCTCGGCATCCACATCCTTTCGATCTACGCCTTCTCGACCGAGAATTGGAGCCGGCCGCGCGCCGAGGTCCGGGCGCTGATGCGCCTCTTCCACGAGACGATGCAGCGCGAGATCGACGAGATGCACGCCCGCGGCGTGCGGATCGTGGTGAGCGGGCGCCGCGACGATCTCTCGCCCCGCATGCTCGAGCGCATCGACGCCGCGATGGCCCGCACGCGGGATAACAGAAACGGCGTGCTCAACGTTTGTCTCAATTACGGTGGCCGGGCCGAGATCGTCGACGCCGTGAGGCGGATCGTGAGCGAGGGCGTCCCGAGCGACGCGATCGACGAGCCGGCGATCTCCGCGCGCATGTATCAACCCGAGCTTCCCGATCCGGACCTGATCATCCGCACCGCCGGCGAGCACCGTGTCAGCAACTTCCTCCTGTGGCAGGGTGCGTATGCGGAGATGTACGTCACCCAGACGCTGTGGCCCGACTTCGACAGGCCCGACCTGGAGGAGGCCCTGAACGCCTACGCCTCGCGGGTCCGGCGCTTCGGCGGCCGGCCGGCGACTGAGGCGGCCGCTGCGAAGGAGGCCGGATGACGACGCGAAACGCATCGCTGGCGGGCGGATGGAAGCCCAGCCCGCTCATGGTGCGCATCCTCAGCGCCTTCGTGATCCTGGGGCTGGTCATCGGCCTGGTCCTGGCCGGCCTCGTCGGCGTCTACATCCTGGTCGCCCTGATCGGCGGCCTGGCGCTGTGGGAGTTCAACGGGCTCACGGCCAAGATGGGCGTGCGAGCCCCGGCGTGGCTGCTGTTTCCGCTCGGCGCCTTCTTCGCCTTCAGCGGCACGGTCCTGAAGCACGTCGACGTCACGCTGGTGCTCTCGCTCGCCCTGGTCGGCGGCCTCGCCGCGTTCCTCGTGGTCCCCGGCCGGCGCCAGGGTCTCAGCCGTTGGGCGATGGGCCTGGCCGGCGCCCTCTACATCGGCATGCCGTTCAACTACTACCTCCTGCTCTACACCTCCCGGCCGAACGGGCTGGTGTGGACGCTGTTCACGATCTTCGCGGTGGTGGTCAGCGACGCGGCCGCCCTGCTGGTCGGCAGCCGGATCGGCCGCCATCCCTTCTTCACCGCCATCAGCCCGAACAAGACGGTCGAGGGTGCGGTGGCGGGCGTGGTCGGATCGATCGCCGTGATGCTCCTGGGCGCCTCGCTCGTCCTGGGCCAGTCGCCGCTGCACGCCATCGTCCTCGGCTTCCTGGTCGGCACCAGCGCCGAGGTCGGGGATCTGGTCGAGTCGCAGATGAAGCGGATCGCCGACGTCAAGGACTCGTCGCACCTGATCCCCGGCCACGGCGGCGTGCTCGACCGGATCGACTCGATCCTGTTTCCCCCGATCCTGGTGTACTTCTACCTGACCGTCTTCCACCTTCTATGAGGCGGGTCAACGTCGCCGTGCTGGGCGCCACCGGGTCGATCGGCCGGCAGACCCTCGACGTCATCGACCGCAACCCCGCGCGCTTCAAGCTGTTCGGCCTGACGGAGGGCGCGCGCTCGACCGGACGCCACGCCGAGCGGGTCGTTCAGGGCCGCGCTGGAGACCCGGACTTCGACCGGCGCGTGGAGGAGATGGTCACCGACCCTCGATGCGACCTCGTCGTGGTCGCCATCCCGAGCGGGCGCGCGCTCAGCGCCACGCTGGCCGCGCTCCACGCCGGCAAGGAGGTCGCGCTCGCGACCAAAGAGGTCCTGGTGATGGGCGGGGCCCTGGTCATGCGCGCGGCGGGTGAGAGGGGCATCCGGCCGATCGACAGCGAGCACAGCGCGATCTGGCAGTGCCTGTGGGGCGAGGCCCGCGAGCACGTCCGCCGCATCATCCTGACCGCCAGCGGCGGCCCGTTCTGGTCCCGCGCCGAGCTGGACCTGGACAGCGTCACCGTGGAGCAGGCGCTGAACCACCCGCGCTGGTCCATGGGGCCCAAGGTCACGGTGGACTCCGCGACATTGATGAACAAGGGCCTCGAGCTGATCGAGGCGCACCACCTGTTCCAGGTGGGGCTGGACGCCATCACCGTCGTGATCCATCCCCAGAGCGTCGTCCACTCGATGGTCGAGCTGATCGACGGTTCGCTCAAGGCCCAGCTCGGACGGCCCGATATGCGCCTGCCCATCGCCGTCGCGCTGGCCTACCCCGACCGGCTGCCGGACGCCGTGCCCGCAACCTCCATCCACGAGCTCTCGCGCCTGGAGTTCCACGACCTCGACGAGCGCCGCTTCCCCGCCGTCAGGCTCGCCCGCGAGGCGGCCCGCGCCGGAGGCGGCCGGCCGGCGGTGCTGAACGCGGCCAACGAGGCGGCGGTCAAGTCCTTCCTGGCCGGCGAGCTCCCGTTCGGCGGGATCGTCCGCGCGGTCGAGGCCGCGCTCGAGGCCTTTCCCGGCAGCGGCGAGTCGTTCGAGGAGGTCATGGAAGCCGACCGTTGGGGGAGAGATTTCGTCGCCAACTCCCGTACTCTGAAGGCCACGTGAGATCGTGTTAACCGATCTACTTTATGTCGCGGCCGTCGCCGGCATGTTCCTGCTCCTGATCGCGCCTCACGAAGGGGGCCACTTCGCGTTCGCGAAGCTCTTCAAGGTCCGGGTGCTCGAGTTCTCGATCGGCGCCGGCATGCGCCTGTGGTCGACCACGCGGGGCGGGACGCTCTACGCGATCCGCCTGTTCCCGATCCTCGGCTACGTCCGGATGGGCGGGATGGAGGCCGGCGACTTCGAGGACCCCGCCGGCTTCCACACCAGGCCGGCCTGGCAGCGCCTGGTCATCCTGGCCGCCGGCCCCGCGGCGAACTTCCTGGTCGCCATGCTGCTCGTCACCGCCTTCGGGCTCTCCCAGCTCAACTCGGAGCCCGGCAAGGTGGCGACGGTGCTGCGCGGGACCCCGGCCGCGCGCAGCGGGCTGGTGGCGGGCGACCGCATCCTGTCGGTCGACGGCAAGGCGCTCGGCACCCCCGGCTCCATCCGGCAGCAGGAGGATGCGGCGCCCGGCGTCCCGCTGATCATCTCCGGCGTTCACGCCGACGGAAAGCCGTTCACCTACGTCGTCTCGCCTATCTGCCCGACGCCGAGCACCTGCCAGATCGGCATCGGCGTCGCGCCGGTGGTCACGGTGCAGAGCGCGGTGGTGGGGGGCGCCATGTTCCCCCTCTCCGCCGCGACGGGCATCGTCAGCGGCCTGTGGCAGCTCGTCACCGGCCAGATCCCCGGCGGGCTGTTCGGCTCGCAGGGGCTGACCGGCCCGATCGGCATCGCGGACGTGACGGTCGGCGCCGTGCACCAGGGCTGGACCGACTACATCTTCCTGGTCGCGCTGCTATCGGTCGCGCTCGGCTTCACCAACCTCCTGCCCTTCCTCGCTCTGGACGGCGGTCGCATGGTGGTGGTGCTGCTCGAGCTGCTGCGGCGCCGGCCGTTCGACCGCACGATGGAGCTCAACTTCCAGCGCTGGGGCCTGGTGGCCCTGCTCGCGATCGCCGCCTACATCAGCTTCCTCGACATCCAGCGCATCGCGTCCGGCCAGTTCCCGGGGGTGCGCTAGCGATGTCGATGGTCGAGCGGCGCAAGTCGATCCCCGTGAACGTGGGCGGCGTGGTCATCGGCGGCGCCGCGCCCATCGCGGTGCAGACCATGACCAAGACCGACACCCGCGACGTGAAGGCGACGCTGCGCCAGATCCACGAGCTGAAGGAGGCCGGCTGCGAGCTGGTCCGCCCGGCCGTGCCCGACCGGGAGGCGGCCGAGGCCCTCGCCGAGATCGTGAAGGGCTCTCCTCTGCCGGTCATCGCCGACATCCACTACGACCACACCCTGGCCCTGATGGCGATCGAGGCGGGCGTGCACTGCCTGCGCCTGAACCCGGGCAACATCCCCGACCGCGACAAGGTCGTCAAGGTCGTGAGCGCGGCCAAGGAGCGGCAGATCCCGTTCCGCATCGGCGTCAACGCGGGCTCGCTGCCGGAAGAGGTGCACAAGAGCATGCGCGAGCAGCACCACATCGACCGCGACAACCGGCAGCGGACCGCGGAGCGCATGGTCGAGGTGGCGCTCGGCCACTGCAGGATCCTGGAGGACCTCGACTACGGCCCCGGGTTCATCAAGGTCTCGCTGAAGGCGACGGACGTGTGGACCAACATCCTGGCCAACCGCGCGTTCGCGGCCGCCCGTCCCTACCCGATCCACCTGGGCGTGACCGAGTCCGGCCCGGTCGAGGCGGGCAGCATCCGCAGTGCGGTCGGCCTCGGGATCCTGCTCAGCGAGGGCATCGGCGACACGATCCGGGTCTCGCTCGCCACCTCCGATCCGCGCGAAGAGGTGCGCGTGGCCCACGAGATCCTGAAGACCCTGGCCTTCCGCAACGAAAGCCCGACGCTGGTCGCGTGCCCCACCTGCGGCCGGCTCGAGTACGATATGGTGCCGACGGTGAAGGCCGTAGAGGCCTACATCGCGAAGCTGAAGGTTCCGATCACGGTCGCCGTCATGGGCTGCGTGGTCAACGGGCCGGCCGAGGCGCGGCATGCGGACATCGGCGTCACCGGCGGCCGGGGCAAGGGCGTGATCTTCAAGCAGGGCAAGCTTTTCAAGACCGTGCCCCAGGAGGAGCTGCTGCCCGTGCTGCTCGGCGAGATCGACGCCATCGCCGCCGAGCACGCGCCGGCATGAAGCAGGAGACCGAGGAGAGGCAGGACTTCGTGAAAGAGGTCACGAAGATGTCGGACGACTTCGACCGCTGGTACACGGACGTCATCCGCAAGGCCGAGATGGCGGACTGGTCCGGCGTGCGGGGCATGATGGTCGTCCGGCCCTACGGCTGGGCGATGTGGGAGGCGCTGATGCGCGCCTTCGACGACATGATCAAGGGGAGCGGCCACGAGAACTGGGCCTTCCCGCTGCTCATCCCCCGCGACCTGCTGGTCAAGGAGGCCGAGCACGTCGAGGGATTCGCGCCCGAGGTCGCGTGGGTGACCAAGGCCGGCGGCGCCATGGAGGAGCTCGAGGATCCGCTTGCCGTGCGGCCGACCTCCGAGACGATCATCGGCGCGATCATCAAGCGCTACATCCAGAGCCATCGCGACCTGCCCAAGCTGACCAACCAGTGGAACAGCGTGGTGCGCTGGGAGATGCGCTCGCGGTTGTTCCTGCGCAGCCGCGAGTTCTGGTGGCAGGAGGGCCACACGTTCCACGCCTCGGCGAGCGAGGCGATCGACGAGGCCGACCTGATCCTCGGCTA
The DNA here is from genome assembly GCA_964559855.1 of uncultured Actinomycetes bacterium. Lineage (GTDB taxonomy): Bacteria > Chloroflexota > Dormibacteria > Dormibacterales > Dormibacteraceae > 40CM-4-65-16. Next base: position 5,507 of record CAZLJC010000003.1, read on the forward strand.
CTACCGCTCGATCGCCGAGGACTGGCTCGCGGTGCCCGTGCTGAGCGGGCGCAAGTCGCCCGCCGAGACGTTCCCTGGGGCCGTGCACACGCTGACGATCGAAGGCCTCATGCGCGACGGGCTGGCCCTGCAGATGGGCACGTCGCACTACTTCGGGCAGAACTTCGCGCGCGCCTACGATATCGCCTTCTCCAACCGGGAGAACGAGCGTGAGCTCTGCTACTCGACGTCGTGGGGCATGAGCACGCGGCTCGTCGGCGCGTTGGTGATGGCCCACGGCGACGACTCGGGCCTGATCGTGCCCCCGAAGGTCGCGCCCATCCAGGTCGTGGTCGTGCCCATCTTCCGCGACGACGAGGGCCGCGCCAGGGTGCAGCGCTTCATCGAAGGCTGGGAGGGCGAGCTGAAGGCCGCGGGGATCCGCCACCGCGTCGACTGGCGCGACGAGCGCCCGGGCGACAAGTACGCGCACTGGGAGCTGAAGGGCGTGCCCCTGCGGCTGAACGTCGGACCGCGCGACGCGGACTCCGGGAACGTCGAGCTGGTGGACCGCCTGACGCGCCAGAAGACGAGCCTGCCGGTGGCGGGTCTGGCCGCGCGGCTCACCCAGGAGCTCGAGACCTTCCAGCGCCGGCTGTTCGAGCGGGCGCAGGCGTTTCAGCGCGACAACACCTACGAGCTCGGCACGCTCGACGAGGTCGTGGCCCATTTCCGCGAGCGCGGCGGGTTCGTGTGGACGGGGTGGTGCGGCGACACCGAGGAGGAGGCCCGGATCAAGGGCGAGGCGGGCGGCGTGACGGTGCGCGTGATCGACGGCGCTGCCAAGCCCTCGGGCAACTGCCTGGTCTGCGGCCGGCCCGCGCAGCTGCGGGTGGCGCTGGCGAAGGCGTACTGAGCCAGCCCGCCCGAAATTCCGTGCGTTATGCGCCACACGCGCCAGATCCCGCGCCAATTGGGCGCGTTATGCGCCAAACGCGCCGAAATCGTCCCCTGAAGATCTTGGGAGCCGTGCAGCCTAGGCGACCGGGTTCTCGAACGCCCCCACGACCGGCGCGTCCCTGTACATCGACTGCTGCGGCACGACCTTGAGCGTGCCGTTCGCGACCGCGTCCAGCACCGCCTCCGCCACGTCTGGATGGAAGTGCGTCCCCGCTCCGGCGCGGACCTGCTCCACCGCCACGTCGAGTGACATCCCCTTGCGGTACGGCCGGTCGGAGGTCATGGCGTCGATCGCGTCCGCCGCGCTCACGATCCACGCGAACATGGGCAGCTCGTCCCCCTTCTTCCGGTCGGGATAGCCCTTACCGTCATACCGCTCGTGATGTGAGCGCACGATGACCAGCTCGTCGGTCAGCATCTTCAACGCGCTGAGGATGTTGAAGCCGACGATCGGGTGGCTCTTCATCTTCTCGAATTCCTCGTCGGTCAGCTTCCCGGTCTTCTGCAGGATCGCGTCGGGCACGCCGACCTTGCCGATATCGTGCAGCCGCCCGCCCCGCTCGAGCCTCGTCCACGCGGCGGGGTCTGCGGGCGAATAGCGCATCTGGCGCGCGATCATCAGCGAGTACTGCGTGACGCGCTCTGAGTGCCCGCGGGTGTAGGGGTCCCGGCCGTCGACCATGCGCGCGAGCGCCTCGAGGGACTGGAGGATGAACTCCTCGCGCTCCTTGAAGAGGCGGGCGTTGTCGATCACCACAGCCGCCTGCGCGGCGAGCTCGGTCAGAAGCGCGCGGTGGTCGGAGGTGAAGGGCCGCCCGGCCTGGTAGTTGGCGAGGAAGACCACGCCCAGCGGCTTGCCGCGCAGGGTGATGGGGACGCACACGACCGCCCGCGGGTGCAGCGGGCTGTCGCCGTCGGCGGCGTGCTCCATGGTCTCCATCACGGCGGCGCCGGAGGCCATGACGCGCCGGCAGATCTCGCCACCTGTGCCGCCCAGGGCGAGCTTCTCGGCGGTCGCGTGGTCGGTGCCGAACCCGCCCTTAAGGACAAGGTGGCCCGCGTCCTCCAGCGCGAGCGCGCCGATCTGGGCCGACGACGCCTTCGCCGCCCCGGCGAGCACCTGCTGCAGCACCTGGTTCAGGTCCAGCGTCGAGGTCGCCGCCTGGAGCGCCTCCTGCAGGTTGCGGAGCTCCCAGATCACCCGCTCGTTCTTCTCGTACAGCTCCGCGTTGCGCACCGCGACGACGCCCTGGTTGCCCAGCGTCGCGAGCACGCGCTGGTCGCCCGCGGTCCACTCGCGCTTCTTGCTGTCGAACACCGACAGCGTGCCCCACAGCTTTCCGTCCTCCAGCATCGGCGTGCAGATCGCGGAGTGAAGCCCGTAGGCCCGCAGGTCGGGCGGAGTGCGGAGGTCGAAGCTGGCCTCGATATCGGCCACCGCGGTCGCGCGCAGGCTGAGCATCACGGCGCCCACGATGCCCTGGCCGTTCTGGAACTCGAGCCGGTCGACCTCCTGCGGCAGGCCGAGCGACATGATCACCGCCTGGTTCCCGTCCTCGTCGGTCCGGGTGAGGAGCCCCGCCGTGCCCATCGTCACGCGCACGGCGGTCTCGAGCGTCTTGCGTTCCAGCACGCGCGGCCCCTGCGTCACGGTGGTCAGGGCCTGCGAGACCTCGCCCAGCGCGTCGAGCGCCACGTCGAGCCGCGATGCCTCGCCCGTGACCGCCTGGAGGATGCGCGAGTTCTCGACCACGACGCCCGCCATCGAGCCAAGCTCGTCGAGCGCGGCGGCGTCATGCTGCGTGAAGGGCGACGTGCCGGTGCGGCCGAGGCACAGCGCGCCGACCACGCCGGTCTTCGCGCGGATGGGGACCAGCGCCTCGTTCACGGTCAGAGCGTGGGTTTGCAGGCGGAGCCCGCTGAAGGTCTCCTGTCCCTCGGTGACCGCGTTGAGCAGCACCGTCTCGCCGTCCCGGGCGCGCGCCAGCGGCCCCTCGATCCCCCGCGGCGCCGGCTGGGCGCCGTTCACCACGACGTAGGTTCCCTCGGGCTGGAAGAGCACGGCCCGGCCGGCTTCATAGCGCACGACGTCCCGCCCGCGGGCCAGCACGAGCTCGATCACCTGCTCCATGGTCTTGCCCGAGGCCTCCGTGATCAGCTCGTTCATCAGCGAGTACCGGGCCGAGTCCCGGCGCGAAAGCGCGGCGGCATACGCGCTGGCGAGCCGCGCGCCCGCGCGGTGGGCGAGCGTGGTCGCCAGCCTGGCGTCGTCCTCGCCGAAGCGCGCGCTCCGGCTGCCGAGGAGGACGAAGCCGGCGACGCGCTCGCCGATGGGGAGCGGAGCGGCCAGCACGCCCTCGACGTGCTGCCCGTCCGGCACGTAGTTGAAGAGCTCGCGCAGCCCCGACTCGTCGACGCTCCAGGCGCGGCCTGCCTCGACGGCCGCGACCAGCGTGCCCCTCGCCTCGCGCGCCACGGGGACGGGGTGGAGGCGGTCGAGGCCGACGCCCGGCGGCTGGGGCACGAACTGGCGGCGGTCGGCCGACTCGAGGTAGGCGCACGCGAAGTCGGCCCCCACCTGCCGCGCGATGCCCGCCGTCAGGCTCGCCAGGTCGCCCGGCTGGGCATGGGCCTCAGCCTCCGAGGTGGCGGCGACGAAGGCGCGGTGCTTGCGCTCGAGCCGGCTGTTCAGCTGGCCGACCTCGCGCGCCTGGCGCCGGATGGCCTCGGTGAAGCTCCGGTACGCGACTCCGCCGACCACGCCCCCGGCGCCCAGGAGCAGCAGCCCGGCGACCTGGATCACGAGGTCGCCCTGGCGCGGGTTGAACTGGGCCAGCAGCAGGCAGATCACGGCCGCTCCGCCGCCCGCCGGCAGGGCGAGCCGCCACACCCGCCAGAACACCCCGGCGGTCGTGGCCAGCACGGCGGCGACGCCGGCCAGGGCGACCGGCCAGCCCACCCGGCCGCTCGCGTTCAGCGAGGCGCCGAGCAGGACGAGGACCGCCGCGGCCGACGTAAAGCCGATCCTCAGCGCGAGCGCCTCTCGTTGAGAAGCCATTTTCGGACGGCGCCAAGTCTAGGTTTGCGTCCCGCCGGGGAATCTATATTCGGGATCTAAGTTTTGATGCAAGGCACGAATTGACGGTTTCCGAGCTCCTCCGGATCGCGGATCACCTGGACCCGCAGGGCCAGCAGCTGGTCCGCAAGGCCTTCGAGCGGGCGGCCAGCGCCCACACCGGACAGCGCCGCCTGTCGGGCGAGGAGTACGTCAGCCACCCCCTCGAGGTGGCCGCGATCCTGGCCGACCTCGAGCTGGACGCCGAGACCATCGCCGCCGCGCTCCTCCACGACACGGTCGAGGACACCAATCTCACGGCCGAGGAGGTCACGCGCGAGTTCGGCCCCGAGGTGGCGCGGCTGGTCGAAGGGGTGACGAAGCTCGGCCGGATCGCGCTGCGCTCCGACCAGCAGCAGCAGGCCGAGAACGTCCGCAAGATGATGGTGGCCATGGCGGAGGACCTCCGCGTGGTCCTGATCAAGCTGGCCGACCGCCTGCACAACATGCGGACGCTCGAGCCCCTGCCGGAGCCCAAGCGGCGCAAGATCTCGCGCGAGACGCTGGACATCTACGCCCCGCTGGCCCACCGCCTCGGCATCGGGCAGATGAAGTGGGAGCTCGAGGACCTGGCCTTCCGCAACCTGGAGCCGGAGGCCTACGAGGACGTCGTCAAGCGGATCGCCCGCAAGCGCACCGAGCGCGAGACGCTGGTCTCCGACCTGCGCGATATCCTCGCCCGCGAGCTGGAGAAGGTGGGCATCCATGCCGAAATCACCGGCCGGCCCAAGCACATCTACTCGGTCTGGCAGAAGATGACCCGCGAGGCCAAGGACTTCTCCGAGATCTACGACCTGTCCGCGATCCGGGTGCAGGTCGAGTCGGTCCGCGACTGCTACGGCGTGCTCGGCGTCGTCCACTCGCTGTGGAAGCCGATGCCCGGGCGCTTCAAGGACTACATCGCGATGCCGAAGTCCAACGGCTACCAGTCGCTGCACACCACCGTCATCACGCACACCGGAGAGCCGATCGAGATCCAGATCCGGACGTACGAGATGCACCGCGTCGCCGAGTTCGGCGTGGCGGCGCACTGGAACTACAAGGAGGGCGGCACCAACGGCGGCTCGTTCGACCAGAAGCTGTCCTGGCTGCGCAGCCTGCTCGAGTGGCAGAGTGAGGTGGGGGACGCCGAGTCGTTCCTGAACACCGTCAAGGTCGACCTGTTCCAGGACGAGGTCTACGTCTTCACCCCGCGGGGTGACGTGATCAACCTGCCGGCCGGCTCGACGCCGGTGGACTTCGCGTACCGCATCCACACCGAGGTCGGCCATCACTGCATCGGGGCCAAGGTCAACGGCCGCATGGTGCCGCTGGACTACGAGGTCAAGAACGGCGAGATCGTGGAGATCCTCACGTCGCGAGGCCCTCACGGCCCGAGCCGCGACTGGCTGAACTTCGTCAAGAGCGCGTCCGCCAAGGAGCGCATCCGCAAGTGGTTCAAGAGCCAGCGCCGGGAGGAGAACGTCGCCAAGGGGCACGACCTCCTGGACAAGGAGCTGCACCGGATGCACCGCGTGAGCCTCGCCGACCTGCCGGAGGCGAAGCTGCTCGAGCTCGCCACCCAGCACAAGTTCGCCGGCGTCGACGACTTCCTGGCGGCGATCGGCTACGGGGACCTGTCGCCCCACGCCGTCGTCATGCGGATGGCGCTCAGCCTCGACCAGCCGGGCGACCTCCGCACGATCCCGCTGATCCCGCAGGTCCTGCCGTCGCCGCGCGTGCTGGTGCGCGGAGAGAAGGGGATCCTGACCAAGATCGCCACGTGCTGCCAGCCCGTTCCCGGCGACGCCATCGCCGGCTACATCACGCGCGGCAAGGGCGTCACGGTCCATCGCGCGGACTGCATCAACGCCGTGAACGCGCAGGACACGGCGCGCATGGTCCCGGTGGACTGGGATTCGGAGGCATCGCACCTCTATCCGGTAGCGATCAAGATCGAGGCCTGGGACCGCCAGGGCCTCATGCGCGACATCGCCACGGTGGTGGCGGAGAGCCGAGTCAACATGTCCGCGCTCGAGGTCCACGTCTACGACGACAAGACGGCGGTGGTCTCGGCGACGGTCGAGATCGACTCGCTGGCGCAGCTGTCGCGCCTGATGGAGAAGCTGGAGGGCGTGAAGGACGTGCACACGGTGGCGCGCGAAGCGTCTTGAGAGGCGCTCGGCGGCTCGACCTCGAGGTTGCGCCCGAAGCGGTGTGGGAGGCGCTCGTCGCGCCGGGCCTGCGCGACTGGTACTACCGGCTCACGCCGCGCGGCGAGCTCGTCGAGGGCGGCCGGATCGAATGGGTCGATGTCGCCGGCCGCATGGTCGAGGAGTCCGACGTCGTCCGGGTCGATCCGCCGCGCCGGCTCGAGCTCAGCACGAGGTATCTCTTCACGCCCGACCTCGCCGCCCTTCCGCCGCACCGCCTCGCGTGGACGGCGGTCGCGACCCCCGGGGGCTGCGAGGCCGGCCTCGAGTGGGACGCCGGCGAGCAGGTGTCGGCGATGCTGGAAGCCGAGGCCGGCAACATGCTGCTCGCCCTCCGGCTCGCCGCCGACCCGAAAGAGCGCGCGGCGCTCGCTCGCCTCGAGTCGATCGGCACCTCAGACGTGCGCGACCTCACGCCCGGCCGGATCGACGACTACCTCGCGTTCTTCGACCACCAGGCGTTCCGCGATTACCCGGCCTGGAGCGCCTGCTACTGCACGGAGACGCACCGCGCGGGGGAGGACGACGGCACGAGCACGGCGGAGGAGAACCGAGGCGCCATGGTCGAGCTGATCAAGCAGGGCAAGGTCACGGCCCTGCTCGCCTACGTCGACGACAGGCCCGTCGGCTGGTGCAACTATGGCGAGACCACCGTGCTTGCGGGCGTCATGCGACGGTTCCAGCTCGAGCCCGCGGACCACGCCGGTGTGGGCTCGATCTCCTGCTTCATCATCGCGGCGCCGTACCGCCGCCACGGGCTGGCGACCCGGCTGCTGGACGCCGCGCTGGAGCGAATGCGCGCCCTGGGCCTGAAGACCGTCGAGGCATACCCCGCGGCCCAGGACGACTCGGCGCAGGCGAATTACCGCGGCCCGCTAGGCATGTACCTGAAGGCCGGATTCGAGCCATACCGCGAGGTCGGCCGGCAGGTCGTAGTGCGCAAAGCGCTTTGACCGTTCGCGTCGAGGTGACGGCGGACGCGAGGTTCGGCACCAACTCCTACCTCGTCGAGGACGAGGCTACCCACGATGCGGTGGTCATCGACTCCAACCTCGAGCCGGAGCTCGTGATCGCGCTCGCCCGCGAGCGGGGCGCGCATGTCCGGGCGATCCTGTTGACGCACACGGACCTCGACCACATCGCGGGCCTGCGCGAGCTGCTCGAGGCGTTCGGCCCCATCCCGGTGGCGGTCCACGACGCCGAGCGAGAGGTGGTGGCCGAGGGGCGGCCGCTGCGCCGGGAGTTCGCTCCCCTGGCCATGCGCGTCGACGGGGTCACGCGCCTCACGCCCGGCGAGGTCTACCGCGCCGGATCGCTGGAGCTCGACGTGCTGCACACGCCCGGCCACAGCCCGGGCGGGGTGACGCTGAAGATCGACGGCTTCCTGTTCACCGGCGACGCGCTGTTCGCCGGGTCGATCGGTCGCTCGGACTTCGCCAACTCGGACGGCGCGGCGCTGCTCGAGGGGATCCGGGCGCAGCTCCTCGCCCAGCCCGACGAGATGATCGTCTACAGCGGGCACGGCCCCGCGACCACGATCGGGCGGGAGCGGCGCACGAACCCCTTCCTCTCGTGAGCCCGAGACCAACCCAGGCCCTTGAGTTAGCCCTCGAGTTCCACGCCTTTTGCGCCAGAGGAGCCAGATTCGGCGCGAATTGAGCGCGTTTGGCGCCAACGCGCCGAGATCGCCTGGAGGTCGGGCGGGATGAGGCTCGTCAGCGACCCAGGGTCAGCGCGACGATCAGCGCCGGTCCCAGGAGGATCAGCCACAAGGTCGGGAAGACGCAGCCCACGGTGGGGAACAGGATCTTCAGCGAGGCCCGCGCGGCCTCGGTTCGGATCTTCAGCCGGCGCTTGACCCGCATCTGCGCCGCCTGAGCCTCGATCGTCCGGGCCACCGGAACGCCGGTGCGCTCGGCGTAGAGGATTCCCCGCACCAGCGACGAGAAGTCGTCGATGCCCGTGGCGAGCGCCATCTCCTCGAGCGCTTCAGCGCGGGGGCGGCCGAGCTGGATCTCGCGCAGCGCCCGGGCGACCAGCAGCGTGAGCGAGTCGTCCTGGTGCCGCACCAGCTGCTCCAGCGCCCGGTCCAGGCCGAGGCCCGCCTCCATGCTGATGGCCACCACGTCGAGCGCGTTCGGCAGCGAGGCCTCGAGCTCGGTGCGGCGGTCGCGCACCAGCTGGTCGAGCCACAGGATGGGCGCGTAGAAGCCGGCCGCCACCCCGATCAGGAGCGCGATCCCGATCGTCACGGGCGCTCCGGTGGCCACGCCGATCACCGTCCCGACGGCGCCGAGGAACGCGGCGCACGCGATGCGTAGGGTCTGGAGTCCCGCCGGGTCGAGGTTCAGGGGATTGCCGACGAAGTCGAGCTGCAGGCGGTAGTGCGCGGCCTGCGCCTCGGGCGTCAGCCGCATCATCTGCCCGTCCAGCCACCGCCGGAGCGGGGCGACGAGCCGCTCCGCGAAGGGCTTCTCGAGCTGCAGCGCCACGGCGCTCTGGCCCAGGCCGATCTCCTGGCGCGCGAGCCGCTCCCGGGCCAGGGTGGCGGCGTCTCCCGCCCGGGCGGCGATGACGCCGACCACGATCAGGTACGCGCCCGCCGCGGCGGCGACCCCGACGGCGAGGACGAAGGGAAACAGGTTCATGTGATCGCCGTAAGCCTGCGGATGATCAGGTTGCCGATGAACAGCAGGAAGCCGGCGATCGCGAGCAGGAACCAGCCGATCGGGTTGGTCAGCATCGGCCGGAAGTAGTCGCGGACGATGAAATAGAGCAGGGCCGCGGCGACGATGGGGAGAAAGGTGATGATCAGCGCGGTCGCGCGCGACTGTGCGGTCGCCGCCAGGATCTCCGCCCTCATCTCCTCGCGCTGGCGCATGGTGTCCGCGAGGGTGATCAGAATCGCCGGCAGGTCGCCGCCGATCGAGCGCTGGATCGTGATCACCATCACCATCAGCTTCAGGTCGGCGCTGCCGATGCGCCGCACCATGTTGGTCAGCGCGCTCTCGACCGACGCGCCGAGCTCGATCTCCCGGCGCGCGAGGCTGAACTCGTCGGACATGGGAGGCGTCGAGTTGTCCGTCACGGCGCTCAGCGCCTGCGCGACCGACTGACCCGCCTTCATCGAGTTCGCGATCAGCTCCATGGCCCGGGGAAGCGCCGCATCGAACTGCCGCAGGCGTCGGCCGCGACGGTTGCGCAGGTAGAAGGACGGTGCCAGGTAGCCCAGCGCCGACAGGATCAGGAACTCCGGGCCGATGCCGAAGCGCAGAAGGGCGACGATCGCGAACAGCAGCCCGGTGCAGACCTGGATGATCCGGAACTCGTAGGGCCGGAGCTCGAGGTCCGCGCTGACCAGGTCGCGCGCCAGCCTGCCCGTCCTCTCGTCGCCGGCGATCCAGCTCGGAGATCCCGTCGGCTCGAACCGGCGGCGCAGCTGCTCGCGCACGTCGGCGAGCGTCCGGTAGGACGCGCGGACCGACTCTTCGGGCGCGGCCGCCCGCTGCGAGTGGACGGCGCCGTAGAAGACCAGGGCGACGCCGGCCGCCGCGGCCAGGGCCACGAGGACGATCCCGGCGTTCATCGGTCCGGCCCGGCTACGGGGTCGTGAAGTGCCAGCGCCCGTCGACCTCCCTCGGTCCCACGCCGCTGGCCGACTGGATCTTGGGGCATGAGGGATCGGGCTGCTGCGGGGCCTGGCCGTAGTCGGAGTACGCCTCGAGCTCGTACTTCAGGGTCGCGTTGTTCGAGAGCCAGAAGAGGAACTCGGAGTCGCACCCCGTCATCAGGACGGTCAGGCTCGTGGGCACGGCTCCGGCGTTCGTCTGGCCGCCCTCGGGACCGACCCGGACCACGTCCACGTCGTGGAACACGGTGCGGACCGAGGGTACCCCCGGGCTCTGGCCGAACACCGAGGTGTTGAGGGTGGCCAGGATCGAGATCCGGTCGCCCACCTGCACATAGCCTCCGACCCCGACCTGCTCGCTGGTCGGCACCGTCACGGCGATCCAGCCCGAGGGGATGGGGAGGTAGGCCGCGTCGCTGCTGCTCAGCAGGTCGCTGGAGGCGGCGATCAGGTTGGCGGTGACCGGCGAGTTGGCCGGGATGTCCACGCGCGCCCCCTTGCCCCCGACGTCCTTGATCGCCGTGAAGTACTGGGGTGGGGCGGGGTTGACGTTGGCCAGCATCAGGTCCGAGGGCTGGATCCGGGTCCGGGCCTTGATATCGTGCGCAGCCACGACCACCCTGGTCCCGGTCGTCGTGCCCTGAAGCAGCGGGAGGCTGGCGATGCCCGCCGCGGTGGCGAAGGCGAGCACGGCGAGGACGGCGCCGACGACGATGTACGTCCGTCCGCGGCGTGACCTGGCGAGTGGCGTGGCGCCGGAAATTGCCATCAGTGCCGCGCAAGCCTGACAAAACGGACGCCGGTCCGCAACCTATTCAACAAGTTCGGCCTCCACCAGGGCGGTGTTGATCCCGTAATCGGAGCCCGCCGCGGTGCCGGCTCCGGCGGCTGCCGAGATCGAGAGCGTGCCGCAAGAGATGGTTCCGTCGAGTGTGCTGGTCCCGTTCACCGTGTCGGTGCAGGTGCCGGGCCAGTAGACCGAGCCGAGCAGCCAGGCCCTCGCCGAGGCGCCCGCGATCGCCAGCTGGCCGGTCGCGGTGGCCGGCCGGCGGACCAGGAGGTTCCAGCAGGCGCGGTCTCCCACCGGGCACCAGGACGAGCCGGCGCAGGCCGCCGAGTCGCCGGCCGGCGCGCTCGAGCACGGCGCGGAGAACCAGGTGAAGCCACCGCCCGCCACGTCCGCCGCGGCGTTCGGAGGGCAGGCGGCGATGGAGCAGGGCGTCGAGCCGAGCTGGCACGTCGCCGTGGCGCATGCCGGGAGCCCGCCCGCGGCGCAGGCGCCTGTGGAGAGGACGGCGGTGTTGACGAACTCGAGCGTCACGTCCCGAGCAAGCAGCGTGCCGCCGTTCAGGCAGAGGCCGCCCACCCCGCCGCTCGAGCCGTTGAAGTAGTAGAAGCCGGGGTCCAGCACCGCTCCGGGAGGCGCCGTGACCGCGGCCGGCCTGAACGTCGCGATCCCCAGCGACCACAGGGTGGCCTGGCTCGCGGTGACCGTCTCGGTCTGAGCCCCCATCGGGGCGTTGAGCCGGAACTCCGATGCGTACCCGTTCGGCGCGTCGTTCATCAGGCTCGTGTACGCCGCGGCCGGCGTGAAGGTCTGCCCGGCGGGGCTCTGGAAGCCGTCGCTGGTCACGACGAGCTCGTTGCCGAAAATGGTCGCGCCCGACGTCACCGAGGCGGTGGTGGCGGCCGGCGTCACGGCGCGAGTGCCCGTCTGGTCCAGGGGCGCCGCGGCCAGGACGCCGCTCCACTCGGTCATCTGCGCCTCGTAGTCGATCGAGCCCGGCGTCACCTTGAACGCCGCGGTGGTGCTGCCGCCCAGGTTGCTCACCCCCGGCAGGTACCAGATCTGGTTCCAGCCCTCGCCCGCCTGCTGCACGTCCGCCGCCAGGGCCCAGGGGGCCGCGGGTCCGGTGATCGTCTTCGCTCCGTCCGCCGCGTGCAGCGTGACGACGAGCAGCGTCCCGAGGCTGACCGTCAGGGTGACGTTGACCTTGTTCTGGCCCTGGACCTCGGGCCCGATCTGCTTGCTGGTGATGCTGCCGGCCGAGCCCAGGTTGCCGGCGTTCAGGTGGCCGTAGCAGCCGTGCTTGAAGTGAATCCAGCCCGAAGCGTCGGTGGTCGGGGCGGCGGCGTTGGAGGTCCCGACGACCACGCCGTTGACGACCACGTTTCCGTACGAGGCGCCGGAGGCGCAGGGCACGCCGCCGGGGAGCGTCGCGGTGATCGCCGCGTCGGCGTTGGGATCGGGCGGCAGGGCGGTCGACACCGGAGGCACCGGCAGCCGGGCGGTCCCCGCCGCGCACGGGTTCGGGTTGATCGCGGCGTCCGCCGCGGACAGGAACTGGCTCGTGCCGCTGAGGCCGCAGGCGGTGGAGTTGTGGCCCGAGATCTCGTAGCCGTCGGCGCACACCGCGCTGGACGAGCCCGCGCCGGCTCCCGCCACGCACCGCCCGCCGCCGCCGACCCACGTCTGCGATCCGGCGTACACCGAGACGTCGCCGAGGTCCGAGTACGTGGCGGAGGTCGCGTCCAGGCGAGCGTGCGCGTAAACCGCGCAGCCGCCGCTCAGCGTGATGTTGTTCGAGGAGACGACGCTGCCCGCCACGTTGAACTGCCCGCCCGTGCACGAAAGCGACGTGGCGGAGACCGCCGCGGTCGAGCCGGCGAGCTGCTGCGCGACGGCGCGCCGCGTCACGGTCGTATTGGTCGCGCCCATGTAGCTGCCGAAGGAGATCGGCAGGGACAGGGTGAGCACGACCTCGACCTGCTGCTGGTGCGCCCGGTACGGATAGTGCACGGTCTCGCTCAGCGCGCCCGTGAACGTGTCCGTCCCGGTGTAGGGCGCGAGGCACGAGGCGCCGCCGATCGCCAGGCTTCCGCTTCGCGTGCGCTGCGTCGCGAGGAAGTTGTCGGCCTCGGTGATCACCGTGCTCGCGGAGGCGGCCGTGCATCCGACGCCGATCTTCAACGCCGCGTCGAGCGCGGCCTGGTCGGCCACCTGCTGCAGCTGCGTGCGCTGCCACATCACCGAGCCGGCGAGCAGGACCAGGGCGGACGCGCCGATCAGCGCGATCATCCAGACCGCGACGATCACGAGCACCTGCCCGGACTGCGCTTTCGGCCGCCTCATCTCAATACTCCAGCCGCTGGACGGACTGGGAGTCGAAGGTGACGGCTGAGGGGATGCCGAGGAGCGCGGCCAGCACCGGCTTCCACCGCAGCTTCAGGTCGACTACGAGCACCTGGTGGCCCGACGTGCGCACTGCCGCGCCGCTGGCCGCCGCGCACGAGGGGCAGCTCCAGCGCGGGTTGGGGTTTCCGCCGGCTGAATCGAGCTCGTAGATGAAGACGTAGACGGTGCTTGCGTTCGCGGTGCCCGCGAGGTTGATGGTGCCGGGCAGGAGCGGGTTGGCGTTGGGGACATAAGTGCCGTAGGGCGGGGGAGAGCTGATCGCGCTCGAGTCCTGATACACGACCGACATGCCGAGCGGGTCGAGCTCGTGCGCCGCCGTGGTCAGCGCCGTGAGCGAGCAGGGCGTGGCCAGCGCGGTGCAGTCCGGCGCCAGGCTGTTGGAGCCGTCGTAGTAGGCCAGCGTGCCCTGGCGCGCGAGGTCGCGCGAGGCGCCCTGCAGCGTGGTGTAGATCAGCGCGCCCCGGCCGAGGTCGACGGTGGCCCCGATCAGGAGGAACACGATGGGCGCGATCAGCGCGAACTCGACGAGGGTCTGGCCGGCGCGGCTTGGCTTCACCAGGCCGTCGTCGAGCGGCTCGATCCGGTGATCGTTATCCCGCCTCCCAGGATGTTGAGATCACTGAACCCGTAATAGACGTAGACGTCGACCTCCGAGTTGTAGAGGGTGGTCACCGAACCGCCGCAGTCGGCGCTGGTCCCGCAATAGACCGCCACCACCGCCTGCCCCGGTACCGGAGCTGTGTAGTCCGTGCCGGCCACGAACGGCGGCGCATGCAGCACCTGCGAGGCGCAGCTGACGTTCGCGGTCACGGCCTGCAGGTCCGCCCTGACCATGCTGCACATCGCGGCGAGACCCGGCCCGTTCGTGGTCGAGGTCTTGCCCGCGACATAGCGGGCGGCGTCCCGCGCGGCATCCGACGTGGCGACGCCGAACGAGTAGCCGCGGCCCAGCTCCAGCATGCCGGCCACGAGGAGCATCAGGATCGGCAGGGTGATGGCGAGCTCGACCAGCGCCTGGCCGCGCGTCCTGCTTCGGCCCCGCCTACCCATCGAGCTTCAGGCTGGACGTGATCACCCGGGCCAGCTCGGCGGCGCCTCGCGAAACCAGCGCCGAAGGGTCGTGCTGAAGGACGAGGCCGCCGGCAAGGGTGGAGTCCTCGGGGCGGGACTCGTCGAAGCCGACGACGGCGGACATCCTCCTTCCCAGGATCGACTCGACCGCGGCGCGGTCCAGGGGGGCGCGGGGGGAGCGCTGGTTCAGGACCAGCTCCATCCGGTTGTCCGGCACGTTCATGATGTCGCGGAAGATCGCCAGCGCCCGCCGCGCGTCGGTCATGGCGGCGATCTCGGGTGGGATCACCATCACGATGCACTCGGCGCGCTCGATCACGGCCAGGGCCGCTTCGCCGAGCGACGTTCCGAGGTCGACCACGATCAGGCGCTGCCAGGGCACCACGACATCAAGAACGCGCCCGGCGAGCTCGGCGGTCACCAGGTCGACCTCCTCCGGGCGCAGCGTCCCGGGCAGGACCCCCAGGCCCGTCTTGTGGTTGACGATGTTGCCCCGGAGTACGGAGTCGAAGTCCCCGGACGCCGCCTTGGACGCGCTGGCGATCGAGCCGGTCGCGATCAGGTCGGCGAAGAGCGCCGCGTGGCCGAAGGGCGCGGCCAGGTCGACGAGCAGGACCTGGCGCGGGAACTTGCGGGCCAGCGCCGCGGCGGTGTTGATGGCCAGGGTCGTGGTGCCGGCCCCGCCCTTGGCGGAGAAGAAGGCCACGATGGGCGCTCCGGCGCGCGACGCCACCTGAGCCTCGATCGCGGCGGCGGCGGACAGCTCCTGCTCCCACAGCTTGTCGAGGGTCTGGGCGACCTGCTCGACGTCCCGTCCCAGGCCCTCCTGGAGTCCGTCGCGGTCCAGCGTCAGCAGCACGGCGTCGGTCACGCCGAAGATGCTGGTGACGTACCGCCCGCCCGTCCGGGCCACGGGAAGGATGACCAGGTCTCCCGCGGCCGGCCGCCGGGTCAGCAGCAGCTTGCCGGCGTTGTCCGTGATCGACTCCTCGACCTGGCCCGAGGCGACGAACACCACCACGTCGCCGCCGTGGCCGCCCAGGTGGAGGGTGTCCTGGGCCTTGAGGCCGACTGGGCGCATCCGGCGGGCGACCGCCCGCAGGGTGCCGTCGCCGAACTCCGAGAACACTGAAGACATCTCCAGGATCCGCATCCGCATCTGGATCGCGGACGGGGCCTGGTCTCCGATGGGCTGGCCGCCGGCCTGTCCCACCTGCTGTCCCTCTTCCTCCCGTGGCCGCTGTAAGGTTTCCGGAACCTCACGGGCGTCCAAAACGCGGATACTGTAGCAACCTCCCCCCAATGGACCACCCGAGTGACGAGGGTTCCTCGCCGGCGCCGCCCGCCGGCCCTCCGGCCCGTTCCCCAGAGCGCTCCCGCGTGGCCGCCCGGCTGGACAGGGTCCTCGCCGCCGCGCTCGCCGGCGATGCCTCGGCGGTGGTCAAGGTCACCGGCGGGGAGCTGCTGGGCGAGGCGCGGCCGGTGGCCGGCCTCATGGCAACCGCGCTGGGCCGGCCGGACGTGGGCCTCGCCGGGCCGTGGCGGGTGCACGAGCTGCTCCGCCGGTCGCACGTCTACGACGACATTCTCAACGGGCTCCAGAGCCCCAACCCGCTGACCAGGGCCGCGGCCGCCCGTCTGGCGGGCGCCGCCCAGCTCAGCGAGGCCGTGATCTGGTTGGGCGACCTGCTGGAGGATCCCAACCGGTCGGTGCGGGAGGCGTCGGCCAGGGCTCTGGGCGACCACCGCGGCGCGCGCGCAGTCGACGCTTTGCGCGGCGCGCAGACGCCAGTTCCGCTTCACCGGCTGGCTGCGGCGCTCTCCCGGGCGGCCCCGGATATCGATATCGAGGCTCAGATCCGGGGCCCTTTGAGCGAACATGCCGCCGTGGCCTCAGTTCTGGCGTGCGGGCTCAGGCGTGACTTGCTGCGGATCTCGCCGCTGCTCGGCATCGCCCACGACCGGCGCCGGCCGGCGATCGTCCGCCTGGCGGCGTGCAAGGCGCTGGCGGCGATCGGGGATCGCTCCGCCGCCGACGGGCTGTCGCGCCTGGCGGAGAACGATCCTGACGAGACAGTGCGCCGCGTGGCCCACCGGGCCCACCGCCGCCTCCTCCGGCGGGCGATGGCAAAGCCGGCATGAAGCTCTCCGAGCGCTTCGACCGCCGCTACCAGCAGGCGCCCGCGCAGGTGGCCGTTTCCGTGCCGGCGGCGCCCGCCGCCGAGCCGCCCCCCGCGCCGCCGTCCGACGGGGCGGTCGAGAACGTCGTCCCGGCCGAGCGCAGGGCGGTCCCGCGCGAGCCGCAGACCCAGACCCTCGAGTCGGTGCGCATGGTCGACGCGGGCGCGCTCAGCCCGACGCTCGCCGCGTCCAAGGCCGAGATCCATGCCGAGCTGCTCCGCCGCCATGCGGCCGCGATCGACATCAGCAACCGCGCGGGCATCCGGCGCCTGCTGCTGCAGCTGACCGAGGAGCACTTCCGGACCAAGCCGCCGCTCGCCGTCGTCACCGCCGCCGATCGCGAGCGCCTGGTCGACGTGCTGTTCGACGAGGTGATCGGGCTCGGGCCGCTCGAGGCGCCGCTGCGCGACCCCGATATCACCGAGATCATGGTCAACCGGCCAGAGCAGATCTTCGTGGAGCGGCGGGGCAAGATCGAGCTGACGAACCTGGCCTTCGAGAACGAGGCCAGCCTGCGCCGGGTGATCGACCGCATCGTGTCCACCATCGGGCGGCGCGTCGACGAGTCCGAGCCGATGTGTGACGCGCGCCTGAAGGACGGCTCGCGCGTCAACGTCGTGATTCCGCCGGTGGCGATCTACGGCCCGTGCCTCACCATCCGGAAGTTCGGCCGTGAGGTCCTCACGCCGGAGCGCATCGTCAGCAGCGGCGGCTCGAGCGAGGCGATCCTGCAGTTCCTCGACGCCGCGGTGAAGGCGCGGCTCAACATCATCGTGTCGGGCGGAACGGGTTCCGGCAAGACGACGCTGCTCAACGTGCTCTCCGGCTTCATCCCGCCCGACGAGCGCATCGTCACGTGCGAGGACGCCGCCGAGCTGCGGCTGCGCCAGGTGCACGTGATCAGCCTGGAGTCGAAGCCGGCGAACGTCGAGGGACGGGGCCAGATCACCATCCGCGACCTGGTCCGCAACGCGCTCCGCATGCGCCCCGACCGGATCATCGTCGGCGAGGTTCGCGGCGGTGAGGCGCTCGACATGCTGCAGGCGATGAACACTGGCCACGACGGCTCGATGAGCACCGTGCATGCGAACAACGCGCGGGACGTGATCAACCGGCTCGAGACGCTGGTCCTGCTGGCCGGCACCGAGCTGCCCTCGCGGGCGATCCGCGGGCAGATCGCCTCAGCGATCAACGTGATCGTGCAGACCGAGCGGCTGCGCGGCGGATCGCGCAAGATCGTGAGCGTGTCGGAGGTCCTCGGCAACGTGGAGGGCGAGATCGCCATCCAGGAGCTGTTCACGTTCCGGCAGATGGCGGTGACGCCGGAAGGCCGGGCCGTCGGATATCACACCGCCACCGGCGTGACCTCGACGTTCGACCGCCACTTCAAGGCCAACGGCCAGGAGTTCCCGCCGTCGCTCTTCGCGCCCGCCCCCGAGCCACCCATGGAGCAGCTTTACTGATGGAAGAACAGCCGATCCGGACCACGCCCGACGGGCACCACAGCCGAATCGAGGTCGACAGCCGGCTGCTGGCCGACCTCGGGCACCAGCTGCGCAACCAGCTGAACGCGGTGGTCGGCGCGGCCGGGCTCCTGGCCACCGGCGCGGAGAACGGCGAGGAGCGCGAGCTCGCGGCCATCGTGGAGGCGGGCGCGGAGCAGGTCGCGCGGATCGTCGACGAGGTGCTCGACGCCGCCAGCATCGAGAGCGGCGAGCTCGAGCTGGCGCTGCATCCGTTCGACGTGCGGGCCACCGTCGAGAGCTGCCTCGCGGCGATCGCCGAGGTGACCGCGGGCAAGGGGATCGATGTCAGGTTCACCCCCGCGCCCGAGGTGCCGCAGGTCGTGATCGGCGATTCGCGGCGGCTCGAGCAGATCCTGGTGACGCTGCTCCATGGCGCCTCCGACCGCACCTTCCGCGGCGGCATCTCGGTCGAGCTCCATTGCGAGGACCACGGCGGCCTGCTCACGCTGCACTTCCGGATTCGCGACACGGGGCGGGGCGTGCCGGCCAGGATCCTCCGCGGGGCCATTGAAGGCGCGCTCGGGCCTTACGACCGGCTGGAGCCGGGGGACCGCCTGACCGTGCTGAGCCTGCACACGACCAAGCACCTGATCGAGATGATGGACGGCGAGCTGCACGTCGAGCAGGGCGGTGTGGAGGCTGGGCCCGACGCGGGCACGACGTTCGACTTCACTGTGCTCGCCGAGGCGCTGCCCTCCGCCGTCGCCACCACCGAGCTGACGCTCGAGGCGATGCGCGTGCTCGTCGTCGGCGTGGACCCGACGGAGAAGCGCGTGCTGACCCTGCAGGTCGAGCAGTGGGGCGCCAACGCGACGGCGGCCAGTCCGGACGACGCCATCGCGCTGATCCAGGCGGGGCGCCCGTTCGACATCGCGTTGATCGAGCACCGCCCGCCCACCACCGACGGGCTCGCGATCAGCCAGGAGATGCGCACGGTGCGGAGGGCCGAGCAGATGCCGATCGTGCTGATGGCTTCGGCGGCGCCCGGAGGCGCCGAGGCGGCGGCAGCGGACAGCGGCGCCATCCAGGCCACGCTCACCAAGCCGGTGCCCGCGCGCACGCTGCACGACGTGATGGTGCAGGTCGGCGTCCCCGGCGCGAAGAAGGCGGCGGAGAGCCCCGCCCGTGAGCTCAAGCCGGGCACTTTGCGCGTCCTGATCGCCGACGACAACGCCTTGAACCAGAACCTCCTGAAACGGCTCGTGACCAGGCTCGGCCACACCGTCGACGTGGTCTCCAACGGCCGAGAGGCGGTGGCGGCCGTCGCGCAGCAGCCCTACGACGCGGTGCTGATGGACGTGCTGATGCCCGAGATGGACGGGCTCGTGGCGGCCGAGGCCATCTGCCGGCGCTGGCCACGGGGCAACCGGCCGCGCCTGATCGCCCTGACCGCGATGGCGGCGCCCGGCGACCAGGAGCGGTGCCTGCGGGCCGGCTTCGACGACTACATGAGCAAGCCGATCCGGCTCGAGGACCTCAGCGAGGCGCTGAAGTCGGCCGTGGGCTACCGCACGAACGAGGAGCACGCCGGCCTGTAGCGCGAGCCTTGATCGTCCGTCGAATTCCACGCGTTTTGCGCCAGACGAGCCAGATCGCGCGCGAAGTGCGCGCGTTTGGCGCCAGAGGCGCCGAAATGGGCCGGGGCGCTACCCTCGGAGCCTGCTGTCGAGCCGGTCCTCGTGCGTCGAGAGCCGGGAGGCGCGCGCCTCGAGGTACACGACGATGATCACGATCATCCCGCCGAGCACCATGATCCCGCCGAGCCCCTCGGCCTCGACGCCCTTGGGCTGGGCGATGATCTGGATCATGGCCGCGCCGAAGACGAGGATGTAGCTCAGCCCGAGGAGCCGCACGCGGGGCGCGACCTCGGCCTGCTCGCCTCCGCGCCACGGCCGCTTGCCGATGATCAGCAGATAGGCGCCGGTGAGCAGCGCGAGCGCCGCGAGCACGATCGAGACCAGCTGGACGTACGCCGTCGTCACCGGCGCGGAAGTTTAACCCGTCAACAGGGCGGTTCTTACAATCAGCCATCTGATGCCTCGAGCCGAGCCGATCAAGGCTGCCCGCGGAGTCCGCGACCTGCTCCCCCGCGAACGCGCGCTGTGGCGCGTCGCCGAGCGCGCGGCCGAGCAGGTGGCGAGAGGTTTCGGCTACGAGGAGATCGTCACGCCGGTCATCGAATCAGCCGAGCTGATCGAGCGCGCCGGCGACGACAGCGACGCGTTCGTCAAGGAGCTGTACCGGTTCGAGGACCGGGGCGGCCGTCACCTCGCGCTGCGCCCGGAGGCCACCGCCGGCGTGGTGCGCGCGTACTTCGAGAGCGGCATGAACCAGGGGCCGCAACCCTCGCGTCTCTACCTGATGGGGCCGATGTTCCGCTACGACCGCCCGCAGAAGGGTAGGTACCGGCAGTTCTATCAGCTCGACGTGGAGGCGATCGGCAGCGGCCACGCGGCGCTCGACGCGGAGGTGATCGAGGTGGCGCGCGACTGGCTGCGAGAGGTCGGGCTGCGCGACCTGCGCCTCGAGCTCAACTCGATCGGCGATGCGACGTGCCGGCCGGCGTATCTCGAGCGGCTGACGGAGTACTACCGGCCCCACGCCGGCGACCTGAGCGAGGACAGCCGGCGCCGGCTCGAGCGCAACCCCCTCCGCCTGCTCGACTCGAAAGCCCCGGAGGACCAGCCCTTCAAGCAGCGCGCGCCGCGGATCACGGACCACCTGTGCCCCGAGTGCGCCGCGCACTGGGACGCGGTTCGCCGCCTGCTCGACGCCGCCTCCATCGAGTACGAGCTGAACCCGTACCTGGTGCGCGGCCTCGACTACTACACCCGCACCGTCTTCGAGTTCTACCCGGCCGGCGCGACCGGGCAGCAGGACGCGCTCGGCGGAGGCGGCCGCTACGACGGCCTCGCCGAGGCGGAGGGCTGGCCCTCGACTCCGGCCGTCGGGTTCGCGAGCGGCCTGGACCGCGTGACCGAGCTCATGGCCGCGAGCGGGGAGGAGGTCGTCCCGCCGCCCGCGGCCGACGTGCTCGTGATGCCGGACGGCGACGCAGCGGTGGCCGGCGCCGAGGTGGCGCGAATCTGCCGTGAGGTCCGCTCCGCGGCGGTCGATTACGAACCGCGCAGCCTGCGCGCCAGGATGCGCTCCGCCAACAAGAGCGGCGCGCGCTGGGTGGTGCTCCTGTCGGCCGAGGACGCCGCGCGGCGCAAGGCACAGCTCAAGGAGATGGCGAGCGGCGACCAGAGCGAGGTCGACTGGGACCGGCTCCCGGAGCACCTCGCATGAGCGGCTTCACCGCGCCGCACTGCGGCTCGCTGCGCGCGGCCGACGTCGACACCGAGGTCGACCTCTACGGCTGGGTGGCGCGGCGGCGCGACCACGGCGGCGTGACGTTCCTCGACCTGCGCGACCGCTGGGGGGCGGTGCAGGTCGTCGTGCGCAACGCCGAGGCGCAGGTGCGCCTCGAGTACGTGGTCCACGTCCACGGCAGGGTCTCGCGGCGGCCCGCGGGCTCGGAGAACCCCAGGATGCCGACCGGCGACGTCGAGGTGGTCGCCGACCGGCTCGACGTCCTGAGCGGGTCCGAGCCTCCGCCGTTTCCCATCGAGGACGCCGAAGAGCCCGACGAGAAGACGCGCCTCGAGTATCGCTATCTCGACCTGCGCCGCCCGCGCATGACGCGGCTGCTCGAGCTGCGCAGCCGCGTCAACGGGATCATCCGCGGATACATGGAGGAGCACGAGTTCATCGAGGTCGAGACGCCGATCCTCACCCGCAGCTCGCCCTCGGGCGCGCGCGACTTTCTCGTGCCCTCGCGCCTCCACCCGAAGAGCTTCTACGCGCTGCCGCAGGCGCCGCAGATGCTGAAGCAGCTGCTCATGGTCTCGGGCCTGCAGCGCTACTACCAGATCGCGCGCTGCTTCCGTGACGAGAACCTCCGCGCCGACCGGCAGCCCGAGTTCACCCAGCTCGACCTCGAGATGTCCTTCTGCGACGAGGAGGACGTGTTCACGCTCATCGAAGGGCTCTTCGCGCGGCTGTGGCGGGAGGTCCTGGGCGTCACCTTGACGGTGCCGTTTCCGCGGCTGGACATCAAGGAGTCGTACCTGAGATACGGCAGCGACAAGCCGGACCTGCGCTACGAGCTGGAGATCGCCGACCTGGGCACGTTGCTGGCGGGCACGAGGGCGGAGATCTTCCGCCGGGTGCTGGCCTCCGGAGGCGTGGTCCGCGGGTTGAGCGTGCCGGGCGGCCGGGACATGACCCGCCGCGAGCTGGACGAGCTGGTCACCGTGGCGCGGGGCGCGGGGGGGCAGGGGCTCGCCTGGCTCCCGGGCGGTCCGCTGGACAAGTTCCTCAGCCCAGAGGAGATCTCCGGCATCCAGAGCTCGACCGGGGCCGGGCCGGACGACCTCGTCCTGATCGTGGCCGACCGGCGGCGCAGGGCGGAGACGATCATGGGCCTGATCCGCCAGGAGATCGCCCGCCGGCGCAAGCTCGTGCGCGAAGGCGAGTGGAAGTTCCTCTGGATCAATCCCACGTATCTCTTCGAGGAGGACGACCTGGGCAAGCTGACGTACGCGCACCACCCGTTCACGCGTCCGTTCGCCGAGGACATGGAGTTCGTCGAGGAGCGGCCTTACGATGTGCGCGCCCACGCCTACGATATCGTCTGCAACGGCTACGAGCTGGGCGGAGGCAGCCTGCGGATCTACGACCCGCGCATGCAGGAGCGCGTGTTCCAGCTCCTCGGGATGCCGCTGGACATGATCCGCGAGCGCTTCGGCACGCTGCTCCAGGCCTTCACCTACGGCGTGCCGCCGCACGGCGGGATTGCGCCCGGAATCGACCGCATCGTGATGATGCTGGCCGGCACGGACAACATCCGCGACGTGATCGCCTTTCCCAAGACGCAGTCGATGACCGACCTCATGCTCGGGGCTCCGTCACAGGTCGATCCCGAGCAGCTCGAGGAGCTCAGGATCCGGGTCGTACCGCCGCCCAAGCCGTCGTAGCATTGCCTTTGCTCCCAAGGGGTGGCGGGCTTCGTGCGGCTTGCCCAACACTCAATCAATCGGGACCCCGGAGTCCGCTAGGCCGACGGAAAGCCCGCTCGACGGGACTTCGAGAGCCGAGGCAGGGGACCCACCTGAGCATGCTCAGGACAACCCACACCCACCGCTCCGAGGGAGCCTCCACGCGGTGCAGCTGATCCCTCCGGGCCTGATCGTCGCCGTGCTGCTGGTGCTGATCGTCTCGCAGCTCTGCTTCGCGCTGCTGCCCTACCGGCGCCGCGCGTACGTGCCGATCCTGGTCCTGACAGCCGTGGGCTTCGCGCTCGGCCAGGCGTGGGACTATCTCGGCCTGCCCTCCGCGCGCCTGGGGCAGGCGGACGTGCTGCCGGCGGTCGTCTTCGCCCTCCTGCTGCAGCCGCTCACGCGGTTCCTTCCGGGCCGCCCGGCCGAACGAGAACCCCGGCCCGGCGATTCGGGCCCGTCAACTTAAACTTGCGCTTGTGTTTGTGCGGAGCGGACCGGGGGTAATCAATTGACAGGCCAGAGCTTCATGTGGATCGCCTTCGGGCTGGCCGCGCTGGTCGTGGCCCTCGCCCTGGCGGCGGTCCTGATCCGCTTGCGGGGCACGCTCGGAGCGGTGGAAGAGCTGCTGGACACGGCGAACGAAGAAATGAAGGAAACGCTTCCAGAGGTGCGGCAGACGATCGGAAACGTCAACGACATCACCGCGGGCCTCAACGTCGGGCTCAGGACCGGCGGCCGCGGCCTCGCGGCGTTCGGCCGCAGCGTCAAAGCCGCCGCGCACGGGGTCAGGGTGGCCGGAGAAACCCTTATCGGAACGGTGAAGGGAGGTAGCGATGGCTGACGACAGAAACGGTGGTGGCGGCGGCGGTTTCGGCTGGTTCATCCTCGGCGGCCTGATCGGCGCCGCGGTGGGCGCGTACATCGCGTCCGGCCCGGGCCGCGACCAGGTCGATTCGCTGCGCAGCAAGACGATCGAGCTCAGCGGCAGCGAGCCCGTGCAGCGCGCGCGGGAGGCGGCCCAGCGGGCGCGCGATATGGTGACCGACCCCGACCACCCGGTCGGCAAGGCGATCCAGGACGGCGTCGCGGCCGCGAAACGGAAGCGAGAAGAGCTGGAGACCGCCGCGTCGCGCAAGATGCAGCAGGCGACCAACCTCGAGGACTAGCGGGTAGATGGCGAAGCGGAACCTGGCCGAGCTCAAGATCCCCGCGTCACCGGCCTTCATCACCGTCGCCAAGCGGGTCGCGCACACGCTCGGTGGCCAGCTCGGCCTCAGCCTGATGGACCTCGACGAGCTTTCGATCGCGCTCACCCAGGCCTGCGACAGCGCCATCGAGGCGGCGCACGAGCTCGGCGCGCCGGCCGACCTGAAGCTGACCTACTTCGCCACCAACCGGGCCCTGGTGGTCGACGTCGACCTCATGCCGACCTCTGCCGCGCTGCCGATGCCGGTGCCCGAGGGCGAGCGGGGCGAGGTGCACCCCGACCCCGAGCTCCAGCGGCTCGCGTACGAGATGATCCGCTGCTTCGTCGACGACTTCCGGCCGCTCGTCGAGCCCAGCACGGGAAACGTGCGCTTCCGGATGGTCAAGCACCTGGCGGGCTGACCGACCTTCTCAGGCCGTCGGATTCAGACTTAAGCCGTGGCGTCTTCATCGCGGATTCCCCGCGAGGAGCTGCGGGCGCTCCATCGCCGGTACCGGGACACGACCGACCCCGCCGAACGCGACCGCATCCGCGCTCAGCTGGTCGACGGCTATCACGACTTCGTCTACTTCCTGGCCCGGAAGTTCGCGAATCGGGGCGAGCCGCTCGACGATATCGTGCAGGTCGGCTATCTCGGGCTGATCAAGGCGATCGAGCGCTTCGACCCCGATCTGGGGTACGAGTTCACCACCTTCGCGACCCTGACCGTCGCGGGCGAGATCAAGCGCTACTTCCGCGACAAGGGCACCGCGATCCGCTTTCCGCGCCGGCTGCAGGAGCTGCACCAGGCGATCGTCCGCGTCAACGAGCAGATGAAGATCGAGCTCGGCCGGGATCCCACCGTCGGCGAGCTCGCGGAACGGCTCGGGGTGACGCCCGACGACGTGACCGAGGCGATGGAGATGGGGCCGGCGTACGTGCCGATCTCGCTCGACCAGCCCATCTCCAGCGGGGACGGGCAGGACAACCGCTCTGTCGCCGAGCAGCTCGGCGTGCCCGATACCGAGCTGGAGCGGGTCGAGATGCGGGACGTGCTCGATCGCGCGATGGAGCACCTGACGCCTCGCGAGCGCGCGATCATGGCTATGAGGTTCTACGAGCAGATGTCGCAGTCGGAGATCGCCAAGCGCCTCGGCATCAGCCAGATGCACGTCTCGCGGCTGCAGCGGGCGGCGCTGGAGCAGCTGCGCCGCCACGTACCTGAGGAGGCCGCCGGGTAGGGGTGCCGCTGCTGGAGAGCGAGGCGCCGAAGGAGCCGCTCGGGCTTTTCGTGCGGTGGTACGAGCAGGCGGAGCGCGCGGGCGCGCCTCAGCCGGACGCGATGGCCCTCGCCACCTCGGGGCCTGACGGCCCGTCGGGCCGGATGGTGCTGTTCAAGGGCATCGACGACGCCGGCTCCTTCCTTTTCTATACGGGTTACGCCAGCCGCAAGGGCCGCGACCTCGAGGCCGACCCGCGCGCCGCGCTGACGTTCTACTGGTCGGCGACGCGGCACCAGGTTCGCGTGTCGGGCGCCGTCAGGAAGGTGAGCCGTAAGGCCTCACACGAGTACTTCTCGAGCCGTCCGCGGGGGGCGCAGCTGTCCGCGCTCGCGTCGCGGCAGAGCACCGTGGTCGAGTCGCGCGAGGTGATGGAGCGCGCGGTGCTCGACCTGGCGGCGAAGCATCGCGACGCCGTCCCGCTCCCCGACGACTGGGGCGGTTACGCGCTCCAGCCGGACTGGATCGAGTTCTGGGAGGGCCGGGAGGACCGCCTGCACGACCGGCTCCGCTACACCCGCGGCCGGGCCGGCGCCTGGCGCCTGGAGCGCCTCGCCCCCTAGCGCGCGCCAAAATTCCGCGCGTTCTGCGCCAAACGCGCCGCTGCCGAACGAAAATTCCACGCGTTCTGCGCCAAACGCGCCATCGCCGTCCTCAGGCCCCGCCCCAGGAATTCCGCGCGTCTGGCGCCAAAGGCGCCGAACACCCGTCGCCCTACACTTGTCTCACCCCGTGACCGGGAACGAGATCCGCAGGCGCTTTTTAGAGCATTTCGAGAGACGGGAGCACCTGGTCCTGCCAAGCGCGCCGCTGGTGCCGCACGGCGACCCGAGCACGCTCTTCATCTCCGCCGGAATGCAGCCGCTCCAGCCCTACTACCTGGGCTTGAGCCGGCCGCCCGCGCCCCGCCTCGCGTCGTCGCAGAAGTGCCTGCGCACCGGGGACATCGACGAGGTGGGGAAGACCGACCGGCACAACACCTTCTTCGAGATGCTCGGCAACTTCGCGCCCACCGGCGCGTACTTCAAGGAGACGGCGATCCCGCTCGCGTGGGAGCTCGTCACCGAAGGCTTCGGCATGCCGGTCGATCGCCTGCGCGTCACCGTGCACCCCTCCGACGACCAGGCCTTCGAGATCTGGACCACGAAGACCGGCATCCCGGCGAATCGCGTGACCAGGCTTGGCGACAACTGGTGGGGCCTGGGGCGCGGCCCGTGCGGGCCGGACTCGGAGATCTGGTGGGACCGCGGCCGCGACGCGGGCTGCGGTCAGGAGGACTGCCACCCCGACCACTGCGAGCGCTTCACCGAGTTCTGGAACCTGGTGTTCCCGCAGTACGACCAGCGCGGAGACCTCGCCAGCCCGCCGTCGACCGCCGAGTCGATCGAGCAGGGCATCGCGTCCGGCGCATTGGTGCCGCTCGCGCTTCCGGCCATCGACACCGGCATGGGGCTCGAGCGGATCAGCTTCATCCTGCAGGGCAAGAGCAACGTCTTCGAAACCGACCTGCTGGACCCGCTCGTCCAGCTCGTGCGCGAGAACAGCAAGGAGCCGACCACGGTCTCCGAGCGGATCATCGCGGACCACATGCGCGCGGCGATGTTCTGCATCGCGGACGGCGTGGTCCCGTCGAACGAGGGCCGTGGCTACGTGCTGCGCAGGCTCATCCGCCGCGCGGCGCTGCACGCGCGCAAGTCCGGGATGGAGTCCAGGCTCAGCGTGATCGTCGGCGTCGCCGCCGGCATCTACGCCGAGCACTATCCCGAGCTGAGGGAGCGCACCGCGTTGATCGACGACACCGTGGACGCGGAGGCCGAGCGGTTCCGCCGCACCCTCGAGGCCGGCCTCGAGCAGTTCGAGCGGGTCACCGCGCGCGCCTCGGAGACCAGGGTCATCCCCGGCTTCGAAGCCTTCTTCCTGCACGATACGTTCGGCTTTCCCTTCGAGCTGACGTGGGAGCTCGCGCGGGAGCGCGGGTTCGAGGTGGAGGAGGAGGTCTTCCGCCACCACCTCGAGGAGCAGCGCACGAAGTCGCGCACCGGCAAGAAGGTGCTCGCCGAGCAGGCGGTCGCCGACCTGCCGAAGTCCGACTTCACCGGCTATGACGAGCTCACCGGCGATACGGTGATCACCGCGATCCGCCTCGAGGGCGCGAGCGCCGGCGCCGCGACCGCGGGCGACCGCGTCGAGGTCTTCCTCGAGCGGACGCCGTTCTACGCGGAGTCGGGCGGCCAGGTCGGCGACACCGGCGTGATCACGTCGCTCGACGCTGTGGTCCAGGTCGACGACACGCGCAAGCGCGCGGAGGGCGCGATCGCGCACCTCGGGATCGTGAGAGAGGGCACGATCCGCGTCGGAGAGAAGGCGACGGCCTCGGTCGACGAGAGGCGGCGGCGCCAGATAATGCGCCACCACTCGGCCACGCATCTCCTTCACAAAGCTTTGCGCGAAACGCTTGGCGAGCACGTGGTGCAGAAGGGATCGTGGGTCGGTCCTGATCACACGACTTTCGACATTCCGCTCCAGCGCGCGATCTCGAAGGACGAGCTCGAGCGGATCAATCGCCTCGTCATGGAGAAGGTGCGCGCCGCGCTTCCGTTCCACGCCCGGCAGATGCCGTACAAGGAGGCGGTCGCGGAAGGCGCCATGCACCTCTTCGAGGAGAAGTACGGCGACGTGGTGCGCGTCGTCTGCTTCGGCGACTGGACGTGCGAGCTGTGCGGCGGGACGCATGTGGCCAACACGGCGGACATCGGCCCCGCGGTCATCGTGTCCGAGTCGAGCATCGGCTCGGGCCTGCGCCGCATCGACCTGGTCGCGGGCGAGGCGGCCGACGAGCTGATCCGGAAGGACATGGACCTCCTCGCCGAGCTGGCCCGCTCCTTCAACGCGAAGCCTGGGGAGCTGCCCGAGCGCGTCGGCGCGCTGCGCGCCCAGGTGAAGGAGCTGGAGCGCGAGCGCGACCGGCTCCGGCGCGACCGGGTGGCGGGGGACGGGGCGGTGGTGCGGCACGGCAAGGTCGACTTCATCGCCCAGCCGGTCGACGCCTCGACCGACCAGGAGCTGAAGGCCTACGCCGACCGCTACCTCGAGCAGGTCAAGTCCGGGATCGTAACCCTGGTGGCCGGGAACAAGTTTGTCATCAAGGTGTCCAAGGACCTGACCTCCCAGTACGATGCCAACCGCCTCAAGGCGCTCTTCGGCAAAGGGGGAGGCCCCTCCCACCTGGTGACGGGGACTCTCACCGTGCCCGCCGAAGAGGCGCTGCAGCGTCTCGAAAGAGAGCTCGAGGCCAGTTGAGCAAGTTCAAGTTCCTGCGCAAGCGCAGCGAGTACTACCGCCACTTCACGGTGCTCGACATCGGCACGGACCTGATCAAGGTCCTCGTCGTGCGGCGCGACGGGCCCGACGGAGAGGTGCTGGGCGTGGGCCGCGAGCCGCAGGCCCCGGCGGCGATGTCGGGCGGCGCGATCGCCGACCTGGAGTCGGTGATCCAGTCCTGCAACCGCGCGCTCGAGGCCGCGGAGGATATGGCCAAGACCGTTCCGGGCCAGGTCGTCGTCGGCATCGCCGGCGAGCTGATCAAGGGCTTCTCCTCGACCATCTCGTACCCGCGCGAGGACTCGAAGTCGCGCGTGCGCTCCGGGGAGATGTCGACGATGCTGCAGATGGTGCAGCGCCGTGCCCTGCGCGAGGCTCAGCACCTGCTCGAGCTCGAGCGCAGCTACGGCCAGCTGGAAGCGCGCCTGGTCCACTCCGCGATCACGAGCGTGCGCGTGGACGGCTATCCGGTCACCAATCCGGTCGGTTTCAGCGGCAAGAACCTCGAGGTGACGGTGTTCAACACGTTCGCCCCGATGACGCACATCGAGGCGGTCGAATCGGTCGTGCGCGAGCTCGACCTCGAGCTGGCGTCCGCGGTCGCGCAGCCGTACGCGCTGGCCCGCGCCGGCGCCAACGAGGAGGTGTGGGCCGAGGGCGGCATCTTCGTCGACGTCGGCGGCGGCACCACCGACGTGGCGCTGGTGCGCGACGGCGGTGTGGAGGGCACGCGGATGTTCAACCTCGGAGGCCGCGCCTTCACGCGCCGCCTCGCGCTCGCGTTCGGCCTCAGCTACGAGGAGGCGGAGGCGCGCAAGCTGCGCCACTCGGAGGGGCTCCTCCCGGCGGACCAGCAGCGCCAGGTGTCCGAGCTGCTGGGCGCCGACGCCGAGGTCCTGCTGCAGGGCCTGGCCTTGAGCATCAAGGAGCTGTCCCGGGGCGAGCGGCTGCCCACGAGCATCTTCCTGTGCGGCGGCGGGAGCCTCCTGCCGGAGCTGACGCTCGAGATGGTGAAGAACAACTGGGCCGCGGGCCTTCCGTTCCCGCGCGAGCCGCGAATCCGCCACCTCGTGCCCGCCGACGTGCGCAATCTCACCGACTCGACCGGCCAGCTGACGAGCCCGCAGGACATCGCTCCGATGGGCCTGGCCAACCATGCCCTGCGAACCGAGGCCGAAGAGCGCGACACCGTCAACACGGTCATGCGGCGCGTCCTTAGCGCTATAAAAGTCTGACCAGACCTCCAGGAGACCTGTAAACGCCATGGTTGCGAACCCCATCTACGTCGAGACCGAAGAGGAGATCCCCGAGCTCGTGGAGCGGCTTCGCCGTTTTCACGGCGAGGACACGATGCTGGTGCTGCCGGTGCGCTCGCGCATCGGCCAGAGCCGCTTCAACTTCCAGCTGCTGCGCAACTACTCCGCCCGCTTCGGCAAGCGGGTCACCGTCGTGTGCGACGACCCCGCGGTCCAGAAGATGGCGTCCGAGAGCGGGTTTCCGGTCTTCGGCGCGGTCGGACCGCAGGGTGAGGGCATTCCCTCGGAGGCGGAGGCGGCGCCCCCGGTCAGGCGGTGGTGGCAGCGGCGGGCGGCCGCCGCGACGACGCACATCGGCGTGGCGGCCCCGCGCAAGCTTCTGACCAAGACCGCGACCGAGCTGAAGCCCGGCCGCTTTCTGCTCTACGTCACCGCGGCGACGTTGCTCGCCGTCGGCCTGTTCGCCGTCGTGGTCTTCGTGCCGTCGGCCTCCGTCACGCTGGTCGCGCAGGCCCAGGCCTTCACCGAGAAGGACGTCGAGATCTCCGCGCAGCCCGGCAAGCCGCCGGTTCACGTCCGCGCGGTGACGATCAGCAAGTCGACCTCGCAGGGCTTCAAGGTCACGGGGGCGGTGACCGTTCCGCTCGCTCCGGCGACCGGCTCCGTGACCCTCGACAACGCCTGTGGCAAGAACAACGCCTTCCCCGGCCTGACGAGCCTCCAGGGCACCCGTTTCGTCAACACCAACGGCATCGAGTTCGCCCAGAGCTCGCCCGACACCGTCATCCCCTGGGGGGCCTCGCTTCCGGTCAACGTCATCGCCGTCCAGCCCGGCAGCTCCGGCAACGTCGGCGACCACACGATCGAGTCCTGGTCCCCCTCGGACCCCAACCATTTCCCCTGCCTCACCGTGACCAACCCGCAGGCGACCGGCGGGGGGACGGACCCCTCCTCCACGCCGCAGATGACGGAGTCTGATTTCGACGCGGGGCGGGCGCAGCTCGAGCAGGAGCTGCACCAGGCGATCGCGCAGGAGCTGCAGAGCGCGGGCCAGCCCGGTGAGCGCCTGAGCCAGACGCTGATCTACGGACCGCCGCAGTACACGACCGACCACCAGCCGAACGACAAGGTGCCGAGCTTCACCGGCACCATGACGGTCAGCGGCGAG
Organism: uncultured Actinomycetes bacterium; assembly: GCA_964559855.1. Classification (GTDB taxonomy): domain Bacteria; phylum Chloroflexota; class Dormibacteria; order Dormibacterales; family Dormibacteraceae; genus 40CM-4-65-16. Next base: position 36,611 of record CAZLJC010000003.1, read on the forward strand.
GGCGACTTCTACAACGAGGCGGATGTGACGTCGGCCTACAAGAACTATCTCGCCCAGCGCGTGCCCAACAACATGCAGCTGCTCACCGCGAGCCCGATCCAGGTTTCCTACCGGATGATCAGCGCCTCGAAGGGCGGCGTGCTGGTCTTCGCCGGCACCGCGTCCGCCTACGTCGCGCCCAGGATCGACGAGAGCCAGATCGTGGCCCAGATCGTCGGCCGGCCGACGCAGCAGGCGCGGTTCGACCTTCAGCGCCTGCCGGTCCGTTCAGTGGGCATCAAGGAGCAGCCGATCGCGCTGCCGATCATGCCGTTCCTGTCCCGGCGCATCTCCGTGGACTACGTGGTGCAGGACGGATCGCCCAACGCCGACGCGGCCGCGGCGCAGGGGACGCCGGGATCGGCCTCACCGCCACCGTCGCCCTGAGTGTCGTCGCGGGTCCTCGCTGTCGATCCGGGAACCAGGCGGGTCGGGCTCGCGATCAGCGATCCGACCGGCACCATCGCTCAAGCGCTGGCGACGCTCGAGGCGGAGCCGCACGACACGCTGGCGGCGCGCCTGGCCTCAGTGGCGCGTGAGCGGGAGGCAGGCCGGATAGTGGTGGGTCTGCCCCGGCGGATGGACGGCTCGTACGGGCCCGAGGCCAGGGCGGCGCGCGAGCTGGCCGCGGAGCTGCGCCGGGAGGCGCGCCTGCCGGTCGAGCTGGTCGACGAGAGGCTGACCACGGTCGCCGCCGAGCGCGCGCTAAGCGAGGGCAACGTGCGCGGCGCCGCCCGCCGCAAGAAGGTCGATCAGGTCGCGGCCGCACTGCTCCTGCAGTCCCACCTCGACAGCCGCCGATGAGCGAGTCGACCCCGGAAGAGGTCACGCTGATCGACGAGTCCGGCGTGGAACGGCGGTTCACGCTCCACGACGCCTTCGAGGTGGAAGGCGGCACGTACTACCTCGTGGAGGACGTGTCAGACCCGGATCGGGTCCTGCTCTTGCGCGAGTCGGCGGGCGGGTTGGAGACCGTCGACGGGGAGGAGTTCGAGCGGGTGATGAGCGCGATCGAGGAGGATCGGGTCGAATAGCGTGCGCAAGCTGATCACGATCGTCGTCATCCTCGCCGTCATCGCCCTCGGCACCTCCAAGGCGATCGACTGGTGGAACTACAACATCAACACCCCCGTGTCCACTTCGAGCCACGCCGTGCCCTTCCACGTCGACCAGGGCGAGACCTCCTCCGATATCGCGACCAACCTCTCCGATGTGAAGCTCATCCGCAGCGCGCTCGCCTTCGACATGTACTCGCGCATGACCGACGCGGGACCGAAGTTTCAGTACGGCTCGTTCGTCCTGAACACCAACATGAACGTGCCCCAGATCGTGGCGGCGCTGCAGCACGGGCACTCCGACCAGAAGGTGGTGACGATGCCTGAGGGCTTCCCGCTGCGCGAGCAGGCCAAGCGGGTGGAGGCAAGCCACGTCTTCACCGGGGCCGACTACCTGCAGGCGGCGAAGGATCCCTCCTGGGCGGCGCAGTACTCCTTCCTGCCCCCGCAGCCCGTCAACGCCGACTACCCGTACGAGGGCTACCTCTTCCCGGACACGTACCTGGTCGACCCCGCCGCCGGCGTGCGCGGGCTCGTGAAGCAGCAGCTCGACCAGTTCGCCGCGGTCATGTCCCCGGACCTCCGCGCGCAGCTCGCGAAGTCCACGCCCGGCCGACCGGCCGAGAGCGTCAACGCCATCGTCATCCTCGCGTCGATGGTCGACCGGGAGGCCAACACCGACAGCGACCGGGGCAAGGTGTGCAGCGTCTACTACAACCGCCTCGCGGCGAACATGCCGCTCGGAGTCGACGCCACGCTGCTGTACGCTCTGGGCCGCCTCTCGCCCGAGCCCACCTACCAGGAGCTGCAGCTGAACAGCCCGTACAACACCCGCACGCACGCGGGCCTGCCGCCGAGCCCGATCAGCAACCCTGGCAAGGCCGCGCTGCTGGCCTGCGTCAACCCGCCGAAGACCAGCTTTCTCTACTACTTCACCGACCGGCAGGGCACCACGCATTTCGAGACCAACTCGCAGGACTTCCAGAACGACATCGCGAAGTACGGCGTGAGCGGAAGCTGAGCAACCGCGTCTTCCTCCTCGGCCACGCGATCGCGTACTCCAGCAGCCCGGCCATGCAAAACGCCGCCTTCGCCGCCGCGGGGCTCGACTGGCGGTATGAGCTGCTCGAGGTCGCGCCGGGCGATCTGCGCGCGGCGGCCGACGGGCTTCGCGCCCCCGCCGTGCGGGGCGCCAACGTCACCATCCCTTACAAGCAGGCCGTGATGGAGCGCCTGGACGTGATCGACGCCCCCGCGCTGCGGACGCGGGCGGTGAACACCATCGTCAACGACGCCGGACGGCTGAGCGGATTCAACACCGACATCGAGGCCATCGCGGCCGCCGCCGCGCACGCGGGGATCTCAGCGGACGGGGCGAGGCTGGTGATCCTCGGCACGGGAGGCGCCGCCCGGGCGGCGCGCGCGGCGCTCGCGGCGGCGCGGGCGACGTTCGTGTCGCGGGACCCGTCCGGCGTCGACGTGGACGGGCACGTGATCGGCTGGGAGGGCGCGGCGCTGGCCAGAGCGACCCGCGAGGCGGACATCCTGGTCAACGCCACGCCGCTCGGCCGCCACGACGAGATGCCGCTCCGGCCGGCGGCGCTGCCGGCGCGGGGCGCGGTGATCGACCTGGTCTACGTCACGGGCGGCACGCCGCTGGTGCGCAGGGCCCGCTCCTTCGGCCTCACGACGGTCGACGGCTGGGAGATCCTGCTGCGCCAGGGCGCGGCCGCCTTCGAGCTGTGGACCGGACGCCCCGCGCCCCTCGAGGCGATGCGCGAAACTCTGCAACCGTGAACCACTACCTGCTGGTCGTCCTGTGGGCGCTGGTCGGCGTGGCGGCCGGCTTCGGTATGCGCCGCGTGTCGCTTTGGCTCGCGCGCCTCGAAGGGCTCGAATCGGGCAACAGGCGCTGGCAGGAGTTCGGGCCTCCGGTGCTGTGCGGCTTCGTGTTCGGCGCCTACGCGTACCTGCTCACCCCTTTCCCCGTGCTCCTGGTGCGCAGCGTCTTCGTCGTCGTGCTGGTGCAGGTGATCTTCTTCGACTTCGAGCACCACCTGATCCTCGACCGCGTGATGTTCCCCTCCATGGCGCTGGCGCTGCTCGTCAGCGTGTTCGGAGGGCGGCTCGGGCTGTGGGAGCAGCCGTGGTGGGTAGGGATCGCCGTCGGCGTCGGCGCCGGGCTGCTCTTCGTGCTCTTCGCCCTGGTCGGATGGGCGATCTTCAAGGCCGAGGCGCTCGGCTTCGGCGATGTCAAGCTGGCGCTGTTCCTCGGCCTTCTGCTCGGCTGGCCCTACACGGCGAGCGCGCTCTTCTACGGCGTCCTGCTGGCCGCGGTGGGAGCGATCGTCTTCATCGTGGTCCACCGCTCGCTCAAGGGCACCATCGCCTACGGCCCCTACCTCGCGGCGGGCGCGCTGATCATGCTCACGCAGATCCCCTGACAAAAATGGAGAATTACGCGCGATGAGCAAGCTGCTGCCCGGCGAAAACGTCGTTCTGAAAGAGCACCCGCACTGGATCACGCTCGTCCGGAGCCTCCTGCTCCCGGCCGCGCTCGTCGTCCTGGTGGCGCTCGCCGACCTCACCGTGCTGGGCCCGAAGATGCTTTACGTCCAGCACCTCCGGACCTACCTCACGCTGGGCGTGGTGGCGCTCGCGCTGCTGTGGGCGATCGTGTCGTGGATCGGATGGCAGTCGATCGTCTACACGCTCACCGACCAGCGGATCACGATCGAGCGCGGCGTGTTCAGCCGCCAGGAGAAGACGATCCCGATCGACAGGGTCCAGGACTGCGCCACGCGCCAGACGATCCTCGGCCGGATCTTCGGCTACGGCCACGTCGAGGTCGACGCCGCGGGGGTCCAGGGCGCGGACGTCTTCGAGTACCTCCCGCGGCCTGGGGACTTTCGCGACCAGGTCTTCGTGCAGTCCGAGAGGCGGCGGGGCGGCGGAGCCGTCGCGGCGCCGGCGCCCGCCACGAGCGGCGTCTAGAGCCGGCGAGCGGCGCCCGCTGGCGCTGCTGGGATTCATGGGGTCGGGCAAGACGATGGTCGGAGGCCTCGTCGCGCAGCGCGCCGGAACCACGCTGTACGACCTGGACCAACTCGTCGAGGATCGCGCCGGCCTTTCGATCCCCGAGATCTTCGCCACCCACAGCGAGGCCGCGTTCCGGGCCATAGAGAAGGAGACGCTCCCGCGCATCCTGGTCCCGGGCGCGGTGGCGGCGCTCGGCGGCGGGACGGTGATGGACGACGACAGCTGGCGGCTCGTATCCGAGCGCGCGTGCACCGTCTATCTCGACGTACCCTTCGAGGTCATCTGGGAGCGCATCCGTCACCTGCCCGGGCGACCCCTGATCCTCAACCGGACGAAGGCCGAGGTCGAGGACCTGTTCGAGCGCCGGCGCGCGCGCTACGAGCAGGCCGAGCACCGGGTCGACGGCTCGGCCGGCGCGAGCCAGGTGGCGGACGAGGTGTTGAAGCTCTGGTCCGCCTGATCCTCGACTCCTCCGCGGGCGGGTACCCGGTGCTGATCGGCACCAACCTTCAGCGCGAGATGCGCAGCGTGATCACGCGGCTCGATCCCACGGGCGCCGCGATCGTCACCGACACCTACGTCCGGCCCTGGGCGGGCAAGGTCGCGAAGGCGATCAAGCGCGCCGGCCTGAAGACCCCGATCTACGTGATGCCCGCCGGAGAGCGTTCGAAATCGATGGCGGAGCTGGAGCGGGTGCTCGACTTCCTGGAGCGGCAGCGAGTGGACCGGGGCGGGTGCGTGATCGCCGTGGGAGGGGGCACGGTCGGCGACCTCGCCGGCCTGGCCGCGTCGGTGTGGCAGCGCGGGGTGCGCCTCGTGGCCGTGCCCACGACGCTGCTGGCCATGGTCGACTCGAGCATCGGAGGCAAGACCGGCGTCAACGGCGCCCGCTCCAAGAACGCGATCGGGACCTTCTGGCAGCCGTCGGCCGTGATCGCCGACCTGGCCTGCCTCCAGACGCTCCCGCCCGCCAGCTACAGGGACGCCTTCGCGGAGGTTGTAAAGTACGCCGTCGCCATGGATCGCGGCCTGTTCGACCTGCTCCAGCGCAACGCCCCGCGCCTGCTCGAGGGCGATACCTCGATGCTCCAACGGGTGGTTTTTCGCTGTGTCGCCGCCAAGGCGCTGGTGGTGGCCAAGGACGAGCGGGACCGCGGGCCGCGCGCCATCCTCAACTACGGACACACCGCCGGGCATGCGCTCGAGGCCGCCACGGGATTCAGGATCAGCCACGGACGGGCCGTCGCCTTCGGGATGCGCGTCGCGGCCGAGATCGCGGTCGCGATGGACCTGTGCAGCAGGCGGGTGGCGGAGTCGCAGGGCGCCCTGCTCGACGCGTTCGGGCTGCCCGACCGGCCGCCTCGGGTCGACGCCAAGAAGGTGCTGGCCGCGATCGCCCTGGACAAGAAGGCGCGGCGGGGCAAGGTCGCCTGGGTGATGCCACGCCGGCTCGGCCACGCCGAGGTCGGCGTCGCCGTCCCGGGGGCGCTCGTGCGTCGCGTGGTGACGAGGGCCCTGGCGTGAGCCGGCGCGTGGTGGTCGTCAACGGCCCGAACCTGAACCTCCTCGGCAAGCGCGAGCCGGAGATCTACGGGACGCGCACTCTCGCCGACCTGAACGAGGCGGTGAGGGAGAAGGCCCAGGCGCTGCACCTCGAGGTGGAGCTGCTCCAGAGCAACTCGGAGGGTGAGATCATCGACTTCCTGCACCGCCACGGGCCGGGGTCGGCGGGCATCGTGATCAACCCGGGCGCGCTGTCGCACTACTCGCTTGCCCTTTACGATTGCCTGCAGGCCCTCGCGCTGCCGGTCGTCGAGGTGCACCTCTCGAACATCCACGCGCGGGAGGAGTTTCGCTCCCGAAGCGTGACCGCGCGCGCCGCGCGGGGGGTGATCACCGGCCTCGGATTCGTGGGATATGAACTGGCCTTGGAGT
>CAZLJC010000003.1:42778-118248 GCA_964559855.1 uncultured Actinomycetes bacterium
GCGCGGGGGGTGATCACCGGCCTCGGATTCGTGGGATATGAACTGGCCTTGGAGTATCTGGCGAAGCAATGAGAGACGGATCACCGGATCTTTGCAGCCCATGCACCCCGCGCCGTGCGTTAGGGGGCCCGTCCCGGCGTCGTTGCGCATCTTCGTATGCGCTCCTCGCCAGTCCACCCCTGCCTTCGGCGCAGGCCGCCTGGAGCTCCAAATCTCTCGGTGACCGCTCTCCATTGCTCCGTCTGGCGAAGGCGAAGCAATGATCTCGACCACCGACTTTCGCAGCGGCACCATGTTCGAGATGGAGGGCCAGCTGGTGTCCATCGTCACCGTCGAGCACATCAAGCTAGCGCGCCAGCCCGCGGTGATCAAGACCAAGCTGCGCAACGTCCTGACCGGCTCCATCTTCGAGCAGAGCTTCAAGAGCGGCGAGAAGTTTCGCCCGGTGCGCATCGAGAGCACGGAGGCGACCTACTCGTACTCCGACGGCACGCACCACTACTTCATGGACTCGCAGACCTACGACCAGATCCCGGTCGACGAGGACATGCTCGAGGACGTGCTGCCGCTGCTGAAGGAGGGGAGCACGGTCTTCCTCCAGCGCTACCAGGACCGGCTGATAGGGGTCGAGCTGCCGATCAACGTGGATCTCAGGGTCGTCTCGACCGACCCCGGCTTCAAGGGCGATACGGTTTCGGGCGGCACCAAGCCGGCCAAGCTGGAGACCGGCGCGACGGTGCAGGTCCCGCTGTTCATCCAGTCCGGGGACGTGATTCGCGTCGACACCCGAGACCGCTCGTATGTCGAGCGGGCGTAAGCGGTCCGCTGCCCCGCCGGGTTGCACCGCCGCCGCGTGACGTAGGATCAGCGGGTTATGAGTGAGAACGGTTCGCTGGGGGCGGTTCGCGTCGCGAACGAGGTGATCGCCAGCATCGCGGCCCTGGCGGCCGGCGAGGTCGAAGGCGTCGAGGGCATGGACGAGGCCGCCGCGCGGCACTTCGGCGACTGGGTGCGGCGCCAGGCGGCGCATCGCGGCGTGCGGGTGCACATCGAGGGCGACCGATCCATCCACCTGGAGGTGTTCATCACCGTCGACTCGGAGGCCAAGCTGGCGGACGTCGCCTCGGCCGTGCAGGCCAACGTGGTCGAGGCCACCGAGCGGATGCTCGGCCTCGAGGTGGGCGAGGTGAACGTCTTCGTTTCGAGCATCGCCTTCGCGAGCTGACACGCCGCGGGGAAAGCGCCACCAGGCGCGCGAGCTGGCCCTCAAGGTCCTCTTTCAGCTCGAGGGAACCGATGACGACCCCGACGAGGTCCTGCGCTACCACGCGTCCGAGGGCGCCGCGCCGGACGACCTCACCGAGTTCGCGGGACAGCTCGTGCACGGCGTCCTGGACAACAGGGACCGGCTGGACGGCATGATCAGCTCCGCATCCGAGAACTGGAAGCTGGAGCAGATGGCGAAGGTCGACCGGATCATCCTCCGGATCGCCATCTATGAGATCGCGATCGACCGCAACGTCCCCACGAAGGCCGCGATCAACGAGTCGATCGAGCTGGCCAAGACCTTCTCCGGGGACGAGTCGGGACGTTTCGTGAACGGCATCCTCGGCCGCGTCGCGGCAAGCCCGTGAGCGACCCCGCGGGCGGCGGCCTCGACGAGCTGCTGGCCCGGCTCGAGGCCGCGATCGCGCTGCTGGCGGCCGGGACGGCGCCGCTCGACGAGCTGGTGGCCGCGCACGAGCGGGCGACGCGCCTGCTGCGGGAGGCCGGGGAAAAGATGGCCGAGCTGCGTGCGCGCTCTGACGAAACCGCAGAATTGCTGTCCGGAGCCGAGTGAAATTCCTCCTCGCGCCGCTCGTCGCCTGGGCGATCGCACAGGTCGCCAAGGTGACCCTGACCTCGGTGCGCCAGCGCAGGCTCAACCTACGCGTGCTGGCCGAGACCGGCGGCATGCCGAGCAGCCACAGCGCGATCGTCATGGGCCTGACCGCGGCGATCGGTAAATATGCCGGGCTGAGCTCCGCGCCGTTCGCGATCGCCCTTATCTTCTCGTTCGTGGTCATGTACGACGCGGCCGGGCTGCGGCGGGCCGCCGGACGGCAGGCCGAGGTGCTCAACCGCCTGGTCGAGGACCTGGTCCACATGCGGGGAGTGCAGGAGGAGCGGCTGCGCGAGCTGCTCGGGCACACGCCGGTGGAGGTGCTGGTCGGCGCCGTGCTGGGCGTCGTGGTCGGCATCCTGCTCCCGGCCCGGTGACGCGGTTGGACGTGCTGGTGACGAAAGCCGGCCTCGCGGAGTCGCGCCAGCGAGCGCAGGCGCTGATCCTCGCGGGCAAGGTGCGCGTAAGCGGCGAGACGGTGCGCACTCCCAGCCGCTCCGTGCCCGACGACGCGGCCCTGGAGGTGGACGCCGAGCCGGGATTCGCCAGCCGCGGCGCGCTCAAGCTCGGTCCCGCGCTGGACGCCTTCCACGTCGACCCTACAGGCCGCGTATGCGCCGACATCGGCGCTTCGACCGGAGGCTTCACCGACGTCCTGCTGAGGCGCGGCGCGACGCGGGTTTACGCTGTGGACGTCGGCCGGGGCCTGCTCCACTGGCGCCTGCGCCAGGACCCGCGCGTGGTCTTGATGGAGCGGGTGAACGCGCGCGATCTCGAAGCGCTCCCCGAGCCGGTGAGCCTGGTCGTGATCGACGTCTCCTTCATCGGCCTGGGCAAGATCCTGCCCGCGATCCGGCGGGCCGCGCCGCGGGCGGAGGTCGTGGCCCTGTTCAAGCCGCAGTTCGAGGTCGGGCGCGCCGAGGTGGGGAAGGGAGGCATCGTCCGCGACCCTGCCGTGGTCGAGGTGGCCCTCCAGCGCTTCCGCGCCGGGAGCGAGGAGAACGCCTACAGCGTCGCGGGCGAGGCCCCGTCCGCGATCGCGGGCGCCGAGGGCAACCGCGAGATCTTCGTCCACCTGCTGCCGGCATGAAGGTCTGCGTCTTCCGCGCGCCGAACGCCGACCCCAAGGTCGTGCAGCGGACCCTCGCCGCGCTGCGCTCGCACGGCGCCGAGGCGGTGGAGGTCGACCGCGAGGCGGCGTCCACCACGCACGCGGCCAACCTCCGGGGCGCCGAGCTGCTGATCACGCTCGGCGGCGACGGGACGTTCCTGAAGGCCGCGCGCCTGGCCGCGCCCCGCAACATCCGCCTGCTCGGCGTCAACCTGGGCCGCCTGGGCTTTCTGACGGAGCTCGAGGCGCACGACCTCGAGGAGGGCATCGCCAAGTTCGTCTCCGGCTCGTACCGGATCGAGGAGCGGACGATGCTCCAGGTCACGCTGCTGCGCGAGGGCCGCAGCCTGGCGCGGTCGATCGGGCTGAACGAGGTCGTGATCGACCACTCGGGCGAGGCTCGCATCCTGCGCCTGGAGATCGACGTCGCCGGCGAGGCGGTGGGGATGATCGACGCCGACGGCGTGATCGTGGCCACCGCGACCGGCTCCACCGCCTACGCGCTGGCCAGCGGCGGCCCGATCCTCGAGCCCACGCTGCGCGACCTGGTGCTGGTCCCGATGAGCCCGTTCGCGCTGACGGTCCGCCCGATCGTCTTCCCGCCCGGCCTGGACCTGACGATCAAGGTGGTCCGGGGGCCGGCGGAGATGCGCATCGACAGCGGCCGGCGCGGCCGCGTCGTCGCGCCCCGGGACGTGGTCCGGGTCGCCTCCTATCCCCGGCGCCTCAAGGTCGTCCGGTTCAGCCCGCCCGGATCGTTCTACCGGCGGCTCGCCGACAAGCTGGGTTGGGGACGCCCGCTGGTTCCCAAGCAGTAGCGGGATGCTGAAGGAGCTTCGGGTGCGCGACCTCGCCCTGGTCGCGGAGTCGACCGTCCGCTTCGGCCCCGGGCTGAACCTCCTGACCGGCGAGACGGGCAGCGGCAAGTCGCTGATCATCGACGCCCTGAGCCTGAGCCTCGGCGCGCGAGGGGCGGTCGACCAGGTGCGCCATGGGGCCGAGCAGGCGGCCGTCGACGCGGTGTTCGACTCGGTCGTGCTGCGGCGTGAGATCGGCAAGCGGGGAGCCGCCCGGGTGGACGGTCGCGCCGCCACGCCCGGCCGGCTGCGCGAGCTCGGCGCCGCCCTGGTCGCCGTGCACGGGCAGCACGAGCACCACGCCCTGCTCGACGCCGGCGCGCAGACCGAGCTGCTCGACGCCTACGCGGGCGCGCTCGAGACGCGGGCCGGCGTGGCGGCGGCGCATGCGGCGCTGACGGCCGCCACCGAGGCCCTGCGCGACCTCGAGCAGATGCGCGCCCGGGGCGCGCGCGAGCAGGACTACCTGCGCTGGCAGCTCGACGAGCTCAGGAAGGCCGACCCGAAGCCCGGCGAGGACGAGCAGCTGGCCGCCGAGCGCGCGGCGATGCGCCACGCCGCGCGGCTCGCCGGCCTGAGCACCCGGGCGCTCGAGGCGCTGCACGAGGACGGCCTCGCCCGCGCGGCAGTGGCCGTGCGCGCCGCGGCCGAGCTGGATCCCCGCCTGGCGGAGGAGGCGGCCCGCCTCGAAGCGCTGTCCGAGGAGGCGGCCGACGCCGCCGCGGCGATGCGGCGTTACGGCGACCTCCTCGACTCCGATCCCCGGCGCCTGGAGGCGATCGAGTCACGCCTGGCCGTGCTGGACGAGCTGAAGCGCAAGCACGGGGGCTCGATCGAGGCCGCCGTGGAGGAGCGCGACCGGCTGGAGCGGCGCCTGGGCGCGACCGAGGACCTGGAGGGAGCGGTCAACGCGGCCCGAGAGGGCGTCGCGCGAGCGAGCACGGCACTGCTGGAGGCCGCCGCGCGCCTGACCAAGGCCCGCTCCTCCGCATCGCGCCGGCTGCAGCAGGCCGTCGCCGCCGAGCTGTCAGGCCTCCGCCTGGAGGGCGCGCGCTTCGAGGTCGCGCTCCACCCGGAGCCGGAGGTGGGGCCGGCCGGCGCCGAGCTGGCCGAGATGATGTTCAGCGCCAACCCGGGGGAGCCGATCGCTCCGCTCGCCCGCGTCGCGTCGGGCGGCGAGCTGGCGCGTGTGATGCTGGCGATCAAGACGGTCACCGCCGGAGCCGACCGCATCCCGACGCTCGTCTTCGACGAGGTCGACGCGGGCATCGGCGGAGAGGCCGCCGTCCAGGTGGGCCTTCGCCTGAAGGCGCTCGGCCGGCGCCACCAGGTGCTCGTCGTGACGCACCTCGCGCAGATCGCCTCGTTCGCCGACCATCACCTCCTGGTCGAGAAGACGCCCGGGCGCGACGGGCGCAACGTGGTCAGCGTGCGCGAGCTCACCTCCGAGGCGGAGCGGGCGCGCGAGCTGGCGCGGATGATGAGCGGTGGCGTCACCGACAAGGCGGTGGCGCGGGCGCACGAGCTGCTCGAGGAGGCCGGCCGGTAGTGGCCGCATCAAGGCTCTTCACGGGCCCGGAGGACAGGCGGATCAAGCGGGCGCTCTGCCTGGTCGCCCATCCCGACGATATCGAGTTCTACTGCGCGGGGAGCGTCCTGCTGATGACGCGGCACGGCGCGACCGTCGACTTCGTGGTCGCGACCTCCGGCGACAAGGGCACCCGAACCGGGACGGTGTCCCGAGCCAGGCTCGCGCGCATGAGGGAGCGGGAGCAGGAGCTCGCGGCCGCGGCGCTGGGAGTGGAGCGTGTCGTCTTCCTCCGCCGTCCCGACGCCGAGCTGGAGCCGGACCTCGCGCTCCGCGAGGAGCTGGTCCGGGAGATCCGCCACACGCGTCCCGACGTCATCTTCACCTTCGATCCCAACGTGCCCTACCGATTCCATCCCGACCACCGCGCCGTGGGGCGCGCGGCGCTGGACGCGGCCTGGCCCTGCGCCAGGGATCCGCTCACCTATCCCAGAGCGGGGCCGCCTCACGAGACGCCCGAGGCGTGGTGCTTCGGGGGCGAGGCGCCCACGCTCGAGGTCGACGTCGGCGCCGTGCTCGAGCACAAGATCCGGGCGCGCCTGGCGCACGCCAGCCAGACCAAGAGCCCCGAGGCGCTGCGGCGGCGATGGCGCCGGTCGGCGAGGGTGGAGAGGTTCCACCAGGTCAATCTCAGGTAATCTTCGCCGTCGTGGAGTCGCCGGCAGGCACCCCAACGAGCCGCCTCGCGGTCCAGACCCCGGTTTTCGAAGGGCCTCTCGAACTTCTCCTCGCGCTGGTCGAGCGCGAGGAGGTCGACATCTTCAAGGTCTCGCTGGCGCGCGTCACCGACGCCTACCTGGCCGAGATCGCGGCCCGGGAGCTGCCTGACGCCCCGGAGATGGCCGAGTTCCTGTGGATGGCGGCGCGGCTGCTGCTCCTGAAGTCGATCCGGCTGCTTCCCGGCGAGGAGCAGGCAGAGGAGGAGACCGAGCTGCTCGGCTGGGAGGACGAGGTGCGACAGCGCCTCGAGGAGTACCGCGCGTACAAGGAGATCGCCGGAGAGCTGCTCGAGCGCGCGGTGCAGGAGACGTTCGCGTTTCCGCCCCCCGCCCGGCCCGTCGAGGCCGCCGGCCAGGAGGAGCCGCTCGACGTCGACCTGCTGGTCAACGCCTTCAACAGCGTGCTGGCCCGCATCCCGCCGCGCCCCCTCGTCGTGCACGGCCGGACGTGGACGCTGCAGGAGAAGCTCGACCTCATAAGCGGGCGCTTGCAGCGAGGGCCGATCGACCTGCTCGAGCTCATCCTCGAATCCGAGGACCGGCTCGAGGCCGTCGTCACGTTCGTCGCCGTGCTCGAGCTGCTGCGCCGGGCCAGGATCCGGGTGCGCCAGAAGGAGCGGTTCGGGCCGATCCACGTCGAAGCGCGCGAGCCGGAGCCCGAGCCATGAGCGACCGCACCTCGGCCGCCCTCGAAGCGATCCTCTTCAGCTCCAACCGCCCCCTCAAGGTGCGCGAGCTGCAGCAGGCGACGGACACCGACCGCAACGAGGTCGAGGGCGCGCTGGAGCACCTGCGCGAGAACCTCGAGGGCCGAGGCGTGATGCTCATGCGCCACCAGGACGAGGTCCATCTCGCGACGCGTCCGGAGTACGCCCCGGCGGTCCGGCGGGCCCTGCGCCCGGAGGTTTCCGGCCGGCTCTCGCAGGCGGCGTACGAGACGCTCGCGATCGTCGCCTACCAGCAGCCGGTGTCGCGCTCGCGGATCGAAGAGGTGCGCGGCGTCAACTGCGAGAGCGTGCTGAACAACCTCGAGCTCCGCGACCTGGTGACCGAGGTCGGGCGCGGCTCCGGCCCCGGGCAGCCCAAGCTCTACGGGACGACGATGCGCTTTCTCCAGGTCATGGGTCTGGGCTCGCTGGAAGACCTGCCCGAGCCGCGGATCGAGTCAGAGCAATCGACGGCGGCGACGCTCGAGAACGCCTGAACCGCTACCTCGCCCGGGCGGGGGTGGCGAGCCGGAGAGGCGCCGACGAGCTCATCGAGTCGGGCGCGGTGAAGGTGAACGGCCGGCGCGCGGCCGTGGGGGAGACGGTCGACCCGCGCTCGGACGCCGTCACCGTGAACGGCGACCCGGTCCGCCCGGTGGCGCAGCACCGCTACGTGATGCTCAACAAGCCTCTGGGCGTCATCACGACGGCGAAGGACGAGGCCGGCCGCGCGACTGTGCTGGACGCCATCGGGGTCGAGGGGGCGCACGGGCATCGCGTCTTTCCGGTGGGCCGGCTCGACGCGGACACCACGGGCCTCATCGTGCTGACGGACGACGGCGACCTGGCGTACCGGCTCACGCATCCGCGGTACAAGGTCGCGAAGGAATACCTGGCGGTGGTGGCCGGCGTCCCGAACGCGAAGGATCTGCAAGCATTGCGCAACGGTGTGAAGCTGGACGACGGGATCACGGCGCCGGCGGAGGTCGAGCTGCTGCGAGCGACGGCCGGACGGCGCGAGTCGGGCCGGGCCGAGGTGCGCATCGTGATTCACGAAGGCCGCAACCGCCAGGTGCGGCGCATGGTGCAGGCGGTCGGCCACAAGGTCGTCGCGCTCCAGCGCACGGGTTTCGGACCGCTGCGGCTCGGGCGGCTGAAGCCGGGAGGCTGGCGCCTGCTCTCGGCCGGCGAGATCGCCGCGCTGCGTCGAGCCACGGGCTCCGAAACGCGTTGATCGTCACCATCGACGGCGGGGTCGCGTCGGGAAAGTCGGCGGTGGGGCGGAGGGTCGCGCAGCGGCTCGGCCTCCCCTTCATCGACAGCGGCCTGATGTATCGGGCGATCGCGCGGCTGGCCGCGGAGCGCGGGCTGGATCCCCACGACGCGGAGGCGATGACGCGGCTCGCGGAGACGGCAGACCTGCGCGTCGAGGGCGAGCGCGTGTGGGCCGGCCCCGTGGAGCTGACGCGCGGAATCTACGACACCGACTACGCGGACGCCCTTCCCGTCGTCTCGGCCACGGCGGGCGTGCGCAAGGCCCTGGTCGAGCAGCAGCGCAAGGCCGGGCGGTCGGGCGTCGTGATGGCCGGCAGGGACATCGGCACGGTCGTGTTTCCAGGCGCGGAGCACAAGTTCTTTCTCGTCGCGGGCCTCGAGGAGAAGGTGCGCCGGCGCGCCGCGCAGTACGAGCGCCGCGGCGAGAAGGTGGACGAGGAGGCGATGCGCAAGGAGGTCGCGGACAGAGACCGCATCGACTCGGAGCGGCCGATCGCCCCGCTGCGGCCGGCCGAGGACGCAACCGTCATCGACACCGACCACCTCGACCTCGACGAGGTCGTCGACCGCATCGTGGGCGAGGTCAGGCAGGCGGCGCCGTGATGTACGCGTTCCTGCGCGGGCTGATGCGCGTGCTCACGCGCACCGTCCTCTTCGGGCTGTTCACGGTCGAGGGGCGCGAGAACGTGCCGCGCGAGGGCGCGCTGCTGGTCTGCCCCAACCACATCGGCACGATCGACCCGCCGATGGTGCCCGCCTTCATGCCCCGCGGCGACACCTGGAGCCTTGCCAAGTCGGAGTACTTCAAGGGCGGGTTCCTGCGCTGGCTGTTCACGAGCTATCAGGCGTTCCCGGTCATACGCCACTCGGCCGACCGCACCGCGCTGCGCCGCGCCTTTCAGCTGCTGCGCGCCGGCGAGTCGCTCGTGATCTACCCGGAGGGCACGCGGATCGACGCCGGCGTCCTCGCGCAGCCGGAGCCGGGCGCGGGTTTCATCGCCCAGCGCTGCGGCTGCCCGGTGCTGCCGGTCGCGGTCCAGGGGACGGCCGGGGCGCTGCCGAAGGGCGCGAAGTGGCCGCGGCGGGTTCCGGTGAGCCTGCGCTTCGGCAGGCCGTTTCGCGTGCTGCAGCGGCGGCCGACCGGGGAGCGCGTATCGCACGAGGAGGCGGCGGACGCGATCATGCTCGAGATCGCGCTCCTCCTGCCGCCCGACAAGCGCGGGGCGTTCAGCGACGTGGAGGGCCTGAGCAAGCGCCTGGCCGGGGTCACGACCCCCGCCTGATCGGTCGGACACCACCCAGCCTGTCCGAACCCCCAGCCCTGAATGGATTCCACGCTTTTTGCGCCAAACGCGCCAAATCTCGCGCGAATTGCACGCGTTCTGCGCCAAACGCGCCCAACCCGAGTCAGGTGACTGCGGCCGTTGAGGGCCGCGACGTAGAGGGAACCGGGTCGGTTCCCTCTACGTAACCTCTATCCGATTGCCGGCCGCGCCCAGTCGTCCTCGACCAGGCTGCCCAGCGCGGGGTTGAAGCAGGCGTCGAACGCCTCCTTCAGCGTCTGCGGCGTGAGGCGCGGCGCCTGCTGGCGATAGTTCGCCAGGTCGACCAGGCGCGCCACCAGCGCGCGCGGGTGTGAGCCGCGCAGCGGCTTCTTCCCGTAGAGGTTGTTCAGCAGATAGCCGACCGCCTTCTCGTCAAACGGCACGCCCTGCCGCTCGCACTCGTACTTGAGGATGCGGCCGAAAGCCTCGGGCGAAGGGTTGCCGACGCCGATCTTGTACGCCATGCGGCGGAGGAACGCTTCGTCGACCAGCTCGGTGGGCGAGAGGTTCGTCGAGAACACGACCTGGCACACGAAGGGCAGCTCGATCTTGCGCCCGGACGCGGAGAGGTCGAGATAGTCGATCTTCTTCTCCATCGGCACAATGAACCGGTTGAGCAGGCGCATGGGAGGGACCTCCTGGCGCCCGAAGTCGTCGATCACGAACACTCCGGCGTTGGCCTTCCACTGCAGCGGGGCCTCGTAGTAGCGGTTCGCGGGATCGAAGGTGAGGTCCAGCTGCTGCAGTTTGAGCTCACCGCCGGCCGTGACCACCGGGCGCTCGACGCGCTGCAGGCGGCGGTCGATCGGAGGATCGCCCGGCGCGGCCTTGTGATAGACGGGGTCGATCACCCGCACGATCTCGTCGCCGATCGCGACCGCGTATGGGATCTCGATCGGAGCGCCCATCAGCAGCGCCATGCGCTCGGTGATCGTGCTCTTGCCGTTGCCGGGGGCGCCGAAGATGAAGAGCGAGGCCCGCGACACCATGGCGCCGCCGATCTGGTCGATCACGTGCTGCTCGAGCTCGAGCTCGCCGAGCGCGTGCTTGAGCTGCGCGTCGGTCACCGGTGACTTGCCGGAGACCTGCGACCGAATGAGATCGAGATAGTCCTCGAAGCTCACGGGGCAAGGCCCGAGGTACCGCGTCTGCACCGCCGACATCTCGGCCGCGCGCTGGCGGCCGGCGCCGGAGATGGCGTAGTTCATCTTCACCGGGTAGGGCCGGCCCTCGAGGTTGGGGTCGTTGGAGACTCCCCGCGTGTCCATGAGCTGGTTCTTCTCGTACTCGTCGATCAGCGGCGAGAAGGTCTCGAAGGGAAGGCCCAGCCTGGCCTCGAGCGCGGCGCCGGTCAGCTGGTCGGCGAAGGCGAGGGTCCGGAGGAGGAGGCTCGCGACCAGGTCACGGCGGACGTGGAGGTCTTCCAGCCGCTTGGGTGCCTCGATCGCCCCGGTAACCATTTCGGGCGCACATATTACAGTTCGGGACTCCGATTCAGCCCCGCTCACCGCGCCAACATTCCGGGTCGGAAATCCGCCGGCCTTAGCCTTGGGTCAGTGAACGTGAGCGAGTACGCCGCGCTCGACCTCGAGACGACCGGGCTCGACCCCTCGCGCGACCGCGTGATCGAGGTCGGCGCCGTCGCGTTCACGCCCGACCGCGTCACCTCCACCCTGGAGGAGCTGGTGGACCCCGGGCGCGCGGTGCCCGACCCCGTGCTCCGCCTCACCGGCATCCGGCAGGAGGAGCTGCGCGGCGCGGCGGCCCCGGAGCTCGCCCTGCGCCGCCTCGCGGACTTCCTGACGGGACGGCGGCCGGTGGGTCATGGCGCGCGCCTCGACGTCCAGTTCCTCGAGGCCGCGGGCCTGTGGGAGCCGGGCCGGGAGATCCTCGACACGCTCGACCTGGCGCGGATCCTGCTGCCTTCCGCCACGAGCCACAGCCTGCCGCTGCTGTCGAGCGAGCTCGGCTTCAGCCAGCCGCGCCCCCACCGCGCCTTCGACGACGCGGACGCCACCCGCCAGCTCCTGCTCCGGCTCCGGGAGGAGGCGATCGCGCTCGACGAGGGCCTCAAGGAGTCGGTGCTCGCGCTGGTCGCGCCCTATCCCTGGCCGATCGCCGGCTTCTTCGCCGACGCCCTGACCGCGCCCAATCCGGCCCCCGAGCCGCCGGCCTCCGTGAGTGCCGCGCCCGTGATGCGGGGCGCGCGAGGGGCCGAGCTGCCGCCCGACGATCCGTACTCGATCGCCGCGCTGCTCGGTTCAGAGGGACCGCTCGCGGGCTTGATCCCTGGCTACGAGCACCGCGAAGCGCAGGGCCAGATGCTGCTGGCCGTCGCCCAGATCCAGGCCCGGGGCGGCTCGCTGGTGGTCGAGGCCGGCACCGGCACGGGCAAGAGCCTCGCCTACCTGGTGCCTTCGATCGCGCGCGCCGTCCGCCACAGGGAGCGCGTGGTAGTCTCCACCAACACTCTGACGCTGCAGGAGCAGCTGATGGGCAAGGACCTGCCCGGCCTCCGCGAGTGGCTGCCCTGGGAGTTCAAGGCGACGCTGCTCAAGGGACGCTCCAATTACGTGTCCCTGCGCCGGTGGCGGCGCTTTCTCGCCGAGCCGTGCGCCGACTCGGAGGAGCTCGGCTTCAAGCTCAAGGTGCTGCTCTGGCTGCACACCACGGAGAGCGGCGACCGCTCGGAGCTCAGGCTGCACGGGCGCGAAGAGGTCCTTTGGAACCGGATCGCGAGCGACCCGATGGACTGCGTGGGAATCCACTGCACGCGCGAGGACTGCTACGTGCACCGCGCGCGGGGCGAGGCCGAGACCGCGGACCTGGTGGTGGTGAACCACGCGCTGCTGCTCGCCGACGCCGAGATCGGGGGCGGCCTGCTGCCGGAGTACGACCACCTGGTGGTGGACGAGGCGCACCACCTGGAGGAGGCGGCGACGCGCGGCCTCCGGCAGGAGGTCGACGGCCCGGGCCTGCTCGCGCTGATCGAACGCCTGGCTCGGAAGGACGCGGCGGGGCACCTCGAAGGGCTGCTGGAGGAGCTGCGCCGGCAGCCGCACCTGGGCGCGTCCAACGACGCCTTCGGCGAGGCGGCCCCGGCGGCGATCGCGGCGGCCGAGCGTGTGCGCGAGCTGTTCGTCGCCGCGGACCGGTGGGCGGCCGCCAGGCTTGGCGACTTCGAGCGGCGGGAGGAGTCGGTGCGCATCACGCCGCAGGCGCGCGAGAGCGAAGGCTGGGACGGCGTCACGCTAGCGGCGGAGAACGCCGTCAGCTCCATCACCGCGCTCGACGTCGCGCTGCGGCGCGGCGTGGCGGGCGTCCGCGAATGGCTGGGCGGCGAGGAGCCGGACCAGGGGATCCGCGAGCTGGAGATGATCCGGGGGCGGCTCGGTACAGCGGCCGGGGTGATCGAGGAGGGGCTGCTCCATCCCGACCCCAACCGCGTGTACTGGTTCAACCAGGTAACCCGCACCGAGAACCTCCTGCTCCGCGCGGCGCCCGTCAACGTCGGAGGCCTGCTGAGGGAGCGCGTGTACGCGGAGAAGCGCTCCATCGTCTTCACGTCGGCGACGCTCGCCGTCGGCGGCTCGTTCGAGTACTTCAGCTCGCGCGTGGGCCTGGGCCCGGACGTGGAGGAGATGATCCTGCCGTCCTCCTTCGACTTCTACAACCAGGCGCTGGTCTGCCTGCCGACGGACATGCCGCTTCCCGAGGACGAGATGTTCGACGGAGCCGTGGAGGACGTCATCGCCTCGGTGGCCGCGCGCGTGGGCGGGCGCACGCTGGTGCTCTTCACCTCGCACCGCCAGCTGCGCGACGTGTACGTGGCGCTGAGGCAGCGCGTGGACCTCGACGAGGTACTGATCCTGGGCCAGGGCATCGACGGCCAGCGCCGCCAGCTGCTCAAGACGTTCGAGGAGTCGGAGCGCCCGCTCCTGCTCGGCACCTCAGGGTTCTGGGAGGGCATCGACATCCCCGGCGAGCGGCTGAGCTGCGTGATCATCGTCCGCCTGCCGTTCCCGGTCCCTTCCGACCCCGTGTTCGCCGCCCGCGCCGAGCAGCTGCGCGACCCCTTCTCGCAGCTCGCGCTGCCCCAGGCCGCGCTGCGCCTCAAGCAGGGCTTCGGCCGGCTGATCCGGCGCTCGACCGACCGCGGCGCGGTGGTGATCCTCGACAACCGCATCCTGGGCCGGGACTACGGCCGTGCGTTTCTCGAGATCCTGCCGCCCGCGTCGCGCTTCGTCGGGGCCGCCGCGGAGGTGGCGAGCAGGGTGGAGGAGTGGCTCGAGGGATGAGCCGGCTGTACGTGGTCGCCACCCCCATCGGCAACCTCGAGGACGTCTCGGCCAGGGCGGTGCGGGTGCTGAGCGAGGTCTCGGCCATCGCCGCGGAGGACACGCGCGTCACCGCCCGCCTGCTGGCGCGGCACAACATCCGCAAGCCCCTGATCAGCTATCGGGCGCCGGTCGAGCGGCGCGGGCTCCCCCGCGTGATCGAGGCGCTGGAGACGGGTGACGTGGCGCTGGTCAGCGACGCCGGCACGCCGGCGGTCTCCGACCCGGGCCAGCCGCTCGTCAGCGCCGCGTGGGCGGCGGGCCACACCGTCGTGCCCGTGCCGGGCCCGAGCTCCGTCACCGCCGCCCTGTCCATCGCGGGCTACGGCGGCCCGGGCTTCGCGTTCCTCGGATACCTGCCGCGCAAGCCGGGCGAGATGCGGCGCCTCATGCACTCCCTGGAGGGGGATCCGCGTCCGGCGGTCGCCTTCGAGTCGCCGTTTCGCGTGCGCAGGTCGCTGGAGCTGATCGCCGAGGTCCTGCCGGAGCGCAGCCTCACGGTGACGCGCGAGCTGACCAAGGTGCACGAGGAGGTGCTGCGCGGGACGGCGTCCGAGGTGCTCGCGGCGCTGGGAGATCGAGCGCGCGGCGAGTTCACGCTGGTGATCAGCGGGCAGGACCGGATCGTGCGGCCGTGAGCTCACCTCGCAGCGTGGCCGATACTGTCCCCACGGTGGGTGATCGAAGAACCGTGCTGATCGCGCCGGCCTGGCCTTACGCGAACGGCCCGCGTCACATCGGCCATGTCGTCGGCTTTGCCGTGCCCGCCGACGTGCTCGCGCGCTTCGAGCGGCTGCGCGGATCGCGCGTCCTCATGGCCAGCGGCACCGACGAGCACGGCACGCCGATCACGTACGAGGCGGACAAGCAGGGCATCGCGCCGCAGGAGTTCGTCGACCGCAACAACGAGCTGATCGTCGAGGACCTGCGCCGGATGGGGATGACCTACGACATCTTCACGCGCACGACCACCGCCAACCACCGCCGCGTGACCCAGGAGCTGTTCCTGAAGCTCTACGAGAAGGGATACCTGGTCAGGCAGAAGCAGATGGGCGCGTTCGATCCCGCGAGCGGGCGCACGCTCCCCGACCGCTACATCGAGGGCACGTGCCCGATCTGCGGCTACGGCGAGGCGCGCGGCGACCAGTGCGACAACTGCGGCAACCAGCTCGACCCGGCCGACCTGATCAACCCGCACCAGCGGGGCAGCGACGCGCCGGTCGAGTTTCGCGAAACCGAGCATTTCTTCTTCGAGCTCCCCGCGCTGGGCGAGCGGCTCGCGGCGTGGATCGAATCGCATGGCAACTGGCGGCCCAACGTGCGCAGGTACTCGCTCGAGTTCGTGCGCAACCTGAAGCCCCGGGCGATCACACGTGACCTGGACTGGGGCGTTCCGGTGCCGCTGCCGGGCTGGGAGGAGAACCCTCACAAGCGGATCTACGTCTGGTTCGACGCGGTGATCGGCTACCTCTCCGCCTCGATCGAGTGGGCGATCCAGCGCGGCGAGCCCGACGCGTGGAAGGACTGGTGGCTGAACCCCGGGGCGACGCACTACTACACGATGGGCAAGGACAACATCACGTTCCACACGGTGATGTGGCCCGCCATCCTCATGGGCGCCTCGGACGCCGACGCGCCGTACCACCTGCCGGACGAGATCGTCGCCAGCGAGCACCTGCACATGGAGGGCCGCAAGCTGTCGACGAGCCGCGGCCTGGTGGTGTACGTCCGCGACGTGCTCGACAGCTACGACGCCGATGCGCTGCGCTACTACCTGATGATCGCCGGGCCCGAGAACCAGGACACCGACTTCACATGGGCCGAGTTCGTGCGCCGCAACAACGACGAGCTCGTCGCCACGTGGGGCAACCTCGTCCACCGCACGCTCGTCAACGCGCACCGCAACTTCGGCGCAGTGCCCGAGCCCGGGCCGCTGACGGGGATGGATGAGGCGCTGCTCAAAGAGGTCGAGGATGCGCTCGACCAGGTGGGACGGCACCTGCAGGAGGCGCGCTTCCAGAATGCGCTGAAGCACGCCATGGGCACGGCGTCGAAGGTGAACGTCTACCTCGGCACCGAGCAGCCGTGGCACACGATCAAGACAGATCGCGAGCGCGCCGGGACCGTGCTCTATGTGGCCCTGCGCTGCGTCGACAACCTGAAGACCATGCTCACGCCGTTCATCCCGTTCTCCAGCCAGCGCCTGCACACCATGCTGGGCTACGACGACGTGATCGCGCCGCAGCCGGAGGTGCGGGTGTTCGGGGAGGATGGCTCGTCGCACAGCGTGATCACGGGCGACTACGAGGCGACCGACCGGTGGCGCCCCTCGCGGCTCGAGGCCGGCCGCGAGCTCCCCAAGCCGGAGGCGCTGTTCCGCCGGCTCGACCCGATCGTCGAGGAGTAGCCGCCATCTTCGTCGACACGCACCTGCACCTCGAGGAGCTCGGCGAGGCCGAACCCGTGGTGCGCGAGGCCGTCGCCGCGGGCGTGACGCGCATGATCGCGATGGGGGTCGACCTGGAACGGAGTCGGGGCGCGGTCGAGGTTGCAACTCGTTACGAGGAGGTCTGGGCCGGCGTCGGCCATCATCCGCTGGAGGCCGGTGAACCGGACGTGGACGCGATGCGAGAGCTCGCGGCCGACCCGAACGCGGTGACCGTCGGCGAGATCGGCCTCGACTTCGAGCACCCCGGCGGCCCCGACCGCGCGACCCAGATCGCGAACCTCGACGCGCTGTTCGAGCTGGCCGTGGAGATGGACCTTCCGGTTTCCGTCCACAACCGCGGCGCGGAACGGGAGCTGCTGGACGCGATTGGCCGGTACCCCCTGCTGCGCGGGGTCATGCACTACTGCACCCTGGACTGGGAATGGACCGAGCGCTTCCTGAGCGCGGGCTTTTTCATCTCGTTCGCGGGCGTGATCACGCGGCCGAGCCGCCAGGCGCTGCGCGACGTCGTGGAGCGGTGTCCCGCCGACCGCCTCCTGCTGGAGACCGATTCGCCGTACGGCAACGCGCAGAAGAGGATGGGCGTGCCCAACCGGCCCGCCTTCCTGCTGGACACGGCCGAGGTCGTGGCTCAGATCCGCGGGCTTTCGCTGGACGCGTTGGGCGAGCTGGAGCGGGCCAACGCGTACGCCCTCTACCGGAAGATGAAATAGAGGTGTGCCGCCGCTGATCGATCCCGCCGACGCGCATCAGCTGGACGTGCTGCTGCGGCGGCATGACGTCGAGCTCAGTCACCGCCTCGGCCAGAACCTCCTGATCGATCCCGTGATCCGCGACGCGATCGCGGACGCGGCGGGGCTGTCCCCGGACGATGAGGTGCTCGAGGTCGGCGCCGGGCCTGGAACGCTGACTCTGGCGCTGGCGCCACGCTGCCGCCGCCTGGTCGCGGTCGAGCTCGACCGCCGGCTGCTTCCCATCCTGCGTGACGTGCTCTCGGGCCATACCAACGTCGAGGTGGTCGAGGCCGATATCCTGCGCTTCGACGTCGAGGGCGCTTTCCCCGGCGGCGGCGAGGTCGTCGCCGGCAACATCCCCTACAACCTCACGGGCGCGCTGCTCCGCAAGCTGCTCGACCGCGCGCCGCGACCGCGCAGGCTGTCCCTGGTGGTGCAGAAGGAGGTCGCCGAGCGGTGGGCGGCGACAACCACCGCGAGCCTGGCCACGCTGGCCGTCCAGGTCTTCGCGCGGGCGAGCGTCCTCTTCACCATCCGCGCCGGGGCGTTCCAGCCGGTGCCGGAGGTGGACTCGGCCCTGGTCGCGCTCGAGGTGCGCGAGCGTCCCGCCGTCGAGGTGGACGACCTCAATCGCTTCTTTCGCTTCGCGGAGACCGTGTTCCAGTTCCGGCGCAAGCAGCTCGGCAACGCGCTCGGCCTGATGACCAGGACGGGCTCGGGCGAGGCCGGGAGCCGGCTGAAGGAGCTGGGCATCGAGCCGTCGCGCCGGCCGCAGACCCTCGGCCTCCCGGAGTGGGAAGCGGTCTACGCCGCATTCAATCCCAGCATCGGCCGCTAGGCTTCACCGCCGTGGATCCCATCAGGCTGCCCGTCGAATCACCGACCGGCGGCTTCCGAGGGGTGCTGCGCCACACCGCATTCCGCAACCTGTGGTTCGCGCAGCTGGCCGCTCAGCTGGCCGACAAGTTCCTGCTCTTCTCGCTGATCATCCTCGCGTACGACATCTCGAAGGGCAGCACGCCCGTCGCCGTGACGCTGCTCGCCTACACCGTGCCGGCGGTCCTGCTCGCGCCGCCCGCAGGCGTGATAGCCGACCGCATCGACCGCAAGCAGATCATGATGTGGTGCAACTTCAGCCGCGCCGCGATCGTCGCGCTAATCCCGCTCGCGGCGATCGTCCCCGGCCTCAGGGGTGACTTCCTCCACCTCCTGATCATCACGCTCGCCTTCTCCGCGGTCGGCCAGCTCTTCGCGCCCGCCGAGGCGGCGGTCATCCCGACCGTGCTCCCGCGCTCGATGCTGATCACGGCCAACTCCATGTCGCTGCTGACCATGGTGCTCACGCTGGTCTTCGGCGGCGTGCTCGCGCCCCTCGTATCCCGCATCGATCTCTACGCGCCGTACTGGTGCGCCGTGGTGCTGCTGATCCTCGGCGGCACGCTGATCTTCGCGTCCGATATCCCCAGGCTCGCCCGCCACACCGAGTCACCCGTGGCGGAGAGCCGCAGCCGCTTCGCCGTCATGCTCATCGACCTGAAGGAGGGGATCGATGCGCTCCGCGCCTCGCGCGGCCTGCGCCTGGCGTTCGGCCAGGTGAGCGTGGCGATCCTGGTGCTGTTCATGCTCTACACGCTCGCTCCCGCGTACGTGAGCAAGGTCATCGGCATCAACGCGCAGGACACTTACGTGATCCTCGGGCCGGCCACCGCGGGCGCGATCCTCAGCGCGGTCCTGCTCGGCCAGTTCATGAGCCACCTCGACCGCTCGCGCGTCCTCGCGGGATCGCTCCTGGCCAACGGCCTCACCCTGATCGCGCTGGCCGCGGTGCCGCAGGCGATGCGCCATTTCACGGACCTGCAGGTGCACAACCGGATCACCGGCGCGACCTTCAGCCTGCTGCTCGGCGTGGAGTTCGGTGCGATCCTGATCCCCGCCGTCACGTACCTGATGGAGTCGACGAGCGACTACATCCGCGGCCGCGTCTTTTCGCTTCTCTACATGACGATCAACGGCGTCTCGGCGGTCCCCGTGCTCGTCGCGGCGGCGCTGTCCGACACGATCGGCACCGCCCAGGTGCTCGGCGGGCTGGGCGTGCTGCTGCTGGGCGGAGGCGCGGGCGTCATCGCCGGCGGGCTACGCGCTGCTGCGCAACGACCAGGGCCAGCAGAATCAGGAACAGAATGATCAGGCCGCCCGCGCCGACGTCGCGGACGACGGTCTCGAGCAGCGGAATGTTGCTGCCCAGCAGGTAGCCGGCCGTCCCCACCAGCGCGGCCCAGATCAGGCCGCCGAGCGCGCTGAAGACCTGGAACCTCCAGAACGGCATGCGCGCCATGCCCGCGAGCATCGAGCCCCACGTGCGCAGCCCGAGGATGAATCGCGCCACCAGCACGGCCTTGTCGCCATGACGCGCGAAGAAGAGCTCGGCGCGCGCGATGTGGTCCGGGCTGACCCGGAACAGGTTGCCGAAGCGCTCGACGAAGGGGCGGCCGCCGCGGTAGCCCAGGAGGTAGCCGACGTCGGCGCCGGCCGTGGCGCCGAGGAACGCGAACAGCACGACCAGGATGATCGAGTGATGGCGGGCGGCCGCCCACGCCGCGGCGGCGAGCAGCAGGGCCTCGCCGGGAAAGGGCACGCCCGCGCTTTCGACCAGGATGCCGAGCCCCGCCGCCGGATAGCCGAGCGCATCCACGATCGCGGTCCAGCTCAAGGCGCTCCATATACTGGACGACCCGATGGCCGAATACGGGGAGCACGAGGCGACCGAGGATCCGCTCGAGATCATCCGGCACTCGACCGCCCATCTTCTGGCCGCGGCGGTCACCGAGCTATATCCCGACGCGAAGTACGGCATCGGGCCGCCGGTGCAGGACGGCTTCTACTACGACTTCCAGTTCAGCAA
Organism: uncultured Actinomycetes bacterium; assembly: GCA_964559855.1. GTDB lineage: Bacteria > Chloroflexota > Dormibacteria > Dormibacterales > Dormibacteraceae > 40CM-4-65-16. Next base: position 62,665 of record CAZLJC010000003.1, read on the forward strand.
GCCGATCTCGGAGTCCGACCTTCCGGCGATCGAATCGCGCATGCGCAAGCTGGCCCAGGCCGGCATTCCGTTTGAACACCAGCTCGTGCCGCGCGCTAAGGCCGTCGCCGAGTTCGAGCGGCGCGGCCAGGACTACAAGCTAGAGCTGATCGCGGACAAGGTAGAGGGCGACGAGGTCAGCCTGTACCGCACCGGCGAGTTCCTCGACCTGTGCCGGGGGCCGCACGTGCGCTCCACCCGCGACCTGAAGGCGTTCAAGCTGCTGCGGGTCGCCGGCGCCTACTGGCGCGGCGATGAGAAGAAGCCGCAGCTGACCCGCATCTACGGCACGTCCTGGCAGACGCCCAAAGAGCTCGAGGACTACATGAAGTTTCTCGAGGAGGCGGAGCGGCGCGACCACAAGAAGATCGGCAAGGACCTGAAGCTCTTCATGGTCGACGACCGGGTCGGTCCAGGCCTGCCGCTCTGGCTGCCGGACGGCGCAACCATCCGGCGCGAGCTCGAGCGCTTCATCGTCGACGAGGAGATCGCCCGCGGCTATTCGCACGTGCGCACGCCTGATGTCGCGCGCCTCGAGCTGTACCGGCAGAGCGGCCACGCGCAGCTCTATCCCGAGTTCATGTACCCGCCGATGAGGTTCGAGGACGGGGAGGAGCTCGAGCTGAGGCCGGTGAACTGCCCGCATCACATCGTGGTCTATCAATCCGAGCTGCGCAGCTACCGCGACCTGCCGCTGCGCATCGCCGAGATCGGGAACAACTGGCGCTACGAGCGGTCGGGAACGCTGGTCGGGCTCAACCGCGTGCGCGCCTTCGCCCTGAACGACGCGCACATCTTCTGCACGCCCGAACAGCTGATGGAGGAGGTCAAGGCCGCCATCGACCTCGCGCTGTATTTCTCGAAGATCCTCGGGATCGACGAGTTCTGGTACCGGCTGTCGGTGCGCGACGACGTGAAGGAGAAGTGGCTCGGCGCCGAGGAACGGTGGAAGGAAGCCCAGGACGCGCTGGCCCGAGCGCTCGAGGAGATGGGGCAGACGTTCCAGCTCGGGCACGGCGAGGCCGCGTTCTACGGGCCGAAGATCGACTTCCAGGTGCGCGACGCGCACCGCCGCGAGTTCACCAACTCGACGGTCCAGGTCGACTTCCAGCTGCCGGAGCGGTTCGGCCTCGAGTACGTCGCGGAGGACGGGACGCGCAAGCGGCCGGTGATGGTGCACCGCGGCGCGGCCGGCTCGATGGAGCGCCTTTTCAGCTTCCTGATCGAGCGTTACGCGGGCGCGTTCCCGACCTGGCTGCACCCGACGCAGGTCGTGGTCGCGGCGGTCAAGGACGAGTTCAACGACTACGCGAAAGAGGTCGGGGCGCGCCTGCGCGCGGCGCGCGTGCGGGTCGAGATCGACCAGCGCTCCGAAAGGCTCGACCGGAAGATCCGGGACGCGAAGCTGAAGAAGGTGCCGTACATCGCGGTGGTCGGCGCGAAGGAGGTCGACGCGGTGCACGTCAATGCCCAGAACCGCGCGGGTGAGAAGGTCGACATGGCGCTCGAGTCCTTCGTGGAGATGATCACCGCCGAGATCGCCGAGCGCCGGCGTTAGGGTTGCGGTCGACCGAATTCCACGCGTTTTGCGCCAGACGAGCCAAATCCCGCGCGAATTGCGCGCCTTGGCGCCAGACGCGCCGCCCTCGCCTACAGATGTTGTGAGCCGTTCCGGCGCCGGCTCCTAGAGCCCTCCGGGCAGCCGCCCCGCGCAGTCTCCGGTCGCGGCCACCGGGATGAGACTTGCCTTCGTGAAGTCCCACAGGCGTGGCTGCTGCTGCGTGTCTCCGCCGGCCAGGAGGTGCGCGTTGTCGATCCACTCGCAGGCCTGCAGGCTCTGGCTTCCGCCGACATAGACATACGTCGTCCCACCCGCCACCACGGCCACGCTGCTCCCGTCCGGCGACAGGTACGCCGGCACGGCGCCCTGGGAGTAGCTCCGGGTGTAGCTGACGCCGCTCGTCCAGTTGACGGAACGGAACGTCGCGAACCCGGCCGTCTCCTCACACACGACGCCCGCGGTGGAGGGAGGGCCGGCGATCACGCACCCGGGTCCTCCGAGGGTGAAGCGCCGGGTCGCTGTGGCCGGGTCGACCACGTGAAGCTCCTGCGGGCCGCAGCAGAACGGCCCGCCGCCCGTGGTGCAGGAGGGAACCTTGGCCAGGACGAGGTTGGTCGTGCCGTGCCAGCCGACGGGCCACAGGGTGTAGGGCCCGCTCTCGGTGAAGCTGTCGGGCCGGTCCTGCACGCCGAAGTCCAGGATGTGCAGGCGCGTGGTCGCACCTCCGCTGGTGAAGTCGACGATGACGACGGCCAGCTGCTGGTCGTCCGGGCTCACCGCGAACATGCTGCGCCGCGTGGATGAAGGCGCCGCGACGTACCCCGCCAGGCCGGTCTTGCCGCTCGGCGTCAGGTAGCGGACGGCGCCCGCGGCGTCCATGTAGTACACGGCCCGGTCGCTGGTGCTGATCGGCGGAGGCACCGGGGCGGCCGAGGCGCCGCACATCGGAGCCGGCGGGCTGCTCGCCTGCGCGCTGGCCACCACCCTCCCGTCCACGGCCACGATGGAGACCGTGTAGGTCGTGCTTCCGGGGATGGGCGTGACGAGCACGCCGTAGCTTCCGGTGAGCGGGGGAAGCCCCGCTTCCGGGCTCGCCGGGGGCGAGGCGGACGGAGCCGCCGAGGCCGAGGGCGACGCCTGCGCCGGCGGCGTATGGCCGGCCGTCGCCGTCGGGGAGTGGCTCGCGACGGTGCTCGGGCTGCCGCTGCACGCGGCGGCCACGAACCCCGCGAGGAGTAGAAGCGCTGCGGAGCGCCCGGTGACTTTCATCTCCAAGGCGAACGCCATTTTGCGCGGGCGGTTACGTTTCCGGTACCATCCACAATTCGAAGCAGGGGCCACCCTCACCCTCAGGGCGCCGGGCGCTCGAACGGGTTAGTAAAGGCGGACGGCTCTTGCTGTCCGTTTTGTTTTATCTGGATGGAGGAATAAAGCAACCCTGAATTTGACCGAGGTAGTGTCTCATTCCGTTTAAGGAGCTGAGGATCAACGAGCAGATCCGCAGCCAGGAAGTGCGACTGATCGACGACCAGAACAACCAGCTGGGCGTGCTTTCATTGGACGCCGCGCTTCGGATCGCGAACGAGAAGGGGCTTGACCTCGTCGAGGTGGCGCCGCAGGCGAGCCCGCCGGTCTGCCGTCTGATGGACTACGGACGCTACAAGTTCGAGACCGTCAAGCGTGAGAAGGACCAGCGGCGCAAGCAGAACGTCATCAAGCTGAAGGAGATGAAGCTCCGGCCGAAGGTGGCCGAGCACGATTTCCAGACGAAGTTCAAGGGTTTGAAGCAGTTCCTCGAAGCTGGAGAGAAGGTCAAGGTGACGATCATGTTCAGAGGCCGCGAGATGGTCCACCAGGAGATCGGAAGAAAGATCCTGGAAAGGGTCGCCGACGACGCGCGCCAGTTCGCCGTGGTCGAGCGCCAGCCCCTGCTCGAGGGAAGGAACCTGTTCATGATCCTGGCGCCGAGCCGCCAGGCCGCACCGAAGGAGCCCGCCGCCAGTGCCTAAGCTGAAGACTCGCAAAGGGATCGCCAAGCGCGTCCGAGCGACGCGCAACGGGAAGATCGTGCGCCGGAACTCGTGGACCAGCCACCGCCTGCACCAGAAGTCCAAGAAGCACAAGCGCAAGGACCACACCGAGCAGGCAGTCTCCAAGGCCGACCGCAAGACGGTGCGGCGCGCCCTGGGGATCTGAGAGCTAGAAGATGGCAAGAGTCAAGCGCGGCGTACCGGCGCATCGCCGGCACAAGAAGATCCTCGACCGGGCCAAGGGCTTCCGGCTTTCGAAGAAGCTGCTGTTCCGCCCCGCCAACGAGGCGGTGCTGCACGCGCTGGCCTATGCGTTCCGCGACCGCCGCCGGCGCAAGCGCGAGATGCGGGCGCTGTGGATCGCGCGGATCAACGCGGCGTCCCGGATGTCGGGGCTGCCCTACAACAAGCTGATGCACGGCCTTCGCCAGGCCGGTGTGGAGATCGACCGCAAGATGCTGGCTGACCTGGCCGTGCGTGACAGCGGTTCCTTTGCCCGGCTGGTGGAGGTTGCCAAGAACAACCTTTAGAGCCCGGCCGGGACGCCGTCGCCGGATCGATGCCGTGCCGCGCCCAAGCTCTGACCAGCAGATGGTCACCAGCCCGGACAACGAGATCGTCCGCCGCTTTCGGCGGCTCGCCAGCCGGCGGGAGCCGGGACTCGTGCTCCTGGAAGGCCCGCGCGTGGTCGCCGAGGCCAGAGCCGCCGGGCTGGACATCGAGCTCCTCGGCGTCCGGGACGGCGAGAAGGCGCCGTTCCACACCGAGCGCCGCGTGACGCTTTCCGAGCGCGCCTTCAAGGCGGCCAGCCAGACGGTCACGCCGCAAGGCGTGCTCGCCATCGCCCACGTGCGGGAGGCGACGCCGCCCGAGGCGATCGCGGCGGCTCGGGCGGGGCGGTGGCCGCTCGTGGTCCTCGACGGCGTGCAGGACCCGGGCAACGTCGGCGCGATCTGCCGCACGGCCGCCGCGGCCGGCGCTCCGGCGCTCGCGGTGCTGCCCGGAACGGCCGACCCCTACGGCGCCAAGGCGGTGCGGGCGTCGGCCGGCAACGTGTTCCGGCTCGTGGTCGCACACGCCCGCTGGAAGGACCTCGAAGGGCTCGACGGCTGCGGCGCCGCGTCGGCCGGCGGTGCGCCGCTGGCCGAGACGCCGATAGAGTCAGCGGGCATGGTTGTGCTAGGAAGCGAGGCCCACGGCCTCTCGCGGGGAGATCTGAAGCTCGTCACGGTGCCGCTGACCGAGGGCGTCGAATCGCTCAACGTGGCGGCGGCCGCCGCGCTGATCCTGTTCGAGATCCGCCGCCGGATGGAGCGGTGATGGAAGCCGCCGAGCTGACGCACGAGGCCCTGGCCGCGGTCGGGGCGGCGCAGACGCCTGACGAGCTCGAGCGGATCGAGGTCGACTACCTCGGGCGCAAGAGCGGCCGCGTCAGCAAGCTGCTCGAGGGCATCGGCCGGCTGGACGCGGCGGAGCGCGCCGCCCTGGGCAAGGCCGCCAACGAGGCCAAGCGCGGGATCGAGTCGGCGCTGGCCGCGCGCCGCGCCGAGCTAGAGTCGACGCGCCTGGCCGACCTCGCTGAGACGGAGGCGATCGACGTCACCTTCCCCGGTTCGCCGCTCGGCCGCGGCCACCTGCACGTCCTGACCCAGGTGCAGCGGCAGATCGAGACCGTGCTCGAGGCGCTCGGCTACCAGGTCGAGCTCGGGCCGGAGGTCGAGACCGAGTGGTACAACTTCGAGGCCCTCAACATCGAGGCCGGCCACCCGGCGCGCGAGAACTGGGACTCGTTCTACTTAACCCCGGAGCTGCTGCTCCGCGCGCACACCTCACCGGTGCAGATTCGCGCCATGCAGCGCTTGAAGGAACCGCCGATCTACATCATCACGCCGGGCCGCTGCTACCGCCGCGACGCGCCGGAGGCCACGCGCCTGCCTTACTTCAGCCAGATGGAGGGCCTCGCCGTGGACAGGGGCCTCACCGTCGGGGACATGAAGGGGACGCTGCTGTACATGATCCAGTCGCTGTATGGAGTCGACCGCAAGGTCCGCGTGCGGCCAAGCTACTTCCCTTTCACCGAACCGAGCTTCGAGTTCGACGTGACCTGCGGAATCTGCGGCGGCGTGGGCTGCAAGAGCTGCCGGCACAAGGGCTGGCTCGAGGTGGGCGGGTGCGGCATGGTGCATCCCAACGTGCTGCGCAACGGCGGCATCGACCCGGCGCGGTGGAACGGCTACGCCTGGGGCTTCGGGATCGAGCGCATGGCGATGCTGAAGCACGACGTCGACGATATCCGCCTGTTCTACGAATCGGACCTTCGTTTCCTCGAGCAGTTTTAGGCGCCGGTGAAGTGGCCGTTCCTGCTTCGCGATCGCTCTTCGCTCATGTCGTCGTGCCCGCATCACGACACAACCGTGGCCGGGGACCCGGCCACGGGCCACTTCGGTGGCTTCGGTCCGAAACCGGCCTGCCACGGCTGCGCCGTGGGGTCCCCAGCGGAACGCGATTTCGGACCGGGAAGGGTACGGTCAGGTAACAGATGCTGATCTCCTACGAATGGCTCGGCGACTACGTGGACCTCGACGGGGTCACGCCCAAGGACGCGGCGGACGTGCTGACGCGCCTTGGTGTCGAGGTCGAGTCGATCACGATGGTCGACCTCTCCGAGATCGTGATCGGCAAGGTGCTGGAGCAGATCAAGCACCCGAAGTCGAAGCATGACCTCTGGGTCCACCAGGTCGACCTCGGTGACCGCGTGCAGCAGATCATCGCCGGCGCGCCCAACGCGGTTCCGGGCTCGCTCGTCCCGGTCGCGCTTCCGGGAACCGTCGTGCCGAACGGCCGCGCGGTCAAGGACATGACCATCGCCGGCTACCGGGCGAGCGGCATGCTCTGCTCGGCCGCCGAGCTCCTGCTCGGCGACGACCACTCCGGCATCCTGCTGCTCGAATCCGGGACGCCGGGCCGGCCGCTCACGACGGTCATCCCGAGCCACGCCGTGATGCAGGCGGAGGTGACCTCCAACCGCCCTGACTGCCTCGGCCACCTCGGGATCGGCCGTGAGCTCGCCGCCGGGCTGGACCGTCCGACGAAGCGGGACTTCATGCCCGCCTTCACCGGCACCGCCGACCCCCCTGGCCGCGAGCTGGTCGACGTGGCGATCGAAGATCCCGACCTCTGCGGCCGCTACATCGGCGCCGTGATCAAGGGGGTGCGGATCGGTCCGAGCCCGGACTGGATGCAGCGCCGGCTGCGTGCCTGCGGCGTGCGGCCGATCAACAACATCGTCGACATCACCAACTACGTGCTGCTCGAGTACGCGCAGCCGCTGCACGCCTTCGACCTCGCCCGGCTCCACGGCCCGGCGATCCGGGTGCGCCGCGCCCGTGGGGACGAGAAGCTCCTCTGCCTCGACGGCGTCGAGCGCCATCTCATGCCGGAGATGCTCGTCATCGCCGACGCCGACCGGCCGGTCGCGCTCGCCGGCATCATCGGCGGCGAGGAGACGGCGGTCACCGCGGAGACGGTCGACATCCTGCTCGAGGCCGCGACCTTCAATGGGCCCAACGTCCGGCAGACCGCGCGCACGCTCGGCCTCCGGACCGAGGCGTCGTCCCGGTTCGACCGCGGACTGCCACCCGAGCTCGCCCTGGCCGGCGCGCGGCGCGCCGCCTCGCTGATCGCGGAGCTCGCCGGCGGCCGGGTCCACCGCGAGTGGCCCGACGTGTACCCGCGACCGCAGCAGCCCGTACGGATCGAGCTCCAGCCCGCTCTGATCGACGGCGTGCTCGGCACGCACGTGCCGCTGGAGGAGGCGGAGGGCATCCTCAAGCGCCTGAACTTCCACCTGAAGGTGGGCGGCGAGGGCCAGTGGGAGGTCCTGCCTCCGGTCTTCCGGCTTGACGTCTCGATCCCGGAGGACCTGGTGGAGGAGGTCGGCCGCGTCTACGGCTACGACCGCATCGCCCCGACGCTGCCCGGATCGCGGCGCGGCGGCTGGAAGCCCTACGCGCCCAGCATCGACCGCCGCCTCGACGCCGCGCGAGAGGTCCTCGCCGGCGCCGGTTTCACCGAGACGTGGAACCCTGCGCTGGTGTCCGGCCGCCGCCTCGAGGCCCTTCACGTCTCGGCGCGGGCGATGCGCGTGTCGAATGCCCTCAGCGACGATATGGACACGCTCCGCACCTCACTCCTGCCGTCGCTGGTCGAGGCTGTTGCGCTCAACCGCGACCGCGGGAAGGACCAGGTGCGGGTTTTCGAGGTGGCGAAGGCGTTCCTGGCCCGGGTGGCGGACCGGCACGCGCAGCCGGACGAGCCGCTGCGGCTCGCCGCGGTCGCGACGGCCGGCCAGTCGGCGGAGGAGGGACGGCGGGCGTTCTACGCGCTCAAGGCGGTCGTCGACGCCTGCCTGTCGGCCCTGTCAGCCCCGGCCTGCGGCTATCAGCGCGCGGCCGCGCAGCTGTTTCACCCCGGCCGCTGCGCGGCCGTGGTGCTGGAAGGCCGGCAGCTCGGCTACCTCGGAGAGGTGCACCCATCGGTGGCCGGCCTGTCGAGGGTCGACGGCCGGCTCGTCGCCTTCGAGATCGACGTGGAGCCGGTGCTCGCCGTGGCCCGTGCCCCTCACGCCCGGCCGCTGCCACGCTTCCCCGCCGTCGAGCGCGACCTCGCCATCGTGGTCGACGAGCACGTGGCCGCCGGAGCGCTCCAGGCCGCGATCGCGGAGCTCGCGGGCGACCTGCTCGAGCACGTGCGGGCGTTCGACGAATACCGGGGAAGCCAGGTGCCCGAGGGTCAGAAGAGCATCGCGTTCACCTTGACTTTCAGGAGCCCGGAGCGCACCCTGACGGACGCCGAAGTGGATTCCGCGATCTCCGCCATCCGAACTGGACTCCAGAAGCGCCATCACGCCGGGTTCCGCGAGTGAACCCAGGGCGGGCTGTGCACGTTGTCTTCCGTATGCGGACGGCGGCATGAGCTGGATCGACCTCTACCCCCTCGCGGCGCTGGTGGTCTACGGCGTGGGCGGCTTCTTCACGGGCATGATCAGGCGCGTCATCGGCCTGGCGGCCCTGTTCGTCGCCTTCTGGGCGGCGACCAACATGGGCATCCAGGCCGGCGGCATCCTGCAGCAGACCTCGAACTTCGACAACGCCAGCGGCAAGATCTACGGCTTCTTCGGAATCCTTATCGCGGTGCTGGTGATCGTCGAGGTCGCCACACAGATCGCGCACCGGCAGCTGCAGATCCAGGCGATCGTCCTCAACCGGACGCTGGGCGCCGCGCTGGGCGCGCTGACCGCGATCCTGCTCTCGGTTCTCGTCACCTATGAGCTGATCCAGGCGGCAAACCCGATCGGCGGTCCGCAGCTCGACGCGGTCGAGCTCGGCCTCAAGAGCACGATCCACAACTCGCTGTACATGGTCAGGCTGACCAATGGCGTGAGCGCCCCGATCGTCGCGCTCTTCTCGCCGTTCCTGCCCGGCGACCCTCAGGTTTACTTCGGACCCGGGCCCGTCAGCTGAGCGGCGCGCTTTTCGATCGCCTGCGCGAGCGGGCGGTGGAGATACACGTCGCGGAGCACCTCCGGACACGCCTGGAGCGCGGCGACCGGCTCCGGGTGAAGCTCGGGCTCGACCCGACCGCGCCCGACCTGCACGTGGGCCATCTCATCGTCCTGGACACCCTGCGGATGTTCCAGGAGGAGGGCCACACGATCGTCCTGATCGTGGGCGACTACACCGCCATGATCGGCGACCCGAGCGGACGGTCGGAGACGAGGCCGATGCTGTCCCGCGAGCAGGTCGACGCGAACGCCACGACGTACTTCGACCAGGTGTTCCTCATCCTCGACCGCGCCGCGACCGAGATTCACGGCAACGCCGAGTGGCTCGCGAAGATGAGCGCGGCCGATATCCTGCGGCTGACCAGCAAGGCGACGCTGCAGCAGGTGCTCCAGCGGGAGGACTTCGCCGACCGCATGAAGTCTGGAGTCGCGATCGGCGCGCACGAGATCCTCTATCCCTTCAGTCAGGCGTACGACTCCGTCGCCGTTCGGGCCGACGTGGAGATCGGGGGCACGGACCAGCTCTTCAACCTTCTCTTCGGGCGCGAGATCCAGAAGGCGTACGACCAGGAGGCGCAGGACATCGCCGTCTTCCCGCTCCTCGAAGGCACCGACGGCACGCAGAAGATGTCCAAGTCACTGGGCAACTACATCGGGCTGACGGAGGCGCCGGAGCAGGTGTACGGCAAGACGATGTCGATCCCGGACGCGCTGATCGAGAAGTACGTGCGGCTCGTATCCGGGCTCGACGCCGCCCGGCAGGCCGATTTGCTGGCGCTGAAGCCGCGAGACGCGAAGGCCGCGCTGGCCCGCGGGCTGGTGGACAGGCTTCACGGCCCTGAGGCGGCGAGCGGCGCCGAGGAGGACTTCAACACGAAGTTCCGCAAGCGCGAGATCCCGGACCAGATCGACGAGTACGTCGCCGGCTTTCCAATCCGGCTCGTCGAGGCTATGGTCAGGAGTGGCCTGGCAAAATCCAACGGCGAAGCGCGCAGGCTCATCGAGCAGCGCGGCGTGAAGATGGACGGCCAGGTCGCCACCGAGGACACGCCGCTGGAGGCGGGCGATCACGTCGTCCAGGTCGGAAAGCGCCGCTGGATGCGATTTTTGGTGAAGTAGAATGAACGAAAGCATGTTCGGAGAGCGTTTCTGATGTCGGGCCATTCGAAGTGGGCCGGCATCAAGCACAAGAAGGCGGTCGTCGACGCCAAGCGCGGCCAGGCGTTCACTCGCGCCAGCCGTGAGATCACCATCGCCGCGCGCGAAGGCGGAGGCAATCCCGAGGGCAACTTCCGGCTGCGGCTGGCGGTCCAGAAGGCGCGCGAGATCAACATGCCCGCCGACCGGATCAAGGCCGCGATCCAGCGGGGCACGGGGGAGCTCGCCGGCGACCGGCTGGAGGAGGTGCGCTACGAGGGCTACGGCCCGGCCGGCGTCGCCGTCATGGTCGACACCCTGACCGACAACCGCAACCGCACCTCGGCGTCGATCCGCCACCGTTTCAGCAAAGGCGGCGGGAACCTGGGCGAAAGCAACTCGGTGGGGTGGATGTTCGAGCGCAAGGGCGTGATCTCGGCCAACGCGGGCGACAAGGACCCGGAGGACATCGGGCTGGCCGCGATCGAGACCGGGGCCGACGACGTGGAGGTCGACGGGAAGTCGATCGAGATCACGACGCCGCCCAACATCTTCGAGAAGGTGAAGGCGGCGCTCGAGGGGCTCGGCGTGACCATCGAGAACGGCGAGGTCACGATGCAGCCGAAGCAGACCGTGGCCGTCGGCGAGGACAAGGCCGCGGCGGTGCTGAGGCTGATGGAGTCACTCGAGGAGGACGACGACGTCCAGCAGGTCTACGCCAACTTCGACATCCCAACCGACATCCTGGAACGCGTCTCAGCCCAGGTATGAATTGCAACCCTGCAACGCGTCTCAGCCCAGGTATGAATGCCGGGCGTTGAGGCACGTCGCGACGGCGGACTGATCCTCGGCGTCGATCCAGGCCTCGCGGGCACCGGCTTCGCGCTGCTCGCCGAACCGAACCTGGTGCTCGCGTGCAGCACCGTGGTCACCATCCCCGGCCGCGACGGAGCGCGGCTGCTGACGATCACCAACCACCTGCGCGCGCTGCTCGCCGCGAACCCGCCGGCGGAAGCGTCGATCGAAGAGCTCTTCATGGGCCGCAACGCCACCAGCGCGGTCGGCGTGGCCCAGGCGCGGGGCGCGATCCTCAACGTGCTGGAGGAGTGCAAGATCCCCGTCTTCGAGTACAAGCCGAGCCAGGTGAAGATCATCCTCACCGGCTACGGCAACGCCGACAAGGCGCAGATCGCGCGCATGCTGGCCGCGCAGGTGAAGCTGCCCGAGGGCCGGCTCGACGACCACGCCCGGGACGCGATCGCGATCGCGGTCTGCCACGCCCGCAGCCGGCGCTTCTCCCGCGCGGCGGCGCTCCCGCCCCAGCGCCGGGCCGGATCGCTGTGATCGCGCACCTCGCCGGCGTGCTCCGCCGCGCCGGTCCGGACTTCGTGGTGGTCGACGTGGGCGGCGTGGGCTACCTGGCCAGCGTGGCCAGCCAGACCAGGCAGGCGCTCCCGCCCCCCGGCGGCGAGGTCGAGCTCCACATCCACACCCACGTCCGGGAGGACCAGCTCGCCCTGTACGGCTTCGCCTCCGTCGACGAGCTCGATCTGTTCGAGATGCTGATCCAGGTCGACGGCGTCGGTCCGAGGGTGGCGCTCAACATCCTGAGTGCGTCGAGCCTCGAGGTGCTCAAGCGCGCCATCATGAGCGAGGATGCGGCTCCCATCCGCCGCGCGAGCGGCGTCGGCCCGAGGACCGCGGCGAAGGTGATCATCGAGCTGAAGCCACGCCTCGACGCGGTGGCGGCGCTCGAGACGGTGCCCCGCGCCGCGGCGGCCGCCGGCGGTGACGGCGCCGTGCCGAAGGCCGTCGAGGCGGCCCTGCGCAACCTCGGGTTCTCGGCGCAGGAGGCGCGGACCGGCCTCGAGTCGGTGGACTGGAAGTCCGCGCCCTCGACGCAGGAGGCGCTCGCCACGGCGCTGAAGGCTCTGGGCCGGAAGTGAGCGACAGCGACAGCCGGGTCGTCGACGCCCGTCCGGACGACGAGCAGTTCGACCTCACGCTCCGGCCGCGGTACCTGAACGAGTACGTGGGCCAGGAGCAGGTGCGCGAGAACCTCGGAATCCTGATCGAGGCGGCGCGGATGCGCAACGAGCCGGTGGAGCACGTCCTGCTGTGCGGGCCGCCGGGCCTGGGCAAGACGACGCTCGCCCACATCATCGCCAACGAGCTCGGGGTGGCGATCAAGGTCAGCTCGGGGCCGGCGATCGACCACCAGGGCGCGCTCGGCTCGATCCTCCTCAACCTGAGCTCGCGCGACGTGTTCTTCATCGACGAGATCCACCGCCTCAACACCGTGGTCGAGGAATCCCTCTACCCGGCGCTCGAGGACTTCCGCTTCGACGCGGTGCTCGGAAAGGGGGTGGGGGCGAGCGCCGCGACGCTGCCCCTGCCTCACTTCACGTGCGTCGGGGCAACGACCCGGCAGGGCCTGCTCAGCGGTCCGCTGCGCGACCGGTTCGGCGCCGTCTACCGCCTCGACTTCTACACGATGCCGGAGCTGGAGAAGATCGTGCGCCGGTCCGCCCGGATCCTGGACGTCGACCTGCACGAGGCCGCCGTCTCGGAGATCGCCCGGCGCGCCCGCGGCACGCCGCGCATCGCCAACCGCCTGCTCCGGCGCGTGCGCGACTACGCGCAGGTGCGCGGTGACGGCCGGGCGACGCTGGAGGTCACGAGGCAGGCTCTCGCCATGCTCGAGATCGACACCCTGGGACTGGAGCCCCTCGACCGGCAGCTGCTGGAGACCGTGATCCGCAAGTTCAAGGGCGGTCCGGTGGGCCTGGACACGCTGGCGACCTCGCTGTCGGAGGAGCCGGAGACGATCGAGGACGTCCACGAGCCGTACCTGATCCAGATCGGGTTCATCGCCCGCACGGCCCGAGGCCGGGTCGCCACAGAGCTGGCGTACGAGCACCTGGGCATCACACCGCCGGCCCAGCCGGAGCAGACCCACCTGCTCTGAGACGGGCTCCAGGCTCCCCGGGCCCGGAACAGCCGCCGTCCCTGGGGCCGTAGACTGACTGGTCGCCAATGCAGCTTGTCCTCAGCTGGCCCATCCGCCTGTTCGTCATCGCGGTCCTCATCTTTTCGCTGGTCGTGGACGGCGCGGGCTACGTCTATCGCATCGCCAACCACTACCCGCTGACGGGCAACGTGCAGGGCCTGCCGCCCAACCTCGGGGGGTGGCAGCTGTACTTCCACAAGGGCCTGGACTTGGCGGGCGGGACGCACATCGACTACCAGATGACCAACTGCCCCGGCGGCCAGTGCACGTCGGACATGCAGCAGCGCACGATCGCCGTGATCAACAAGCGCGTCAACGCGCTGGGCGTTAGCGAGCCCGATATCCGCGGCGCCGGCAGCCACTTCGACCGGATCACGGTCGACCTCGCCGGCGTGAACGCCGCCGAGGCTCAGAAGACGATCGGCGCAGTCTCCAAGCTGGTGTACACGAAGTGGGTCCCGGACTCGAAGGTGACCGGCGGCCCTGAGCCGGGATACAGGCCTCAGCTCACGGGTCTGACCGGCGACGATATATCGTCCGCCAGCGCGGCCATCGACCAGAACGCCACGAGCTGGGTGGTGAACCTGTCGTTCACCTCACGCGGGGGCGACCTCTTCGACCAGCTGACTCGCGACAACGTCAACGCCTGCCCGGGAGATCCCAACAGCAGCCCGAGCGCCGGCTGCGCCCAGCGCCATCTCGCGATCTGGCTCGACCTCACGCAGAACGATATCAACCACTGGGAGGACGCGGCCTACGTCGGAAAGATCTCGCAGACGTATGACCCGCAGTGCCTTGCCACGCAGACCGAGGGCACCGTCTGCCCCAAGTTCCTGACCGACCCTGTGACGCTGCAGGAGATCTCCGGCGGGCAGGCCACCATCTCCGGCAACTTCACCCAGCAGAGCGCGCAGGACCTCGCGACCGGCATCAACTCGGGCTCGCTGCCGGTCGACCTGGTCGCGCTCGACGTCACCCAGGTGAGCGCCACGCTCGGGGCCGAGTCGGTGAAGCTCAGCCTGGCGGCCGGCCTCCTGGGCCTGGTCATCGTCGTGCTCTTCATGGTCATCTACTACCGGATGCCCGGGCTCCTCGCGAGCCTCGCGCTGCTGTTCTATGCGGGTGCCGTGCTGGCCTTGTTCAAGGTGATCCCCGTCACCCTGACGCTGGCCGGCATCACCGGCTTCATCCTCTCGGTCGGCATGGCCGTCGACGCCAACGTGCTGATCTTCGAGCGGTTCAAGGAAGAGGTGCGCGCGGGGCGGACCATCGGGGCCGCGGTCGATGCGGCCGTGCGGCGCGCGTGGCCCGCGATCCGGGACTCGAACACGTCGACCATCATCACGTGCATCATCCTCGGCTTCGTCGGCCCGGCCGCCGTGAAGGGCTTCGCTCTGACGCTCGGCATCGGCGTTGTCGCGAGCCTGGTGTCGGCCATCATCGTCACGCACAACCTGCTCGCCATCGTCCTGACCGGCAGCTCGTTCCGCAGGGCCTCGCTGCTTGGAGTCGATCGTGTCCGAGCTGTCTGACGTGGCGGCGCCGGCGCGAGCCGGGGACATGACCTCCGAGGGCGCGCCGCAGCCGGAGGCCGCGCCGGAAGCGAGGGTCCGCCGGCTGAACATCATCGGCCGGCGCAACGTCTTCTTCGCGATCTCGCTGCTGATCATCGTGCCCGGCATCATCTCGATGGCGACGCGTGGCTTCCTGCTCGGCATCGACTTCGCCGGCGGCACGGAGTACACGGTCACCTTCGCCAACCACCCGATGGTCGCCCAGGTAGAGTCCGCTGTGGCGGCGGAGAGCGACAACGGCTCGGTGATCCAGACCGCCGGGGGCGGCTACATCGTCCGCTACCCGCCGCTCACGGCGCAGCAGCAGACGGCCGTGCAGCAGGACCTGCAGAACCGCCTCGGACCGATGACCGTGCAGCAGATCCTCGAGGTGGGCGGGACGATCGCGGGCGAGACGATTCAGCTGTCCCTGCTCGCCGTGGTGATCGCCTCCGTCGCCATCCTGCTCCTGCTCGCCATCAGGTTCCGCAACGTCCCGGGCGGATGGCGCGCCGGGTTCCAGTTCGGCGGATCCGCGCTGCTGGCGATGCTGCACGACGTGTTCGTCCTGGCCGGGCTGTTCTCGATCTTCGGCAAGGTCCTGGGCTGGCGCGTGGGCGAGATCGACGCGTTCTTCGTGACCGCGGTCCTCACCGTGGTCGGCTTCTCGGTCCACGACACGATCGTGGTCTTCGACCGCGTGCGCGAGAACCTGCGCGTGAGCCAGCGCCTGTCCTTCGAGCAGGTGGTGAACCTCAGCATCATGCAAACCGCCGCCCGGTCGATCATCACGAGCTTCACCGTCGTGCTGGTCCTCGCCGCGATCTTCATCTCGGGTGGCCCGACGCTGCAGGGCCTCGCGCTCGCGCTCCTGATCGGAATCGTGTCGGGGACGTACAGCTCGATCTTCAACGCGGCGCCGCTGCTGGTGGTCTGGCGGAGACTGCAGCCCCTGCGCTGAGCGCGCGCCCGGAGCCCGAAATTTGGCGCCTTTTGCGCCAAACGCGCGCATCGCGTCAAGAATTCGGCGCCTTTTGCGCCAAACGCGCGCTTCGCAGGCCGCCCGAAGACCCCGGAAACCCGCCCACCTGGGCCGTGTAACGTAAACCCGAACCTGACAAATGCCGACCTGGCCCATACCGAAGCTGAAAGAGCTGCTCGAACCCACTGTGAACCACATGGGTTACGACCTCTACGCCCTCGACCAGTCAGGACAGTCCGGCCGCACGCTCCGCATCTCGATCGACCGTCAGGAGCCCATCACCATCGAGGATTGCGAGCGCGTCAGCTACATCGTCGGACCGCTGATCGAACGCTCCGACCTCATCGACGGCCCCTACGATCTCGAGGTCTCCTCGCCCGGCGCCGAGCGGCCGCTGCGCGACCACAAGGATTACGAGCGCTTCAACGGAAAGCGTGTCAACATCAGGTATCGCAGCGGGGAGACAGAATCGGTGATCGAAGGTCAGCTGATCGCGGTCGACGGGGCAGGCATCGCTGTGCAGGCGCGCGCCCAGCGCGGCCAGCGCGGGCGGGCACCGGTGATCGTCCACATCGGATGGGATGACGTTGTCGCGGGCAGGCTCGCGGTCGACATCTGAGGCGTCCACCGAAAGTCTCGGCGACGCGCTCACCGCGCTGAGCGCCGAGCTCGGCATTCCTCTCGAGGAGATGCTGCACACCGTCGAGAGCGCGCTCGCCGTGGCCTACGTCCGCGCCTTCAACCCGCCCGGCGACGTCACGGTCAAGCTCGACACGACCACCGGCGCGCTCAGCGTGAGGAGCTCCGTCCGCGAAGCCGACGGAACCGTGCGCGAGCGCGAGCTTCCCGCGGACGATTTCAAGCGCCTGGCCGCGCAGACCGCCAAGCACGCGGTGCTGCGCCACATTCACGACCTCGAGCGTGACAAGGTCCTGCGCGACGTGGCCGAGCACAAGGGCGAGCTCGCGAGCGGCGTCGTCGACAGGATCGAGAACGGCACCGTCTACGTCGACCTCGGGCGGGCCGAGGGAGTGATGCCGCCTGAGGAGCAGATCCCCGGCGAGACGCTCGTCCCCGGTCGCCCGGTGCTGGTTGTCATCCTCGAACCGCAGCACAACCGGAAGCAGGCGCAGGTCCGCGTCTCGCGCGCCTCGCGCGCCTTCGTGCACCGCCAGCTCGAGGCCGAGGTGCCGGAGATCAAGGCCGGTACCGTCCAGGTGCGCGCGATCGCGCGCGAGCCCGGCCTCCGGACCAAGATCGCAGTCTCCTCGAGCGAGCCGGGGCTCGACCCGGTAGGAGCGTGCGTCGGCCCCAAGGGCGTGCGCCACCGCGCCATCCTGAGCGAGCTCTCCAACGAGCACGTCGACATCGTTCCGTGGTCCGAGGACCCGCAGGCCTTCGTGGCCGCCGCGCTCGGGCCGGCCAAGCCCGACCGCGTGACCATCGACCGGGTCACGCGCACCGCGACCGTCCTGGTCCCGCCCGGTCAGCTCTCGCTGGCGATCGGGCGCGACGGGCAGAACGCCCGCCTCGCGGCCAAGCTGACCGGCTTTCGAATCGACATCAAGCCGAGCGAGCACGAAGACGGAGACACCGGCGCCGAAGCCCCGGCGTGAGCCGGCCCGGACCTGCGTTGCCTGCCGCGAAGAGGCGGGTAAGCAGGACCTGGTCCGGATCGTGAGGCACCCCGGAGGCGCGGTCGCCCTCGACCGCGCGGGCCACGCCCCCGGCCGCGGCGCCTACCTCCATCCGGCGCCGGCGTGCCTCGCGGCGGCCAGGAAACGCCGCGCGGTGGACCGCGCGCTGGGCGCCGCCGTGCCCGCGGAGGTGTGGGCCGAGCTGGCCGCCGAACATGGCGTCACAGAGGGCGGTCAGGTTTCGAATTCGCGCTGAACGGCATAATCAGTAGTCCGACATGAAAGCCCACGAGCTCGCGCGCGAACTTGGAATCAGCCAGAAGGAGCTGGTCAACTTCCTCCAGCAGAGGAGGCTGACCCGTAACGTCGCGGCTCCGCTCGCGCCCGGCGCGATCGATGCGGCGCGCACCGCCTTCAAGCCGAGCTCGGTCGCGACCAAGATCGAGACCAACGGCGACCGCCGCGTCGCCCTGCCGCCGAGCCTCTCGGTCAAGGACCTCGCGGACAAGCTCGGCGTGAGCCCGGTCGAGGTCATCAAGAAGCTCATGGCCTCCAAGATCCTGGCCACGATCAACCAGGTCATCGACTTCGCCACCGCCGAGATCGTGGCCGACGAGTTCGGCTTCACGGTCGAGCCGGTGGCCAGCGAGGACGTGGTCGCGGTCGAGTCGGGCGAGGGCGAGGGCGCCGTCGTCACCACGTCCCGCGAGGAGCTGTTCTCGCTCGCCAACGAAGACCCCGGCAAGCTCAAGTCCCGACCGCCCATCGTCACCGTGCTCGGCCACGTCGATCACGGCAAGACGTCCATCCTGGACGCGATTCGGAAGACGCACGTCGCGGCGGGCGAGGCGGGCGGCATCACGCAGCGGATCGGCGCCTACAAGATCGAGACCGCGGACGGCCATCCCGTCGTGTTCATCGACACCCCCGGCCACGAGGCCTTCACCGCCATGCGCGCCCGCGGCGCCCAGGTCACCGACCTGGTGGTGCTGGTCGTGGCGGCCGACGACGGGGTGATGCCGCAGACGATCGAGGCCATCCACCACGCGCGAGCGGCGAAGGTGCCGATCATCGTGGCCATCAACAAGGTCGACAAGGACAACGCCAACGTGGACCGCGTCCACCAGGAGCTCGCCCAGCAGGACATCATCACCCGCCACTACGGCGGCGACTTCGAGTGCGTGCACCTCAGTGCCAAGACCGGCAAGGGGATCGACGACCTGCTCGAGACCATCGTCCTGGCCTCCGATATCCTCGAGCTGAAGGCGAACCCGGACCGGAACGCGCTCGGAACGATCGTCGACGCGCATCTCGAGCGGGGCCGCGGCCCGGTCGCGACGGTGCTGGTCCAGGCCGGCACGCTGAAGGTCGGCGACGACTTCGTGTGCGGCCACATCTACGGCCGCGTGCGCGCCCTGGCCGACGACCGCGGCCGCAGCGTCGACGTGGCTCCGCCCGCGACGCCTGTCGTGGTGTCCGGCATGAGCGAGGTGCCACAGGCCGGCGACATCTTCCAGGTCGTCGCGTCGGAGCGCGCCGCGCGCCAGATCGCGCTGACCAAGCTGATCGAGAAGCGCACGCAGGAGGCGGCGCGAGAGGTCGCTCCGCGCATCACGCTCGAAGAGCTGGCCCGCCGCGCGAAGGAAGGCGAGGTCAAAGAGCTCAGCCTCGTGGTCAAGGCCGACGCGCAGGGCACGCTCGAGGCGCTGCTCGCCTCGCTGCAGAAGATCGAGGACCCGGTGGTCGCGATCAAGATCGTGGGCCAGGGCGTGGGCGCGGTCAGCGACTCGGACCTCCTGCTCGCCGGCGTGTCGAACGCGATCATCGTGTGCTTCAACCTCAAGCCAACCCCGGCCGGCACTGCCGCCGCGGAGCGTGCCAAGGTCGAGGTCCGGTACTACGACGTGATCTACAAGCTGACCGAGGACGTGGAGCGCGCGGCCAAGGGCCTGCGTGAGCCCACGTATCGTCAGATCCGTGAGGGCACGGTCGAGGTCATCACCCCGATCAAGATCCCGCGGCTCGGCATCATCGCCGGCAGCCGCGTGACGGAGGGAAAGGTCAGCCGTGGCGGCTGGGTCAAGCTCTTCCGCGGCAGGGAACAGGCCTTCGAGGGCCGGATCACGTCGTTGAAGCACTTCAAGGAGGACGTCCGCGAGATGGCCGCCGGACAGGAGTGCGGCATCGGGCTCGAGGGCTACGAGACGTTCCAGCCGGGTGACGTCATGGAGACGTATCGACTCGAGCGGGAAGAAATCTAAGCGAGCTTGTCCTCGCTAAAGGCGGTGGTCGCAATGACCAGCTACCGCGCAGACCAGGTCGGGGCGCAGGTCCAGGAAGAGATCATGTCCATCATCCGGCGCGACCTCAAGGACCCGCGCATCGGCTTCGTCAGCATCACGGCGGTGCGCATGTCGCCGGACCTGCGTCAGGCGCGCGTCCGCGTCAGCGTGCTCGGCAATCCGGCGCAGCAGAAGGACTCGATTCGGGGCCTGGTCTCGGCGAAGGGCCTGATCCGGCATGAGCTCGGCCGCCGGCTCCACAACCTCAAGTTCTCTCCCGAGCTGCGCTTCGAGCTGGACCCGTCGATCGAGTACAGCGTGCACATCTCCGAGCTGCTGAAAGAGGTCATGCCGCACGACGACGAAGCGGCGGAGGGATCGTCATAGCCACCGCCGTGAGCGATCAGCCGAACGTCCTGGACGAGATCAAAGACCTGATCGACGCCAACCAGGAGATCCTGATCTTCGGGCACAAGGACGCCGACGGAGACACGCTGGGCTGCAGCCTCGCGTTCGCCGAGGCGCTTCGCACGCAGGGCAAGGACGTGTGGGTGCTGGTGCCGCCGCCCCTTCCGCCGATGTACACGTTCCTGCCCGGCTACGACCAGATCCAGGCGGAGCCGCCGCACGGCGTCGACCCGCAGCTCGTGTTCTTCTTCGACTCCGGCAACCTCGAGCGCTCGGGGAGCGCGGTGCGCAAGATCGCGTCGCACGCGACCATCGTCAACGTCGACCATCACCTGTCCAACTCGCGTTTCGGCGATATCAACGTGATCGACGCCGAAGCGTCGGCGGTGGGACAGATGGTGATGCGCATGCTGGATCACTTCCACTACCCGATCACGTCGGGGATGGCGACCAACCTGTATGTCGCGATCCTCACGGACACCGGCGGCTTCCGGCATGAGAACACCACGCCGCTCGCGCTCGACGATGCGGCCCGGCTCGCCCGGCTCGGCGCGGAGCCCGGCCACATCGCGACGCAGGTCTACAAGATGCGTCCGGAGACCACGCTCAAGCTCAACGGCCTTGCCCTGGCGACGATGCGCGTCGACATGGAGGGCCGCCTGGCCTGGGCCAAGGTGACGCGGAAGATGCTCAAGGAGGCGGACGCCGTGATGGCGGAGTCCGAGGGCATCATCGACACGCTCAACAGCATCGCCGGCCTCGAGCTGGCGATCCTGTTCAAAGAGGTCGGTCCGACGCTGACGAAGATCAGCGTGCGCAGTCGCGGGGCGGTCGACGCCGCGGCGCTGTGCGCGGGCTTCGGCGGCGGCGGACACATCCGCGCGGCGGGCGCGGAGATCGAACGGTCGATGGACCAGACGATCACCATGGTGCTGACGGCAGCCAAGGAGGCGATCATCGTTGCCGCCTCGACACAGGGCTGACGGCCCCCGTTTCGACACCGGGGTCCTCAACGTCGACAAGGCGGCCGGCGAGACCTCGTTCTCCGTCGTCCACCGCCTCCGCAAGCTGACCGGGGCGCGCCGCGTCGGGCACGCCGGAACGCTGGACCCCCTCGCCACCGGCGTGCTGCCGATCCTGTTCGAGTCCGCGACGCGCCTCGCCGAGTTCGCGCTCAAGCTCCAGAAGACCTATGTCGCGGACGTGCACCTCGGCTTCGAGACGGCCACCGACGACGCGGAGGCCGAGCGGCAGGCGGTGGCGGATCCATCGGGGTTGAGCGCGGCGGACGTGGAATCGGCCCTCGGCACGTTCCTCGGCACGATCCTGCAGGAACCGCCGGCCTTCTCCGCGGTGAAGCTCGAGGGCCGGCGCGCCTACCGGCTGGCGCGCGCGGGGGAGCCCGTCCGTCCGGCCGCGCGCCAGGTGGACGTCTACGAGATCCGCCTGCTCGACTTCACGCCCGGCCCCGAGGCGCGGGCGCGGATCGAGGTCCGGTGCGGCAGCGGCACGTACCTGCGCTCGATCGCGCGGGACCTCGGAGCCGCCCTCGGCGTCGGCGGCTTTCTCGGCCGCCTGGTGCGCACCGCGTACGGGCCGCTGGTGCTCGAGGAGGCCGTGCCGTCGGACGGGCTGACGGCCGCCGAGGTGCGGGCCAGGCTCCTGCCCGCGGAGGTCATACTGCCGCAGATGGAGCGGGTCAGGCTCAGCATCGAGCAGGCGGCGCAGGTGCGCCAGGGCAGGACCGTGCGCGTCCTTCCGGAGCCTGCGCCGGGCCCGGTCCGGGCGCACGACGCGGACGGCCGCCTCGTCGCCATCGGCCACACCGATCCGCTGCGCCGCACCTTCGTGCCGGAGAAGGTCCTGTCCTGAAGACACACCTGGGCCTTCCCACCGAGCCGATCGGTCCCGTCACGCTGACGGTGGGCAGCTTCGACGGCGTCCACCTCGGACACCTCGATGTGATCGCGCACGACGTGCGGGCGGCGAAGGCCGCGGGCGCACAGCCCACCCTGATCACGTTCGAGCCTCACCCGCGCTGCGTGCTCGATCCGGGCAACTGCCCGCAGTCGATCACCACGTTGCAGGAGAAGCTCGCCCTGGTCGAGCGCGCGGGGATCGAGGACGCGATCGTGCTGCGCTTCGACCGGGAGCTCGCATCGCTCGCGCCGCAGGACTTCATCGACCGGCTCGGGTCCGCGATGGAGATCCGGCGCTGGGTCATCGGCTACGACTTCGCCTTCGGACGGGGAAGGACTGGCAACGCGGAATGGCTGCGCAGCCACGGTCACGACGTCGAGGTCGTGCCGCCGTTCAGGCTGGGCGACCACGAGCTGCACAGCTCCGAGGTGCGGCGCCTGGTCACGGCCGGTGAGGTGGACGCGGCGAACCGGCTCCTGGGCCGCGAGTACTCGATGTCCGGACCGGTCGAGGCGGGGGCCCAGGTCGGCCGGACGCTCGGCTTCCCGACCGCCAACATCAGCCCCGAGCCGAACAAGCTCGTGCCCGCGCTGGGCGCGTACGCGGGTCGGGTCCACGCCCCCGAAGGAGACTTCGTCGCCGCGCTTTCGGTCGGCTACCGCCCGACGTTCGGCGGAACCGAGCTCAAGGTCGAAGCCTTCCTCCTCGACTTCGAAGGCGACCTGTACCAGCGCCGGCTCGAGCTTCGCTTCGTCAAATGGCTGCACGCGGACATCAGGTTCGCCACGCCCGCGGACCTGGTGCAGCAGCTCAGGCGGGACGTCGCCGACACGCGCCGCATCGTCGATGCCTGACGTCGTGGTGATCGGCGGCGGCATCGCCGGCTACACCGCCGCGCTCTCCGCGCGGCGGGAGGGGGCCGCCGTGACGATGGTGGCGCGGGCCCCCGGCGCGACCGCCCTCTACGCGGGGGCGATGGAGATCGTCGACGACCTCGAGGCCGTCCTTCGCTCGGATCCTCATCACCCGTACTCGCGCCTGGGAATGGACCAGGTCGGTCTGGCCACCGAGCTCGACACGGCGATCTCGAATCTCCAGCTGGCCCTCGCCAAGGACGGCCTCAGGTTCGAAGGCGGATGGCGGACGCGCGGCCTGTACGCCGATATCCACGGCGTGGCGCGCCCCGCGAACGTCGTCCCGGACACCGTCGCGCCAGGTGAGCTGGGCGCTCTCAGCGGCAAGCGCGTCGCGGTGATCGGCGTCCCAGAGGTGGGCGACTACGACGCGGCCTCCGTCGCCCAGGCGCTGTCCGAGCGGCATGGGATCGACGCGTTCCCGGAGGAGATCTCGATCCCCGAGCTGCCGGTTGCGGCATCGCTGACCGACCTCTACGGGCGGCGGGCGCCCGCGCCCCGGGCGCGCGGCGCGGCGATCGCGTACCCGCCCGGGTTCACCGGCCTGCCCGACGACGGCTTCGAGCTGCTCGCCTCTCCGCCCTCGCCGCACGGCTGGCGATTGCAGCAGGCCATCGGGCTCGGAGCCGTCCCGGCCCACATCACGTCCTTCGAGACCTCGGGCGCGCGGGTGGTCGCGGCGCGCTCGGAGGGCGGCCGGAGCTTTCGCGCCGAGGCCTTCGTCCTGGCGAGCGGCCGCCACATCGGCGGTGGGCTCACCGCGGGCCGGACCACCGTCGAGCCGCTGCTCGGGCTCGGCGTGTACCGCGAGGGGCGGCCGGCCGAGCAGCTCGGCACGCGGCTGCATCACCTTAAATATCTCGACGCCGCGGAGCAGTTCCGGCTCGGCCTGGCGACCGACCGGCGGCTGCGGCCGCTCGACGGGGAGGGCCGGGTCCCATACGCCAACCTGTACGCGGCCGGCGCGGTGCTCGGGTACGACTACGCCGGCGGGTGCGGTTTCGGCGTCCCCATCCTCACCGGATGGCTGGCCGGCCGGTACGCGGCGAGGCAGGCCGCCTGATGAGAGAGGAGCTCGAGAGCATCGTGGGCGCGGGCGGGGTGGACGAGCGCCCGATCCACGACCTGTGGCCGGAGGCGATCGTGCGGGAGAGGATCATCGCCGGCGATCCCAAGGCCCGCGCCGGGGTCGCGCGCGCGCTCGTGGTGCGCCCGCCCGACCGCGAGCGTCTCGGCGCCGTCCTCGCCTGGGCGCTGAGGACCCGGACCATGGTGACCCCGCTGGGCGGCGGCACCGGGGTGTGCGGCGCCATCGGCCCGTGGGCCGGCGACCTGGTGGTCGACATGGGGGCGTTCGATCGCATCCTCGAGCTGGACGAGGCCAACCTGATCTGCCGCTGCGAGGCCGGCGTCAACGGCATGGAGCTCGAGCGGCAGCTGAACCTGCGCGGGTTGACGCTCGGGCACTATCCGAGCTCGCTGCCCGGGACGACGGTGGGCGGACTGGTCTCCACCCGATCGTCCGGCCAGGAGTCGAGCCGCTTCGGGAGCATCGAGGACATGGTGATCTCGCTCGGCGTCCTCCTTCCGGGAGGAACGTATGCCGCTCCCCGGCCCGGACCGCGCTCGGCGGTGGGCCCGGCCCTGCACGAGCTCTTCCTCGGGGCGGAAGGCGGACTCGGGCTCGTGGTCGAGGCCGTGCTGCGGATTCACCGCATCCCGCCGGCGACGCTCGGGCAGGGCTTTGCCTTCCCGGACGTGCGGGCGGGGCTCGAGTGCATGCGCCAGGTGATGCAGGCCGGGATCCGCCCCCGCGTGATGCGGCTCTACGACCAGGACGACAGCGCCTTCAACGGCTACGACGTGGAGAACGGCGAGTGCGTGCTCGTCGTGGCGACGGCCGGGCTGGCGGAAGTCGCGCTCGCGGAGGCCGGCGCGGTCCGAGAGTTCGCCGCCGGCGCTCGACCGCTCGGCGAGCAGGCCTGGGAGCGGTGGCTCGAGCACCGTTTCGACCTGTCCGCGGAACGGCTTCGGGCGATGCTCGAGGCCCCCGGCTCGTACCTGGACACGATCGAGCTCGCCGCTCCGTGGACGGTCCTGGGCGAGCTGCACGCGCGGGTCAAGAGCGCAATAGCCTCGGGCGCCCTGGCGTTATGCCACTTCAGCCATGCCTACGAACAGGGCTGCTGCGCCTACTTCACCTTCGCCGGGCACGCGGACAGCGAGTCCGGCGCGCGCGAGGCATACTCGCGGGCCTGGGAGAGCGCGATGGCCGTGGCGCTCGAGCTGGGCGCGACGATCAGCCATCATCACGGCGTCGGCCAGGTGAGGTCGGCCTGGGTGGCCGGCGAGATGGGAGGTTGGATGGAGGTCTGGCGAGCGGTCAGGTCGGCGCTCGATCCTGAAAGCATCATGAACCGGCAGGCGGTCGGAGGGAACCGATAGCCAGCCGGGCCGGCGCACCCATCCTCTTCATCGTCAACCCGGCCTCGGGGGCCGGCAAGGCGGCGAGGGAGTGGGCGGCGATCGACCAATGGCTTCCCACGACGGGACTGCCGTACGAGGTGGCCTTCACGACCCGCCCCCTCGAAGCGACGGAGATCGCGCAGGCCAACGTGCTCAGCTCGCGCCCGGTGGTGGTCGCCGTGGGCGGCGACGGGACGCTGAAC
Source organism: uncultured Actinomycetes bacterium (assembly GCA_964559855.1). Classification (GTDB taxonomy): domain Bacteria; phylum Chloroflexota; class Dormibacteria; order Dormibacterales; family Dormibacteraceae; genus 40CM-4-65-16. The sequence continues at coordinate 88,370 of CAZLJC010000003.1, forward strand.
GAGGTCGTCAACGGCTTCTTCCGCAACGGCGCGCCGCTCCCGACGTCGAGCAAGCTGGCCTTCGTCCCGCTCGGCACCGGTGGCGACTTCCGCCGCACGCTGCGCATCCCACTCGACCCTCGCCAGGCCGTCGAGGTGCTGAAGAGCGGCATGGTGCGGAGGATCGACGCGGGCTGCGTGACGTTCCAGACGGCCGACGGCTCGACCGCGATCCGGCACTTCATCAACATCGCCGACGCGGGGCTGCCCGGAGAGGTCGTGCACCGCATGGGAAACGGCACCAAGCGATTCGGCAGCGCCGGCTACACGCTCGCCGGCCTGCGGGGGCTGCTGACGTACAAGAACCAGCCGATGACCGTCGTCATCGACGGCACCACGCACGAGCTGCCCAAGGCGCAGCAGGTCGTCGTCGCGAACTGCCAGTACTACGGCGGCGGAATGCAGATGGCGCCGGCCGCCTCGCCGACCGACGGCGTGTTCGACGTGATCCTGGTCAAGGACGCCGGCAAGCTGGAGACGATCCGCGGCATGGGCGATATCCGCACCGGCAAGCACCTGGAGCGGGAAAAGCCGAACATTGAGCTCATGTACGGCAAGCGGATCTCCGTCACCTCCCCCGCGAAGGTGCGCATCGACATCGACGGCGAGGACCCTGGTTTTCTGCCCGCGCTCTTCGAGATCCAGCCCGGGGCGATCGAGTTCATCACCCCGCGATGACCAGGGGCGTCATCGCGACGCCGCACCGGCTCGCCACGGAGGTCGGCGCCCAGGTGCTCCGGGACGGCGGCAACGCGATCGACGCGGTGATCGCGGCCGACGCGGTGCTCTGCGTCGTCTACCCGCACATGACCTCGGTGGCGGGTGACCTGATGGCCCTTGTATGGCCGCCGGGGGCGGACAGCCCCGTCGGCCTGGTCGGCGCCGGAAGATCGGGCGAGGGCGCGACCATCGAGGCGGTCCGAGCCCGCGGCCACGACACGATGCCGCAGCGGGGCGTGCTGCCGGTGACCGTGCCCGGAACCGTCGAGGCCTGGGGCCGCCTCCTCGAGCGCTTCGGCAGCCTCGGCTTCGGCGCGGTGCTCGAGCCGGCCGCGGTCCTGGCGCAAGACGGCTACGTGATCACGCCTCAGGTCTCGGACTCCATGCGGGCGGCGGCGGGATGGCTGGCCCGTGAGCCGGTCGCGTACGCGCTCTACCCGCCGATGGACGGCGGGATGCTGCTCCGCAACCCGGACCTGGCCTCGGTCCTGTTCGAGCTCGCCCGCGGGGGCCTCAACACCTTCTATCGCGGCGCGGTCGCGGCGCAGATCGTGGCGGCGATCGAAAAGCGCGGCGGCTTCGTGACCGCGCGCGATATGGCGACCCACCGCTCGGAGTGGGTCGAGCCGGTCGCGTTCCCGTACCGCGATACGACCGTCTACGAGCTGCCTCCACCTACTCAGGGGCTGACCGCCGCGGCCATGCTGGTGCGGCTGGAGGCGGGGCAGACCTTCAAACAGGCCCGCGACTCCGCATATGCGCTGCGCGAGCGCTACATCACCGACCCCGAGTTCTCGGCCGCGCCGTTCGAGCCGTTCCTGCAGCCGGCGCCGGACGCCTCGCCGGTTCGAGCGAACGAATCGGGCGACACGGTCTACCTGTGCGCGGCGGATGAGCACGGCAACCTGGTCTCGCTGATCCAGAGCGTCGCCTTCGATTTCGGCTCCGGCATCGTCGCCGAAGGCACCGGGATGCTGCTCCAGAACCGCGGCGCGTACTTCAAGCTCGACGCGGGCCACGTGAACCGGCTCGAGCCGCGCAAGCGGACGATGCACACGCTGATCCCCGCGATGGCGGCGCGCGGCGGCAGGCCGTGGGCGGCATTCGGCGGGATGGGCGCCGACCTGCAGCCGCAGATCCAGGCCCAGGTGCTGATGGGGCTGGTCGACGGAGGGCTGAGCCCGGAGGAGGCGGTCGCACGGCCCCGCCTGGCGGTGCTGCCGGACGGGGTGACCACGGCGATCGAAGCCGATCATCCGGACGCGCGCGGCGCCACCCGCGGCGCAGACCCGGTTCAGCTCATGCCCGCTCGCAGCTCACTGTTCGGGCATGCCCACGCGATCGTCGTCGACGGGCCGGGCCGCTGGCGCGCGGGCGCCGATCCCCGATCCGACGGCTCGGCCGAGCACGCCGGCTGACGCGGAGCCGCCTTCGCGGCGCCCGGGCGGGCGAAACTCCCGGGCCCGTATACTCTCCGTTGAGTTTGGCAGTCGAGAACGAAGTCAAAGGCAAGCTGATCGCGGACCACAGGCGCGGCGAGAAGGACACGGGAAGCCCCGAGGTCCAGGTCGCGCTGGCCACCGCTCGCATCCGGGAGCTCACCGAGCACCTGAAGACGCACGCCAAGGACCACCACTCCCGCCGCGGCCTCCTGGTTCTGGTCGGGAAGCAGCGGCGCCTGCTGAACTACCTGAGGGACACCGACGTCGAGCGCTATCGCGCCCTCGTCGCGAAGCTCGGGATCAGAAGGTAGTCGTAGCGGAATAACGGAGGGCCCTCGCCGGTGGCGCGGGTCAGCTCTTAGAAGCTCTCACTGAGGCGCGTGCTGCGCGTCCTGAGCGGCAGCTGCTAGGAAACTGGCCCTCGAACGCCCCGCCCACGGGTCCCTCCACACACATGGAGGTGCTGGCGTGGCAGTTGTCACAAAGAACGTGGAGATCGCGGGCCGCAAGGTCTCGCTGGAGACCGGGCGGGTCGCGGAGCAGGCCAACGGGGCGGTCATCATCCGCCAGGGGGACACCGTCGTGCTCAGCACGGCGGTCATGGGGAAGCAGCCCCGCGAGGGCGTGGACTTCTTCCCGCTGACGTGCGATTACGAGGAGAAGCTCTACGCGGCGGGCAAGATCCCGGGCGCGTTCATGCGCCGTGAGGGCAGGCCCAGCGAGCAGGCGATCCTCGCCTCGCGGCTGACCGACCGCCCGCTTCGGCCCCTGTTTCCCGAGGGCTTCCGGCTCGACGTGCAGGTCGTCTCGACCGTGCTCTCGGTCGACCAGGAGAGCGACCCGACGATCCTCAGCATCAACGGCGCCTCGACCGCGCTCGTGATCAGCGATATCCCGTTCCAGGGCCCGGTGGGCGCCGTGCGCATGGGTTACCTGGACGGACGGGTGGTGGTCAACCCGCAGATGTCCCAGATGGCCGAGTCCGAGCTCGACCTCGTCGTCGCCGGGACGGCCGACGCGATCCTGATGGTCGAGGCCGGCGCCAAGGGTGTGAGCGAGCAGGTGGTGCTCGACGCGCTGGCGGCCGCGCATGACGCGATCAAGCAGATCTGCGCCGCCCAGCTCGAGCTGCAGCAGCAGGTCGGCCTGGAGAAGCGCGAGTGGATTCCCGCGGCCTACCCCGAGAAGATGCAGGAGATCATGGGCGAGTACCTCGCCCTGCGCCTCGACCAGGTCCTGTACAGCGCCGACAAGGCGTCGCGCGAGAGCGGCCTAGAGGAGCTGCGCGACCGGACGGTGGTCGAGCTCGGCGAGCGCTTCCCGGAGCACGTCGAGATCCTCGGCAAGCTGTTCGACAAGGCGCTCAAGGACCGCGTCCGGCAGCGCGTCGTCGAGGACGGCGTGCGCGTCGACGGCCGCTCTCTGAAGGACGTCAGGCCGATCACGGTCGAGGTGGGCGTCCTGCCCCGGACGCATGGCTCCGGGCTCTTCACCCGCGGCCAGACACAGGCGCTGACGGTCGCGACCCTGGGCGCGATGTCCGACCAGCAGAAGCTGGACGGCCTCTTCGCCGGCGAAGAGTTCAAGCGCTACATGCACCACTACAACTTCCCGCCGTACTCGGTCGGGGAGGCACGGCCCCTGCGCGGCCCGGGGCGGCGCGAGATCGGCCACGGCGCGCTCGCGGAGCGGGCGCTGCTCGCGGTCATCCCCTCGGTGGAGGACTGGCCCTACACGATCCGCGTCGTCTCCGAGATCCTCAGCTCCAACGGATCCACGTCGATGGCCTCCGTGTGCGGCTCGACGCTCGCGCTGATGGACGCCGGCGTTCCGATCAAGGCGCCCGTCGCGGGCATCGCGATGGGCCTCGTGACCCGTGAAGGCAAGTTCGCGGTCCTCACAGACATCCAGGGCATCGAGGATGCGCTGGGCGATATGGACTTCAAGGTCGCCGGCACCCGCGACGGCATCACCGCCCTTCAGATGGACATCAAGATCAAGGGCCTGACCCACGAGATCATGGCCCAGGCGCTGGAGCAGGCGCGCGAGGCGCGGCTGTTCGTGCTCGACAAGATGGTGGCCGTGCTGCCGCAGCCGCGCACCGAGATGAGCACCTACGCGCCCCGGATCACCACGATCCTCATCAACCCCGACAAGATCCGCGACATCATCGGCCCGGGAGGCAAGACGATCCGCAAGATCGTGGAGGAAACCGGCGCGCAGATCGACGTCGAGGACGACGGCCGCGTCTTCATCGCGGCGGTCGACCAGGAAGGCGGCCAGAAGGCCATCGACTGGATCAAGAGCCTCACCGACGAGGTCGAGGTCGGCCGGATCTACCGCGGCAAGGTCGTCCGAATCATGCCGTTCGGCGCGTTCATCGAGGTCCTGCCCAACCAGGACGGACTCGTTCACATCTCCAAGCTCACCGACCACCGGGTCGAGCGGGTCGAGGAGGTCGTGAACATCGGCGACGAGATCGTGGTCAAGGCGGTCGAGATCGACAGCCAGGGCCGGCTCAACCTGAGCCGGCAGGCCGCCATCGAGGAGCTGACGGGAAAGGGCGAGCCCGTCGACGAGAAGATCAGCCCGGAGGCCAGGGAGGCCGCGCTCGCGCTGCCGGCCCCTCCGCCGCGCGAGGGCGGGTTCGGCGGCCGGGACCGTGGCGGCCGCAACGGCGGCGGCCGGGACAGGCGTCCGCGCAGAGACTGAGCAAATGACGGAGCCGATCAGGGTCGCGATCTCAGGACATCGCGGCAAGGTCGGCTCCATCCTCGCCTCGGCGCTCGCCGCGGAGCCCGGGATCGAGTACGTGGGCGGGGTTGGCGGCGGCGACGATCTCGCCGCGTTCCTCCGCGACACGCGGCCCCAGGCGCTGGTCGACTTCACCCGCCCGTCTGACGGGCTGCGCAACGCGCTCCTCGCGGTGGAGGCCGGGGCGGCGCCGGTGGTGGGGACCACCGGGATCTCGCCGTCGGGCATCGACGAGCTCGAGGCCGCCTGCCGCAAGAGAGGTGTCGGCGGAATCGTCGCGCCGAACTTCGCGGTGGGCGCCGTGCTGATGATGCACCTCGCCGAGATCGCGGCTCCGCATTTCGACGCGGTGGAGATCATCGAGCTGCACCACGCGACCAAGCTCGACGCGCCCTCAGGCACGGCGCTGTCGACGGCCCGGCGCCTCGCCGCCCGTCGTGGCGACCGGCGGTTCGCGCACCGCACCGCGGAGAAGGAAACGCTAGAGGGCACGCGAGGTGGGGAGGAGGGCGGCGTCGCGGTGCACAGCGTGCGCCTGCCTGGATTCGTGGCCGACCAGGAGATCATCTTCGGCCTGCCCGGGCAGACCCTGACCATCGCGCACCGCACCACGAGCCGCGAGGCGTACGTGCCCGGGGTGCTGCTTGCGATCCGCCGGGTCACGAGCGAACCGAGGTTCTATCGCGCACTCGACGAACTGCTGGGTCTGAAGTAGACTGGCCCCGTGCCCACCTCCAAGCGATTAAACGTTGCTGTCGTTGGCGCGACCGGCATGGTCGGCAACGAGATGCTGCGTGTGCTCGCGCAGCGCAGCTTTCCCAGCGAGCGCGTCGTGGCCCTCGCCTCAGAACGATCCAAGGGATTGACCGTTCCTTACAACGGATCGACGGTCAAGGTGGAGGAGCTGACCGAGGCCGCGTTCAAGGGCATCGACGTGGCCCTCTTTGCGGCCAGCGGTGACATCGCGCTGATGTACGGCCCGGTGGCCGCGGAGTCGGGCGCGCTGGTGATCGACAACAGCTCGGCGTGGCGGATGAAGGACAACGTCCCGCTGGTCGTGCCGGAGGTGAACGCCGACGACGCGCGGCAGAACGAGGGCATCATCGCGAACCCCAACTGCTGCGCCATCCCGCTCACGGTGGTGCTCAACCCGCTGCGCAACGCGGCCGGTCTCGAGCGCGTTCTGGTCTCGACCTATCAATCCGCGTCGGGCGCCGGACGCCTGCTCGTGGACGAGCTCGAGGAGCAGACCAGGGCGATCGCGGACGGCAAGGAGCCGCCTGTCGCCGCGTATCCCTACCAGCTCGCGTACAACGTCGTGCCGGGCGGATGGCGCCCCGAGGCCGGCGGCTACAACGAGGAGGAGATGAAGATCGTCAACGAGACGCGCAAGATCATGCACCTCCCCGAGCTGCGCATCACGGCGACGTGCGTCCGCGTGCCGGTGCCCGTGTCGCACGGGGAATCGGTGTTCGTCGAGACGACCGACAAGGTCACGGCGGACGAGGCCCGCGAGCTGCTGCTGAGCGCTCCGGGCGTGGTGGTCCACGACGACCCGCACGCGAAGATCTATCCCACGCCGCACGACGTCGCCGGAAAGGACGAGGTGTACGTGGGCCGGATCCGGGACGATGCCTCGACCAGGCACGGCCTGGCGCTGTGGATCGTCTCCGACAACCTGCGCAAGGGCGCGGCGCTCAACGCCGTGCAGATCGCGGAGCACGCGATCGAGATGGGAGTACTCGCACGATGAGAGAGATCGGACGTCTTCTGACCGCGATGGTCACGCCCTTCAAGGGCGACGGCGCGGTCGACTACGAAGCGGCGCAGAAGCTCGCTGTGATGCTGGTGAAGGACGGCTCCGACGGCGTCGTCGTCTCGGGCACCACGGGGGAATCGCCGAGCCTCAGCGACTCGGAGAAGGTCGAGCTGGTGCGCGCGGTGAAGGGCGCCATCCCGGATCGAACCGTGGTCGCCGGGACGGGCAGCAACGATACTCATCATTCCGTCGAGCTCTCGAAGCTCGCCATGAAGGCCGGCGCCGACGCGCTGCTCGCCGTTGTGCCGTACTACAACAAGCCTCCGCAGGAAGGCATGTACCAGCACTTCAAGGCGATCTCCGAGGTCGGTCCGACGATCATGTACAACATCCAGGGCCGGACGGCCGTCAACATGACCGCGGCGACGACGCTGCGCTGCGCCGAGCTGCCTGGGATCATCGGGGTCAAGGAGGCCAGCGGGGATCTCGACCAGGCCGGCCTGATCTGCGCGGGCAAGCCGGAGGACTTCAAGGTCTGGAGCGGGGACGACAGCTGGACGCTGCCCCTCCTCGCGGTGGGCGGATACGGCGTGATCTGCGTCGTATCGCACATCGCCGGCCGGTCCATGGCCCGCCTGATCGACGCTTACCGCAAGGGTGACACCGAGGTCGCCCGCGATATCCACCTGGGCCTGCTGCCGGTGATCACGGCCCTGATGACGACCGCCGCCAACCCGGTGCCGGTCAAGTCGGTGCTCAACGCCCTCGGCTTCGAGGCCGGGCCGTTCCGGCTGCCCCTGGTGCCGCTCGACGGCGACCAGCTGAAGGCGGTGCTGAAGACGGTGGAGGAGGCCGGGGATTACATCACGTTCGCGAAAGCCGGGGTGAGAGTCGCTTAGCCTTTCGACCGACCTGAACCAGCTGCACGACACGATCCGCTCGTGCACCAGCTGCGGGCTTCACGCGACGCGGACGCAGGCTGTGCCTGGCACCGGGCCGTGTCCCGCCGACGTGATGATCGTGGGCGAGGCGCCGGGGTTCAACGAGGACAGGCAGGGTGAGCCGTTCGTGGGCGCCGCGGGCAAGCTGCTCGACACGCTGCTCAACCGCATCGGCCTCAGCCGCGCGGACGTCTACATCACCAACGTCCTGAAATGCCGCCCGCCGATGAACCGGGACCCGATGCCCAATGAGGCCGAGGCGTGCTCGCCATACCTCCAGCGGCAGATCGAGCTGATCAAGCCCAAGGCCATCCTGATCCTGGGCCGGCACGCGCTGGAACGCCTCATGCCCGGCCAGGGCTCGATCTCGCGCATCCACGGAAGCCTGATCCGGCGCGGCGAGATCGCGTACGTGCCGCTCTACCACCCGGCCGCCGCCCTGCACAACGGCTCGCTGGTGGCCGACCTGGAACGCGACTTCGACAGCGTGAAGCGCTACCTCGACGAGGTTCTCGCGCCGCCGCCTCCACCACCGCCCGCTCCGGTCCAGCGGCAGGAGAGCGAGCAGCTCCGGCTTCTGTGAGCTCGCGTCTCCGTTACCTGCCGCTCGGCGGCCTCGGCGAGATCGGCATCAACATGTGGGCCCTCGAGTGGGAGGACCACCTGGTCGTCATCGACTCGGGCCTGATGTTTCCGCAGGAGGACATGCCGGGCGTCGACCTGGTGCTCCCCGATATCTCCTACCTGCTCCAGCAGGGCCGGCACGTGGAGGGCGTCGTCCTCACCCACGGCCACGAGGACCATATCGGCGGGCTTCCGTATGCGCTCAAGCGGCTCAACGTCCCGGTCTACGGCACGCGCCTCACCCTCGGGCTGCTGAAGCCCAAGCTGAGGGAGCACCGCATCCTGCGCGAGTCCGACCTGCGCGAGGTGCGCGTCGGCGACTCGGTGCAGCTCGGTCCCTTTCGCGTGGAGACGATCGCCGTCTGCCACTCCATCCCCGACTCGGTCGCCCTGTCGATCGACACGCCGGTCGGAAAGGTCGTCTACACGAGCGACTTCAAGCTCGACCCCGCCCCGCCCGACGGGCTGCCGACCGACATGGACCGCTTCCGCCGGCTCGGCGACTCCGGCGTGCTTCTGCTGCTCAGCGACTCGACGAACGCCGAGCGCGACGGGCGATCCGGCTCCGAGCGCGAGCTGCACGACGCGTTCCAGCGCATCTTCAGCGAGGCCCCCGGGCGGATCGTGGTGGCCAACTTCGCCTCCAACATCCACCGCATCCAGCACCTCGTCCGGATGGCGACCCAGTTCGGGCGCCGGATCGCGATCGTGGGCCGCAGCCTGCAGCAGAACTTCCGCACCGCGCGCGAGCTCGGGTTCCTCGACGTGCCGGAAGGCCTGACCATCCCGCTGGGCGAGTACGAGCGGGTTCCACCCTCGAAGCTGCTTCTGCTCACGGCCGGCAGCCAGGGCGAGCCGATGTCGGCGCTGACGCGGTTTGCGGCGCAGCGCCATCCGTTCATCAACGTGCGCAAGGACGACTGGGTCGTGATCTCCGCCCGCCCGATTCCGGGGAACGAGCGCATGGTCCACCAGACGGTCAACAACCTGTACCGGCACGGCGCCCGCGTCTTCTATTCCGAGGTGGGGAGCGTGCACGTCACCGGGCACGCGCAGCGCGACGAGCTGCGCGAGATGCTGGACGCGGTTCGGCCACGGTTCTTCATCCCCGTCCACGGCGAGTACCGGCAGCTGCTCCTCCATTCCGAGCTGGCGCGGGAAAAGGGCGTTCCCGAGGCCAACATCGCCGTCGTGGAGGATGGGGAGACGGTCGAGCTCGACGGAAGCACGCTCACCCGCGGCGACAAGATCAACACCGGGCTCGTGTACGTCGACGGCCTCGGGGTCGGCGATGTCGAGCAGGTGGTGCTCCGCGACCGCAGGCATCTCGCCGAAGACGGCATCCTGGTCGTCACCCTCACCCTCGACCGCGACTCCGGCACCCTGCGCGGCGGGCCGGACCTGATCTCTCGCGGTGTGATCGAGCCTGAGCTCTCGACGCGCCTCATGGCCGATGCCCGCGAGGCCGTACTCGCGAGCATCGCGCGCTTCGCGGATGCCCGCCCCGAGCTGACGATGCTGCAGGAGGCGATCCACGACGCGGTTTCGAGGACCGTGTACCGCCGGACCCGCCGCCACCCTATGGTGATCCCGGTGATCACCGAGATATGAGGCGCGAAAGGTGAAGCTCCCGCCGCCCGCGCTGCTCGCCCCGAGCCTGTGCCCGCGCTGCGACCAGCCGGCGATGGCGCTGGACGGGATGGGGGAGGGACGGTGCGGTCACTGCGGCCTGCAGCTGCACCAGTGCGCCAACTGCCGCGGCATCGCCGGTCCGTTCGACCGCTACTGCGGGTTCTGCGGCCACGAGATGGTGATGGGCGAGAAGCGGCCGCTCTGGTGGCGCCTGTGGTTCCTGGCCGCACTGCTGCCCGTGGGTCTCGGCCTCGCGTACGGCATCGCGCAAGCGCAGGTTCATCACTAGTCCAGATTCCACGCGCCTTGCGCCAAGCGAGCCAAGTCCCCCGCGAATCGCGCGCGTTTGGCGCCAAAGGCGTTGAGATCGGATACCGATCTTGAGCGCACATTCTTCACCAGGGCGCAAAGCGCGGCGCCGCGGCTAAGCTCCCCGCGTGGTGCGCGGAAGACCGCCCCTGTGGATCGCGGCCGCGGCGGTGGCCTCCGCCTGGGCGGCGCTGTACACGGTCGGGGTGTGGCTTTACCTCTACGCCACCGCGCCGGTGCACGACGACGTGCGGCTGAGCTACGTCGCCGCCGAGGCCGGGCTGCGCCACGGCTGGTCGGCCATCTACGACCAGGCCACGCTGCGCGCGCTGTCGAGCTCATTCCCCGAATCGACGCGCTTCATCGACACCAAGACGACGTTCGCCAGCACGCCCTTCCTGGCGTGGGCCTTCGCGCCGCTGACCGCCCTTCCGGAGCCGGTCGCATATGCGATCTGGGCCGTGCTCTCGCTCGCCGCGCTCGTGCTGGCGTGGCGGCTCGCGGCACCGTACGAAGGCCTCGGCCACGTCACGCTTCTGCTGCTGGCCGTCGGGCTGTGGCCCGTGCTGCTGACCCTCTACTTCGGGCAGCCGACCCTGCTCGTCGTCGGGGCGCTCGCCGCCACGTGGTGGCTGGCCGGGCGCGAGCATCCGCTCTATGCGGGCCTGGCGCTTGCCGCGGCCACGGCGTTGAAGCCCCAGGCCGTGCTGCTCGTGCCGGCCGCGTTCCTGGTGGCGGGCCACTTCAAGGTCGTGGCGGCGTGGGCGGTCGCGATGGCCTTGCTGGCCGGCGCGGCGCTCGCGAGCCTGGGTCCCTCCGGCGTCGCGGGGTGGTGGCACGCGGTCAGGGGCATCCAGGACCTGCCGGTCAACACCATGTTCACCCTGGCCGGGCCGCTGGGCGCCGGCCCGCTCACCGTTGCGGTCTGGGTCGCCGAGGGCGCGGCCGCCCTGTGGATCGCGTGGGCCGGGCGAAAGCGCCTCGAGCTCGTGCTCGCGGCGGGGATCGTCGGCACGGTCGCGACCGCGACCTACTTTCACAACTCCGACTACAGCGTGCTCGTGCTTCCGGCGTGGCTCGTGCTGCGCACGTCGCCGCCGATCTGGCAGCGGGCGTGGATCGCGACCGGCGTGCTGCCGATGCAGCTGCTGCTCACGCCGCTCGGCGCGGGCCCCCAGCTCCTGTGGGACGCCGCGTGGCTCGCGATCCTAGCGGTTCAGGCGCTGCCCGCACTCCACGCAGAAGCTGTGCCGGCCCAGGTTGTGGTGGCCGCAGGAGGGGCAGACCAGCCGGCGGGGCGGGTCGGCCTGTAGCCACCGCTCGTTCTCGCGCCGGTACCAGATCCCGTCCTCCGGACCGAGCATCCAGCGCCGTCCTTCGCTGTCCAGGACGGCGAGGTCCCGCACCGCCACGCGGAACGCACGCGGCTGGAGGTTGCCGGTCCGGCGCTCCTCCACGAGGAACCGGTACCTGGTCTCGGCCTGGGCGAACGGATCGACGGCCACGGCGTGAGAGTATGCCGGAGAACCGCGAGGGGGTAGAATCCAGGCGGCTCAAGGGCCCCGCAGCATGCGTCGTACCACTTCCCGAGGCTCATCTCGTTCCGGCTCACGCCGCGCTTCGCCCTCTCGGTCCAGGCGCAGCAAGCGAGCCACGCGTCCGCGCCTCTCGTCGCGCCAGGTCCGCGAGATCGCCGGCGTCCTCCTGATGCTCGGTGCGCTGCTCGGGCTCCTGGCGATCCTGAGCAACGCCTCGTCCATCCTGGCCGGGATCCGGGGCGGGATCGTGTGGTCGTTCGGCGCCGCGTGGTTCGTCCCGGTGGCGGCGGCGGTCGGCCTGAGCGCGTGGCTGCTCTGGCCGAAGGCCCCTCGTCCGCGCACGGTCGACCTGGTCGCCGGGGTCGTCGCGACGCTGTGCCTGGTCGGCCTGTTCGGCCTGGCGGCCCATGCGGGCGGAGCGGCCGGCGGCGCCATCGACCGCGGCCTGGTCGGCCCCTTCACCACCGTCGGGGCCTGGGCGCTGCTCGTCGCGGGGCTGGTGATCGGACTGATCGTGACCATCCATTTCAGCCCGGGCGCGCTCCTGGTCACCGCGGTCGGCGCCGTGCGCGCCGCCAATGCGGAGCGGGCGCGACTGCGCGACCTGCTGGCCGACCCGGCGCCGGAGAAGGGCAAGGCGGCCAAGCCGGCCCGAGCTGCAGCTGCAGCGCCCGCGCGAGCGGCGGCGGTGGTCGAGGCCCCTCACCCGGTGCCCGAGGAGCCGCGGCCGTGGGAGCTCGAAGAAGACGAGGACGAGAGCGGGCCGGAGGCGGAGACGGCGCCGGAGCGCCGCCGCCTCGCCCTTGCCGCAGGGAACGGCCATGGCGACGGGGCGGCCGCCGCGGCGGACCTCGGCCCGCCCGTGATGCGCGTCGTGGCGGAGCCGGAGGACGACCTGCCGGAGATCGAATGGAAGCTGCCGTCGATCACGCTGCTCGACACGGTGACGGCTCGCCGGGAGCGCATGGCGGACGAGATCAAGCGCAACGTCAGGGTGATCGAGAGCACGCTGCAGCAGTTCGGGGTCGAGGCCAAGGTCATCGGCGTGAACCCGGGACCGGCCGTCACGCAGTTCGAGGTCCAGCCCGGGTCCGGCGTCCAGGTCAAGCGCATCACCGCGCTCCAGAACGACCTGTCGCTCGCGCTCGCCGCCGCGCCGCTCCGGATCGAAGCGCCGATCCCCGGCAAATCGGCGGTCGGGATCGAGGTCCCGAACAAGTCGGCGAGCCTGGTCACGATCCGCGAGGTGCTGGAGACGGCCGCCTTCCGCGAGGGCTCGAACGTGCTGGCGCTCGGGCTGGGCAACGACGTCTCGGGCCAGTCGATCGTCGCCGACCTCACCAAGATGCCTCACCTCCTGATCGCCGGCGCCACCGGACAGGGCAAGAGCGTGTGCATCAACGCCCTGATCACGAGCCTGTTGTTCCAGGTCACGCCGGAGCACCTTCGGCTGATCCTCATCGACCCCAAGCGCGTGGAGCTGATCGGCTACAACAAGCTGCCGCACCTCGCGCTCCCGGTGCTCGTCGAGTCGCACCAGGCGGCGGCTGCGCTTCGTTGGGCGGTCGCCGAGATGGACCGGCGCTACAAGCTGTTCTCGGGCGAGGGCGTGCGCAACATAGCGGGCTACAACGACAAGGCGGCGCAGAAGCTGGCCCGGCCGCTGCCCTACATCGTGATCGTGATCGACGAGCTGGCCGACCTGATGATGGTGGCGGCGGGCGAGATCGAGGAGCTGATCTGCCGCATCGCCCAGCTCGCCCGAGCCGTCGGCATCCACCTGATCATCGCCACGCAGCGCCCGTCGACGGACATCATCACCGGGCTGATCAAGGCCAACATCCCGTCGCGCATCGCGTTCGCGGTCGGCTCGCAGGTGGACAGCCGCGTGATCCTCGACACCTCGGGCGCCGAGAAGCTGCTCGGCCGCGGCGACATGCTCTACCAGCCGGTCGACGCCGGAAAGCCCACGCGCATCCAGGGGGCGTTCGTCAGCGACCCCGAGGTCGAGGGTGTCGTCACGTTCTGGAAGTCGCAGGCCGAGCCGCGCTACATGGACGAGATCCTCGAGGAGGGCGCGGGTTCGGAATGGGGCGGCGGCGAGGGGCGCGAGGAGCGCAAGCTCGACCCGCTGTTCGCCCGCTCCGCGCGAGCGGTCGCCGCCGAGGGGGGCGCGTCGGTCTCGCTGGTGCAGCGCAAGTTCAACGTGGGCTACTCGAGGGCCGGCCGGATCGTCGACCAGCTGGCCGAGCACCGCGTCATCGGCGGCTACCAGGGATCGAAGTCGCGCGAGGTGCTGATGACGCTGCCGGACGTGGACGAGCTGCTCGAGCGCCTGGGGCTCGAGTGACCTCGGGCGGCCGCAGGTCGCACACTTCTCCCTAGGACGCCGCCGTGAACATCCCCAACGCCCTGAGCGTGAGCCGCATCCTCGCCATCCCGGTCCTGATGGCGCTCCTCCTGCTGGACTTTCCAGACCACGACCAGCTCGCCGCCGGCCTGTTCATCGCGTTCTCGCTGACCGACATCCTGGACGGGCAGATCGCCCGGCGCACCGGCGCGGTGAGCGACTTCGGGAAGTTCGCCGACACGCTGGCGGACAAGATCTTCGTGCTGTCCGTGCTGCTCGTCCTGGTCCAGCTCGAGCTGGTCGCGGCATGGGTCGTGGCTGTGATCTTCTCCCGCGAGCTCGTCATCATGGTGCTCCGCTGGATCGCCGCCAGCCAGGGCCGGATCATCGCCGCGGCGCCCCTGGGCAAGACCAAGACGGTCATGCAGATGAGCGCGGTGACGCTGCTGATCCTGCAGCGCCCGTACCCGGTGCTGGTCGGGGTGGCGGATGTCGCGCTTCTGGTCGCCCTCGTCTTCACGGTCGTGAGCGGCGTCGACTACCTCTGGCGGTTCCGTTACATGATCGGCCCCTTCGACACGTCGCGAGCGCGCATCGCCAGCGGTGGGGCGCCCGAGCCCGATCTGCCGCGTGAGGTGGGAGAGACGCTGCTCGCCGCCGGGCTGACGCTGGCGGTCGCCGAGTCATGCACCGGCGGGCTGCTCGGGTCTCTGATCACCGACCAGGCCGGCAGCTCGCGCTATTTCAGGGGCGGTGTGATCGCGTACGCGGACGAGGTCAAGCGCAGCGAGCTGGGCGTTCCCGCGGACCTGCTGGAGTCCCCCGGAGCGGTCAGCCGCGAGGTTGCGGAGGCGATGGCCGAGGGCGTCCGTTCGCGCCTCGGGACCGGCGTCGGCGTTTCGGTGACCGGGATCGCGGGCCCGGGCGCCGGCGGCACCCACAAGCCGGTCGGCCTGACCTACATCGCCGTCGCGTCGAGGCGCGGCACCTCCTCGCGCGAGTTCCGCTTCGGCGGCGACCGGACGTCGAACCGGCGCGAGGCGGCGACCCAGGCGATGCGCATGGTGATCGACGAGGCCAGGGCGGTCGCGGAGGGATCGGCCAAGACCGCTTGACGCCGAACACCTGTTCGTCTAAGCTTGCTGGAAATTCGGCTGTTAAGGGAGTGGAACGCCGGCCCAACGACGTAGCAAACTCCGTTGCAACGACCTAGGAGGCATCGAACGAAAGTGGAAAAGGAAACTGAGAAAGCCCTCGACTCGGCCCTGTCCCAGATCATCAAGACGCAGGGGAAGGGGTCGATCATGAGACTGGGCGAGCATGTCGCCCAGCGCGGCGAGATCACGGTCATCCCGACCGGTGCGCTGCCGCTCGACCTCGCGCTCGGCGTGGGGGGCATCCCGCGGGGCCGCGTGACGGAGCTGTACGGCCCCGAGTCGGCGGGCAAGACGACGCTGGCGCTCCACGTCATCGCCGAAGCCCAGAAGGCGGGAGGCGTCGCCGCCTTCATCGACGCCGAGCACGCTCTCGACCCGATCTACGCGTCGCGCATCGGCGTGAAGATCGACGACCTGCTGATCAGCCAGCCGGACACCGGCGAGCAGGCGCTCGAGATCGTGGAGGTCCTGGTGCGCTCCAACGCGGTGGACGTGGTCGTGATCGACTCGGTCGCCGCCCTGGTGCCGAAGGCCGAGATCGAGGGTGAGATGGGCGAGGCGCACGTGGGCCTCCAGGCCCGCCTCATGTCGCAGGCGCTGCGCAAGCTCACCGCCGCGATCTCGAAGTCCAACTGCTCGGTGGTCTTCCTCAACCAGCTGCGCGAGAAGGTGGGGATCATGTTCGGAAATCCCGAGACGCAGCCGGGCGGTCGCGCTCTCAAGTTCTACGCGTCGGTCCGGCTCGACATCCGCAAGGTCGAGGTGATCAAGAACGGCCTCGATTCGGTGGGCGCTCGGGTCAAGGTCAAGGTGGTCAAGAACAAGGTCGCACCGCCGTTCCGGTCGGCCGAGTTCGACATCCTCTTCAACGAGGGCATCTCGCGCGAAGGGTCGCTGATCGACTCCGCCGTCGAGTACGGGATCATGGACAAGAGCGGCACGTGGATGTCGTACGGCGACCAGCGGCTCGGCCAGGGCCGCGAGAACGTGCGTAACTACCTCCGCGAGAACCCGACGCTGGCGGCAGAGATCGAGGCCAAGGTCCGCGAGAAGGCCGCCGGCGGTACGCCCTCCGCCGTGCTCAAGACCGGCTCGCCGGTCAAGGCCCCGGCGGGTGCGGAGGACTTCTAAGCCGCCCGCGGTCCCGGCTCTCGACGCCGGGCTCAGGCTGCTGGCGCGCCGGGCGCACTCGCGCTCCGAGATGCGCTCGAAGCTGGGCCGGCGCGGCTACGAGGAGTCGGACGTCGACGCCGCGCTGGCCCGCCTGATCGAGCTCGGGTACCTCGACGATCGGGCCTTCGCGGCCGGCCACGTCCGGCGGCGGTCCGCCGGAAGGGGAGCGCTCGCGCTCTCGGCCGAGCTGGCCGCCCGGGGCGTGGGACGCGCGATCGCAGCGCAGGCGGTCGCCGGGCTGGGGGAAGAGGCCCAGCTGGGCGCCGCTCGGGCCCTGGCCCGCCGGCTGGCCGGCAGCCGGACGTACGCAGGCTACAAGGAGTTGCTGGAGCGGGTCGGGCCGAAGCTGATCCGGCGGGGTTTCCCGCTCGCGATCGTTCGGGCGGCCTGCGCCGCCGTATCTGACGGGACGGCAAACACCCCGGACAACTAGAATTTGAGTTCACGCGGGCCACTTCCGGCTCCGCAAGTCATCGAGCCAACCCGAGGTGGGACCGAGCAGCAGTCCCGCCATGGATACGCACTTTGACAATCGAATTAACGAGGTGCATGTCACATGCCTGTCTACGTCTTGGTTCCGTTATTGGTTGTGGCAGTGCTGGTGGCCCTCGCCGGAGGGTTTGGAGCGGCTTACCTGCTCCTTCAGCGCCGGCAGGCCGACGGCAGCCGCGATCTCGAGGCCAGAGCCCAGCAGACGATTCTCGAAGCCGAAACGCAGGCCAAGGAGAAGCTGCTGGAGGCCAAAGAGGAAGCCGTAAAGATCCGCACCGCCGCCGAACAGGAGGCCCGGGAATACCGCCTCCAGTCGCAGCAGCTCGAAAAGCGCCTGCTTCAAAAGGAAGAGAACCTCGACCGCAAGGGCGAGGAGGTCAACCGCCGCGAGCGTGAGCTCGCGGGACAGCAGCGAACGCTCGAGGAGATGAAGGCAAAGCTGGAAGACAGCCACCGGCTGCAGGAGCAGGAGCTTCAGCGGGTCGCCAACATGACCCGCCAGGAGGCCCAGGGCATCCTGATGGCCCAGGTGGAGCAGGACCTGCGCAACGAAGTCGCGCGCAAGGTCCGCGAGGCCGAGCTGGCGGCTCGCGACGAGAGCGAGCGCCGGGCCCGGGAGATCGTCACCGAGTCGATCCAGCGCGTCGCGGCCGACCAGACCGCCGAGGTCTCGGTTTCGGTCCTGCCGCTGCCGACAGACGAGCTGAAGGGCCGGATCATCGGCAAGGAGGGGCGTAACATCCGCGCCCTGCAGCAGGCGACCGGGATCGACCTCATCGTCGACGATACCCCGGAAGCCGTGATCATCAGCGGTTTCGACCCGGTCCGCCGCGAGGTGGCCAGGGTCGCGCTCAACAAGCTCATCGTGGACGGCCGGATCCACCCGGCCCGGATCGAAGAGATCGTCGCCAAGTCCCGCCAGGAGGTCCTGCAAAGGGTCAAGGAGGAGGGGGAGTCGGCGGTCCTCGAGCTGGCGCTCCAGGGTCTGCACCCTGAGGTCGTCCGGCATCTGGGCATCCTCCGGTTCCGCACCAGCTACGGGCAGCAGGTGCTCAACCACTCCAAAGAGGTCGCCTACCTCGCCGCCATGATGGCGTCCGAGATCGGCGCCGACGTCCGGATCGCCAAACTGTCCGGCCTCCTTCACGATATCGGCAAGGCCATCGACCACGAGGTCGAGGGCTCGCACGCCGTGATCGGGGCGGAGCTGCTTCAGAGGCACAACGTCCCAGCACCCGTGGTGCACGCGGTGCGCGCGCATCACTACGACGAGGAGCCTCACACCATCGAGGCCCTCCTGCTCATCGCAGCCGACGCGATCTCGGCGGCGCGCCCGGGGGCGCGGCGCGAATCGCTCGAGGCTTACGTCAAGCGCCTCGAGAAGCTGGAGGAGATCGCCAACTCGTTTCAGGGCGTCCAGCAGTCCTACGCCATCCAGGCCGGCCGCGAGGTCAGGATCCTGGTCCGGCCGGAGCAGATCGACGATTCGGCTGCCCAGCTCATGGCCCGGGACATCGCCAAGCGCATCGAGGCAGAGCTCAGCTTCCCCGGCCAGATCCGCGTCACCGTGGTGCGCGAGACGCGGGCCGTGGAGTACGCGAAATAGATCGAGAAAAGGGAGTCCCGTTCGGGGCTCCCTTTTTTTATTTGCCCGACAATCGACCTGTGAACGGCGACGAGTTCAAGATCCTCTTCGTGGCCGACGTCGTGGGCCACCCGGGCCGGGACGCCGTCAAGGCCGTCCTGCCGGCGCTGAAGCGCGAGCTCGAGCCCGACCTGGTGATCCTGAACGGCGAGAACGCCGCGGGCGGCTTCGGTCTGACCGCCAAGATCGCGGCCGAGCTCCGCGGCGCCGGGGCGGACGTGATCACGACCGGCAACCATGTCTTCGCCCAGAAGGAGTTCGTCGGCGAGCTCGCCGGGCTCGACCGCGTCCTGCGGCCCGCCAACTACCCTCCGGCCGCGCCTGGACGGGGCTCTTGCGTCGTCGAGGCGGCGGGGGAGAAGGTCCTGGTCATGAACCTCATGGGCCGCATCTTCATCTCCGACAGCATGGACGACCCCTTCCGGGCCGCCGACGCCATCCTGGCCGCGAACCCGGGAGTGAAGCTCGTGTTCTGCGATATGCACGCCGAGGCGACCTCGGAGAAAACGGCGATGGGATGGCACCTCGACGGCCGGGCCAGCGCGGTGGTGGGCACGCACACCCACATCCCGACCGCCGACGCCCGCGTCCTGCCGGGCGGGACCGCCTACGTCACCGACGTGGGGATGGTGGGCCCCCGGGACGGCTGCATCGGCATGGACAAGGACGTGGTTCTGCAGCGCTTCCACACGGGGGTCCCCAACCGGTTCGTGGTCGCTTCAGGACCGGTGACATTCAATTCGGTTCTGGTTACCATTAGAGCTTCCACCGGCCGGGCAGCAACGATCCAGCGAGTCGACCGAGAACATGTTTGAAGGGGTTCCAGCAATGTCAACGGAGCGCGCTCCAGTCGAGGTGCTCAAGGTTTCGGCCACCTCGAAGCCGGTCGCTGTCGCCGGCGCGATCGCGGGCGTGATCCGGAGCAAGGGCCGCGTCGAGGTCCAGGCCATCGGCGCCGGCGCGATCAACCAGGCCGTCAAGGCGATCGCCATCTCACGCGGCTACGTGGCGCCCGGAGGCCTCGACCTCGTGTGCATTCCCGCCTTCATCGACATCTCGATCGACGGCGAGGAGCGGACCGGCATTCGCCTGCTCGTGGAGAGTCGCTGACGGCACTCGAGACCCGCGCGCCCCGGTCGTTCAACATCTGGACGATCGGGTGCCAGATGAGCTCAGCCGATTCCGAAAGCCTCGCCCGGAGGCTCCTTGCCGCGGGCTATGTCGAGGACACGCTGGAGCGGGCCGATATCGCGATCCTGAACACCTGCGTCGTCCGCCAGGCGTCGGAGGATCGGGTGTACTCGAAGCTCCACGAGCTGAGGGCGTGGAAGACGCCGCAGCGCACGATCGCCGTGACCGGCTGCATCGTCGGCAAGGAAGGGGAGGCCCTGCGGGGCCGCTTCCCGCAGCTCGACGCGGTGGTCCCCATCGGCGAGTACGAGGATTTCGTGGCTCAGCTGGAGGCGCGTTACGACTACTCCGAGGGCGAGGCGCTTCCCGCCGCGGGCCGGACCGGCGTCAGCCACTACGTCAGGGTGATCCAGGGCTGCGACCACAACTGCACCTTCTGCATCGTCCCGCGCGTGCGCGGCCGCGAGAAGCACGTCCCGCTGCGCGCCGTGGTGGAGGAGGCACGGGCGGCGGTGGCCGACGGCGCGCGGGAGATCGTGCTCCTCGGCCAGAACGTCGACGACTATCACGACCCCGATGGTGCGGGCGGCCTGGCCGCCCTAGTCCGCGAGGTCGAGAAGATCGAGGGCCTCAAGCGGCTTCGCTTCATGACGTCGCATCCCCAGGACCTGGAGGTGGAGCTGCTCGAGGTCATGGCGTCGAGCGACGTCATCTGCCGGGAGCTGCAGCTTCCTGTGCAGTCCGGGGACGACACGATCCTGAAGCGGATGGCGCGGGGCTACCAGACGCGCCACTACCGCGCGATCGTCGAGCGGGCGCGGGCGCTGATGCCGGACCTCGGCCTGGTGACCGACGTGATCGTCGGCTTCCCCGGCGAGAGTGAAGCCGCCTACCTGAACACGCGCCGGCTCGTCGAGGAGCTGGAGTTCGACGTCGTGCACATCGCGATGTACTCGCCGCGGCCCGGGACGTTCGCCGCGACGAGGATGCAGGACGACGTGCCGCACGTCGAGAAGCTCCGCCGCCTGAACGACCTCCTGGGCGTGGCGCGGGAGATCGCGGCTCGCAAGACTGCGCGATGGGTGGGCAAGGACGTGGAGGTCCTGATCGAAGGGCGCGATGAGCTCGGCCGCCCCTACGGGCGCATCCGGCAGGGCAAGCGCGCGGTGGTGATGCGCTCCGGCCAGGCCACGCCCGGCGCGCTGGTCGACATCCGCGTGCTGCAGGCCGGTCCGGGCCAGCTGGTGGGGATGCCGGCGGCGTGAATCCCCCCGCCACCCCGGTGATGCGGCAGTACCGGGAGGCGAAAGAGCGGCACCCCGACGGAATCCTCCTCTTCCGCCTCGGCGACTTCTACGAGATCTTCTTCGACGACGCGAAGATCGCCGCGCCGGTGATGGGCGTGCAGCTGACCTCACGGCCGCTCGGCAAGACAGGCCGCGCGCCGATGTGCGGCGTGCCGCACCACGCGTGGCAGTCGTACGTCGGCAAGCTGCTGCGCGCCGGTCACAAGGTCGTGATCTGCGACCAGGTGGAGGCCGCGGCCAGGAACCGGATCGTGAAGCGCGACGTCACGCGTGTGCTCACCCCAGGCACCGTGGTCGAGGAGTCATATCTCGAAGCCTCGCGGCACAACTATCTCGTCGCGGCATGGACCCGGGGCCTCGAGGCCGGGATCGCGGCCTGCGAGGTGTCGACGGGCGAGCTCCTGCTGTGCCAGCTGCCGCGAGAGCGGCTCCAGTCGGAGATCGAACGCCTCTCGCCGGCCGAGCTGCTCACGCCGCCCAGGGTGGAGGAGTACCGCTTCGACCCGGTGCGCGGCCGGCAGCGCATGAAGGACCTGCTCGGCATCCCGTTTCCGGCCTCGGTCGGTGCGGCCGACGCCCCGCTTGCGGTGGGGGCGGCCGGTGTGATCCTCGATTACCTCAAGCAGAACCAGGCTCGCCTCGGTCCGGGGACCTTCACGGTCCGCACCTACTCGCCGGACTCGACGATGCCGCTGGACGCCGCGACGGTCCGCAACCTCGAGCTCCCAGCGCTGGCGACGCTCGTGGACCGGACGTGCACGCCGGGCGGCGCGCGCCGGCTCCGGGCGTGGCTGGGCGCGCCGCTGCGCGACGCGGAGTCGATCGAGCTGCGCCTGGCCGCCGTCGATGAGCTGGTCGCAGCGCCCGCCCTGCGGGAGCGTCTGCGGGAGGCGTTCAAGCCCGTCGGCGACCTGGAGCGCCTCGTGGCTCGGACCGCCCAGGGCCACGCGTCCGCCCGCGAGCTCGTGGCGCTGCGGCGCTCGCTCGAGCAGCTGCCCGCGGTCCAGGAGCGGCTCTCCGCCTCCGAGGCGCTGGTGACGAAAGACCTGGCGTCTCGAGTCGGCGCCGCCCCCGAGCTGGCGAGCCGGCTCGCGGCTGCGCTGGTGGACGACCCGCCCGCGACCACGCGCGAAGGCGGCGCCATCCGCGCCGGCTGCGACGCCGAGCTCGACGCCATCGCCGAGGCGTCGCACCACGCGCGGGACTGGATAGCGAAGCTCGAGGCCGCGGAGCGCCGCCGGACGGGGATCAAGGCGCTGAAGGTCGGGTTCAACCGTGTTTTCGGCTACTACATCGAGGTCAGCCACGCGAACCGGGCCGCCCTGCCCGACGACTACATGCGCAAGCAGACGCTGACCGGCGGGGAGCGCTACATCACGCCGGAGCTGAAGGAGAAAGAGGCGGTCGTGCTCAGCGCCCAGGAGCGGACCGCGGCGCGCGAGCTCGAGGTGCTGCAGGCGCTGTGCGAGTCGGTGGCCGCCGTCGCTCCGGCGCTGCGCGAGTCAGCGCAGGCGATCGGCATGGCGGACGCGCTCCTCAGCCTCGCCACGGCCGCCGCCGAGCACCGCTGGACGCGGCCGGCGGTCAACGCGGGCCTGCGCCTCAGCATCAAGGCGGGACGTCATCCGCTGGTCGAGACGGGACTTCCCGCGGGGACCTTCGTCGCCAACGACCTCGAGCTGGATCCGGACGCCGAGCAGGTCGTGATCCTGACCGGTCCCAACATGGCCGGGAAGTCGACCTACCTGCGCCAGGCCGCGATCATCGTGCTGCTCGCGCAGTGCGGCAGCTTCGTGCCCGCGGAACGGGCGGTGGTCGGTCTCGCCGATCGGATCTTCACGCGCGTCGGCGCGCACGACGATATCGCCGCCGGCATGTCGACGTTCATGGTCGAGATGACGGAGACCGCCTACATCCTCAACCACGCGACGCGCTCGTCGCTGGTGATCCTGGACGAGGTGGGGAGGGGGACCTCGACGTACGACGGTGTCTCGATCGCGCAGGCGGTGGTCGAGCACATCCACGACTCGCCCCGCCTCGGCTGCCGCACATTGTTCGCGACGCACTATCACGAGCTCACGGCGCTGGCCGAGCGCCTGCCGCGGGTGCGCAACCAGCGGGTCGAGGTGCTCGAGGACGGAGACCAGGTCCGCTTCCTCCACCACGTCGTGCCCGGCGGCGCGGACCGCTCGTACGGAATCCACGTCGCGGCGGTCGCCGGCCTGCCGCCGGGAGTGATCGCGCGCGCTCGCCAGGTCCTCGGCGAGCTCGAGCTCCAGCGCCCGCTCGAACCGCCGGAGGTGCAGCTCGGCCTGCCCATCGACCTGACCCAGGACGCCCTGCGCAAGGAGATCGAGCAGCTCGATCCCGAGGCGCTCAGCCCGCTGGAGGCGCTGCAGAAGCTCTATCAGCTGCGCGCGAGGCTCACGCCAGGATGATCCAGATGCTCGCGCCGGAGGTGGCCGACGCCATCGCGGCCGGAGAGGTGATCGAGCGGCCGGCCTCCGTGGTCAAGGAGCTCGTCGAGAACGCGCTCGACGCCGGCGCCCTGCGCATCTCGATCGACGTGCGGGGCGCGGGCAAGACGTCGATTCGGGTCAGCGACGACGGCGCCGGGATTCCGGCCGACGAGCTGGAGCTCGCCTTCCTCCGGCACACGACGAGCAAGCTCGTCCGCCTCTCCGACCTGGCGAACATCCAGAGCTTCGGCTTTCGCGGCGAGGCGCTGGCGAGCATCGCCGCGGTCGCGGACGTCGAGTGCGCGAGCGGAGGAGCGACGCTTCGGATTCGCGCCGGCCAGATGATCGACCGCGCAGCGAGTCCGCCGCTGCCCGGCGTCGCGATCGAGATCCGGGACCTATTCGCCAACGTGCCGGCGCGCCTGAAGTTCTTGAAGAGCGACGCGACAGAGGTCGCCGCCATCAAGGACGTCGTGAGCGCGTTTGCCCTGCTGCATCCCCACGTGCGCTTTCACCTCACGATCGACAGCCGTGCCGCGGTGAGCAGCAGCGGCGACGGCGACCGGCGCCGCGCGATCGGCGCCGTGTACGGCGCGCCGGTCGCGGCGGAGATGCTGGAGATGATCGGCATGCCGCTGGTGTCGGGGATGGTCAGCCAGCCCCGTCTCAGCCGCGGCAGCCGCGACGGGATGGTGGTCGCGGTCAACGGCCGGCCCATCAGCGCGCGCTCGCTGACGTACGCCCTGGAGGAGTGCTACCAGGGCCGGCTCGAGCGCGGCCGCCATCCGCTCGCCGTGATCGACATCGGCATCGACCCGGAGCTGGTGGACGTGAACGTTCACCCCGCCAAGCGAGAGGTCCGCTTCCGGGACGAGGGGGCGGTGTTCGGGGCGCTGCAACGCGCCGTGCGGGCGGCGCTGGACGGCAGCGACCCGTTTCGATACCGGCCGGTCGACGCGGGCGCCGGCGCGCCGGCGTCCGGCGTGGAATCGCCACAGCTGCTCGTGCATGACGCGGCGGCGACCACCGTCGCGGCCCCCACCGAGCAGAACGGCCATGCGCCGCAGGCGGTATTGCGTCCGATCGGGCAGGCGGGTCCGGGATATCTCATCGCCGAGGGACCGCACGGCCTGGTCCTGGTCGATCAGCACGCCGCCCACGAGCGCATCCTGTACAACCGGCTGCGCGAGCGGATGCGTGATGGTCGCGGCGCCAGCCAGCCGCTGCTCGTACCGCAGGCGATCGACGTCGAGCCCGCGCTGGTCGCGGCCGCGGTCGACCACCGCTCCGAGCTGGCCAACCTGGGCCTCGAGTACGAGGAGTTCGGACCGCGCAGCCTGCGCATCACCGCGGTGCCGGTCGAGCTGCCGCCGGGCCGCGCGACCGCCGCCATCCAGGAGACGCTGAGCGCACTGGCCGAGGGTCGCGGCGACGAGGCCCTCGACCGCGCGGCGGCGGCCCTGGCCTGCCACTCCGCGGTGCGCTTCGGCGACGTGCTCGACGCCGCCGAGCAGCGGCGCCTGCTGGCCGACCTCGAGACTGCCGAGGAGTCGATCACGTGCCCCCACGGGCGACCGACCCGCCTGCTGGTCGAGTGGCAGGAGCTGACGCGCCACTTCCGGCGCAACTACTGACGCCGGCGCCCGCCGTACCGACCGTCGTCGGACCGACCGGAATCGGGAAGTCAAGCGTCGCGTTCGAGCTGGCCCTGGCTCTCGGCGGCGAAATCGTGGTGGCCGATTCCAGGCAGGTCTACGAGCGCCTGGACATCGCGACCAACAAGCCGAGCCCGGAGATGCGCGCGCGGGTCGGCTACCACATGATCGACTTCGTCGATCCGGCGACCACCTTCAACGCCGCCCAATTTGTGGAGGGGGCGCGCGCCGCCATCGAAGGCATCCATTCCCGCGGGAGAGTGGCGATCGTCGAAGGCGGGACCATGCTCTACGTGGACGCGCTCAGCGACGGCTTCACCCTCACCGGCATCCCGCCCAACCCTGACCTGCGGGCCGAGCTCGAGCGATGCGACCTGGAGACGCTGCGGGAGAGGTTGAAGGCGCTGGACCCCGAGGCCGGCGTCGACCTCGACAACCGCGTGCGGCTGGTGCGCGCGATCGAGATCCTGGAAGTCGCCGGCCCGCCGCTCCGCCGGCTGCGCGACCGCAAGCCGCCGCCGTGGGAGGTCGTCCGGATCGGGCTCACGGCGGATCTCGAGACGATCGACCGCCGGCTCGAGGGGCGGAGCCACAGGCAGGTCGAGCGCGGGCTCGTCGAAGAGACCCTGGCCGCCCTCGAGGCCGGCGTCCCGGAGACCGCTCCGGTGCTGACCGGCATCGGATACGCCGAGGCGATGGACCACATCCACGGCCGGCTGACCCTCGCTGAGCTGCCGGCCGCCATGGCCCGGTCCAACCGGCGATACGCCCGTCGCCAGCTGCGCTGGTGGCGCAAGGATCCGCGCGTGCGCTGGTTCGGCATCGACCCCGATCCGGTGCCGGGTATCCTCAGGTACCTGGAGCGATGAGCAAGACAGCCGCCGGCGCCAAGCGACTCGGCCGGATTCCGCCGTACCTGTTCGCGGAGATCGACCGCAAGGTGCAGGAGAAGAAGCGGGCCGGCATCGATGTGATCTCGCTCGGGATCGGCGACCCCGACCTGCCCACGCCGAGGCGGATCGTGAGCGTGCTGCAGGAGGCGGCGGCGGATCCCGCGAACCACCGCTATCCGTCCTACTTCGGGCTCGCCGAGCTGCGTGAGGCGATCGCCGGCTGGTATCGGGGCCGCGCCGGCGTGACGTTGGACCCCGCGACCGAGATCCTCCCGACGCTCGGCTCCAAGGACGGCATCAGCCACGTGCCGCTCGCGCTGGTCGATCCGGGCGACGTCGTGCTGGCGCCCGACCCCGGCTACACCGTGTACGTGACGGGCGCGATCATGGCCGGAGCCGACCCGTACGTCATGCCGCTTCGGGCCGAGAACCACTGGCTGCCGGACCTCGACGCGATTCCCGACGACGTGGCGGAACGCGCGCGCCTCATGTGGCTCAACTATCCGAACAACCCGACCGCGGCGACCGCGGACCGCGAGTTTCTGCAGCGGGCGGTCGATTTCTGCCGCCGGCACGACATCGTGCTATGCCACGACGCGCCCTATTCCGAGATCGCATTCGGCGGCTACAGGCCGCTGACCCTGTTCGAGATTCCCGGTGCGAAAGATGTCGGCCTGGAGTTCCATTCGCTCTCGAAGACGTACAACATGACGGGCTGGCGGATCGGCTGGGTCTGCGGCCGGTCCGACCTCGTCGACCTGATCGGGCAGCTCAAGACCAACATCGACTCCGGGATCTTCCAGGCGGTGCAGTGGGCCGGCATCGAAGCCCTGAACGGTGGGGAGGAGGAGACCCGAGCGGCCTGCGAGGTCTTCGCCCGGCGTCATCGCCTGGTCGCCGGCACCCTGAACGAGCTCGGCTGGCGCATCGAGCCTCCGCGCGCGACCTTCTACGTGTGGGCTCCGGTGCCTGAGGGGTATGACTCGATCGGATTTGCGAGCCACGTCCTCGACCAGGTCGGAGTCAACATCACGCCCGGGGTCGGTTTCGGCGCCCACGGCGAGGGCTATTTCCGGCTCTCGGTCACCGCTCCGGACGCCCGCCTGGAGGAGGCGATGACCAGGATGAGGAAGCTCTCGCTCTGATCACCACCCGCAGCCCTCGGGAGCGGGCTTACCTGGTCGGCGTCCTGCTTCCGGGCACCGAACCGGCCACCGTCCAGGACCAGATGGCCGAGCTGGCGGACCTCGCCCGCACCGCGGGCGCCGACGTCGTGGGCAGCGACGTGCAGCGGCGGAGCGCGGTGGACCCGGCCCACTTCATCGGCATGGGCAAGGTGGAGGCGCTGCGCGACCTGAAGCTGGAAGGTGAGTTCGACGTCGTGATCTGCAATGAGGACCTGAGCCCGCGGCAGCAGCGCAACCTCGAGCTCCAGGTCAAGGCGCGCGTGCTGGACCGGACCGAGATCATCCTGGAGATCTTCGCCCAGCACGCCCGCACGCACGAGGGCCGCCTCCAGGTCGAAGCGGCGCGCCTGCATCACCTCCTGCCCCGGCTGATCGGCGCGTATGCGTACGACCGCCAGGTGGGTGGACGGCGAGGTGGCGTGGGCGCTCGCGGTGGCTTCGGCGAGCAGCAGATCGAGGTCGAGCGCCGGCGCATCCGCAAGCGGATCCGCGACCTCGACCGGGAGATCGAGCAGGTGCGCACCCAGCGGCACCAGCAGCGCACCGGTCGCCGCCGGGCGGAGCTCGAGACCGCCGCGATCGTCGGCTACACGAACGCCGGCAAGTCGACGCTGCTCAACGCGCTCACCGGCGCGGGCGTGCGCGCCGAGCAGAAGCTCTTCGCCACTCTCGACCCGACGACGCGCAAGCTCGAGCTGCCGGCAGGTCGCGAGGTGCTGCTGACCGACACCGTCGGCTTCATCCAGAAGCTGCCCACGGACCTCGTCGCGGCTTTCCGCGCCACCCTGGAGGAGGTCACGGAGGCGGACCTGGTCATCCAGGTGCTCGACCTGAGCTCGGCAGCGGTCGAGGAGCAGGCCGCGACGGTCGAGGCGGTGCTGGCGGACCTCGGCGCGGCGGACAAGCCCCGCGTGGTCGCTCTCAACAAGGTCGACCTGACCGGCCCCGCCACGCGCCGGCGGGCGATTGCCGACCTGGCGCGGCGCTATCCGGGCGCCATCCCGATCTCCGCCACCAACCGGACCGGCCTCGGCGACCTGCTCGAGGCCATCGACCAGGCGAGTCGAAACGACTCGGTCCGGCTCGAGATCCTCGTGCCCTACGGCCAGGAAGGCGTCCTGGCCGAGCTGCGCAAGATCGGCGGCGTCGATCGCACCGAGTACGTCGCGGACGGCACCAGGGCGTGGGGCTGGGCGCCGCGACATGCGGCGCGCCGCTTCCAATCCTTCGCCGCGAACGGGCCCGTCGAGGTCCCGCGCCGGGTTACCGGAAGAGCCGGATCACACCTCGGACCTGGCCGACCAGGCTGACGTTGGTGGTGACGATCGGCTCGTAAGCGGGGTTCTCCGCGACGAGCTTGACGTGGCCGTTGGCCCGCTCGAAGCGCTTGACCGTCGCGTCACCGTCCACCAGCGCGACCACGATCGTGCCGTTCGCCGCCTCCTGCTGCGGCCGCACCAGCACGAGGTCGCCGTCCAGGATGCCGGCGTTGACCATGCTGTCTCCCCGCACGCGCAGCAGGAAGTAGCCGTCCTTGGCCAGCTCGGGCGAGAGGAGGAGGTGGTCTTCGATGTTCTGCTCGGCCAGGATGGGGCTTCCCGCCGCCACGTTGCCGACGATCGGCACCGCCACCGCGTTGCGGCGCTGCTCGTCGACCTGCAGGTCCTGGACGAGCTGGACGGTCCGCGACTTGCTCGGGTCGCGCTTGATCAGGCCGCGCCGCTCCAGCTGGTTCAGGTGGTTGTGGACGGTCGAGCTCGACGACAGGCCCACCGCCTCGCCGATCTCCCGCACGCTGGGCGGGTAGTTCCGGACGCGGGTGACGTATCGGATGTAGTCGAGGATCTTGGTCTGCCGTTCGGTCAGATGTTCGGTCAACTTGATCTCATCTCCAGGGCGTGGAATGGGACGTCTGCCGACGATCCTAGCACTTTGCCCGCGCCCGCGCAAACTTTTGTTCGATGGCCTTGACACTCGAACGGCTGTTCGGTAACATTCGAACGCATGTACGCCGCCGGCTACGGGATCCATGAATTGCGGGCAACCCGTAGCCGCGGCTTTGCCCCCGGGCTGCGGCGTGCCGTCGCCGTGCTGGCCGTGCTCGGCGCGGCCGGGTTCGGCTTCGCCGCGGTCGCGCATGGCGGCTCGCCCCGGCCGGAGACGACGGTCGTGGTCCAGCCGGGTGACACGCTGTGGTCGATCGCGGCCGAGCACTATCCGTCGGACGATCCGCGCGTGAGGGTGGAAGACATCGAGCGGGCGAACGGCCTCTCGAGCCCGGTGATCCACACGGGCCAGACCCTGGAGCTGCCGGGCTGAGCTGGGGCCGCCGATAATCGGGCCGTGCCGGCTCCGATCGTCCTGGTGACACGCCACGGTTGCCACCTGTGCGACGAGGCGCTCGGGCTGCTCCGCGAGCTGGGCCGTGAGCCGGAGCTTGCCGACGTGGACGCCGACGCGCGGCTGTTCACGCTCTACGACTGGCGGGTCCCGGTGATCGTGGTCGACGGCGAGGTCCTGGCCGAGGGCAAGATCGACCGCGAGGCGCTGGCCCGAGCGCTGCATAGGCGCGGTCTCTGACCGGAGATCGCCCCGACCCAGCTTCAGGCGGGCCGGGGGAGGGCGCGGATCACACCCGAGGCATCGAGAATGCTTGCTAACGATAATCACTG
>CAZLJC010000004.1:0-115227 GCA_964559855.1 uncultured Actinomycetes bacterium
GGCCCTCTCGGCCGCCGCGTGGCTCGTTCGCTCCGCGCCGTTCCGCGCGAACTAGACTGGCTTGACAATGCCGGCGATCTGCTCGACCACGCCGACCCTGGCGCGGCCGGCGACGGCCGACCGGCGTCGATGACCCTCACCACGCTGGCCCTGTTTGCGCTGGCCACCGCCATCCTCACGGCCACTCCCGGACCGGGCGTCTTCTACGTGCTTGCCCGCAGCCTGAACCAGGGCAGGAGCGCCGGTTTCGCCTCGATGCTCGGGATCGAGTCCGGCGAGGCGTTGTGGTTCGGCGCGACCGCCGCCGGCCTCGTGGCCGTGCTGGCCGCCTCCTCCGCGGCGCTCACCTTGCTTCGCTTCGGGGGCGCGGCCTACCTCGTCTATCTCGGCATCCAGCGCTGGCGGCACGCCGAGCCAGGCATCGCCCCCCGGCCGGCGCCGCTCGGGCGCATCTTCGCTCAGGGCGTGA
This sequence comes from uncultured Actinomycetes bacterium, assembly GCA_964559855.1. Taxonomy (GTDB): domain Bacteria; phylum Chloroflexota; class Dormibacteria; order Dormibacterales; family Dormibacteraceae; genus 40CM-4-65-16. Next base: position 470 of record CAZLJC010000004.1, read on the forward strand.
TCACGCAACTGCTGAACCCGAAGGTCGCGGTCTTCTTCCTGGCTTTCCTGCCGCAGTTCATCGACCCCCGCTCGCAGCTCATTCCCCAGGTCGCGCAGCTCGGAGCCGTCTACCTGTGCGTGGCCCTGGTGGTCGACTCGACGTACGTGCTCGCATCCTCCGCGCTGTCCCTCCGGTTCGCCGCCGGCCGCACCGCGCAGAAGCGCACGGCGCGGATCGCGGCCGGCACCTACTTCGCCCTGGGCATCGCGGCGGTCGTGACGGGAGACCGCCCCGCCCGCTGACGGGCCCGCGCGCCGGTGACGGCCGCCACGGCCGCCACCCCGGCCAGGTCGTCGATCGCGCCCATGAAGGCCAGGCTGCCATGGTTCGCGCCCGAGCTCGCATGCGCGATCTCGTGCAGCACCACGCGCGCGAAGTGACGCGGGGATTCGAGCACCGAACGCTTGACCACGATGCGCGGTGCATCCCACACGCCCTCGGTCTCGTACTCGCCCTCGTCCAGCCGCATGGTGCGCGAGATCTTGACCTCCTGCACCCGTTTGGCATGGTCGCCCGCCAGCAGTAGCAGGTGCGGCAGGATGCGCCACGCCCTGCGCTCGCGGGGGCTGAGCGCGGAGGGATCGACGAAGTCGTAGCTGAACGACGCGTTCCACGCCAGCACGAACCCGCCGAGGTCGAGAATCGCGTCGCCGTTCAGGTCCTTCAACTTCGGCAAGCGCGCGAGCAGGCGGTCGGGGATGACGATGACGCGATAACCGTCCTGGCGCGCCTCCTGGACGGTGGCGCCGTGCGTGAACATCTGCTGGGCGCTGACGAAGACCGTCTTCCCACGCGCCGCCAGGATGCGCACCGCCTGTTCCTGCACGTCGAGCCATGTGATCTCGTCGTGGTTGGTGCCCGCGGGGATCCGCATCAGGTCCTCGACCAGGCGGCGACCGACCACGTCCGAGCGCGCCCTCAGCAGGACCGACTTCACGCGCTCCTGGTAGGCGGTGCGTCCGACGTTGGTGCGCTCGCGGTTGAGCGCGCGCTGCAGCTGTGCCGTGGTCGAGGTGACGTTGTAGGAGAAGAGGAATTCGTCCTCGGTGGCGACCCGCACGCCCTTCACGTAGATCCGCGCGGGCTGGTCGGGCCGGCGCTCGAGAATCGCCCCGACGTCCGTCGTCTCGAGCACGGCGTCCCCGCTGAAGCGGAGGAAGTAGTCGCGGGCGGCGGCCATATCGGAGTCGCTCAGGTGGCTGAGCGCGAAGTCCGTGCCCTTGCGCTTCGCATCGGACGGCGGGTCGACCGCCGCGTGCAGGGTCGTGACATCGGCGAAGTCGCTCTTCGCCGCTCGCCGGAGGGTGATGTCCGAATGAGCGCTCCGAATCGTGACGCCGATGCCGCGGCGATCGAAGGTCGCCAGCGCGTCCTTCAGGCCGACGCCGAACTTGCCGACGACGAGGTCCGGCCTGCCCAGCTTTTCCGGGTTCTCGTTTTGCGTGAGGTGCTGATAGCGGAGACCGCGCCCGAAGTCGATGACGTGCCAGCCGTCCTTCCGCTTGACGATCTCCGGCTCCCGCGTCCCCGTCAGCGCCTGCTCGTCCAGCGCATTGGCGATCACCTCGCGGACCGCTTCGGCCACGCCCCAGTGGTCCAGGATCCGCTCGACGTTGAGGTCGAAGAGGGCAGTCGATCGGCGGGTTGGGCGCGGCATCGTCCATTACGATTCTGGCGGTGGGCGAGCATTTCGAGTTCACCGACGTCTGGCTGGTCCCCGCGCCCGTCGATCTCACATGGCGGATGGTCGATGACGTTGCGAGCTGGCCCTCCTGGTGGCCCGACTATCGCGAGGCACGCATCGTTTCGAGCACGGCGCACGGCGGGGGCGCGCGGTGGCACGCGCGGGTGCGGTCCGATCTGCCATACACGCTCGAGTTCGAGTTCACCGTGCTCGAGCACGAGGCTCCCCGTTACGTGAAGGTCCGCACCGAGGGCTTTTTCGACGGCGAGGTCGAATGGACGGTCGAGGCCCTGACGCCGGACATGACGCGCCTGACGCTCCACGAGGTCACTGAGACGCGGTGGCCCCTCATCAACCTCAGCGCGCGACTCGGCGGACGGCGGCTCCTCGAGTGGAATCACCGGACGGCGATGAAACGCGGTGAGAAGGGCCTCAAGGCAGCGCTCGGCCGCGGCTACATGCCGCCGGACCTTGACGGAGTCTCAAAACCGGCCTCGATCGGATAGCCTTCCTGCGCCATGCAGGGTCAGGCGGAGCTCGAGGCGCCGCCGCGCGCCCCTGTCCAGGCGGCGCAACCACCACTCGCGGCCCCAGACGGGCGCGCCGCCGCGGCCGCGCTGGTCGCAGTCTTCGCGGTCTCGATCTTCGCGAGCGCGCTGCTGCTCTTCCTGATCGAGCCGATGATCGCCAAGATGGTCCTCCCCCTCGCGGGCGGCACGTCTGCGGTGTGGACCACGTCGGTGCTCTTCTTCCAGGCCGTCCTGCTGGCGGGCTACGGCTACTCCCACTGGCTCGCCGTCAAGCTGCGCCGGCGCTTTCAGGTGGCGCTGCACGGCGCCCTTTTGATCGCTCCGCTGCCACTGCTGCCGATCCATCTGATCCCCGGGTGGGCGCCGCCGGCCGGCCAGAGCCCGGTCGGCTGGCTGCTCCTGGCGCTCGCCGTCGCGGTCGGGCTGCCCTTCCTCGTCCTCTCCACCACCTCGCCGCTGCTGCAGCACTGGTTCTCCCGAAGCGGCCACCCGCACGCGTCAGACCCTTACTTCCTCTACCAGGCGAGCAACCTCGGCAGCGCCCTGGGCCTTCTCTCCTACCCCTTCGTGCTCGAGCCTTTGGCCGGGCTGCACACCCAGGCGCAGCTGTGGGAGGCCGGCTACCTCATCTTCCTCGCGCTCGTCGCGGTCGCGATGGTGGCGGTCGCCCGCGCCAGGCCGGCGGCCGCCGTGGCGCTGGAGGAGGCAAAGCCGGCGAACGGAGCGGCCGGGGCCGTCACGTGGCGGAGGCGCGCGCGGTGGGTGCTTTTGGCGGCGGTCCCTTCGACATGGATGCTCGCTGTGACGGAGTACTTCACGACCGTCATCCGGCCGATGCCGCTGCTGTGGGTCATCCCCCTGACGCTCTACCTGCTCTCGTTCGCGATCGTCTTCGCCCGCCGGCCTCTGATCCGTCGCCGCTGGCTCAACCGGGCGTTTCCCTTCTACGCCCTGCCCGTGCTCGGCATGGTTCTGCTCGGGGGAGGCGGGCCCTTCTGGTTCCTGGCGCTGCTCCACTTCGGAGCCTTCTTCCTGGCCGCGCTGATGTGCCACGGGGAGCTCGCCGGCGACCGTCCGGCAGCCCGGCACGTGACGGAGTTCTACTGGTGGCTCGGCGTAGGCGGCGCGCTGGGCGGCCTCGCCACCGCGGTGGTGGCGCCCCTGGTCGTGAACGATATGTACGAGTATCCGATCGCCATCGCCGCAGCCGCCCTGCTACGGCCGGCCCTGGTTCCGTCGCCCGCCACACGGCGGGCCGTGGTCCTCGACCTCGCCCTTCCGGCCGGTGTGGCGATCGTGCCGGCCGCGGTGGTGGCCGCGATGGCCGCCGGCGGATCCCTTGCCTCGCTGAACCGGGTCGCGGTCACACCGGTGGCGACGGGAGAGGACCTGGTGCGCGTGCTCGTGGTCTTCGCCCTGCCCGCGCTCGCGTCGGCGGCGTTTCTCCGCCGCCCGACTCGCTTCGGCGCGGCCCTCGCCGCGATGTTCGTCCTCAGCCTGCTCCCGCTGGGCTCGCAGCCGACGCTCTTCCAGGAACGCGACTTCTTCGGCGTGCACAAGGTGGTCGCCGACGCGGGCGATACGCGACACGCCCTGATCGACGGCGGCACGATCCACGGGCTCGAGCTGATGGACCGCTCCAACCGAGACCGCCCCGTTGCCTACTACTCCCAGAGCGGACCGGTCGGAGACCTGTTCGCGGCCGAAGACTCCGCCAGCGCCCAATGGAACGTCGCGGTCGTCGGGCTCGGGGCCGGCGGCATCGGGTGCTACGCGCGCACCCAGCAGAGCTGGACCTTCTACGAGATCGACCCCGTCGTCGTGAAGATCGCCCGAGACCCGTCGCTCTTTACGTTCCTCGGCGACTGCGTGCCGCAGGCGCAGGTCGAGCTCGGGGACGGCCGGCTGACCATGGCGCGGGCGCCCGACCACTCGTTCGACCTGATCGTCCTCGACGCGTTCGGCTCGGACGCCATCCCCGTGCACCTGATGACCCGGGAGGCGCTGGAGCTCTACGTCACCAAGCTCCGCCCCGGCGGCGTGCTGATGTTCAACGTCTCGAACCGGTACGTCAACCTGGCGCCGATCCTCGCCGGGGAAGCCTCAGCGCTCTCGCTCGTGTCCTACGAGAAGATCGACGGCGCCGTCACGCCGGCACAGGCCGCGGCGGGAAAGTTTCCGTCGGACTGGGTCGTCATGGCGGGCGACACGGATGCCCTCGGCGACCTGCCCACACGAGCCGGCTGGCGTTCTCTCGGCGTTTCGCCGGGCGTTCCGCTGTGGACCGACGACTTCAGCGACGTGCTGAGCGTCACGAGGTTCGGCTAGCCCCCGGCGATCGCCCCCACGATCAGGAACGGCTCCTTGCCGGCCGCGACCTCCTCCGGCAGGATCTCGTCCGGGGAAGCGTCCGAGTAATCCTCCTCGCAGGCATAGAAGCGCAGCAGCGGCCGCCGGACCTTCGTCCGGGTGTCGCGGATGGTGCCGAGCAGGGGCGGATAGCGCTCCTCCAGCGCGTCGAGGATGGCCCGCTGAGTGATCGGCCCGCTCACCTCCAGGTCGACCATCCGGCCCGTGCCCGCCAGCGCCTGGAGGTTGGCGGGCAGCGCGACCTTGATCACGGCAGGGTCTGGACCTCGACCGACAGGACGCCGGGGAGGTCGTGCACGATGGCATTCCACGTGTCCCCGCCATCCGGGGACGCGTACACCTGGCCGCCGCTCGTACCGAAATACACGCCGCACGGGTCGAGGCCGTCTACGGCCATCGCGTCCCGGAGCACGTTGACGTAGCAGTTCTCCTGGGGAAGGCCATCCGTGAGCGCCTCCCAGTCGTCGCCGCCTGTCTTGCTGCGGTACACGCGGAGCTTGCCTTCGGGGACGTAGTGGAGAGAGTCGCTCGTGATCGGGACGACGTACACCGTGTCCGGCTCGTTGGAGTTGACGTCGATTACGAACCCGAAATCGGTCGGCAGGTTGCCGCTGATCTCGCGCCACGTCCGCGCCCCGTCATCGCTCCTCATCACGTCCCAGTGCTTCTGCATGAACAGCGTGTCGGGCCGCGAGGGGTGCATGGCGATTCGGTGGACGCAGTGCCCGATCTCCGCATCCGGGTCGGGGATGTAGTTGGAGTGGAGGCCCTTGGTCGCGGTCTGCCACGTCTGGCCGCCGTCCTCGCTCCGGAACGCGCCGGCCGAAGAGATGGCCACGAACATGCGGTCCTTCTGGGCCGGGTCGATGATGATCGTGTGGAGGCACAGGCCGCCCGCTCCCGGGGCCCAGTCGCCCCCCGTGCGGTGCGTGCGCAGCGCGGGTAGCTCCGCCCAGGTCGTGCCGCCGTCCGTCGACTTGAACAGGGCGGCGTCCTCGGCTCCCGCGAAAACTGTCTCGGGCTCCGCCGGCGACGGCTCGAAATGCCACACGCGCTTGAACTCCCACGGGTGGGGCGAGCCGTCGTACCACTTGTGCGGCCCGGGTTCGCCCGCGTACTGAAAGCCGTTCCCGGCCGTCTCCCACGTCTTGCCGCCGTCGTTCGAACGCTGGACGACCTGGCCGAACCAGCCGCTGGATTGGGACGCGTACAGGCGGTCGGGGTCGACCGGGGAGCCCTTCACGTGGTAGATCTCCCAGCCCGGAAAGTGCGGCCCTTCGACCTTCCAGTCCTTGCGGGCACCATCGGCGCTCAAGGTGAAGGCGCCCTTCCGGGTGCCGACCAGCACGCGAACCCTGCTCATCCCAACTTCCTCCGTGTTCACTGGGCGACGTCATCTCTTCAGACGACGGTGGGCGGTGTGACTCATCGCTCCCCACCGAGAACGGGGGGAACGGCTCTGAGTCTGGCACAGCCTCGGACGGCTCCGGGCCGCTTCAGTCGCGAGCACCTCGGCATCGCCTGATCGGCGATCATCAAACGACTTGGGGGTTCACCTGCGATGCTGATCCGGCTCCTGCGCGTCTTCGTCAGCCCCTATGTGAGGGAGGTGACGACCGTCGTCTTCCTGGTGCTGGTCCAGGCGATCGCCAATCTCTACCTGCCGAACCTCAACGCGGACATCATCAACAACGGCGTCTCCAGGGGCGACGTGCCCTACATCTGGCGGACGGGCGCCGTGATGCTCGGCATCGCCTGCGGACTTGGCGTGGTCGCACTCATCGGCGTGTACTTCGCGTCGCTCGCGTCGCAGAGCGTCGGCAGGGACCTTCGCCGGGCCGTGTTCAGCCGCGTGCAGCTGTTCTCAGCGCAGGAGATGAACCGCCTCGGCACGGCCTCGCTCATCACCCGGAACACCAATGACGTCCAGCAGATCCAGCTGTTCATGCAGATCGCCCTGACGATGCTGGTGATGGCGCCGGTCACCGCCGTCGGCGGCGTGATCATGGCGCTCCGCGAGGACGTCGCCCTCTCCGGGCTGCTGCTGGTCGTCCTGCCTCTGATGGCGCTGATCATCCTGTTCATGCTGCTCAGGGGCGTGCCGCTATTTCGGGTGGTGCAGCTCAAGATCGACCGCATCAACCAGGTGCTGCGAGAGCAGATCACCGGCGTGCGAGTGATCCGCGCCTTCATCCGGACCGATTTCGAGCGGCGCCGCTTCGAGGTCGCGAACGCGGACCTCACCGACACGGCCCTCCGCGTCAACCGCATCTTCGTGATCGCCTTTCCAGCCCTCATGGCGCTGATGAACCTGACGACCGTGGCGGTGCTGTGGTTTGGCGGCCACCGGGTCGACAGCGGCCAGATGCCGATCGGCAACGTCACCGCGTTCATGCAGTACATCCTGCAGATCCTCTTCTCGGTGATGATGGCCGTCGCGATGGTCATCCTCGTGCCGCGCGCCGAGGCCAGCGCGGCCCGGATCGACGAGGTCATCTCGACGCAGCCGGCGATCGTCGATCCCGCTCAGCCGGTGGTGCCCGAACCGGCCGGCGGCGAAGTGGAGTTCCGCGCCGTCACGTTCGGCTATCCGGGCAGCGAGAAGCCGGTGCTGCATTATGTTTCGTTCGTCCTGCGACCCGGCGAGACCACCGCGATCATCGGTGGCACCGGGTCGGGCAAGACGACCATCCTGAACCTCGTCCCCCGCTTCTTCGACGCCACCGAAGGCGCGGTGCTGGTGGACGGCGTCGACGTCAAGCGGCAGGCGCGGGAGCGCGTCTGGAGCCGCACCGGCCTCGTCCCCCAGCGCGCGTACCTCTTCAGCGGCACGGTCGCCTCGAACCTGCGGCTCGGCAACGCCGCCGCCACCGACGAGGAGCTCTGGCATGCCCTCGAGGTGGCGCAGGCTCGTGAGTTCGTCGAGCGGATGAGCGGCGGCCTCGACGCCCCGGTCGACCAGGGCGGCACCAACCTCTCAGGCGGCCAGCGGCAGCGGCTCGCGATCGCCCGGGCGATTGTGAAGAAGCCGGCGATCTACCTCTTCGACGACGCGTTCTCCGCGCTCGACGCAGGGACCGATGCCCGCCTTCGCTCCGCGCTTCGTACTGAGACCAGGAACGCGACCGTCCTGATCGTCGCGCAGCGAGTCAGCACCGTGATGCACGCCGACCGGATCATCGTCATCGACGAGGGACGCGTGGCCGGTCTGGGCCGGCACGCCGAGCTCGTGAAGTCGAGCGAGGCCTACCGCGAGATCGTGGAATCGCAGCTCGGCCAGGCGGCGGTCGCATGATCAACCGTCAGGCCGGCGGCGCCGCACGGCCGGGCCGGCCGGGTGGTGGCGGCGGCGGCTGGATGGGCATGGGCGGCCCGCCCGCGGGCAAGACGAAGAATGTAGGCGTCACGCTGCGGAAGCTGGTCGGCCGGCTGCGGCCGGAGGCTCGCCTGCTGGCGTTTGTCGCGCTGCTGGGCTCGGCGAGCGTCGCCTTCTCGGTGATCGGCCCGAAGATCATCGGCAACGCCACCAACATCGTCTTCGACGGAGTGGTCGGCAGGATGCTGCCGGCGGGCATCACGAAAGCGCAGGCGGTCATGGCGCTCAGGGCGCACGGCCAGGGGCAGCTCGCGCAGATGGTGTCGGGCATGGACGTGACGCCGGGCAAGGGCATCGATTTCACCGCCCTCGGCGACACCTTGCTCCTCGCTGCAGCGGTCTACCTGATCTCCGCGGTGTTCCTGTGGGCCCAGGGATACATCATGGCCGGCGTCGCTCAGCGCACCGTTTTCGGGTTGCGCCGCGACGTGGAGGACAAGCTCGCCCGGCTGCCGCTGAAGTACTTCGACAGCCATCCCCACGGGGATGTCCTGAGCCGCGTCACCAACGATATCGACAACGTCAGCACCACTCTGCAGCAGGGGTTGAGCCAGCTGCTCACCTCCGGGCTGACCATCATCGGGGTGCTCGGGATGATGGTTTGGATCAGCCCGCTGCTGGCGCTGATCGCGCTCCTGACCGTGCCGCTGACCATGGTGGTCGTCTTCTTCATCGGCCGGCGTTCGCAGGCTGAGTTTGCGACCCAGTGGAAGTCGACGGGAAGCCTGAACGGCCACGTGGAGGAGATGCACACCGGGCATGCGCTGGTCCAGGTGTTCGGCCACTCGCGCCGCGCCCAGGAGCTCTTCGACGAGCACAACGACGCGCTGTTCGCCGCGAGCTTCCGCGCGCAGTTCCTCTCCGGTCTCATCCAGCCGGCGATCCAGGTGCTGTCCAACCTGAACTACGTCGCCGTGGCGGTGATCGGCGGCTACCGCGTGGCCACCGGCACGATGACGCTCGGCGACGTGCAGGCTTTCATCCAGTACTCACGCCAGTTCAACATGCCGATCATGCAGATCGCCGGCCAGGCGAACGTCTTGCAATCCGGGCTTGCCTCGGCGGAGCGCGTGTTCGAGCTCCTCGAGGCGGAAGAGGAAGCGCCCGACGTCGTGACGGCGACACTCGGCTACGTGAGAGGTGACGTCGACCTGGAGCACGTCTTCTTCCGTTACGAGCCGGACAAGCCGCTCATCACCGACTTCAGCCTTGCGGTCAAGCCCGGGCAGACCATCGCCGTGGTTGGGCCGACCGGCACCGGCAAGACGACGATCGTCAATCTGCTGATGCGCTTCTACGATATCGACTCCGGGCGGATCCTGCTCGACGGCGTCAACACGCGCGAGGTGGCGCGCGAACGCGTGCGCGAGGTGTTCGGAATGGTGCTGCAGGACACCTGGTTGTTCGCCGGCACGATTCGAGACAACATCGCGTACGGCAAGGAGGGCGCGACCGAGGAGGAGATCATCGCGGCCGCCCAGGCGGCCCATGTCGACTCATTCGTGCGCACTCTCCCCCGCGGCTACGACACGATGCTCGACGACGACGCCTCCGACCTCTCGTCGGGCCAGCGCCAGCTGCTGACGATCGCACGCGCGTTCCTGTCCGATCCGAGCATCCTCATCCTCGACGAGGCCACCAGCAACGTCGACACGCGCACCGAAGTGCTGATCCAGGCCGCGATGGCGCGTCTCCGCCAGGCCCGGACGAGCTTCGTCATCGCGCACCGGCTTTCGACGATCCGGAACGCGGACTCGATCGTGGTGATGGACGGCGGCCGGATCGTCGAGCAGGGGACCCACGATGAGCTGCTTGGCCGCCAGGGGTTCTACCACGGGCTGTACAAGAGCCAGTTCGCCGAAGCCTGGTCCGACGGCGACCTCGCCACGCAGCCGCCGGCGCCCGCGCGGGCATAGCCACCGCCGGCGCTCAGACCTCGGCCGGCTCCCGGAGAGGGACGACCTCCGCCTCGCCGTGCACGAAGCGCCCGCCGCGCAGCGCGGAAGCAGCCGCCGCCACCAGGCTCGCGGCGATCGAGAAGCTGAGCACGAGCACCAGCCCGTGCTGGAACGGGCCCGCGATCAACGATGGGAAGAAGCTCCGGCCGGTGAGGCGCGCCGCATCGGTGGGCGGCAGGTGCGCCAGCACGGGGCCGAGCAGCGTCCCCAGCGGGTTGTAACCGAGGAACGATGCGAACAGGTAGCTGATGGGCGGCAGCGAGGCGAGCTTGTGGGCGAGCGCCGCGGGCACGCCGTTGCCGACCAGACCCGTGTACATCGCCGTGGGGACGGTCTGGTTGAGGCCGATGATCATTAGCGTGAAGAACAGGCCGATGGACAGCGGAAGCCCGACGTTCATGAAGGTCACGCGGATGCCGGACGCGACACCCCGGTGCCGGGCGGGCACGGCATTCATGATCGCGGCGGTGTTCGGCGAGGCGAACATTCCCATCGACACGCCGTTGAAGAAGATCAGGAGCGCGAAGACCGGGTAGGAGAAGTCCGCGGGAAGCAGCATCAGGAGGCCGAAGGTCAGCGCCGCGATCAGCATCCCTCCGGTGGCGAACGGCCGCGCGCCGTACCGGTCCGAGAGCATCCCGGACACCGGACCCGCCACCAGGAACCCGGCGGTAAGCGGGAGCATGTAGATGCCCGCCCACAGCGGCGTCTCCGTGTAGTCGTAGCCGTGCAGCGGCAGCCAGATGCCCTGCAGCCAGATCACGAGCATGAACTGGAGGCCGCCGCGGGCGACGGCGCCGAGCAGGCCCGCGATGTTGCCCGCGGTGAACGCCCTGATCTGGAACAGCTCGAGATGGAACATCGGGTCGGGGGTCCGCGTCTCCCACCATGCGAAGAAAGCAAGCACCGCGACACCGCCGGCCACCATCGAGAGGACGAACGGGTTGGTCCAGCCCATGTCCTGGCCGCCGTACGGCTGCAGGCCGTTGGTGACGCCGATCAGGATCATGGCCAACCCGGCGGCGAACGTGACGTTGCCGAGCCAGTCGATCTTGGCCTTGTGCCTGACGCCGATTTCGCGCAGCTGCCAGAAGCCCCAGATCGTCCCGACCAGTCCGATCGGCACGTTCACGAGAAAGATCCAGCGCCAGTTGACGCTGGCCAGGATCCCGCCGACGACGATGCCGAGGAACGAGCCCGCCATTCCGGCGATCATGTTGATGCCGAGGGCGAAGCCTCTCTGGTTGGACGGGAAGGCGTCGGTCAGCATCGCCGCCGAGCTGGCCATGAGCATGGCGCCGCCCACCGCCTGGACCATGCGCAGCACGATCAGCTCGACCGCGCCGGCGGAGCCCTGGCTCCAGACCGCGGAGAGGCCGATCGCGCTGATGGTGAAGATCGCGAACCCGATGTTGTACATGCGCGTCCGCCCGAACATGTCGCCGAGCCGGCCCACGGTGACGACCAGGACCGCCGATACGACCATGTAGCCCATCAGCAGCCAGAGCAGGTACGAGAAGTTGGCCGGGTCGAGCGGGTTGATGTTGATGCCGCGGAAGATCACCGGCATCGCGATCAGGATGCTGGTCGCGTTGACCGTCGCGATCAGCGTGCCGATCGTCGTGTTGGACAGGACGATCCATTTGTAGTCGATGCCCGAACCCCGAGACGGCGTCTCGACGTCGCGAACACTCAGCGGCTGCTTCAGCTCCCCCCGTCCTTCAGCTCGTTGCAGGCGCGTTCCCGCGTGAGCTCGACCAGCCGCCGCAGCGACCTGGTGAGGCGCCGCCGCTCCTCGCTCGTCATCGCCTCGACGCCGAGGTGTAGCTCGGTCCCGCGGAGCACCTTCGTCTGGCCCACGAGCCTCTCGCCCGCCGCCTCGAGCCTGATCTCGACGCAGCGCCGGTCGTCTGCTCCGCGATGGCGGCTCACCAGGCCGCGCTTCTCGAGGCGGTCGACCAGACGCGTCAGGGAAGCCGGAGATACACCCACCGCAATCCCCAGCTTACCGGCGCCCTGGGGCCCGGACCTGAGCTCCCGGAGCAGGCACAGCTGCGTCAGCGTGATCCTGGCCTCGTGCCACAGCTGCTCCTGGATGGGCTCCGCCAGGACGAGCGCATCGAGGTAGGCGAGCAGGGCATCCCGGGTCTCGGCCTGAGGGGAGGCCTCGACGATAGTTGTCATGATGACAATGTTATACCTTTCGACAAGGAATAACTCGCTCCCCCGCCGGGTAGACAGGCTTAGGCGGCTAAGCCGCAATCCAGGAATCTGAGTCAGGAGACAAGCCAATGGGAACGTGGAAATTCGACCCGATGCATACCCAGGTCGAGTTCTCGGCCAAGCACCTCGGAATGATGACGGTGCGCGGCCACTTCAACGACGTATCCGTCACCGGCGACCTCGACCCCGAGCACCCCGAGAAGTCGAGCTTCGAGGCGACGATCGACGTTCGGAGCATCCGGACCCACAACGAGAACCGCGACCGCGACCTTCTTTCCTCGAACTTTCTCGAGGTCGAGAAGTACCCCACGATCAAGTTCAAGAGCACGAAGATCGAGCACACGGGCGGTGACAAGTTCAAGGTCACCGGCGACCTGACGATCAAGGACGTGACCCGGCCCATCACGCTCAGCGCCGTCCGCTACGGCGAGTTCAACGACGCGTACATGGGACACCGGATCGGCTATGCGGCCGAGACCCAGGTCAACCGCCGCGACTTCAACATGAAGTTCGACGCGGTGCTCGACGGCAAGTTCGTCGTCAGCAACGAGGTCAGCATCAACATCGAGGGCGAGCTCCTCGAGGTGGCCGAGGCTCCGGCCGAGGTCGGGCAGCAGGCTTCGTAAGTTCGCGCGGGGCCGGCTGAGACCGGCCCCATTCCCCTCCTTTGGAGTGCTCGAGCCGGTTTCGACCGGTGCGCGTATCGTCAGAGCGGTCGAGGCGGCGGCAGTAGTACAGGAGGGCTGACCATGACGTGGCGCATGAATCCGCGGGTCGCGGAGCAGCGGCGGTCGCGGTGGTGGCTTGGAGCGGGCCTCATGGTCGCGGCCACCGCGGCGGTGGTGTTCTTCCTCGATCCTGAGCAAGGCCGCGGGCGACGCATCCGCGTCGTGGAGCGAGCCGAGCACATGGGCCGGATTGCACGCCGGCGGACAGGGCGCCGTCTGGCCTACGCCCGGCACACCATCCAGGCACGCATCGCCCAGCTGACCGGGGCGACCCCGCCCGAGCCTCTCGAAGGGCGCGAGCTGCTGGACCGCGTCGAGAGCGAGCTCTTCGCCGACCGTTCCATCCCGCACGGCCGGCTGACCCTGGAGGCGGAGGGCACGACGGTGGTGGTGCGCGGCGAGGTCGAGGGCGCGGACGATATGGCGAAGATCGAGGCGGCCATCCTCGAGGTGCCCGGGGTCTCCGCCGTCCGGAGCCTGATGCACACGCCCGGCACCCCGGCGCCGAACAAGATCGACGCATTGATCGCGAGCGACCATGCCGAGGCGGAGGAGCGAAGAACGCGCCGGAGCCGGTAGGGAGCCCAAACCGGGCGTCCCGGGTTCGTCACATCGCCTGGAGGACTACGACCGTTCGCGCCCGGGTGAGCACGCGATCCGCAGCGGGTTGCGGCTCGCCCACCGGCTGCAGCCGGTCGGTGTCGAGGATCACCTTCCAGTCCCCCGCGAACTCCCTGGGCAGCGTCCAGTAGACCGCCCGGAACTGGCCGTTGAAGAGCATCACGAACGAGTCGTCGACGATCGGCCGCCCATGCTCGTCACGCCCGGGAATCGCCTTTCCGTTCAGGAAAGCTCCCAACGACCGCGCGTGGCGCGCGACCCAGTCCTGGTCCGTCATCGGCTTGCCGTCCGGCTTGAACCACCCGACGTCCGGGACGCCTCGGATCGGCGTGCCCTGGAACCAGCGCCGGCGGCGGAAGACCGGGTGGGCACGGCGCAGCTCGATCAACCGGCGCACGTAATCGAGGAGTGGTGCGTCGACCTTTGCCCAGTCGACCCAGGAGATCTCGTTGTCCTGGCAGTAGGCATTGTTGTTGCCGTGCTGCGTGCGACCGAGCTCGTCGCCCATCAGAAGCATGGGGACGCCCTGCGAAAGGAACAGCGTCGCCGCCAGGTTGCGCTGCTGCTGCGCCCTGCGCTTGAGCACCGAGGCCTCGTCGGTCTCTCCCTCGGCGCCGCAGTTCCACGACCGGTTGTGCGATTCGCCGTCGCGGTTGTCCTCGCCGTTCGCCTCGTTGTGCTTCTGGTTGTAGGAGACGAGGTCGCGCAGCGTGAAGCCGTCGTGCGCGGTGACGAAGTTGATGCTCGCGACGGGGCGCCGCGTGTCGCGGCCGTAGAGGTCGGAGCTTCCGGTCAGCCGCGACGCGAGCTCGCCGACGGTTGAGGGCTCGCCACGCCAGAAGTCGCGCACCGTGTCGCGAAACCGGCCGTTCCATTCCGACCACAGGGCCGGAAAGTTCCCGACCTGGTATCCCCCCTCGCCGATATCCCACGGCTCGGCGATCAGCTTCACGCGGTTGACGACCGGGTCCTGCTGGATCAGGTCGAAGAACGTCGCCAGGCGGTCGACCTCGTGGAACTCGCGCGCGAGCGTGGCGGCGAGGTCGAACCGGAAACCGTCGACGTGCATCTCGGTCACCCAGTAGCGGAGCGAGTCCATGATCAGCTGCAGCGTGTGCGGGTGGCGCACATTGAGGCTGTTGCCGGTGCCGGTGGTGTCGTAGTAGTAGCGGGGGTCCTCGGCCAGGCGGTAGTACGCCGGGTTGTCGATGCCCTTGAAGCACAGCGTCGGGCCGAGCTGGTTGCCCTCGGCCGTGTGGTTGTACACGACGTCGAGGATCACCTCGATGCCGGCATGGTGGAGCTGGCCGACCATCCACTTGAACTCGTCGACCTGCTGGCCTCGATCTCCGCCGCTCGCGTACTCGTTGTGCGGAGCGAAGAACCCGATCGTGTTGTAGCCCCAGTAGTTGCGCAGGCCCTTCTCCAGCAGGTTGTGGTCCTGGACGAACTGGTGGACGGGCATGAGCTCCACGGCGGTGACACCAAGCGACCGCAGGTGCTCGATCACCGCCGGCTGGGCCAGTCCGGCGTATGTGCCGCGCAGCTCCTCGGGCACGTCGGGATGGCATTTCGTGATGCCTTTGACGTGTGCCTCGTAGATCACCGTCTCGTGCAGCGGCGTGTCCGGCCGGCGATCCCCGCCCCAGTCGTAGTGCGGGTGGTGGACGATCGACCGATAGACATAGGGCGCGCTGTCGTCGGTGTTGATCGCGCCCTCGTCGCCGATCTGATACGAGTAGCACGCGGGGTTCCACCGCACCTGGCCCTCGATCGCCCGGGCGTACGGATCGAGCAGGAGCTTGCTCGGGTTGCACTTGATGCCCTGCTCCGGCGCGTACGGGCCGTCCACTCGATAGCCGTACCGCTGACCGGGCCCGACCCCGGGCAGGTAGGCGTGCCACGAGAACGCGTCGACCTCGTCGAGCGCGACCCGATGCTCCTGTCCGGCGTCGTCGAAGAGGCACAGATCAACGCCTGTCGCCACCTCGCTGAACAGTGCGAAGTTAGTGCCGGCGCCGTCATACGTGGCGCCCAGCGGGTACGGCCGCCCAGGCCAGATCTCGGAATCAGGCACGGTCCGCGCCCGAGGTGAGGAACACCGCGACCGAGTCTGGGGGCAGTGTCACGTGGCCGCCGCTCACCGACACGGCGCCGTCGGACGCCAGGGCCAGAGATTCGTCCCCGCCGATCTCACCGCGCCACGGCACCTCGCCCAGGTTGACTCGCGCCGCGAGTCCCGGCCGCCGGAAGAGAAGCGTGCAGTCGCCTGCGCCGGCGATCACGTCGACGTGGCCCGCGTCGCCCACGGGCGTGGGCAGCGAGCGCCGCAGCGCCAGCAGGCGCCGGTACCAGTCCAGCATCTCGCGGTGTGGAGCACGCGCGAGCTCGTCCCAGCGGAGCTTCGATCGCTCGAATGTACCCGGATCCTGGGGATCGGGCACCTGCTCCGGCTTCCAGCCGAACGCGGCAAACTCCTGCCGCCTGCCCTCCGAGACGGCGCGCGCGAGGTCTTTGTCGGCGTGGTCGGTGAAATAGAGGAAGGGGGTCGTCGCCGCCCATTCCTCGCCCTCGAACAGGATCGGCGTGAAGGGGGCGGTGAGCAGGAGCGCGGCGGCGATCTTCAGCCGGCCCAGGCTCACGAGCGCGCCGAGGCGCTCCCCGCCGGCGCGGTTGCCCACCTGGTCGTGGTTCTGGGCCGCGACGACGAAGCGATCGGGCGGCAGGCCGGCCGGCGAGGGCCCGCGCACCCAGGCCTGCCGCAGCGCCAGGGCGAGCCGCTCGAGCGAGCCGAACCCCTCGTAGTAGCCGGCGACCTCCCCGGTGAGGAGCGCGTGCAGCGAGTGGTGCCAGTCGTCCGCCCACGCGGCGTCCAGGCCGAAGCCTCCGGCTTTCCGGTCGCGCACGATGCGCGGATCGTTGAGCTCCGATTCCGCGATGACGACGGCCGTCCGGCCCGCGGCCGAGGCGGCCGCCTTCACGTCGGCGGTCAGCTCCTCGAGGAGGTGGACCGGCGATTCGTCGAACATCGAGTGAACTGCGTCGAGGCGCAGGCCGTCCACGTGGTAGTCGCGCACCCACGCCGTGGCGTTGTCGATGACGAAGCGCCTGACCTCCGCGCTTCCGGGACCGTCAAGGTTGACCGCCTCGCCCCAGAGCGTGCGGTGCCGGTCGGTGAAGTAGGGACCGAACTCGGAGAGGAAGTTGCCGACCGGGCCGAGGTGGTTGTAGACGACGTCCAGGAACACGGCCAGGCCGGCCGCATGGCAGGCGTCGACCATGCGCTTGAAGCCGGCCGGGCCGCCATAGGCATGGTGCGGCGCGTACAGGTCGACGCCGTCGTAGCCCCAGCCGCGATCCCCCGAGAACTCGGCGACCGGCATCACCTCGACGGCGTCGATCCCAAGGCCCGCCAGGTGGTCGATGCGCTCCACCGCGCCGTCGAACGTGCCGGCCGGCGAGAAGGTGCCCACGTGGAGCTCGTAGATCACCAGCCCGGGCAGCTCGGCGCCGCGCCAGCCGGCGTCGTTCCAGCGATGGGCGCCGTGGTCGATCACCTCGGACAGGCCGAGGACGCCGTCCGGCTGTGATGGCGAGCGCGGGTCGGGGCGGACGTCGCCGCCGTCGAGCGACAGCCCGTACCGCGAACCAGGGCCGGCGTTGGCGTCCACGCCCTCCCACCACCCCCCGTCCCGGGGGGCGAGCGCGACGCGCCTGCCGTCTACGATGGCATCCACCGAGCGCCTGCCTGGCGCCCACACCTCGAAGCGATGCATCAGCCGGCCGCCGGCTCGAGGACCACGATGGGAAAACGCCGGGTGAGGTCGGCCACTGCGACTTCGCGCCCGCCCTCGAAGGTCTCGCCGGTGAGGATGCTGATCCACGTCCCGGCGGGAAGCGACACCACCGTATCGGCCCAGTCGCCCGCCAGCTTGACCACCAGCCGCGGCACGAGCACGAAAAGGTCCTCGCGCGTGAACGCGATCGCATGCGCCGCCCGGGCGCCACCCGCCTCGATTGGCGAATAGCCGGACCATTCGCGCCGGCGAGCAAGGAGGCGCGCGATCATCCACTGCTTGGTCGCGCCTTCGTCGGCGCGCGCCACGACCCGTTCGACGTCCGCTTCCCGGATATCGTGGAGCAGCGACTCGCGAGCCGGGTATTCGACCGGACGCCGGTTGTCCGGGTCGACGAGCGTCAGGCTCCAGGTCTCGCTGCCCTGGTAGAGGTCCGGGACGCCGGGGCAGGTGAGGAGGAGGGCGATCTGCGCCAGCGCGGTCAGCCGGCCCAGCGCCACGAGCTGCGTGCGGCCGATGAACGACTCGAGGTCGGCGGTGAACTCGGCGTCCGAGAGCACGGCGCCGGCGAAGCCGGCCACCGCCTCCTCGTACGCCGCCACAGGATTCGTCCAGGAGGTGTGCACGTTCGCCTCGCGGGACGATTTGACAAGGGCCTCGACCAGCCGCGGAGCGTCGAGCGGCCAGGCACCGGCCAGCGTCTGGTACATGAGGTACTCGAGGTTGCGGTCCGGGAAGCCTCGCGCTCGGTGACGGTCGTTGTGCTCGGACCACCTGCGCACAGCCGCCTCCCATTCGGCGGGGATCTCCGAGAGCAGGTCGATTCGGGCGCGCACGTCACCGCTGCGCTTCGTGTCGTGAGTGGAGAGCGTGAGCATCGTGTGCGGCCAGTCGCGCGCGATCCCGGCGCACCATTCGTGAAAGCTGCGCGGCGTCCGGCCGAATGTGCCGGGATCGCCGCCGACCTCGTTGAGCGACACGAGCCGGTGGTAGCGATAGAACGCCGTGTCCTCGACGCCCTTGGCCATCAGGGCGGGGGTCACCTGCTGAAAGCGCAGCGCAAATTCGGTCTCCGACTCGCCTGGGTGCTCGAGCAGCAGCAGCTCGGCGATGAAGGCCAAGAGGTCGGGGTCGATGTCCGGGCGGCGCCTCCCCGCTTCGGCGGCGGCCGCCTCCACGTGGCGCCGGTCGTCCTCCGACGCCGGCGCTCGAGGCGTGACGTAAGTGCGGTACACGGTTGAGCCGACCGCCACCTCGCGCACCGCCTCGAGCAGCTCACGCCTGGTCCGGTCGCGGTGCCGGCGGTAGTGGGCGCAGATCTCGACCAGCCGGGCGACGAGCCGCTCGAAGTCCGGCGCGAGCTCGCCCGTCGCGACCTCGAGCTTGGCCGCGTGCACGACCTCGGGATACGTGGACGCCTCTCCGCTGAACGCGTGGTAGAGCGCGGTCATCGAGGCCTCGTTCGCGGAATCGACGAACAGGCCGTCCACGGCCGCGATGAAGTCGTATCCCGTCGTCCCCTCGACCGGAAAGGGCGGCATCCGTTCGCCGAGGCCGAGGATCTTCTCCGCGGCGATGAACGATTCGGGCGCGGCCGAGCGCAGGCGCTCGAGATACGCGCCAGGGTCGCGCAAACCGTCGACGTGGTCGACGCGCAGCCCGGCCACCTCGCCCGATTGGACCAGGTCCAGCACCCGGCGATGGCTCTCGTCGAACACGCGCTGGTCCTCGACCCGGAGGCCGATGAGGCTGTCGATGGTGAAGAACCGCCGGTAGTTGATCTCCTCCTGCGCGCTGCGCCAGTAGGCGAGCCGGTAGTGCTGACTGCGCAGCACGGCATCGAGCTCGTCCGGGTTGCGGTTGACCTCGTCCAAGAGCAATCCGTCATGGCTTTCCGGCGTGATCGGAAACTCCTGGTCGTGATACCGGACGACAACGTCGGCGCCGCGCCCCTCCAGCTTCAGCGCGCCGGAGTCGAGCTCGCGGCCGTACCGGTCGCCCAGCGCTCCCAGCAGGACCTGGCCGCGCATGGCCGACGTCGAGGGATCCCAGTCGATGTCGAAGTAGCGCGCATAGCGGCTCGACTCTCCCTTCGACAGCAGGTCCCACCACCACGGGTTCGCGCGTCCCGCCGTCGCCATGTGGTTGGGGACGATGTCCACGATCAATCCCAGCCCGTGGCGGGCGGCAGTCTCGGCGAGGCGCTGAAATCCCGGGTCCCCGCCGAGGTCGGCGCTGATCCGCGTCGGATCCACCACGTCATATCCGTGGGTGCTGCCGGGGGCAGCCTGCAGGATCGGCGAGAGGTAGAGGTGGGAGATGCCGAGCGCCGCGAGGTACGGCACGCGCGCGGCAGCGTCGTCGAACGTGAACCGGCTCGACAGCTGAAGGCGATACGTGCACCGCGGTGTCATGGCGTCGCGCTCAACGGGATGACCGTATACATAACGGCCCGCGCGGCGCGAACTGCCGCCCCCTCGATGCGCGGCAGGAACCTTCGCCGGCCGGCCCCGTTACCTTCAGGTGAGGATCTCGCCGACGTTGCGCCCATCTTCGCCCGCGGCTCGGCTCTTCGCGTCCTTCGCCGTCATGGTGGGGGTGCTCACGGCTTGCGGCACCCCGCCCGGGGCCGAGGTCTCGCCCGCGGCCTCCGGCAGCCCGCCGGCGCAGTCCCCGTCCCCGTCGTCGCCCAGCCCCGCCGCGGAGCTCGGCCCCGGCGGACTCACGCTGGACCAGGAGGTCGGCGCCGTGATGATGGTCGGCTTTCAGGGCCCGCTCGACGATGCAGTGCTCGCCGACTGGCGGCAGCGCCAGTTCGGCGGACTGCTGACCGTCAACCTGAACCGGAACGCAGCCACCCCCCAGGCGATGGCCTCCATGGTCGCGTCGATTCGCGGCGCCACCGGCCGGCGCCTCATCGCCGCGACGGACCAGGAGGGCGGGGGCGTGTGTCTGGCGATCTCCACGGTGCCGTGCCTGCCCATGCCGGTCGACCAGGCCGGCACGACGCGCATGGCCGCCGCGCTCAAGACACTCGGCTTCGACCTCGACCTCGGACCCATCTCTGACGTGTGCAGCGGCCCCTCCTCGATCATCTGGGGCCGCTGCTACGGCACCGCGCCGGCCGCGGTCGCCGCCGCGGTGGGCCCGGTGGTCGACGGCATCCATGCCGCCCACCTCCTGTCGGCCGCCAAGCATTTTCCGGGTCATGGCGACACCACGGTGAGCAGCGAGACTCAGCTGCCGCGGATCGACGAGACCATCGCCACCCTCGAGGCGCGCGAGTGGCCTCCGTTCTCGGCCGCGATCTCGCATCACACCGATTTCGTGCTGCTGGGCCACCTCTTCTACCCCGCCATCGACCCGATCAGGTCGGCCGACCTGTCGCCGGCCACGGTCCAGTACCTCCGCTCGACGCTGGGCTTTGACGGCGCCATCCTGTCCGACGATATGGAGATGGGGGCGATCACGGCCAGCACGCCCACGCCGGAGGCGGCGGTGGAGTTCCTGCTCGCGGGTGGCGATATGGTGATGGTCGCCCACCACCTCTCGGTCGCCGACGCGACCTACGACGCCATCAAGGCAGCGGTCGTATCCGGCCGGCTGCCGCGCGCGCGGCTGGACGGCGCGGTCGCAAAGCTGCAGGCGCTTCCGGGGACGCAGTAGCGCGCGAGAGTCTAGGCGGCGACTCGGCGGATCGCGCCGACCAGGTCGCTCGCCAGGCGCGACTTGTGGATGAAGTCCGACGCTCCGGCCGCCGCCGCGGCGCGCCGCACGTCGAGGGAATCCTCCCGCGTCACGAAGATGAGCTTGGTCGCGGGTCGGGACTGCTTGATCGAGGCGCAGGCCACGTCGCCCGTGCCGTCGGGCAGGCGAAAATCCATCAGCACCACGTCGGGACCGAGGCGATCCGCGAGCTGGATTGAATCGGCGATGGTATGCGCCACTCCGACCACGCTCATATCGGCCTGCTCGCCGATGAGGTCGCTCACCGCCTTGGCGACGAGCTGATGGTCGTCGACGATCAGGATGGTCGTCCTGCCCGCCGCGGTCATGCGGGCAGCGGGATCCAGAACTCGACTCGGGTTCCGGCACCCGGCCGGCTGTCGATCTTGTAGCGGCCGCCCGCCATCAGCGTGCGTTCCTTGAGTGCGAGCAGCCCGAGGTGTCCTGGGAGGTTGCTGCGCTCGGCCACGACGAAGCCCTGCCCATCGTCCTCCACAACTCCTAGAACGCCGCCCTCCCCCTGAGTGAGCGAAACCTTCACGCGGTTCGCGCGAGAGTGCCGCTCGACGTTGCCCACAGCCTCGGCGATCTGGCGGAAGAGCATGGCGCGGACCTCGACGTTGAGATCCTCCGGCAGGTCGATCTCCACGTCGTGCTCGATGCCGGAGGAGGCGACCATGCCGAGCCGTTCGCGGATCGAGCGCTCGAGGCCGTCGGCCGTCTCCAACGACGGCGGGTGGACCTCGAACACCAGCCGCCGCAGCGCCGCCTCGGTCTGCTCGAGCAGGCCCCTGAGCGCATCCAGCGCCTGCGGGTTGAGCTTTCCGTCGGGCGCCACTCGCGCCAGCTGCATCTCCGCGGCGGTCAGCCGCTGCAGGGCGTCGTCGTGCAGCTCGCTCACGAAGCGGCGCCGCTCCTTCTCCACCACCGTGGTCATGTTCCGAAGCAGCATCTGCCGCGCGGCGTCCACCTTGCTCAAACGCTCGACCGACTTGCGCAGGTCCTCCTGCGTGTGCCAGAGCTGGGTGACCAGCGCCGCCGCGATGCCGGCCTTCTGCAGGACCCAGGTGTCCTCCCGCGAAAAGCCGTCGGGCCGGGTCGAGTCATACGCCGCAAGAAGGCCCAGGCGCTCGGTCCCCGCGCGCCACGGCACGCTGATCGAGCTGTTCACGCCGAGCCGCTCGAGCACGTAGCGAAACTCGCCGGTGGCGTCGGACTCGTTGGCCCGGAAGATCACGTCCTGGTAGACGACCCGGCTGCCCAGGTCGTCGCCTTGCGGGGTGCAGGGCGTCGGTGACAGGCGATCCAGAAAGCGGTGGTCGATCCCGTAAGCGCCTGGAATGGGGCTGAGCACGTTGTCCTTCACCCGCCAGAAGAGCACCTTCTCCGCGCCGACGAGCTCGCCGACGGTCTGGCCCAAACGGTGGTAGAAGTCGTTCAGGCTCAACCCCGACACCGCGTGCGACGAGACGGCGAGCAGGACCTCGACGGCCAGCTCGTGCGCCCGCTCGACGCGCTCGACGGTGCGCTGCGTCTCGGCCGCCGCCACCGTCTCACCTTCGTGCTGTTCGAGCTTCGAGCGCAGGTCGAGGAGCGCGGATTCGTACGTGTATTGCCGCTGGCGCACGGCCCGCCGGTCGAGGACCGACGCCACATGGAGCGCAAACGCCGTGAACGCCTCGCGCTCCGTCTCCCCATACTCCGAAGGGCGGGTGGCGGCGAGCACGCCGATCACCTGGCCGGCGGCCCGGAGCTCGTGGCCGAGCATCGCCTTCCGCCCCCCGACCTGCATCTTGCCCCGCCGGCGAGCGCCCGTCGCGGCCGCCTCTACGGCGGTCTCCAGCAGCTGGGCCGCCGCCTCATCGGTCATCGTCGCGGGGCTGCCGTCCGTGACGGAGAAGATTCGCTCGTAGCCATCCTGTGGCCGGCCGATCCCGAGCGCTACCTCGGTTGATCGCGTCAGCCCCAGGGCGCCGCGGGCGATCCGTTCGCAGAGCCGGTCGCGCTCCTCATCCCGCTCGAGATCCGCCATCGCGGCGTTGAGCCGCAGGACCACGTCACGCAGAGCCGCGTCGAATGGACTCGCGGTTGCCAAATTCTCTCCCCTGGGCCTCGAACTTACAAAAGTTTACGCCACCCTGTTTTTCCCGGCACAGAACGATATCGCCCAGCCGGAATCGAACATTATGATCAGCCGGACGACCAATTTCGGATGCCTGGGGGGAATGATTTGGTGATCGATCGCGTTCCGGCCGCGCTGCAATGGTTCCCGCCGGCCACCTGGAGCGATGCCGGCATCGGCCGGCCGTCCGTGCCCCCGTTCCCGTTCCGGGGCGCGGAGAAGGGACAGGTCCACGTATTGATGATCGAGGACGATCCTGCGATCGCCGAGATGTATCGCCTGCAGCTCGAGCACGACGGATACCGGGTCACGGTCGCGACCACCGGAGGGGTGGGCATGACGACCCTCTCCCACGGCGCCCCCGACATAGTGCTGCTCGACCTCCTCCTCCCCGACCAGAGCGGCTTCGAGCTACTGGCCACGCTGAACGAGCGCCTGCCGAGCCACCCGCCGGTCGTGATCCTCTCCAACTACGGCGAGCCTTCGATGATGGACCGAGGGCGCTCGCTCGGGGCGATCGAATACCTGGTGAAGTCACGGGTCACGCCGGCCGAGATCTCGGATCAGATCCCGGCCTGGGTCGAGCTCGGTCGAAGGGGCGGCGGGCGAGCGGACTCGTGAACATCCTTGCGCTGATCGCGCAGGACCTCACCGCCGCCGGTTTCGTCGCTCTGGGTGCGGCGATGGCCTACCGGTGGTATCGCGACCGGCTCCGGGGCCAGGGCGAGCTGGCGCTGGCGCTCGTCTCGCTCGCCATCGTCGCCGCCTTCGGCCGGCTGCAGAGCGCGCTTCCCGACGCCTGGCCGATCGCAGTGGTCTCGATCATCGCGTTCCTGCTCTCCAGCTATTTCGTCCTGTTGTTCCGGCATCAATTCATCCCGCTCGATCCGCGCCTCCATCGCGCCGCCAACCTCCTCCTGGCGGCCGCCATCGCCGGCGGCCTGGCCGACGTCCTCCTCTTCCGGAACGGCCCGCCGCTGGTCACCCAGCTGTTCGGGATCGTGATCGTGGGGGTGTGGAGCATCTTCGCCGGCGAGCCGATCGTCCGGTTCTGGCTGGCGAGCAATTCCGTGCCGGCGGTCCAGAAGGCACGACTGCGGTTCTTCAGCTTGGGATTCGCGGTCCTGATCGCGGTCCTCATGGTCGACGTCCTCGGAGGCCGGACGCTCCAGAGCCCGCTCGCCATCGCCGTCACGCAGCTGATCGCGCTCGCCGTCGTGCCCCTGATCTATGTCAGCTTCGCGCCACCGGGCCTCCTGCGCCGCCTCTGGCGGATGGGAGAGGAGAACGCGGTGAGAGCCGCGCTGCAGGACCTGCTGATCTTCAGCCCGACGCGGCAGGCCATCGCCGAGCGCGGGATCTTCTGGGCCGTCCGGCTGGTCGGAGCGACGTCTGGCTTCATCGCCGACTCGGACGGGACCATCATGGCCACGTCCGGCATCGAGGCGGACCGCGCGGCCGCCCTGCTGGCCGGCCCTGAAGCCGACCCGGAGAATCCTCGCCGCATCATCCTCAAGGCGCCGCTGCACCTGTCGGGCGGCGAAGGCACCGTGGCGCTCATTGCCGGCGCGTTCACCCCAGTCTTCGGATCCGACGAGCTCAACCAGCTGAGGGCCTACGCGAACTCCGTCTCTGCCGGCCTCGAGCGCGCCCGGGTCACGGAGCGCATGGCGGCGCTCGAGTCGAGCAAGTCGCAGTTCTTGAACCTGGCGTCGCACGAGCTGCGGGGACCGATCACGGTGCTGCGCGGCTACATCTCGATGCTCGAGGGCGGGATGCTCGGAGAGCTCAACGACCGTGGGCGCAAGGCGGCCGACGTCATGGCCGCCAAGATCTCGGAGATGAACGAGCTGATCGAGGAGATGATCGATGCGGCGCGGCTCGAGGAGAGCGGGCTCTCCCTGCGCCTGGTGGAAACCGACCTGCGCGACGTCGCGCGAACCGCGGTCGAGGCCGTCTCGCCCATGGTGGACACGTCGCACAGGGTGATCCTCGAGCTGCCGGACCGGAAGGTGCGCGTGAAGATCGACCCCGACCGGACGCGCACGATCGTCACCAACCTCTTGAGCAACGCGATCAAGTACTCGCCGAATGGGGGATCCGTCACCTGCCGCGTCTCGGCGGGGGGCGGCATCGCTCGTGTGGCGGTCAGCGACGAGGGCCTCGGCATAGCGCCCGAGGACGTCCCGACCCTGTTCCGGAGGTTCGGCCGCGTCATCACCCCCGATACCGAGCATCTCAAGGGGACCGGCCTCGGCCTCTTCCTCGCCCGCCAGCTCGCGCGGCTCCAGGAAGGAGACATCACCCTCACATCGGAGGTCGGGAAGGGCAGCACGTTCACGCTGCAGCTCCCGACCGCGGGCGTCCTGGGCCACGAGACTGCCGTCGGGCCGGACCGGCGACGGCAAGGACGCGAGTCCGAATCGGCCGATTCGAGCCGGGTCGGCGCGGAGGGCGCCTCCAAGCCCCGGGTCAGCAGCACGCAGTAGCGCGGGAAGCCGCCGCCCGCACGCGGTCTTCCGCGGCCGAGAGGGAGCACACTTGGCCCCTGGAGGAGGTCTGCCATGGCTGATCAGCTGAGCGCTGCCGTGCTGGTGACGACGACGGAGCGTCCGGCGGGCTACGAGGTGAAGCAGGCGCTGGGCCAGGTGTTCGGAGTCGTCGTGCGCAGCCGAGGGCTCGGCGGCAACATCCTCGCCGGTTTGAGGTCGATCGCCGGAGGCGAGATCGTGGAGTACACCCGGCTCGTCGAGGACACCCGCCGGCACGCGATCGACCGCATGGTCCAGAACGCCCGCGCGATGGGAGCCAACGCGGTGCTGATGATGCGCTTCGACTCGTCCGAGCTCGGCCAGACCATGACTGAGGTGGTCGCCTACGGCACCGCCGCGATCGTGGAGCGGAGCGCCGGATGACGGCTGTCGTAGTGCAGCTCGTCCTTCTCGGAGCCGTCGTGGCCGTCGCGATCGTGGGCTATTTCGTGTGGGACCGCAGGTATCACGGAGCGGAACAGGGGACGTTCCAGCCCACCGGGGAGGTCTTCACCGACCCGACGACGGGCCAACGCATGAGGGTGTACGAGGACTCGAAAACGGGAGCGCGCCAATACCGGAGCGAACCGGAGTCGTGATCGGGGATCGGTAATTCAGCCGACTGATCGGTTACCCCAGTAGGGAAGCCCCTGGCAAGTCGCCGGGGCGAAATGAAAGAAGGAGGTATACCGACCAAATGGTTGCTGCTCTGATCGTGCTGATCCTGCTGCTTCTGCTCTTCGGAGGCGGCGGTCTTCTGTCCGCATCGATGCACATTCTCTGGATCATCCTGCTGATCGGGCTCATCCTGTGGGCCCTGGGATTCCTGTTCCGCGGCACTAGCGGCGGACGCTGGTACCGCTGGTAGCGGCGAGCTAGTCGGCGGCGGGCGCTTCTAGCGCTCGCCTGCCGCCGCCGCCACCCCAACCTCTTCGCGCTCGGCGACGGCCGGCCCCGCGGACAGCCTGTAGCCCTGACGCGGAATCACGCGCCCGATGCTTTCGAGCGCTCGCTCGGGTTCAGCCGGGCTTCAGCTGGATGCGGTGAGCGTGGGCATGCCCGTCGCGACCACGCGGAGCTCGAGCCACATCCCGCTCGCCTCGCTGCCGCGCACGAGCGACGCGATGCGGTAGGTGCCGGCGTCCGCCGGGGCGAAGGTGAAGCTGGCCGACTGGCCGGGATCGAGCCCTCGCACCGGATCTGGCGTGCTCCACCCCGGCTGCAGCGGCTCGACCGCCGCGGGGCCGTCCACCACCGCGCACGAGTTGGGAACCGTGGACTTGTTCAGGCACTGAACCGTGACCTGCCAGCCGGTCGGAACCAGGAGCACCAGCGTGCCGTTCCCGTACCCGTCGTAGTTGAACTGGAAGTCGGTCGCCGGGTGGCCGGCGATCAGGATCACGGTCGCGGTGCGCGAAGCGGAGTCGACTTTTAGGAACTGGGCCACAGGGGGCGGCGTGCCCCCGCCCGTGCCGGTCACGGGATCGCATCCGGCGGCCGTCAGGATGAGCAGCATCACCCCGAGCAACAATGTGGAGAGCGACATGAAGACAGAGCGCACACCGCCGCGAGCCCTCCTGTGGTGGGAGTCGCTCGAGACGTGGAAGCAGATCGCGATCTCCCTTCCCGTCTTCGCGGTGCTCACCTTTCTGCTCAACCTCGGTCCTTTTTACCAGCCGGTCGGGCGGTCGCTGTTCTACGGCATGTTCGAGGGGGGAGTGCTCACCGCGCTCCTGGTGGTCGCGACGCGCACGGAACGGAACCGGCGCCAGGGATGACCGGTTTCGTGCCGTTTCTCGTGATCACCGATCCGTTTCCGCCGGGCATCCATCTCGGCGCGCTCCAGATCCGCTTCTACGGCATCTCCTACGCGATCGCCTTCCTGGTCGGCGGATGGCTCGCCACGCGCCACCTTGAACGGCGGGGCGTGCCCGCGCAGGTTGCCGAGGGGATCGCGTTCTGGACGATCGTCTTCGGCCTGGTCGGTGCGCGACTGTATTTCGTGGTCCAGTCGAACTTCTACTGGTACCTCACGCACCCGCAGCACATCTTCGCCATCTGGGAAGGCGGAATGGCGTTCTTCGGGGCGATCTTCGCGGCGGTGATCACGCTGTTCGTGATGAGCCGGCGGCACGCCATCCCCTTCTGGGACCTGCTCGACGCCGGCGTCCTCTTCGCCGCCGCCGGGCAACCCATCGGACGCCTCGGCAACTTCATGAACGGTGAGATCCTGGGCCCGCCCTCGAACCTGCCATGGGCCGTGCGTTACACCAGCCCCGAGACGATGGCGCCGCACATCGGCGTCCCGTACCAGCCGGCAAACCTCTACGAGGCCCTCGGCACGCTGGCCATTCTCGGAGTGCTGCTCTACCTGCGCCGGCGGGGCGTCCGGCCGGGCGTGCTCGGCCTCACCTATCTCGTCCTGTACCCCGTCAGCCAGTTGGTCGTGTTCCATTGGCGGACCGATTACGAGACTCCGGCCATCCTCTTCGGCCTGAAGCAGGCGCAGCTGACCGCGATCGCGATGCTGGCCGTGGTACTGCCCTTCATTGCGTGGCTCTGGTCACGCTCCCGCAGATCCGAGGAGCGCATGCCCTCGACCGCCGGCCATCGCACGTAACCCGGGCGGGCGGGTCGGCCCGCGTCTGCTGACAGCGGTCGCGCTCGGCACGGTGCTGAACCCGCTGAACTCCTCGATGGTGGGCGTCGCGCTGGTCGCCGTGCACGACGATTTCCATGTCTCGCTGGGGACCTCGACGTGGCTGATCTCGGCCTTTTACCTCACCGGCGCTGTCGGTCAACCGCTGATGGGCCGTCTCGCCGACCTGCTCGGCGCCCGCCGGGTCTTCCTGACGGGAGTCATCGTCGCGGGCGCCGTCTGCGCGGTGGCGCCGTTCTCACCTGGCTTCGGCTGGCTCGTCGCGGCCAGGGCGCTTCAGGCGCTCGGCACCGCAACCGCCTTCCCCGCCGGACTTGGCCTCATCCGCGCCACGAGCGGCAACCGGGTCCCGGCGCAAGCGCTGGCGGTCCTCTCCGTGGCCGCCTCCAGCAGCGCCGCGCTCGGACCGACCGTCGGAGGCTTCCTGCTTTCGCTCGTGGGGTGGCAGGGCATCTTCCTCGTCAACGTCCCGGTGTGCATCGCGGCGACGGTCCTCGGATTCCGCTGGCTGCCGGCGCCGCCGCCGGCGGACGCGAGCGGAGCGGGCTTCGCCGCGATCGACCTGCCGGGAGTCGCGCTCTTCGCCGCCACGCTGGTGCCGGTGCTCGGGGCGCTCCTCACGCTCGGCTCACCGGAGAGCTGGGTGCTGATGGCGCTGGTCCCCGTGGCCGCGGTGCTGCTGGCCGTGCGCGAGCAGCGCAGCCCGTCACCGTTCTTCGACATTGGGCTGCTCCGCCGCAACCCCGCGATCATCGGCGTGTTCCTGCAGTTCGCCGCCACGACGTTCATCTTCTATTCCTTCTTCTTCGGGCTGCCGGTGTGGCTGGAACAGGCCGGCCACCGCGACGCGAGGACTGCGGGCCTGCTCGTCCTGCCCCTGACCGGTATCGGCATCCTCGCCACGCCACTGGCGACGCGGATGATCGGGGCGATCGGTCCGCGCTGGCCGCTCGTGATCGGGTCCGGCTTCATGCTCGCGGGGAGCGGGCTGATCCTGACGCTGGGCGCCGGCTCGCCGGTGGTGCTGATCCTCGCCGTCATGTTCGTCCTCGGCGTTCCGAACGGATTCAACAACCTCGGCCTGCAGGCGGCGCTCTACGCCGTGACGCCCGGTGAGCGGATCTCATGGGCCGCCGGCCAGTACCAGACCTTCCGCTACATCGGCGCGACCCTGGCCGCCGCCGTGCTCGGCACGGTGTTTCGGCAGGAGGCCACCACGTCAGGCCTGCACTCGATCGCGCTCATGCTCGCCGCGGTGTCGGCCGTCCTGGTCGTCACGAGCGCAGCGACCAGGCGAGGATCGGCGCCTAGGAGGCTCGCCAGTTGAGAGGCGGGCCGAGCCGCTGCTGGACCGCCGGGACGACCTCGTCCTCGCCGGGCACCTCGGCGGTGGTGCCGTTGTCGTAGACGAGTGCGCCGTCGACGAAGATCTTGAACACGCCCTTGATCCCCGAACGCAGCTCGATGCCGCGCAGCACAGGCGCCCACCCGTCCCCGATCCTGGCTGCCACACGGACAGCCTCATCGAGGTAGTTTCAAGGGACGCAGTATTCGATCACGACGTCGTGCGCGGGATTGATCACCTCAGCACGACGATACCGATAAGGGGTGCTTCCGCTCCGAGAGCCAGGTCACGATCATCGATCGACGTGGCGTGCAGCCTCATCCACGGCATGAGCGATGCCGTAACCGCGGGGCCGCGAGAGTCGGGCGACGTCGCCGAGGCCGACCTCCGCAAGGCGCCGCCTGAGCCGCATCAGGTACGTCCGCACCTGTGCGGCGGACAGCCAGGGGCTGCGCCAGGCCAGTGAGGCAAGCTCTTTCGTGGTGAACCGCCGGCCCGGGTGGCGGAGCAGGAAGTCGAGCAGCTCGACCTCGCGCCTGGTGAGACGCACCCTCCTCGTGCCGTGTGCCAGGACGCGGCGCTCATCGAGGACGATGCCGCTGGCCCGCGCGTGCCGGCGGCGCCAGAGCTCGCGCCGGCTCTCGACCCACCGGAGCTGGTCGCGAAGAGCCTCACGCTGATTGCCGTCGTTCGACCGCTCGATGATCGCGCCGAGGAGGGCCGACAGCTGCTCGTAGACGACGATCCAGCCCGAGGTCTCCGCCGCTGTGGCTGCTTCGAGATCCTCGCCAGGAAGCGAGCGCTCGTGCATGCCCTGCGGTTGCGCCGCCATGTCTCCACGGTACGGCGCCCGACCGGCCCGTGCCATCAGGAGGCGCTGATATTCCTTTACCGCGGGTGACGAGATCGTAAGGGCCCTAACGAGTTCGGGAGATATAATTCTTCCGAGTTGACGAACCTCGGTGAGGTCCAGCGGGAGACCCTCATCCTCCGGGTCAACGGCGAGGAGATGCACTGCCTCGTGCCTGTGCACAAGACCCTGCTCGAAGTGCTGCGCGAAGACCTCGGCCTCACCGGGACCAAGCACGGCTGCGAGCTGGGCGAGTGTGGAACCTGCCCCGTCCTCGTCGACGGAAGGCCGGAGCTCAGCTGCCTGCTGCTGCCGGTCCAGCTGCACGGTCGCGACATCCTCACCGTCGAGGGAATGGCGCATGGGCCCGAGCTGTCGCCGCTGCAGCAGGCCTTCGCCGAGACCGGCGCGGCGCAGTGCGGGTACTGCACCCCGGGCATACTGCTCGGTGCCGCGGCGCTGCTCGAGATGAACCCAAGGCCCACGCGCGACGAGATCCGCGAGGCGCTGGCGGGGAACCTCTGCCGGTGCACCGGCTACGCGAAGATCATCGACGCGGTCGAGCTCGCGGCGGAGCGCACGCAACCGGCGGTTCCCGCCCGGTCCGGCCCGGCAAGCGGGAGGGAGGCAGGTCCCCAGTGAGCGTCGTCGGGAAGCGGCTGCCGAAGGTGGACGCCGCGGCCAAGGTCACCGGCCGTGCCATCTACGCCGACGACATGCTGCCCGCCCGCACGCTCCACTGCCGAATCCTGCGCAGCCCGCATCCGCACGCGCGCATCCGCTCGATCGACACGTCCGTCGCGCGCCGGATCCCGGGCGTGATGGCGGTGATCACCGGCCACGACCTGCCGATCAAGTTCGGCATCCTGCCCGTCACGCAGGACGAGCGCGCGCTCGAGCACGAGAAGGTGCGCTACGTGGGCGACCCGATCGCGGCCGTCGCCGCGGTCGATGAAGAGATCGCCGCCGCGGCGTGCGATGCGATCCGGGTCGAGTACGAGGTGCTCGAGGCGGTCATGTCGATCGACGATGCGCTCGTTCCGGCGAAGGACGAGCGGATCCACGACTACGGCGGACCGGACAACGTGCACAAGTTCGTAACCCTCGAGTTCGGCGACGTCGACGGTGGATTCGCGCGCGCCGAGCACACGCGCGAGGACGTCTTCTTCTACCAGGGCAACACGCACCTCCCGATGGAGCAGCACAGCGCCCTCGCCACATACGTGGACGGTCGCGTGACGCTGTGGTCGTCGACGCAGGTCGTGCATTACGTGCACCGTGCGCTTTCGCGCGTGCTCGAGCTGCCGATGCACCGCATCCGCGTGATCGGAGCGGCGCACGGCGGCGGGTTCGGCGGAAAGACGGATCCCTTCGCCCACGAGATCATCGTCTGCAAGCTCGCGATGCTGACCGGGCGTCCGGTCAAGTGCACGCTGTCGCGTGAAGAGGTCTTCTACACGCACCGCGGGCGGCACCCGGTTCTCATGTGGATCAAGTCGGGCGTGACACGCGATGGAAAGCTCACGGCCATGCACTTCCGGACTGCGCTCGACGGCGGCGCGTACGGCTCCTACGGCGTCGCCTCTACCTTCTATACCGGCGCGCTGCAAACGGTGACCTACGATATCCCGGCCTATCGCTTCGAAGGCTGCCGCGTCTTCACCAACAAGCCGCCCTGCGGACCCAAGCGGGGCCACGGGACGCCGCAGCCGCGCTTCGGCCTTGAGCTGCACCTGGAGAAGCTCGCGCACGACCTCGGCCTCGAACCGGTGGAGCTGAAGCGGCGCAACTTCGTTCAGCCCTTCTCGCGGACCGTCAACTGGCTGCGCGTCACCTCCTGCGGCCTCGAGGAGTGCACCGAGCGTGTCCTCGACGCATCCGGCTACCGCAGCCGGGAGCGCCGGACCGGGCATGGGATGGGCTTTGCCATCTCGACCTACCTGTCGGGGGCCGGCACGGCCATCTACTGGAACGATATGCCTCACTCCGAGGTCCAGATCAAGGTCGACCGCGGCGGCGTCACGGCGTACTGCGGCGCGATGGACATCGGGCAGGGCTCGGACACCGTGCTCGCGACCGTGGTGGCCGAGGAGCTCGGGCTGCAGCCCGCCGACGTGCGGCTTGTGACCGCCGACACGGACACCACGCCGATCGACCTCGGCTCCTATTCATCGCGCGTCACGTTCATGGCCGGCAACGCAGCGCTCGAGGCGGCGCGGAAGATGCGCGCCCTGCTGGTCGATGCGGTGGAGGCCGCTGGACGGCGATTCGAGGACGTGACCCTCGAGGAAGCCGCCGTGCTGGCCGAGGCGAAGTTCGGCGCGCTGACCACGTCGGGCAGCTACACGCCGCCCAAGATCGCCGGACCGTACAAGGGGTCGGGCGTCGGCCCGAGCCCGGCCTACAGCTATTCCGCCTGCGTGGTCGACCTCGACGCGGATCCGCGGACCGGGATCGTCACCGTGAACCGGATCTGGATCGCGCACGACGTCGGCCGCGCGATCAACGCCGCGCTGGTGGAGGGGCAGGTCGAAGGCTCGGTGTACATGGGACTCGGGGAGGCCCTGATG
The DNA here is from genome assembly GCA_964559855.1 of uncultured Actinomycetes bacterium. Classification (GTDB taxonomy): domain Bacteria; phylum Chloroflexota; class Dormibacteria; order Dormibacterales; family Dormibacteraceae; genus 40CM-4-65-16. The sequence goes on from CAZLJC010000004.1 coordinate 33,602, forward strand.
GAGGAGCAGGCGTTTCGCAAGGGCCTGCACAAATGGCCGTCGATGCTCGAGTACAAGTCGCCCACCTTCCTCGACATGCCCGAGGTCGAGACCTTCATCGTCGAGACCAACGACCGCGAGGGGCCGTATGGGGCGAAGGAGGCGGGCCAGGGCCCGCTCCTGCCCGTTCCGCCCGCCGTGTGCGCGGCCGTGCACGACGCCCTGGGGGTGTGGATCGACGAGGTCCCGGTCACGCCGGAAAAGGTCGTCGAGGCGCTGCGCCGCAAGGCCAAAGGCGAACCGGCGCGCTACGGCCCGCCGCGGTTTCCCGCCATCCCGTATCCGCCCACGATCAAGGTCGAGCCGCCGCCCAGGGAGCTGAATGCTTCGACTGCCGAGATTTAGGTATCTGGCCGCGAAGGACGCGCGAGAAGCCGCCGCGATGGCGGCCGCCGGCGGTGCGCGCGCGATGTTCGTCGCGGGAGGCACCGACCTCTTCCCCAAGTTGAAGCGCCGGCAGTTCGAAGTCGACACGCTGATCGGCCTCGAGTTCCTGGGTAGCGGCATCCGCACGTCCGGCGACGGCTGGACGATCGACGCCGGCGTCACGCTCGCCAAAGCGGCGACCGCGCCTGAGCTGATGTCCCACCTCCCCGGCTATGCGGAGGCAGCGGGCCTGGTGTCCTCCCCCCCGCTCCGCAACGCCGGCACGACCGGCGGCAACCTCTGCGTCGACACGCGCTGCAACTACTACGACATGACCTACGAGTGGCGGAAGGCTGCCGGCTTCTGCATGAAGAAGGACGGAGACATCTGCCTGGTCGCGCCGAGCAGCCCGCGCTGCTGGGCGGTCTCGTCTTCCGATACGGCGCCCATGGCCGTCGCGCTCGAGGGAACGGTGATGCTGACCGGCCCCGACGGCGAGCGCGAGCTGCCCGTCACGGCGCTCTATCAGGACGACGGGATGGTGTACATGACAAAGCAACCGTATGAGGTGCTCACGTCGCTGCGGCTTCCAGCCGCCGCCGGCATGCGGACGGCCTACGTCAAGCTGCGGCGCCGCGGCTCGATCGACTTTCCGATCGCGGGCGCCGCGGTGGCGCTGCGGCTCGACGGCGACGTCGTCACGTCCTGCCGGATCGTCCTCTCAGCGGTCGGTTCCAGGCCGGTCGAAGCGGGCGAGGCGGACCGATTCCTCGCCGGACGGACGCTGAACCGGGAGTCGATCCAGGCGGCCGCGGAGCTCGCCGCCAAACCGGCGAAGCCGCTGGACAACGCCGACCTCAGCCATGCGTGGCGGAAGCGGATGGTGCGCGTCGTCGTCGAGCAGGCGCTGGAGAAGACGCTGACCCGACCGGCCGCCTGAGCTCGGCCGCCTCCCTGTAAGGCGACCGCAGGCGGTGCAGCAGCGCGATGAGAGTGCGCAGCTCGGCTCGGCTCAGCCCCGCGAGCCATCTCCTCTCGACCTGATGGTTGTGCTTGAACGCCTGGACGGTGGCCCTCCGGCCGCGCCGTGTCAGCTTCACCGTCACCACGCGGCGGTCCGGCGAGCTGCGCTCGCGCACGATCAGCCCGTCGCGCTCCAGCGTCTTGAGGACACCCGACACGCTCGCGCGCGACACGCCCGCGAGACGCGCCACCTCCCTCGGCTCCGCGGCTTCGGCGATGAACACCACGAACATCACGCGGAAGCCCGCCCACGTCCATCCGGCCGGACGGTGCGCCCGCGCCTCCAGGTCGTTGACCAGCAGGCTGGACACGCGGACGATGTTGAGCGCGGCGGTCAGGACCTCCAGGTCGACCGAGGAATCGAGCCTTTTCGCGCTCGACCGGGCGAGCTCCTCGAAGCTCGCGGCTCTGGATTTCACGCCGCTGACGAACGGTAACATCTCATTCCTCATGTTTCGGTGGCTGACGGCGGGCGAGTCGCACGGACCGCAGCTCACCGTGATCATCGAGGGCATGCCGGCCGGCCTGGAGCTCAGCGTCGAGGACCTTCGCGCAGACCTCCGGCGCCGCCAGGGCGGCCACGGCCGCGGCGGACGGCAGCAGATCGAGACCGACGAGGCGCTGATCATGTCCGGCGTGCGTGGCGGGCTGACGATGGGCAGCCCGATCACCCTGGTCATACAGAACCGGGATCACCAGAACTGGCTGGCGCAGATGACCCCCAGGCGCGAGGGTTTCGAGCCAAAACCGGTGACGCGCCTCCGTCCCGGACACGCGGACCTCGCGGGCACCCTGAAGTACAACCACACGGACGTCCGCAACGTGCTCGAGCGCGCGAGCGCGCGCGAAACGTCGTCCCGTGTGGCCGCCGGGGGCGTGGCAAAGAAGCTGCTCGGCCACTTCGGCATCAACGTCTTCAGCTTCACGCAGTCGGTCGGCGACGTCGAGCTTCCGTACGACGCCGTCGATCCGCGAGAGCTGAAGGTCGAGGAGATCGAGGCGTCGCCGGTCCGCTGTCCGAGCGCTGAGCTGGGCCGGCGGATGGTCGAGGCGATCGATGCGGCAGGCGAGCGTGGCGACACGCTCGGCGGGACCTTCCGCGTCGTCGCGACGGGCGTGCCGATCGGCCTCGGCAGCCATGTCCACTGGGATCGCAAGCTCGACGGCCGGCTGGCGCAGGCGATCCTGAGCATCAACGCCGTGAAGGGCGTGGAGTTCGGCGCCGGCTTCGAGGGCGCGCGCCATCCCGGCTCGGAGGCGCACGACCAGATCGACTTCACCGGCGCGGCCTTCACGCATCTGACGAACCGCGCGGGCGGGCTGACCGGCGGGACCACCAACGGCGAGCCGATCGAGCTGCGCGCCGCGATCAAGCCGATATCGACCATGAAGAAGCCGATGCAGTCGATCGACCTTGTCAGCAAGGAGCGCGTCGAGGCGCATTACGAGCGCAGCGACGTCTGCGTCGTGCCGGCGGCCGGAGTGATCGGCGAGGCGGTCGTCGCCCTCGTCCTTGCCGAGGCGTTCCTCGAGAAGTTCGGTGGCGACTCGATGGTCGAGCTCGAGCGGAACGTCGCGGGGTACCGGGCCCAGCTCGCGCGCTAGCCACCGCATCCGCCGCGGACGCCCACGCCTGACGTCCAGCCGTCGGTTCGAGCCCAGGTTTTACAACCTCCGGCCCGGCCGGCGATTACTTTCAGCGCCGTTCGGAGTCTCAATGGTCAAACACTCAGCGGAGGAGACGAGCCATGACTGCCACCAAGACGTACCGCACGGCGACGCTTGAAGCGCCCGGAGCGAGCCTCTACTACGAGGTGCGCGGCACGGGTCCCGTCCTGCTGATGATGCCGGGCGGCCCCGCGGACGCCGCGACGTTTCGCAAGATCGAGCAGGAGATGGGCAAGCGCTACACGGTGGTCACCTACGACCCGCGGGACCTGTCTCGCAGCAGGGCCGCCGAGCCGACCGACGAGTCGCGCATGGTGCAGATCTACGCCGACGACGCCCACCGGCTCCTGCGCGAGGTCGCCGGGGACGCGAAGTCGTACGTCTTTGCCAGCAGCGGCGGCGCCTCGATCGCGTTCGAGCTCGCCACCAGGCACCCAGAGCAGCTGGAGACCGTGATCTTCCACGAGCCGCCGTCCCCGGACCTGCTCCCCAACGCCGCCGAGGCCAGGGCCGGCATGGAAGCGGTGTGCGACACATGCGAGCGCGAGGGCGTATTCCCGGCGATGCAGCAGTTCATGAAGCTCGTCGGCGTCGACGCACCGCAACAGCAGCAGCAGGCCCACGAGCCGACGCCCGACGAGCTCGAGGGCATGGCGCTGATGCAGAAGAACTTCCAGTACTTCTTCAGCCGCTACATCCGGAGCATCGCTCGGTACGAGCCCGACTACGCGGCGCTCAAGGCCTGCGGCTGCCGCATCGTGCCCTCCGTCGGGGCCGACTCCAGGGGGCAGCTCGCACACGAGTGCGGGGTCGGCCTGGCGGCGCGGCTGGGCACAGACCCGGTCGTCTTCCCCGGCGACCACGGCGGGTTCGACGGCAAGCCGGACGAGTTCGCGCCCAGGCTGGTCGAGGTCCTGGCCGGGCAGGGCTGACGCACGTCAGGGGGCCTGTTTCAGAGCGGCGTGCGGAGCCCGTGGACGCGCCCGGCTTCGACGCGGGCCCCCGGCAGCGGCACTATCTCGCCCCGGCCGGCGCGGATCTCGTACAGGTCGCGATCGGCGCGGGCGAAGAGGGAGACGACGTCGTCCCGCGGCTCGAGCTCTGCGTAGCCGGTCGTGAAGCGGATGCCGGCGCGCGCCGCCTCGAGCTGGACGCCTTCGAGGCTGCCTCTCGCCTGCCTCAGCCCGGACTCGGGCAGCACGCACACGAACTCGTCGCCGGCGTAACGGATGATCACGACGTCCGCCTCGAGGCCGCGCTTCAGCAGCTCGACGAGCCGTCTCAGGACCGCATCCCCGGCGGTGCGGCCGAGGTTGGAGTTGAGGTCCGACAGGCCGTCCAGCTTCACGAAGGCGACGGTGAGGGCGCCGTGCCTCCGCCGCGCCCGAGCGATCTCACGGTCGGCGGCGCCGATTCCGGCCGCGGCGCGCAGCACGCCGGTCAGCTCGTCATAGGCGGCCCTTTCCCGGAGACCGAACAGCTTCCGCGTGCTCATCGATTCGAGGTCGCGCGGATGCAGGCCGAGGTCGGCCGCAAGCCGCAGCCTGATGTGCGCATCACGGGCTCGAGCCGCCCCCGCGATGGTGCGCCCGAAGAGGAGCAGCCACACCGCGAGCAGTAGGGGCAGCACCATGAGAGCCCCGATCAGGGCGACGTCGAGCGGCGACGAGATGTAGACCGCCGTGAACGGCACGGCGATGCCACGCGGATGGCCAGATACCGGAAGAGCCGCCGGTGACGAGGCGGCCCCGGAGGGATGCCGCCGGCCTCCCGCCGAGGGCTGGGCCGTCCGGGGCGAAGCGGCCGGGGCGGCACCGGCAACGGGTGGGTTCGGGCTGGGCAGCACCACGGGCAGCGACGGACTCGGGATCGCTACGGAGGGGGCGGCCAGCTGGTGCGGTGGGCCGGCCAGCGCCGGGGGCGTGGGCGGACCAGGCAGGAGCATGAATCCGGCGATCATCGCCGGCATGCCCTTGAGCCCAAGCGACCACAGCCCGGCCGTCATCTGAACACTCCCCCGCCGCCCCGGCGGCCACCTCATTATCCGCGACCCCGGGCTATGCTGGCTTCGTGGGGGCCGATATGGAGCGCGCCATCGGCGCGCTGCGCGACTTCACGCGCCGGGACATCCTGGTGAGGTTCTTCGCCGACAGGAATCCACGCAGCGTCGAGGACGTGGCCCGAGAGATCGGCATCCACCGATCGGTCGCATTCGAGCACCTGGAACGGCTCGTCGCGCTCGGCTACCTCGACGTCGCGCAGCGCCGCGGACTGCCGGGCAAGCCGGCGAAGATCTACAAGCTGATCGGCGGCCCTGTGCAGATCAGCCACCCGATGCGCCGCTTCGACATCGTGGCCGAGTCGCTCGCGCTGGCGTTCGGCGAGCTGGGCGATATCGGCAGCCACGCGGTGCGGCGGGCGGGCCGGACCTACGGCCAGTCGTTCGCTGCGCGAGACGCGAAGAGCACGATGGAAGCGCTCGAGCCCATGCTCGAGATGGGCGCGGAGTACGAGGAGGCGAGCGGCGGGATCCTGCACTGCCGCAATTGCCTGTTCGCCGAGGTCTGCCGGCGCGCCCCGATCGTTTGCCGCTTTCACGCCGGCATCATCGAAGGGCTGCTGCGCCCGACGGACCCGCCCCTCTCGGTGAAGGTGCTCGGGTTTCGCGATCCAAACGGATGCGCGTACATGCTCAACGTCGAATCGGCGGTCGAGCCCCTTACCGCGGCGACCTAGGGCCAGGGCTCACCCCACCCCTCGTCTTTCAGGAGCAGCTCCACCAGCCGGCGATGTTGAGGTCGAGCTTCACGGGTGCGCCGAAACCGCCGTGGTGCACAGGGTCCTCCACCAGTCCCGCGAACACAAAGCCACCATCCTCGCGGTTGTCGACGCTGAGCGATCCGGCGGAGGACTCGAAGAGCCGGCCGCTTCCGGCTTCCCGGATCGCGACCTTCGCCGTGCCGTCGGCGACTCCAAGGGTCGGACGCGGCCACGGCCGGAGCGCGTAGGTCCGGGGTCCGCGATAGACGCCATTGATCTCGACGTAGAGCAGGAACTCGTGCCTGAGTCCATGCAGCCGGACGACCTTTGCCTGCTCGAACCCGGGCGCGCAGCTCAAGCCCTGGTCGATGGACGCGCATTCGAGGTACGCCCCGGTGAGCTTCAGCTCGGTGGGAGGGCACACGCCGTTCCACTGTTCCGGCGTGGCCCCGGCCCGCGCCGAGGTGTGCGGTTGGAGGTCCGGGTTCAGATAGCGCGCGGCGGCCGCGGCGAGCAGCGCCAGCGATCCGGCGATGATGGCCACCCCGCGCACCGCCCGGCCCGGCCTGCGCATCTTTCCACCCCTGAGTTTCGCGCCGGCCGGTGATTTTGGCGCGCAAACCTCGTCAGGTCATGCGGAAGATGATCTCAGCAGGCGGCGTTCGGGTTGACCAAAGCCGCACTGTGCCTAAAATCGCCCTCGTGGGGGAAACCGCCGTCTCCGTCGCGCCCGAGTTCGGCGAGCTCGAGCAGCATCGTGGAGAGCTGACGGCCTACTGCTACCGGATGCTCGGCTCGCCCTTCGACGCCGAGGACGCGGTCCAGGAGGCGCTGGTGCGCGCCTGGCGCAACCGCGAGCGCTTCGAGGGCCGCGCCGCGCTGCGCTCCTGGCTGTACAAGATCGCGACCAACGTGTGCCTCGACATGCTGAAGAGCCGCGAGCGCCGGATCCGCCCCATGGACCTCGGGCCGGCGCTGGAGCCGCTCGAGAAGAACCTGCGCGTGCGGCCCGAGGAGACCTGGCTGGAGCCGATGCCCTTCACGCTCGTGGCGCCGGAGCGCGACCCGGCGGACGTGGCGGTGGAGAAGGATTCGCTTCGCCTGGCGCTGGTCGCGGCGCTCCAGCATCTGCCGGCCCGGCAGCGTGCCGTGCTGATCCTGCGGGAGGTGCTGCGCTGGGAGGCCTCGGAGGTCGCGCAGCTGCTCGACACCTCCGTCCAGTCCGTGAACAGCGCTCTCCAGCGCGCTCGGGCGACGCTGGCGAGCCGGAATCCCAGCCTGGCCGACCCGCCGGCGCCTCTGACCGACGCGGACCGGGCGATGCTCGACCGGTACGTTTCCGCCTTCGAGCGCTATGACGTCTCCGCCCTCACGGTGCTGATCCGCGAGGACGCGACGCAGTCGATGCCGCCCTTCGACATGTGGCTCAGCGGCCGTGACGACATCCTGGCGTGGTGGTTCGGCCCGGGCATCGGCTGCAAGGGCTCGCGGGTCCTGCCCACGATCAGCGCCAACGGGATGCCGACGTACGGCCAGTACAAGCCCAGTCCTGAGGGTGGCTACGACCCGTGGGCGCTGCAGGTCCTCGACCTGTCAGGCGGCCGGATCCGGGACATCACCTTCTTCCTCGACACCGCCCGGCTCTTCCCCCTGTTCGGGCTGCCCCTCCACCTCGACTCGTAGCGCGGCCCGCAGCCCGCACAGCTCGACCAGCTCGAGCAGCGCGGGGGCGGCGTTCACGAACCTCAGCTCGAGACCCAGGCGACGTGCCGCCAGCTGGAGCCGGGCGATCCGGTCGACCGTCCAGGCGTCGGTGCCCGGGAGGCGGGCGCAGTCCACGGTGATCGGATCGATCGTCATCTGCAGGCTCTGACCGATCTGGCGGCCGAAATTCATCGGAAGCGATGATTCGCGGCTCCGGTTCTCGTCTCAACGGGCATGAGCAACTCACGCTGGACCGCACTGATCGTCCTCTGCACCGGATTTCTCCTCATCGTCGTGGACATGACCATCGTCAACGTCGCGCTTCCGTCGATCCAGCGTGACCTCGGCTTCTCGCAGCCGGGGCTGGCTTGGGTCATCAACGCTTACCTCATCGCCTTCGGCGGGCTGCTCCTGCTGGCCGGCCGGCTCGGCGACCTGGCCGGCCGGAAGCGGACCTTTCTCTTCGGCCTGGCGCTGTTCGTCGGTGCCTCCGTGCTGTGCGGGCTCTCGTTCGACCAGCCGATGCTGATCGGCGCGCGGTTCGTCCAGGGCGTAGGCGGTGCGGTCAGCTCCTCGGTGATCCTGGCCATGATCGTGACGCTGTTCCCCGAGCCTGACGAGCAGGCGAAGGCGTTCGGCGTTTTCAGCTTCATCGCCTCCGCCGGCGCCGCCATCGGGCTGCTGGCCGGGGGCCTCATCACGCAGGCCGTGAGCTGGCACTGGATCTTCTTCGTCAACGTGCCGCTCGGGCTGGCGACCGCCGCCGCCGCGAGCAGGCTGCTCGAGCGAGACCGGGGCCTCGGATTCGGCCGCGGCGCGGACGTCCTGGGGGCCGCGCTCATCACCGCCGCGTTGATGCTGGGCGTCTACACGATCGTCGAATCGTCGACCTACGGCCTGCTCTCCGCCCGCACGCTTGGCTTCGGCACGGTGTCCGTGGCCCTCCTCGGCGTATTCCTGCTGCGGCAGGCCACCGCGGAGAACCCGATCCTTCCCTTGCGCGTGTTCGCCTCGAGGTCGCTGACCGTTTCGAACGCGGTCCAGGCGCTGATGTCGTCCGCCTTCATCGGGTTCTTCTTCCTGGGCTCGCTCGACCTGCAGCGCGTGCTGGGGTACGGGCCGATGGCGATCGGGCTCGCGTTCCTTCCGGTGGCGGTGGTCATGGGGCTGTTCTCAGTCCGCTTCTCCGCCCCTCTGATCGCGCGCTTCGGACCGGTGACGGTGCTGGCGGCCGGGCAGGTCCTGGCGGTGGCCGCCCTCGCCCTCGTCGCGGCGGGGCCCGGCAACGCCGTGTATCCGCTGCACTTCCTGCCCCCCCTGGTCCTGCTGGGCCTGGGCGGCGGCCTCGCGTTCCCCGCGCTGACCATCATCGCCATGTCGGGAGTCCCTACGGAGGACGCCGGCCTGGCGTCCGGGATCCTGAACACGACCGGCCAGATCGGCGGCGCGTTGGGTCTCGCTGTGCTGGCGACGCTGGCGGGCTGGCGCACGATGAGCGTGTCCGGGGGCGCTGCTCCCACCGTGGCGGCGCTGGCAAGCGGCTACCACCTGGCCTGGTCCGTTTCCGCGGTCGTCGCCGCGGTCACGCTCGGGCTTGTGATCGCGCTGCTGCGGCCGGCGGAGCGGCGGTCGCGCGAGGTCCTCGCCGACGTCGACCTCGACCTCGAGCGCGACGAGGCGGTGGCGTAGCCTCATGACAGCGATGGCGAAGGCATCTCCGCCCTCGATCGACGAACAGCTCGCGCGAGTGCCATCCGCCGTGCGGCCGATCGTCGTGGCGGCCCGCGAAGCCGTCAGGGCGGCCGCACCGGACGCAATCGAGAAGCCGTACAAGAGCAATCCCCCGGGCAACCCGAGCGCGATGTGGAAGCTGGCGCGCTACGAGCTGAACGGCGCCGACGTGGTCGGCCTGGGCACTTTCCGGAATCACTCCACGCTGTTCTTCTATCGCGGGCGGGAGCTCGACGATGGAAGCGGATTGCTGCAGGGCGGCGGCAAGGACTCGCGCTTCGTAACGCTGCGCGAGCCCGCGGACGCGGGGCGGCGCGAGGTCGAAGCGCTGGTGCGCAAGGCGTTCGAGCTGGCCGGCCGCTGAAGGGCGCCTCCCTCCGGCTACCCCGGCCACGTGTCCGGCAGCACGTAGCCCTCGGGAAACGGGTCCGACGGGTCGAGATACACCTGCGTGACGCCGGTGATCCACGCGCTGCCCTTGATCGCCGGCACGATCGCGGGCTTCCCTCGCACCTCCGTCTCGGCTACGATCCTGCCCTCGAAAGTCGTGCCCAGGACCGAGGCGTGGGCCATGCGATCCCCTGCGTGCATGAGGCCACGGGCATGAAGCACCGCCATGCGCGCGCTCAGCCCCGTGCCGGTGGCCGAGCGGTCGAGCCGGCCCGGCGACACGGTCACCGCATTGACGCTCGTCGCGTCGACGCCACGCCACGGCCCGGCGATCTCGACGATGCTCACGCCGCGGATCTCGGGATTGTCGGGGTGCACAGGAGACAACCGTTCGCGAGCGGCCGAGCGGATCAGCTCGCCAGCGCGCGCGAGCTCGCGCGCCTCCGACGGCACCAGCTCGAAGCCGAGCGAGGCGGCGCCGGCGATCGCGTACCACATGCCGCCGAACGCGATGTCGACCCCGACCGGGCCGAGGCCGGGGACTTCCAGCCGCACGTCCAGCTCATCGACGAAGCAGGGCACGTTCGTCAGCTCCACGCTCTCGCAGCGACCGTCGAGACAGGTCGCCGTGACCTCGATCACGCCCGCCGGCGCCTCGAGCCTGAGGACGGTCTGCGGTTCGACCATCTCCACCATCCCGGTCTCGAGCAGCACGGTCGCGACGCAGATCGTGTTCGAGCCCGACATGGGCGGATATTCAGACGGCTCCATGATGATGAAGCCGGCCGCGCAGTCCGGGCGAGCGGACGGAACGATGAGGTTCGCATGCACGGCGACGCTGCCGCGTGGTTCGCGCAGCAGGAGCTTGCGCAGCGAGTCGTCGCCCGCGAGGGAGCGCATGCGCTCGAAGACCGTGCGTCCGGTCGGCGGGAGCACGCCGCCCACGACGACGTTGCCGATCTCGCCTCCGGCATGACAGCCGACGACGGTGATCGCGCGCCGGGTACGCATCGCCCTCAGCAGCCGAGCTTGGTGGCGAGGTCTTCGAAGTCCTTCGCCTGGACGTCGGACTCGGGGTCGGGCAGGTGGTCGGCTCCGCCCCCGGGGCCTTTCTCCAGGGGCCGCTCGACGAACGCCGCCCGAAGGCCGGCCGCCCGCGCGGCGCGCAGGTCCCCCTTGTGGCAGGCGACCATCATGACCTGCTCCGGCTCGAAGCCCAGCGCGGAGGCCGCGCCGCGGTACACCTCCGGATCCGGCTTGTAGTGGTGAAAGTCCTCGGCCGACTGCACGCGCTGGAAGGCTAGGCTGGCGAATCGAAGGAGCGACTCCTGCTGCGAGCGATTTCCGTTCGACAGGGTCGAGACGGTGAACCGGCGTCTGAGGCGCTCGAGGCCGGCGGCCGCCTCGGGCCACGCGGGCAGGCGCTCCCAGGAGGCCGTGAGCCGGTCGCGCGCGGCGGAATCAAAGCCCTCGAGCGCCATCTCCGCCAGGACCTGGTCGAGCGACATCCGGTGAAGGCGGTCGAAGTTGGTCCAGGGCAGCTCGCCCTTCCGGACCCGGTCCATGTACGGCATGCACAGGGCGCGCCAGCGGTCGGCCAGCTGCTCCCAATCGCCCTCAACCCCTTCCTCCCGTCCCACCTGAGCAGCCGCGGCGGCGATTCCCGTGCGCCAGTCGACGCACGTGCCGAAGACGTCGAAGGTCAGCGCCCGCACGCCCCGCATGCTCGCGGCGTCCACGACACGAGACTAGCCGGTGTTCTGAAGGCCCGCCGCCACGCCGTTGATGCTGAGCATCAGCAGCCGGTCGGCGGACTTGCCTCCGCGCCGAGCCCGCACCGCGCGCAGGCCGCGCAGCTGCAGGTGCGAGAGGGCGTCCACGTACGGATTCCGCAGCTCGATCGCCCAGGACAGCACGCGCCTGTCCTCGAGCAGCCGGCGGTGTCCCGTGACGGCGAGCACCTGCGCCAGCGACAGGTCGTATTCCGCGAGCACCAGCTCCGTCAGGTCAGAACGGCCGCCCAGCGCGAGGTAGCGGGCCGCGATCAGGCGATCGGTCTTGGCGAGGCTCATCTCGGCGTTGTCGACCAGCACGTTGAACAGCGGCCACGTACGGTAGGCCTCGGCCAGGATGCCGGGCTCGGCCGCCGAGAGGCCGCTGCCCAGCCCGTACCAGCCCGGGAGGTTGAGCCTCGTCTGCGACCAGGCGAAAACCCATGGGATCGCGCGCAGCTCCTCGAAGGTGCGGCGGCCGCCCCGGTGGGCCGGGCGCGAGCCGACCCGCATGCGGCTCAGCTCGGCGATCGGCGTCACCCTCGCGAACCACTCCTCGAAGCCCGGCGTCTCGATGAGGCGGCGGTACGAGGCGCGCGCCGCGTCACCGACCTCGAGTGCGACCTTGCGGAATCGACGTGCCGCGCGCTCGGCCCTCTGCTGCACCGGGCGGGTCGAGGCCTCGAGCACGGCCGACGTCACCTGCTCGAGGTGGCGGCGGGCGATCGCGGGGTTGCCGTACCGCGCGAAGATCACCTCGCCCTGCTCGGTCACCTTGAAGCGGCCCGCCACCGAGCCGGGCGCCTGGGCCCTGACCGCGCGGTTGGCCGGCCCTCCTCCCCGCCCCAGCGCGCCGCCGCGGCCGTGGAAGATGGTGAGCCGGACCGCCCGCCGCCGGGCCCAGCGCGCCAGGGCGGCCTGCGCCTCGTACAGGGCGAGGGACGCCGCCACCGGTCCTGACTCCTTGGCTGAGTCCGAGTAACCGAGCATCACCTCGAGCCGGCGATCCGTCTCGGCGAGCCGCCGGCGCAGCAGGGGAGAAGTGATGATCTCGTCGAGCACGCTCACAGCCCGGCGCAGGTCCTCGCCGGTCTCGAACAGCGGGACGGCGTCTATGACGGGAGATGCGGACGGCGCGGCGAGGCGCGCCAGCGCGTACACGTTCGCCACGTCGCGGGCGCCGCGCGTGAAGCTCACCACGAAGCGCCGGCACGCCTCCACGCCGAAGCGCCGCTGGATCGCAGCCATCGCTCGAAAAGTCTCGAGGAGCTCTTCCGTCTCTTCCGAAAGCTTTCCGCCCGGCACTCTTTCGCCTGCGCCCGCTTCGAATATCGCCCGCTCGAGGACCCGGCTGTGCTGCCTGATCTCCAGCTCCGCGAAGTGGGTGCCGAAGGTCTCGGCCTGCCACAGCAGATGCTGAACCTCGCCATAAGCGATCCGGGTCGCGCCCGCCGCCGCCAGCGACGCCTGGAGCACCCTCAGGTCCGACACGAGCTCGGGGGCCTCGCCGGCGGCGATTCGATCGGCCAGGAACAGCAGGAACTGCCGGTGCGGCTCACCGGGCGACCGCTTGACGTGCTGTGCCATGCGCTCCGGGTCCGAACGCCGCATGGCCTCCAGGCGGCGGTGCAAGGCGGCGCTGGCCGGCGTAGTGGCGGCGTCCGCCGTCAGGGAGCGGCCGATCCGCAACGCGGCGTTGAAGAGCGCCTGGCCCGCGTGCTCGGCCTGCACGAGCATGGCATCCCTCGTCGTCGCGGCCGTCACGAACGGGTTGCCGTCGCGGTCGCCGCCGACCCAGCTGCCGAACCTCAGGAAGGAAGGGGCCAGAGGCGGGCGGGAACCGCTGGTCCCCGGTTCCAGCGCGTCGTCGAGCGCCCGATACACCTCTGGGACGAGGCGAAAAAGCGTCTCGTCGAAGACGGCGGTCAGGCTGCGCACCTCGTCCAGCGGCTCGGGGCTCGAGGCGCGCAGCTGGCTCGTCCGCCAGAGGATGTCCACCTCTTCGAGCATCCGCCGCTCCGCGCTCGCGCGCTCTCCCGACGAGGCGGCGACATCGTTGAGGCGCTCGAGCTGCTCCCCCACGCGGCCGATCGCGGTCATCACCGCCCGCCGGCGCGCCTCCGTCGGGTGCGAGGTGAACACCGGATGGACCTCGAGCTCCGACAGGGCCCGCTCGAGGCGCCGCCGGCCCAGCCGCCTCCGGAGATCCGGGATCGTGGCGGCCAGCGATTCGGGGGCCGGCGCCGTGCCCCGACCCCGGTCACGCAGCACCCGGGCGCGATGGTGCTCCTCCGCGAGGTTGACCAGATGGAAGTACGTCGCGAAGGCGCGCGCCACCTGCTCGGCCCGGTCCAGGGTCCAGGAGGCGACGAGCCGTTCCGCCATGCGCTCGTGTCGCGCCGAGCCGCGGGCGGCGATCACGAGTCTGCGCAGCCGCTCCACGTCGCGCAGCAGGGTCTTGCCGCCCTGCTCCCGGATCACCCGGCCGAGCACGCGGCCGAGCAAGCCGACGTCGCGGCGCAGCTCTTCGGGAATCGCCTCCCGGGCGCGGAGGCGCGCGGACGAAGCGTCGGAGGGGGCTACCGGTTCACCTCTGAGCGCCTCAGTCTAGGCGGGCCCGTGCGCCGAGTAGCCTATGCCTCAGCCAAGGAGGGATGAATCGTGAAGGCACAGGCGGAACGTAAGCAGACAGACAGCTCGTCAGACAGGCGCGCCCGGGACATCCTCGGAGCTTTCGGGATCGAGCTCGGCGGCGCCGTCTCGGGAGTCGGGCATGGTGGGTCGTTCGTCACGCGCCCGGGAGGCCCGGAAGTGCCGAGCTACAACCCGGCGACCGGCGAGGTCCTCGCCCGCGTCCAATCCGCGGGCGCGGCCGACTGCGCCTCCGCGTCCGGCGCGGCCCACGAGGCGTTCCTTCGCTGGCGCATGGTCCCGGCCCCGCGGCGCGGCGAGACGGTGCGGCAGCTGGGCCTGGCGTTCCGCGACCGAAAGGAGGACCTGGCCCGCCTGGTCAGCCTGGAGAACGGCAAGATCCTGAGCGAGGCCCGCGGCGAGGTGCAGGAGGTCATCGACATCTGCGATTTCGCGGTCGGCCTCTCCCGCCAGCTGTACGGCAACCAGATGCACTCGGAACGGCCGTACCACCGGTTGACCGAGCAGTACCACCCCCTGGGCGTGGTGGGCATCATCTCCGCCTTCAACTTTCCGCTCGCCGTCCCCGGATGGGGCTGGGCGATCGCGGTCGCATGCGGCGACAGCATCGTGTGGAAGCCCTCGAGCCTCACGCCGCTGATCTCGATCGCGGCGCAGAAGATCTTCCAGGAAGTCACGCGCGGCACCGAGGCGGAAGGCATCTTCAACCTGGTCATCGGATCGGGCGCCACCGTGGGCGAGGCGCTGCTGGCCGATCCCCGGATCCCGTTGATCCAGGCCACGGGCTCCTGCGCGCTCGGGGAGCGCGTTTCCGCCGCCGTCGGAAAGCGCGGGGCGCGGGCGATTCTCGAGCTCGGCGGGAACAACGCGGTCGTAGTGCTGGACGACGCGGACCTGGAACTGGCCTTGAGCGCGGTTGTCTTCGGCGCCGTGGGCACCGCCGGCCAGCGATGCACGAGCACGCGCCGCCTGATCCTGCAGCGCGGGATCGCGGACCGCTTTCTGCAGCGCGTCGGCGGCGCCTACGCCACGGTCGAGATCGGCGATCCGCTGGAGGCGGGGACGCTGATGGGCCCGCTCATCGCCGCCGACGCGGTCGATGCGTTCCTGGACGGCGTGACCCGGATCAAGGCGGAGGGCGGCGAGCTCGTGCACGGCGGCGCCGTACGTCCCGGCGGCCGCGGCTACTACGTCGAGCCGACCATCTTCCGCTCGCGGGCGGACATGCCGATTGTCGCGGAGGAGATCTTCGCCCCGATCCTGCACGTGTTCACCGTGGACACCCTGGAGGAGGCGATCGAGCTCAACAACTCGGTCCCGCAGGGCCTGTCCAGCGGCCTCTTCACCACCGATCTCCGGTCCGCGGAGCGGTGGCTCTCCGCGGCGGGCTCGGACTGCGGCATCGCCAACGTGAATGCCGGCACCTCAGGCGCCGAGATCGGCGGCGCGTTCGGGGGCGAGAAAGCCACCGGGGGCGGGCGCCAGGCCGGCTCGGACGCGTGGAAAACCTACATGCGGCGGCAGACGAACACGGTCAACTTCGGCACCGACCTGCCGCTCGCGCAGGGCGTGAAGTTCGAGGTGCACGACCGCCAGGCGTGAGGCGAGGGACCTAGGAGAGCTCGGCCCTCCGCAGCCGGTACTGGTCCTCGAGGCTGTCGACGAGCGCGGCGAAATGGATGCGCTCGGTCGCGCGCGCCTGGCGGAGCCGCTCCCGAAACGTGCCGAGCCACTCGGTGATCTCTTCGAGGCTATCGATCCGGGCGATGTCGATATCGCCGGCGGAGACAGCCGTCGCGGCGTCGCGCTCGGCAGATCCAGGCCCCCGCCTGGCGGTCGACCCGGCCGACTTGCCCATCCGGCGTCGCTGCCCCACGCCGCAACCCACCATATCCGAGACGGCGTAAAAACGCCCGCTAAAAATGGTTAATTCTTCTGTCCGGCTCGGGACTTTTGATAAGCGCCAGGGGGCCTATCCGACAAGCGCCGGGGGCCCACTGATTAGGCGTTGATTACCCAGCGGAAATGGGTAATTTCGCACTGGATTCGGCGTCTCGAGTCCTCTAATGTTGCTTCGAAAATGCGTGCACTTGTCACTGGCGCCGCCGGCTTCATCGGCTCTCACCTCTGCGACCGCCTGCTCGCCGACGGCTATGACGTGGTCGGCCTGGACAGCTTCACCGACTACTACTCACGCACGCTGAAAGAGCAGAACCTCACGAACGCGCGCGGTCACAAGGGCTTCCGGTTCCATGAGCTCGACCTGGTCGAGGACGATCTCGAGTCTGCCTTCGACGGGGTGCAGGTCGTCTTTCACGTCGCCGGTCGATCAGGGCTGCGCGTATCGAGGCGCAACCAATTCGACCACTACCTGCGCGACAACGTCGTGGCGACGCAGCGCCTGCTCGAGCACGCCGCGAGCCGCCACGTGCGCCGATTCGTGTACGCGGGGAGCTCGTCGATCTACGGCGACGCGGAGCGGCTTCCGACCAAGGAGACGACCGAGCCGCGGCCCGTTTCGTACTACGGCCTGACCAAGCTGGCGGCAGAGAAGCTGGTGCTTCTGTACGCGACCAGCCGCGAAGTCCCCGCGATCGTGCTCCGCTACTTCCACGTGTACGGCCCCCGGCAGCGCCCCGACATGGCGATCGCGCGCTTCATGCGCGGCCTCCACGAAGGCGAGCCGGTCGATGTGTATGGGGACGGCGAGCAGACGCGCGACTTCACCTTCGTCGCGGACGCGGTCGAAGCCACGGTTCACGCCGCCGAGGTGCAGACCCGAGAGTCGGTGTTCAACATCGGCGGCGGAAGCCGCGCGACGCTGAACGGCGTGCTTGCTCAGCTGGAACAGATCTCGGGTGCGGCGGCCCAGCGGCGGACGCTGGCGGTCGCGCCCGGCGACCACCGCCATGGCTCCGCCTCGATCAACCTGGCGCGCCGCGAGCTGGCGTGGGAGCCGCGCGTATCGCTGCGCGCCGGGCTCGAGCGGCATTGGGAATGGCACGTCGAGCACGCCGGCGCCAGAGCCCTGGTCGCGGTCTGATCCACGCGTTCGTGTTCGCTCCGCGGTGTGCGGGGGAAGTGTCAGTTGGGAATCGGTCGGGGCGACGCGAAGGCGCGGGCGTGCGCGTGCGTGAACTTCACCAAAGACACTGGAGCGGCGCGGGAGGTCCCGCGGGCGGCGTCCGCAAGCCTGCGCCTGGCCTCATCACCGAGGTCGGCGTCGATCAGGATCAGCGACGGGCTGATCACGAGCAAGCTCCCCAGCGCCGCTTCGACCGTGCTGGCCACCTCCACGACGAAGCCCGCCTTCTCCAGGTCCTCCCGCTGCGCGCGCTGCGCCGGCCCATCAGGCGCGACCATGAGAACCCACGTGGTCATGCGACCAGCAACCTCTTGATCTCCAGGCCCAGGCGCGTGAGGTCCACCGGCTTGGTCAGGAAGCTGTCGACACGGCCGTGCTCGAGCGCCTGCCGCACGTCGGCCGACTCATCGGCGGTGAGCGCGATCACCGGGACAGGACGGGCGAGATGCCGGCGGCGGACCAGGTCGAGAATCTCGGCCCCGTTGTACATCGGCAGGTGGAAGTCGAGGATGATCAGCTGGAAGTCGCCGTTCGTGGCCATGTCCACGGCGCGGTTGCCGTCCGTCACCGTCTCCACCTCGTAGCCGCGAGAGCGGAGAAAGAACGCCAGCAGTTCCAGGCTGGCGGGGTCGTCCTCAACGACAAGGATGCCGCTCACTGCGCGACCAGCCGGCGGTCGCCTGCTTCCCCGGCCAGGAACGCCCGCACCTGCTCGCCGAACGTCCGCACCTCGATGGGCTTGGAGATGTAGCCCGAGCAGCCCGCCTCCAGTGCCTGCTCCCGGTCGCCCTGCATCGCGTGGGCGGTCAGGGCCACGATGGGGATCTCGCTCGTGGCCGCCTGTCCTTTCAGGAGCCGGGACAGCGTCATGCCGTCCATGCCCGGAAGCTGGATGTCCATCAGGATCAGGTCCGGCCTGGTGGAGAGCAGGTAGTCCTGCGCCTCCGGCGCGGACCCCACGACCGCGACCTCAAAGCCCTCGCGCTCGAGCACCGCCCGGACGAGCATCTGGTTGGCCTCGTTGTCCTCGACGACGAGGATCAGGGATCCAGCGGTCATCCGTGACCGTTCCGCGACACGACCACTCGCTTGAGCAGGCCGACGAGGTCCGAGGCGCCGACCGCGCCGCGGCTGAGCACCTGGGACACCCGCCCGCTCAGGTATCTCCGGTCAGCCTCTGTCAGATTGGCCGCGGTCAAGACCATGATCGGTGTCTCGCGGGTCGCGGAATCTGAGCGCAAGGCCTCGACGACGTCGAAGCCCGTCACGTCGGGCATCATCAGGTCCAGCACGACCAGATCGGGCGGAGTGGCCTTCGCCAGCTCGATGGCCTCACGTCCGCCCGCGGCGGCGACCACCGCAAAGCCTGCCGGCTCGAGCGCCGCCATGAGCCACGAGCGGTTCGCGGCCTCGTCGTCGACCACGAGGACGCTGACTTTCTCATGCGCGGCCGGGATCTGCCGGGCCAGCTGGTTGAGACGGCGCACCAGCTGCGCGGCGTCGACCGGCTTCACGAAGTAGTCGACCGCGCCCAGGGCGATGCCGAGCTCGGGGTTGTCGACGATGCTGACCACGATGATTGGAATGGAGCTCGTCTTCTCGTCGCTCTTCAGCTGCGTGATCACCTCCCACCCATCCAGCTCGGGAAGGATGATGTCCAGCGTGATTGCGGCCGGCTGAAGGGCCCGCGCCTTCTCCACCGCCTCCTGGCCACGGCGCGCGACCTGCACGCGATACCCGGCGCCGACCAGCATCTGGGTGAGGAGCTCTGCCGCCGCGGGGTCATCTTCGGCGACCAGAACCAGCGGCGCGGTCGCCTTCTGGCCGTTGGCCGGGACGGGCGCAAGCTCGGGCCCTCCCGGTTGCGCCGCCGACGCGGCCGCGGCCCGCAGCGGCAGCGACAGGGTGAACACGCTGCCCCGATTGACCCGGCTGGTCACCCGCACGTCGCCACCGTGGAGCAGCGCGAACCGCTTGGTCAGGGCGAGGCCCAGACCGGTACCCTCGTGCTTTCGGCCCGGCCCCTGGTCGACCTGGTGAAACTCCTTGAAGATCTGCTTCTGGTCCTGGTCCGCGATCCCGATCCCGGTGTCGGCGACCGCGATCTCCACCGCCGAGGGCAGGCGCCTGGCGCTGATCGTCACGCGGCCGCCTTCGGGCGTGAACTTGATGGCGTTCGAAACGAGGTTGAGCAGCATCTGCTTCAACTTGCCGTCATCGGCCAGAACGTCGCCCGCGCCGGCCACCGTCGTGTCCACGGTGATCCCCTTCTTCGCGACCAGCGGCTCGACTGTCCTGACCACCTGGTCGACCGTGTCGCCGATCGACACCATGTGCAGCCGGAGCTCCATCTGGCCCGCCTCCACCTTTGACAGGTCGAGGATATCGTTGATCAGCCCCAGGAGATGGCGGCCGCTGGTCAGGATCTGCTCGAGAAACCGCCGTCGCGTGCGGTCGTCGAACTGGTCGTCACCAGCGTCGGTCAGCAGCTCGCTGAAGCCGATGATCGCGTTGAGCGGCGTGCGCAGCTCATGGCTCATGTTCGCCAGGAAGACGCTCTTGTGCTGGCTCGCCTCCTCGAGCGCCGCGTTGGTCTCCTCCAGCTCGGCGATCAGGCGCGAACGGTCCAGCGCGGTCACGAAGGCGCTGGCGAACTGCTGCACGCGGTTCATCTCGTCGGGCCCGAAGGACGGGCTGAAGGGACCGTCCAGCACCACGAGGGTGCTGGACTGGGAGTGCCCGGTGATTGGAAGCGTCAATGCCATGCGCTGGGCGCCGTCGACCGTGACCTCGTTGACTCCGCGGTGGAGACCGCCGAGCGCGGCGCTCACGTCCTGGATCGCGGCCCGGTCCAGCTGGCGGGAAGCCATCGCTTCGGCGTTCGCGTCGAAGAGCACGGCCGAGGCGCCTCCGACCAGGCGCATCGCCCAGTCGAGGGCACGAGCCTCGAGCATCTCGTGATCGTTTGAGATCAGGAGCTCTTCCATGAAACGGCGCAGCCCCTCCTCCTCAGACGAGCGCCATTCGCGGCGCAGCCATGATGGCGGCGCAAAGCTCGCGTAGAGAGGGGGGACGATCGCGAGGGCCAGCACCTCGATCACGATCTGCACCGCCGGCGCGCGGGTGAGAAACGCGGCGGCGATCGCCAGCAGCAGGACGACGACCAGGCCGCCGAATCCAAGGCTGAGCGAGCGCAGCCGCCAAGCCTGGACGGCTGGCAGGTCGCGAGCGACGACCCAGAAGCGCACGGTCGGCTCGCCGACGCAGGCGCACCACACCAGGATGAACGCGACCGTCGCAACCGTGACCACCTGCTTGTTGGAGGTCATCGCCTCGACGGCGAGGAAGAGGCCGCTGGCCGCCACAAGCGCGGCGAGCGCCGCGACGTGCCAGCGGCGAGGGAGGGGAATGAGTGCATTGCGATAGAGAAGCAGCGCATAGGCCGAACCGGCGAACGCGAGGAGGTTGAGCTGGGCGAGCAGCGGGATGGTGAACGGCAGCAGCGTTTGCAGCCGGCCGAGGCCGGAGACGGCGGCGAGCAGGATGATCGCCAGCGCGAGGTAGCCGCGCGACGCGTCTCGCGTCCGCAGCCAGTCGATCGCGGTGACGAGCCCGAGCATCACGAACGCGACTGCGCTGACATCCTGCAGGAACGTGACCGTTGAGCTCAAGCCGCCCCCTGCCCGCTCGAGGCGACGGTCTTGAGGAAGGCCTCCACCACGGCGGGATCCCACTGCGTGCCCGCGCCGCCACGCATGATCGTCATGGCGTCCTCGTGCGTGCGCCGGCGCCGGTACGGCCGGTCGTTGACCAGGGCGTCGTAGGCGTCGCAGACAGCGACGATCCGGGCCAGCAGCGGGATCTCGGCGCCGGCGAGCCGGTCGGGATAGCCGTTGCCGTCATACCGCTCGTGGTGATGCCGGATGATCGGAAGCAGGTCCGCTCCCGAGCGGAGGGGGCCGACGATGTTCGCGCCGATGACCGGGTGGAGATGCATGGTCGTGAGCTCCTCCTGGTCGAGCGGACCCGGCTTGAGCAGGATGGCGTCGGGGACGCCGATCTTGCCGATGTCGTGGATGATGCCGCCGCGATACAGGGCCTCGATCTGCTGGCCGCTCAAGCCGATCACCGATCCGATCTGGCGGGCCGATTCCGCCACCCGCTGGGTGTGCGCCTGAGTGAACGGATCCTTCGCCTCGACGGCGGACGCGAGAGCGAAGATGACCTGCTCGGCGCTGTCGAGCGAGTCGTAGACGCGCTTCAAGCGCAGCGCCGACTTGACGCGCGCGACCAGCTCGATCCGATCGACGGGCTTGCTCATGTAGTCGTCGGCGCCGGCCTCGAGCGCTCGCACCCTGTCCTGGGTGTGGTCGAGCGCGGTGATCATCACGACCGGGATGAGCCGGGTCAGCGGGTTCGACTTGATCCGCTCGCACACGCCGTAACCGTCGAGGTTCGGCATCTGGACGTCGAGCAGCACGAGGTCGGGCGCCGAGCTCTGAATGCTCCGCAGCGCCACCAGACCGTCCTCCGCGGTGCGCACCTCGCAGTCCACGCCGGCGAGGCACGCCTCGATCAGGTCACGGTTCGCGGACGAGTCGTCCACGACCAGGACGACCGGCGTGCGCTCGGCTTTAGCGATGCGCCGGGTGGCGGGCAGGACGGCGTACCGCTCCTGCCCCTTCCCGGGCCAAGCCGCGGGGGTGAGCGCGGCGATGAATGAGGCGGCGGACGGGTAGCGATCGTCCGGGCGCTTGGCCAGCCCCCGGCGGAGCACGTCCTCGACGTGCGCGGAGAGCTCGCCACGCAGCTCGCGGGTGGCGGGCATCGGCTTGGTGACGTGGAAGAGCAGCGTGGCCGCCGGCGTGTCAGCCTCGAAAGGCACCCGGCCGGTCAGCATCTCGTACGCGACGCAGGCCAGGGCGTAGCGGTCGGACGCTGGCCCGACCGCTTCGTCAGCGGCCTGCTCGGGCGACATGTACTCCGGCGTTCCCATGACCGTGCCCGAGCTGGTCAGGCGGCGCAGCGAGCCGGCCATCTTCGCCAGGCCGAAGTCCGCGAGCACGACCGTGCCGTCCTTGTGCATCAGCACGTTCGACGGCTTGATGTCGCGGTGGACGATGCCCTGCTGGTGCGCGTAGTCGAGGGCGGCGGCAACCTGCTTGAGAATCCGCACCACCTCGTCGAGCGGCATGGGAGTGCCGAGCCGGTCGGCCAGCGTGCCACCTTCGACCAGCTCGAGGACCAGGTAGGCGACGTCCTGCTCGTATCCGAAGTCGAAGACCTCGAGGATGTTCGGGTGCTTGAGACGGGCGACGGACCGCGCCTCCTGCTGGAACCGAAGCCGGTAGCTTTCGTCCTCGGCGTAGAAGTCGGGCAGCACCTTGACCGCGACGTGCCGGTCGAGCCCGGCATGGTAGGCCCGGAACACGAGGGCCATTCCGCCCCGGCCGATCCGGTCGACGATCTGGTACGGGCCCAGCTGGGCGCCCGGTTGAACGGTCATCATCGGTTCCCCCCAGATCCCATCCGTTCTTTCCTCTGGCGAGAGGTTAGTCCGCCGCTCTGGAGCTGCTGAAGCTCGCTAGGGCAGATTAACTACCCGACGGGGTAGTTCTGTTAATCCATGGGGCTAAACCCAGCCTTGCTTAGCAGCCTCGTGGGCGAGCTCGGTTCGATTGTCGGCGCCGGCCTTCTGCAGGATCTGCCTCATGTGGAACTTGATCGTGTTCGGACTGAGATGCACGCGCTCGGCGATCTCTCGGTTGCTCATGCCTTCGACCGCCAAAGCCATGATGTCGCGCTCGACGCGGCTCAGGTCCGGAGGCGGCTTGCCACCCGATCGGGTCGCGCGGCCCTGACGTGTCCCGCGCAGCCGCTCGTGTAGCGTCGCGCTGTCGATCGCGACCGCGGCCACGCTGCCCAGGGCGTCGAGGAAGGACAGCCATTCCTGGTCGGGGCTCAGCGACGACCGGTGGAAGACCTCGAGGCCGCCGAGCAGCCGGCCGCGGCTCATCAGTGGCACGGCGCCGTATGCCTTGAAGCCCTCCCGCGCGAAAAGGGAGCGCCGGCGGAACTGCGAGAACGCGCTGAGCGCGGTGACGGTCTCGATGCGGCGGCTGGTGAGCGAGCGGCCCGGCAGCCCGTCGTCGACCGGAAGCCGGTAGTCGGGAATCGCGGTGGAGCGGAAGCCAGTGCTCGCTCCGACGCTCAGGGTGTTGTCGGACTCGTCCAGCAGCAGAACCTGGGCTGCGTCGACCTTCAGCTGTGCCGTCACGTGGTCGACGATGACCTTGAGCGTGAGCGTCAGATCCGGGCTCGCGCTCACGGCAAGGCTCACGCTCTGCAGCGCCGCCAGGCGCTCGAGGCGCTTGACCGCATCTTCGAAAAGCTGCGCGTTCTCTACCGCCAGCCCGGTGCGGTCGGCGATGGCCTGCATCCAGAGCGTGTCCTTTTCCGTCAAGGGGTGGGACCCGCGCGGCTCGATCAGCGTGAGCGCTCCGATCGTCGCGCCACGAGTCCGCATCGGAACGATGGCGATGCCGAGCCGATCCGATTTGGCGCGCCAGGGATGGACCTGGAGGTAGGCGCGCACGGTATCGTTCAGCTGCTCATCGAGCGCGGAAACCTCCACGTCCGGAAGCAGCAACGAATTGCCGGACTCGATCACGCGCGACGACATGGGCATGGTGTCGAGCACTCCGGCGGACTGCATGGACTCGACATAGTCGTCCGCGTAATCGGTGGCCGACGGGTCGTCGGCACTGCGTGCCACGACCTGCAGGGCCGACGGGTCCTTGCCCATCAGAACGGCCATCCACAGGCCGGGTCGCCGTTCGCTGAGGGCGTCGATCACCGTGCTGAGGATCGCCCGGGGCTCCATCCGCGCGTTGGCCAGGCGATCGGTGACCTCGTCGACGATGTGATCCCCGGGTGAGCGGCGCGCGATCCGGCTCCGGGTGATGAGATACGTGACGTCGGCGAGAGCGACCGTCACGCTCGCCTCGCCGGCGGCGGCGCCCTCGAGGATTGCGTCGGCGCTGAGCCACAGGTCCGATCCGTCCGCGCCGCGCGCGCGCACCAGGACGCCGTGGACCGACTGCCCGCCGCGCAGAGCGGCCAGGGCCGGGTGGACGGTGACGGCGTGATCCTGGGAGTCGATGACGAACCACTCGGCGTCGTCCGCGGTCGAACCGACGAGCTGTTCCCGCGTCATGGCGAGGAGCGCGCAGGCGGCGGCGTTGGCCTCGGCCACGCGGCCGGCCGCGTCGTAGACGATCAGGGCCGCCGGGACGGTGTTAAGTGAAAGCACGGCCGCGAACGCGCGCATTATCGGCCCTCCCGCGAGATATGAGTGCGACTTATCTCACGGTTGCGTCAACCGGCGGGCGCCTGCGAGCCGAAACTCAGGCGGCGCGCACGAGAGCGTCGCTCACCACTCGGGCCAGTGCGTCGATGAACTCCGGCGAGTCGTTGAACGAGCGCGTCCGGCGCAGTGCGAGGCCGTGCTCCGCCGTGAAGTGGCGGGCCTCGACGTCGAGGTCGTAGAGGATCTCGAGGTGGTCGGCCACGAACCCGATCGGGCACACCAGTACGTCGCGGGCGCCCGAACGCTCGACCGCCTCGAGCAGGTCGGGACCGAGCCACGGCTCACCGGTGTGGCTGGCCGACTGAAAGGCGAACTCCCACGCGGGGAGCTCAAGGCCTTCCGCGACCAGGCGGCAGCTCCGCAGCAGCTGCTCGCGATAGGGATCGCCCTCGTCGATGATCCGCGCGGGGAGGCTGTGCGCGGTGAAGAAGAGACGCTCGGGCCGGCCGGACTCGAACGCCTCGCGCAGGAGGCTCTGCACCGCGCCGATGAAGGCGGGGTGGTCGTGGAAGCCCGGCACGAAGACGAGCTCCCCGTCCCAGGCCTCGTCGAGGGCCCGGCGGTAGCCGCCCAGGCTCATCCCCGCGTAGTGCGGCGCGAGCGGCAGGCCGACCAGGCGCTCGATCCCAGCCTGCCTCGCTTCGGCCACCGCGTCGGCGACGAAGGGAGGCGCGTGCTTCATTCCCGCGAAGGCCGGCAGCCCCGTGCGGCCGGCCAGGGCTCGCGCCTGCCGGCGCGTGACGTCCGTCAGCGGAGAGCCGCCGATTGCGCGATACCGCTCGGTGAGCTCGGCCAGCGCCTCCGGCGATGGCGGCCTGCCGCCCCGGATGTGCGTGAAGTACGCGGCGATATCGGCCTCGGTCTCAGGGCTCCCGTACGCCATGCAGACGATGCCGGTCCGCGGGTCAGGCGACACGGGCGGGCACCCATGAATGGACGGTCTCGACCAGGACCTGGAGGGTTTCGACCCTGGTGTCGGGCAGGACTCCATGCCCGAGGTTGAAGATGTGCCCTGGCCGCCCGGCGGCCCGGCGCAGCACGTCGCGCGACCGCTCCCGGACCAGCTCGGCCGGCCCGAGCAGGACCGTCGGGTCGAGGTTGCCCTGCACACCGCGCTCGAGTCCGACCCGGCGCCAGCCCTCGTCGAGAGGCACGCGCCAGTCGAGCGAAACGATGTCCGGCCCTGATCCGGCGATCGCCTCGAGGAGCCCCGCGGTGTTGGTTCCGAAATGGACCCGAGGGACGTCGAGCGGCCGCAGCGCGTCGAAGATGGCGCGCGTGTGCCTGACCACGCGAGACTCATAGTCCTCGAGCGCCAGGGCGCCGACCCAGGAGTCGAACACCTGAACAGCCTGCGCGCCGGCGCGCACCTGGGCCTGGAGGTAGCGCGCCATCGTCGTGGCCAGCTTCTCGAGCAGCAGGTCGAAGGCGTCCGGCTGAGTGAACATGAAGGCCTTCACCTTCGCGAAGTCGCGCGAGGGCCGCCCTTCGATCAGGTAGCTCGCGAGGGTGAAGGGCGCGCCGGAGAAGCAGATCACGGGCACCGGCGATTCGCGCACGACGTGCCGCACCGCCGTTATGACCTGCGGCGCGGCCTCGTCGCCGTCAGGCACGCGCAGCCGTTCGACGTCGGCCACGGAATCGATGGCCCGGGCGATCACCGGGCCGACGTTCTCGACCAGCTCGAAGTCGACGCCCATGCCGCGCAGCGGAAGCATGATGTCCGCGAACATGACCGCGGCGTCGACCCCGAGGCGCCGCACCGGCTGCAGAGTCACCTCGGCGCACAGCTCGGGCTGGGCCACGATGTCGGTCAGGGTGTGGTGCTCGCGGAGCTTGCGATATTCCGGCAGCGAGCGCCCCGCCTGCCGCATCAGCCAGATCGGCGTGACGTCGACGGGCCGGCCGCGCGCCGCCTCGAGAAACCTGCTCATCCCAGCGCCGCCTGGAGCGTGGCGTCGATCGCGGCGTCGTCGTGGGCCGCGGAAACAAACCATGCCTCGAACTGGGAGGGCGGAATCACCACGCCGCCTTCGAGCATGCGGTGGAAGAACAGCGCGAATGCGCCGGTGTCGGACTGTTTGGCCTCCCTGAAGTCCCGGGGCGGGGACTCACGGAAGAAGACGGTCAACAAGGATCCCACCCGCGCGACCGAAGCTCCGCCTACGCGCAGCCCCGAGGCGAGCCGCTCGGCCTGGCGCTCCAGCCTCGCGTAGACGTCCTCTGTGAGCGCGGACAGCGCGGCGACGCCCGCGGCCATCACGACGGGGTGGCCGGAGAGCGTGCCCGCCTGGTAAACGGGACCTGAGGGGGCGACCAGATCCATGAGGTCCGCGCGGCCGCCGTAGGCGCCCACCGGGAGGCCGCCGCCGATGACCTTGCCGAGCAGCGCGAGATCAGGGCGCACGCCGTACAGCTGCTGAGCGCCACCCGGGGAGACGCGAAAGCCGGTTATCACCTCGTCGAAGATGAGGAGGGCGCCCGCCTCCCGCGTAAGGGTGCGCAGGCCCTCGAGATATCCCGGCGCCGGCGCGACGACGCCCATGTTGGCCGCGACCGGCTCGACGATCAGGGCGGCGACCTGCTCCCGGTGAGCGGCGAGCACCGCCGCGGCCGCGTCCAGGTCGTTGTACGGCGCGAGCAGGGTCTGCGCGGCGACGGCCTTCCCCACTCCGGCGCTGCCCGGGAGGGAGAGCGTGGCGGCCCCGGAACCGGCCTCCACCAGCAGCGAATCGGCGTGGCCGTGGTATGCGCCTTCGAGCTTCACCACGAGGTCTCGACCCGTGGCCGCCCGGGCGACGCGCAGCGCGCTCATCGCGGCCTCGGTGCCGCTGCTGACGAAGCGCAGGCGTTCGACCGACGGCATCCTCGAGCGGATGAGCTCGGCCAGCCGGACCTCGTCCGGGCCGGTCACGGCGAACGGTCCTCCGGCGGCGGCGGCTGCTTGAACCGCCTCGACGACCGCCGGATGCGCATGCCCGAGGATCAGCGGTCCAAAGGCGCCGACGAAGTCGACGTAGCGCCGTCCCGCCTCGTCCCAAACGTAAGGCCCCTTCCCGCGTACGAGCAGGGGCGGCTCGCCGCCGACCGCGCGATAGGCGCGGACGGGGCTGTTCACGCCGCCCGGGAACAGGTCGGCGGCCCGAGCGCGCCAGGAGACCCCGGCCGGCGCGGTCATTCCGCCCCCAGCAGCCGCGTGATCTCCGCGACCGGCCGGTGGATGGCGGTGAGGATCGGCGTGTCCCGCACCGTCGACCGCCTGCTCTCCGTGCCGCGAAGCTCGCGCACCAGGTCACCGAACGCCGCCAGGTCGTCGGCCTCGTAGGCCACGAGGAAATCCATATCGTCGAGGCCGAAGGAGTAGGCGAGCAACTGCCGGACCTGGTGATAGCGATGGCCGACCTTCATGTGCTCGTTCATCACCTTCTGCCGCTCCTCCTGGCCGAGCAGGTACCAGTCGGTGCTCTTCGTGAAGGGGTAGACGATGAGGTAACGGGAGCGCTCGCCGCTGAACAGCGACTGCTCCTGCGGGGTCGGACGCTTGACGTACTGCGAGGGACGGATCACGCCGAGAAAGCTCTGGCGCACCGTCATCCACGAGCCCAGCCCGGAGCGCAGGAGGGCGGCGTTTCTTTCCTCGAGGGCGTCGATCGAGGTCGCGAGGCTCCAGACCAGCAGGTCCACGCCGGCCTTCAGGCCGATCATCGAGTACGTGTGCGTCGTGACGGCCTCGGTCGTCGCCAGCGCCGCGCACAGCTGGTCCGCGCCCCTGCGGCGCTCATTGCGGTCGAGCCGCCGCCAACCCGCGTCCAGGCCCAACGCCAGCGCCTGAACGAAGCCCGGTTCGGTCAACGGTCCTCCCTCAGCCATGCCGCCGCCTCGGCGGCGAAGTACGTGATGACGATGCCGGCGCCCGCGCGCACGATCGAGGTGAGCGTCTCGAGCACCGCGCGCCGGCGGTCGAGCCACCCTCGCTCGGCCGCGGCCTCGATCATCGCCGCCTCGCCGCTCACCTGGTAGGCGGCCAGCGGAAGGTCGAAGCGGTCCCTGGCTCGAGCCAGGAGGTCGAGCGATGTGAGCGCGGGCTTGACCATGAGGATGTCCGCGCCCTCGCTCGCGTCGAGCTCCATCTCCCGCATCGCCTCGCGCCCATTGGCCGGATCCATCTGGTATGACTTGCGGTCACCGAAGCTCGGTGTCGAGCCGGCGGCCTCGCGGAACGGCCCATACAACGATGAGGCGTGCTTCGATGCGTACGCCATCACGGCGGTCTCGGCGAGACCCCCCGCGTCGAGTCCCGCGCGCAGCGCCGCCACCTGGCCGTCCATCATCGCGCTCGGCCCGACGATGTCCGCGCCGGCCTCGGCATAGGCCACTGCAGCCGACGCCAGCCTCGGAAGGGTGGCGTCGTTGTCGATCCGCTCGCCGTCCAGGATCCCGCAGTGCCCATGTGACGTGTACTCGCACAAGCAGACGTCCGCGGCCAGCGCCAGCGGCAGGCCTTCGCGGCGCAGCAGGCGCAGCGTCTCGGGCACCGGGCCATGAGCATCGTCGGCCCCGGAGCCTTCGGGGTCCTTGGCCTCGGGGATCCCGAACAGCAGGACGCCGCCCACGCGCAGGCCGGCCAGGCGGTGCGCCTCGCGCAGCGCCAGGTCGGGCGACAGCCGGTGGTGGCCCTGGAGCGACGCGATCGGCTCGCGGCGCCCTCGGCCGCCCACGACGAAGAGCGGCGCGATCAGCTGCCCCGGGTCGAGCCTGGTCTCCCGCACGAGTTCACGCAGGGCCGCATTGGTCCTGAGGCGTCGCGGTCGATCGACGCCGGCGCTCGAGATCGCGGGCGCGTCCGTCAGCTCACGCATGGTTCGCCCCTTCCACCGCCACCGCCCGGTCCACGGCGGCGGCCAGCCACCCCACCTCGGCACCGTCCGCCTCCGCCGCGACGGTGAATCCGAGGTCCCTTGCCGCCTGGCTGGTGCGCGGTCCGATGGTGACGGCCGGGAGCTCGACGGAACCGCCGAGATTGACGTATCCGCGCGCAGCCGAGCCGGAGGCGAAGACGACGACGGCAACACCGCTCGCGAGCGCGGCCTCGAGCGCCTCCTTCGACTCGACCGGACCCTCCACGGTCTCGTAGGCGGTCAGCTCCACGACCTTTGCCCCACGGCGGCGAAGCGCTTCGGGAAGGTCCGCGCCGGCAGCCGAAGCACGCACGAGCAGCACGCGTGCGCCCGCCGGCGCGGGCATCGCCTCCGCCAGCGCGGCCCCGGTGGCGCGGTCCGGCACCACATCGGCTTCCGCGCCTCTCGCCCGCAGAGCCCGGGCTGTCGCGGCTCCGACCGCCGCCCAGCGCGGTCCCCGGGGAATGCGGGGCAGCGCGTCGACCCCCGCCGCGCTCGTGAGGACGATCCAGTCGAACTCCTCGAGCGGCGGCCATTCCACGGCCACCGGCCGCGTTTCGACCGTCGGGACCGGAATGACGTGATGACCGCGCGCCTCGAGCGCTCCGACCAGCGGATCGCCGGCGCCCGCCGGACGGGTGACCAGGATCGCCGTCATCGCAGCGCGACCTCGCCGGCGAGCCGGCGCCCGGCTTCGCCGGCGAGCCGGAGGGCGTCCGACCGCGGGCCCTCGACCACCTCGAGGCGAAGGTCCGACCCGTCGCTGTTCACGCCGCCGACGACCATCGTGAACCGGTCGCCCTCGACGGTGGCATACGCGCCGACCGGTGCGCGACACGTTCCGCCGGTCGTGGCGAGGACCTCACGCTCCGACTCGACGGCGGCGCGGATCTCGGCGCGGTCGATGGCGGCGAGCGCGCGCACGACGTCTGGATCCGACCTGCGCGCCTGCACCGCCAGGGCGCCCTGCGCCGGTGCCGGAGCCATCACGTGGACGTCGATCCGCTCGTCGATTCGCTTCGCGTGACCGAGCCGGTCGAGGCCCGCCGCCGCGATGACGATCGCGTCGACCTCGCCCGCGTCCAGCCGGCGCAATCGCGTGTCGACGTTGCCGTGCAGCGGCACCACGCGCACGTCGCGGCGCGCCGCCCGAATGAAGCCGCCCCGCCTCGGGCTGTCGGTGCCGATCGCCATGCCGGAGGCCAGCGAGGCGATGGACCGGCCGCCGGCCTTCGTGACCAGGACGTCTCGCGCGTCGGCGCGTTCCGGGTAGGCGGCGATCACGAGCTCCCCGTCCTCTTCCAGCGGCACGTCCTTCGCGCTGTGCACGGCGACGTCGATCTCGCCGCGCTTCAGCGCCGCCGCGAGCGCGGTCACGAACATGCCCTCGCCAGGCGTCGTGTCAGGAGGCCGGACGTCGCCTTCGGTGAGGATGCTCACCAGGTCGACCTCGTGGCCCGACGCGCGCAGCCGGCGCGCGACGAGCTCGGACTGCGCCAGCGCCAGCTGCGAGCCGCGGGTACCGAGGCGAAGCCTCATCGTTGGCTTCCCAGCCAGGCAGAGAGCTCGGCGGCGCCGCGTTCCACCAGGGCCTCGGCATCCTTTATATATGCGCCCGGCAGAGGGACGCTCCGCCGGTACAGGTCGTCGATTCCGAGGAAGCCCCCGTTGAGCCGGGCGCGCACCGATGACGGAACGGCCTGAGGCGCCGAGATATCGGCCATCGGAGGCAGGCGGTCGGCGCCGCGATCGGCGAGCTCCGTCCACGGCCCTCCGAGGGCGACCGCGACCGCGGCGGCTCGCGCGGTGAGCTCCGCCCCGTCTCCCAGCGACACGCCGTCGCCGCCGTAGACGCTCGCCAGGCGCGACGCCCGTGCCCGGTCCCGGCTGGCGATCTTGATCTCGGCTCCGGCATCGGCCAGCGAATGCGCGAGGGCGGCGCCCATGCGGCCCGCGCCGGCGACGAGCACCGTCCGCCCCTCGAGCTCCGTCTTCGCCCGCAGCCACGCGACCGCGCTCTGCGCGAGGTTGCCGCTCGACTCCGTGCGGCGCGAGCGCGCGCGGCGTCCCGTCGCGATCGCACTCTCGAACACGCGGCGCAGACGGAAATCGACCGCCCTCTTCCCTTCCGCGCGCCGCAGGGCGTCGCGCACCTGGTGCAGCACCTCGTCCTCGCCGACGATCGCGCTCTCGAGCCCGGCTGCGACGCGCAGCAGGTGCGCCGCCGCGGCGATGCCCGCGCGATGACGGGGCACGGCGAGGGCCGGCGCCTCGCCGAACCCGTAGAGCTCGACACGATGGCATGTGGTCACGGTCACGCCGGCGTGGCCGGCGTCGACCCAGCTCTGCATCTCGGCGCCCAGTGTTTCGCGGGCGGTCGCATCGACCTCACTCGCCGAAGCGGTCAGGGCCCAGAGCTCGCTCACGCGGCCGGCCCCGCCGCCTTGTGTCCGAGCATGAGGGCGATCAGGAGCCGGTCGAGCGCGGCGTCGGCGTCGGCGAGCAGCTCCGTCGCCTCGCGCGTGTCGAGATGGCGGCGCCGTGCCAGCACCGCGAGCTCGTCGACGAACGGCTTGCGAAACCGCAGGAACCCCTCGACCGCGTCGCTCAGCGTCGCGCGGGCCCGGGCCGCCTCCAGGCCGTATTCGCGCGCTTCGCGCTCCACCGTCGCGAAGGCCGTGACCTCGCGATCGCGCCCGGCGTCGAGATACGCCAGCAGGTTCCCGACCAGCTCAGTCCCACGCGTGCGGAAGGCGGCGCGCTCCGCCTCCGAGAGACCCGCCACCCATGCTCCCGGCTCCCCGGCTCGCGCCGTCGGACGCGCGCGCCGATACGCCCGGGCCATGTGCTCAGAGGACGCGCCGATCGCCGCGAGCGCCGGACGCTGAGAGCGGTGCGAGGGCACGAACGCCTGGATCGCGGCCAGGGCGAATCGCCGGTGACCGCCTGGCGTGATGAACGAGGGTATCTGGCCACGGTCGGCCCACCGGCGCAGCGTGTTCGGTGTCACGCCGAGCGTGCGGCTGGCCTCGGTCAGAGTGAGCCAGCGCGCCGGGCCGGCGCTTTCCGGCCGATCGTTGCTCCCCAAAACTGCTCAAATCTACCACCTGCCCGAAGGCGACCTGGGGAGGCCGGGCCGGCGGCCCAGGCTCAGCTAGAGCCCCGACTCCAGGAGCTTGGTGAAGGCGGCGGCCTGGCGAAGGTTCGCGGCCAGCAGCCTCATCGCTTCGCGCTGAGCCTTGGTGAGGCTCGGCGCCGCGGCATAGGCCCGCGATCGGGCCGCGACGAACGTGAGCTGGCGCGAGAGCAGATCGTCGCCGGCGCCCCCGCCCAGGTCGGCCGTCGAGATGACGAAGTAACTGGCCGGACGGCCCGTGCGCTCGGCGATCAGCTCGAGGACTCGCTGGGAAGGACGCGCCCGACCGTGCTCGACGAAGTGGATCATCGTCCGCGAGACGTCGTCTCCCGCGACGTCAGCCAGGCTGAGGCCCGCGGCGAGACGCGCCTGGCGGATGCGCGCGGGATCCACCGGTATTCCAGCGGGCCGCCGTCGTCGCTCCACGTCGAGAGCCGATCGTACTGTTAAGCGCCCGTCAAGCCATCGCACCTTTCAGGCCGTCGTGCGCTCGCGCCTGGAAGTCCGTGATCCGCTCGATCAGGTCCAGCGCGAGGGCCGGCGGCAGATCGTGACCCAGGGCGGGGAGGCCGATGAAGTCCGCGCGGGGCGCGACGTTCGCGGCAGCCTGGGCGGACTCGTAGGTGACGAGCGGATCGAGCTCACCGTGAATGAAGAGCGCGGGGACCGAGAGGCGCGAGAGGTCCGCGAGACGGTTCGGCGTGGCCAGGACCGCGGCGGCCTGCCGCATGGTGCCGGCCGGAGTGTACGCGCGCGCGATCTGCGCCTCGGCCCGAAACCGCGCCGTCGCAGCGTCGAACTCACCGTTTCCCCCCGCGAGCACGCGGCGCAGCTCGACCGCCTGGGCGACGCGCTCGGCGAAGCTCGACGGCAGCGGCCGGAGCAGCGCCTCGATCACGGGCGGCGCCGGAAGCTGGTCGGGGCGCCCGGGCGGTCCGGACAGCGCGGCGACCAGAGTGCTCACTCGGTCCGGGCGCTCGAGCGCGACGAGCTGAGCCACCATGCCGCCGAGCGACAGGCCGACGACGTCTGCGCGCTCGATGCCGGCATGGTCCATCAGGCCGAGCGCGTCCGCGGCCATATCGTCGAGCGTGTACGGCGCGCATCCCGCTCCGAGGACGAGCCCGAGCAGGTCGGGCACTCCATGGGCGTCGAGCGAGGTGGACAGGCCGGCGTCGCGGTGATCGTAGCGGATGACGGCGTAGCCGCGGGCGACGAGCGCCAGGCAGAACTCGTCGTCCCAGCTCGTCAGCTGCGAACCAAGGCCGCCGATCAGGAGGAGCGGGCGGCCCCGGCCGAGCACCTCGTACTCCAGCTCGATCGTCGGAGAGATCCTGGCACGCGACACAGTTCCGGGAACTCTACGACGTCGGGAACCGCCCTTAAGCGGCGCGCGCGGGGGCCTCGAGCTCGGCCGCCCTTCGGTACCACTCGCGCAGGTCCTCGGTCGCCGCGGCCCACGTCCAGCGGTCCGCCTCTCTCCTCCCGGCCAGCCGCATCAGCTCCCGCGCCATGGCATCCGCGAGCAGCCGGCTGACGGCGGCGGCCGCGTCCAGCGCGTCGCCGGGCTGGAAGAGCAGTCCGTTGAAGCCGTGACGCACGACCGACGGCACCCCGCCGCTGTTGGCGGCGACCACGGGGGTGCCCGCGGCCATCGCCTCGAGCAGCACGAGGCCAAGCGTGTCCGTCTGCGAGGGAAAGACCAGGACGTCGGCCGACGCGACGGCGACGGCCAGCTCCTCGCCGCGCAGGTAGCCGGCAAAGTGCGCCGGAAGGCCGGCCAGCTCCTGCTCGAGGGTCTGGCGGTGCGGACCGTCGCCCACCACCGCGAGCCGGACGCCGGGAAGAGCGCCCAGCATCGGGCCGAGCAGGTCGAGGCCCTTCTCGGCACTCAGCCGCCCAACGGACACGACCAGCGGCGCGTCGGGTTGGCCGCAGGTCAGGCGCTCCCGCATCTCTGCCGTCGCCCGCCTCGGGTGGAAGAGCGTGGTGTCGACACCACCGCGCCAGCCGACCTCGACGCGCTCGACGCCGCGCTCGCGCAGCTCGCCGGCGATCGGCTCGGAGATGCCCAGGTTGATCACCGCCTGGTTGTGGAGCGACCGAAGGAGGTCCCAGGCGATGGGCTCGAAGAGGCCGAGGCCGTAGTGGTGCAGGTAGCGCGGCAGGTGCGTGTGAAACGAGGCGACCACCGGGATGCCCAGCGTGCGCGCATAGAGGATGCCCCCGGCGCCGAGCACCGCCGGGTTGACCGCGTGAACGACGTCCGGGCCGAATTTCGCGAGCCGGGTGCGCAGGGCGGGACGCGGCATTCCGACCGTGATCTCGGGGTACATCGGAAGCGGAATGGACGGTGCATGGACGACCTCCGTGTTGTGCCAGCGATTCGGCGCTCCTGCGGGCGCGAACACGACGACCTCGTCGCCCGCCTCCTCCAGCAGGCGGATCGTGTGGTCGAGACGGCGCACGACGCCGTTGACGTTGGGGAGCGCCGTCTCAGTGAAGACGGCGATCTTCATCAGCCCGCGGCCTGCAGCCGCAACCGGCCGATCGACCAGGTTGCGTATCTGCGCACCCCCGTGGGGTGCAGTCGAGATCTGGCCGCCCGGGTGAGGCCCGCGCCGATGCTACGGCGCAGGTCCTGAGCGCTCTGGCCGTCGAAGCGGGTGTGGCCCCAGCCCAGCGCGTGCTTGACGTGCGCGTCGCTGCCGCCGACCCGCGGCCGGCCGAGCGCTTCCGCCACCCAGGAGGCGCGCCGGTTGGCGCCGATCATGCTCGGCGTGAAGCCGCCGTTGATCACCTCGATGGCGTCGAATGGCAGCTGCGCGATCCTGTCGCCCAGGCCGAATCGCCGGTTCTTGTAGTCCCGGCTCGACGTCCGCCAGTACGGGTGCGCGGCGATCGCGAGGCCGCCCTGCGCGTGGATCGCGTCCACCGTGTCTTCCGCGCTCATATCGGGCGGGACGAACCTGGTGAGGAAGAGGCCGAGGATGTGGCCGTCAAGGCTGGAGACCTCCTCGCCGACGATCACCTCGGGGCCGCTCCGCACGCGGCTCAGCTCGGCCGCGATCAAAGCGCCCTCGATGGTGTCGTGGTCCGTGATCGCGATCACGTCGAGACCGATGCGCCCGGCCCACGCCAGGACGTCGGCCACCGAGTCGTCGCCGTCGCTGTGGCGGGTGTGGACGTGAAGGTCCGCGATGCCGGCGCTGCGGTCGTCGTTCTCCATGTGTCAGTACTTACGGTTTATGGGTTAAGCGGGAAAAAGGAAGCGGCACCCGGTTGGGGCCGGCTGCCTTAAGACTCGGGAAACCGCAACTCGATCGTGGCCTGCGGCTGCGGAACGGAAGCCAGCGACCACACCTGGGGCGGGAGCAGCGGGATGGTGGCCCCCGCCCGAACCGCGATCGGTATCTCCTCCAGGGGCGCGGGCAGCGTGACCACGGCCGGGCCTTCGAGAAAGCGCGGCTCCGCCTGGACGAGGCCGCCGGTCGTCTCGTCGTAGCGCACCGATCTCCAGAGGTCGATCCACGGCCCCGCGGGAAGCTCCACCGATCGCTCCCGCATCCCGGGCTCGAGCACCGGCGCGACCAGGAGATCGGGTCCGAGCAGGTACTGGTCCTGGGCCCGGCATCCGGCATCGACCAGGCACATGTGCCGCATCAGCGGCAGGCCGCTCCGGGCGTATTCCGCGGCCGCCGCAAGCAGGTACGGAGACAGCTGGGTGTGAAGCTTGCTCCAGCGCCTCCAGTGCGGTAGGACGTCGGGATCCCAGACCTGCGGCCGCGGGCGCTGGGGGATGGCGATGCCTTCCGACTTGGTGCGCATCAGAGGCGACAGAGCGCCGAGCTGGATCCACCGGACCAGGAGCTCCACGTCCAGCTCCTGCTCGCCGAGCGTGAAGAAGCCGCCGATATCGGAGCCGAAGAACGCGATCCCGGAGAGCCCTGCCGAGAGTCCCTGCGCGAGAGCCGACGCGAGGCCGTCGAAGCCCCACCCCGTCGTCGGGTCGCCACCCCACACCAGGGGCGCGTGCGCGGCCGCTCCGGTCCACCCCGACCGCACGAAGCGCGCGACCGGCCGCCCTCCGCCCACACCGTTCGCGGCGGCGGCGCCGGCGGCGTGATACTGGACCGGATACAGGTTGTGGGCGGACGCGCCCGGCGACCCGTCGGCGCAGATTGCGTCGGGCGGCGTGTACTCGCCGAAGTCCTCCATCCAACCGTCGTGCCCGTCCTCCAGCGCCTCCCGGGCGAGCTCCGCGAGGAAGCCGACCGCGGCCGGATGGGTGAAGTCGAGCTGCCCTTCGCTGGTGAGCGGCGGCTCCCGGCCGCCGATGTAGGCGTCATACAGATAAGGAGTGCCGTCGGCGCGGCGCTGCAGCAGCGGGGCGGCGCTTTCGAAGCGGGCCGCGTAGTCGCGGCTCACGAAGGGGTTCAGATAGGTGAGGCTGGCCAGTCCGTGGTCGTGGAACAGCCGAGCCCTCCTCCGCTCCTCCTCGCGCCGTCCCTCGTGCGCCCCACCCGGCAGCCGCCGCATGTGGGTCTCCACCGCGGAGATGGGCGCATCGGCGTCCCGCAGCGTCGCGACGATCCGCTGCTCGTCCTCGAAGGCGACCAGGTCCGAATGGCCGGTCTGGATCCACGGTCCGAGAAACCACGCGGCGGAGGGAATCGGCTGGCGGCCGGTGGTCGCGGTGAGCCGGCGCAGCAGGCCCGCGGGGCTCGACTCCTGGAAGAGTCTGAGCTCGAGCCGCGATGCCAGGACCTCCAGCCCCACGCCGCCGTCGAGCTTGAACCAGCTCATCTCGGGGCTCTCCACCAGCAGGCCGTATCCGGCGGAGCTCATGAGCCATGGAACCGGAAAGTAGGCCGCGTCGCGGCGCTGCCGGACCGCCCAGCGCGGCGTGATCGCACCGACCAGCGCGTACTCCTCGAGCTGGTAAGGGCCTTCGCCGACCCAGCACTCGACCACGCCCGCCGTGCGCTCGGCGGCGTCCGAGCGAACGCCGAAGCCCCAGAATCGCTCGTCCGGAGCGGCCTGCAGGCGCATCGCGGTTGCGGTCGCGCCCGCGACCGCCACGACGATCCGGACCTCGCCCTCCTGCTCGTGCTCGACCCGGACGCCCTCCTCCGGCACATCCGTCCAGCCCGACGCTGAAACGGGTTCTTGATCCCACCTCCCGGCCGGCGGCTCGTCCAGGGCCGGGTGACGCGGCACGACCGTCGAGGTCGCCTGGAACGTGATGCTCCGGCCGCTCAGCAGATGATCGAGCCGCGCCAAGTTCGGCCAGCTTTCCGCGGGCGCGTTAAAGCGGCGCGAACGACGCGTTAAGAGGTTCCGGGGTCAGTTGTGCGAAGCGCCGCCCGGGGTGCCCGGCCGCCCTTCCATCACCTGGCGCAGACGCCTCGCCAGGTCGGTGGGCGTCGTGCTGATCTTCTCGAGCCACGCGATCGCGCCGGCCGCGAAGACCCGGTCGATGGCCCCGTGACGCGTGCCCGGGAAGTTGCTCAGCACCACGACCGGGCTCGTCAGGCCGCGCGGGGTACGCCGGAGCCGCACCAGCGCCTCGTCGCCGAGGATGCCCGGAAGCTCCCAGTCGAGGACCACGAGGTCGGGCCGTCTCGACTCCACCTCCTCGTTCAGGCGCACGGCCGTCTCCAGCACCGAGACCCGAAACCCCTCCATCTCGAGGCCCAGGCGGTACATCTGCGCCAGCGCGGGATCGTCGTCGACGAGCAGTACGTGCTCACCGTCCACCAGGCTCTTCCCCCCCCATTCCGGTCGCGAGCGCGCGGCCGTCCGGCCGCGTCGACACCAGTCCGGATGCGCCGAATACTACGCCCTGTCGAGGGCGGGTAGACGGAGCGTGAATTCGCTCCCCTTCCCCAGCACGGATTCGACCGTGATCTCCCCCGCGTGGCGCTGGGCGATCTCCTGGCAGAGGTACAGGCCGAGGCCCGTCCCCGAGATGCTCTCGTTGGCGGTCGTCGGGAGGCGCACATAGCGTTTGAAGAGGAGCGGGATGTGGTCGGCATCGATCCCGAGCCCGCGGTCGCGCACCGACACGAAGCAGGTCGTGTCATCGCGTCCGACCCTCACGCCGACGTCCCCTCCCTGTGGGGAATACTTGATCGCGTTGTCCACCAGGTTGCCGATGACCGTTCCGATCCGGTGGCGGTCTGCATTGACCAGTGCGCTGGCCTTCTCCCCCTCCACCTCGATCCGCCGCCCGCCGGCCAGGGGACGAAGCTTGCCCACCTCTCCGCGCGCCACCTCGAACAGGTCGACCGTGGCGAGGTCGAGGTCCATGCGGTCGTTCTCGAGCCGTCCCATCTCGAGCATCTGCCAGACCAGCAGGTCGATCTGCTCGAGCTTGCTCTCGAGCACCCGCGAGATCTCCGGGAGGCGCGCCGGGTCGAGCTTGCCCTCCCCGAGAAGCGAGTTGTAGCCGCGGATCAGCGTCAGCGGGCCGCGCAGCTCGTGGGCGGCAAGGTCGAGAAAACGCGCCTTGGACTGCTCGAGCTCGGCCATCTGGCGCGCGTACTCGCGCAGACGGGCGTCCTCCTGGTGGCGCTCGGTGATGTCCCGCGTGACCTTCGCGAATCCCCGCAGCCGGCCCGAATTCTCGCGGAGCGCCGTGATCACCACGCTCGCCCAGAAACGCGTGCCGTCCTTGCGGACGCGCCAGCCCTCTGCCTTGAAGACACCCTCGTCCTCCGCGGTGCGCAGCGCACGCGCGGGAACGTCGCCGGCAATGTCCTCGGGGGTGTAGAAGATCGAGAAGTGCTTGCCCACGATCTCGTCGGCGGCGTAGCCCTTGATGCGCTGCGCACCCCCGTTCCAGGTGGCGATCGTCCCGTCGGGATCGAGCATGAAGATCGCGTACTCGGAAACCGCGGAAACCAGCAGCGAGAAGCGCTCATCGCTGCTCCGCAGGCGCTCTCCGATGGCGCTCCGGGCGACGGCGTCCGAGTTGATCTCCAGGATCGCGAACGGATCCCCCGACGAGTCGTTCTGGAGCTCCCACCGACACTCGACCCTCACGGTCGAGCCGTCCTTGCGATACTGCTCGATCTCACCGCGCCAGCGTCCGGCGCGCCGCAGCTCGTCCTCGATCTGCTCGAGGGGGATGGGATACCGCGAGCACAAGAGCTCCGGCGCGGGCTTGCCCAGCGCCTCGCCACGACTGAAGCCGTACAGGCGCTCCGCACCCTCGTTCCACGAGGTGATCACGCGGTCTTCGAAGGAGCGTGTGAACACGGCGTCCAGTGCCAGGTCGATCAGCTCGTGAGCCTGCGCGCCGCGAGCCCGGGACTCGCCTTCCGTCATACCCCTCACATGATTCTACCCAGGGCTCGCTGGCGGATCTGCGGCGTCCATTAACAATCGTTGATGGCCCTGCGCCCCGCGGAAATTCAGCCAAGACGAAGGGGAGGGCCGGAGGCCGGCCGCTCCCCCTTCAGGTCGCGTTACGCGCTCGCGTGATCGGCGAAGTAGTTGGTGTACGTCTCGCTGAGGTTGGCCGACTTGCCCTTGTAGCTGGCCACGAACTGCTGCTGGATCTTCTGCACGTTCTCCGGTCCACCCGCCGGCATGCGGCAGTCGCTGCCGAAGATGGCGATCTGGCTCTGCAGGTCCTGCACGTAAGTGGCCTTGTCGCCGGCGTAGTAGTCCGCCGGCATCTTGTCCGCTATCTCCGCGGCGGTATGCGACTTCATGAACTTCAAGGTCTTCACATAGGCGTTGACGAGGCGCTGCACCACATCCTTGTTCGAGTCGACCCAGTCGTTCTTCGCGAACACACCGATGAACGGATAGTCGCCGCCGAGCGCCTTCTCCGTGTCCTGTGGCGACAGGAGGCTGACGAGCACCTTGCCCTTGCCGGAGTTGACGAGCCGGGAGATCGTGGGATACGTCGTCATGCCGGCGACGATCCGCTTCTGGTCCATCGCCGCGATGAACGTGTCACCGGCGCCGACGGCGACGTAGTGGGCGGTGCTTGGGTCCTTGCCCGCGACGCCGATGATGGCCTGGCTGAGCACGTGGGTGCCGGAGCCCAGGTCGGTGACGCCGAGGTTCTTGCCGACCAGGTCGGCCGCCCCGTTGATGCCGCTCGCCGAGGTCGAGACGACCTCCGCCTCGCCCGGCGCAATCCCGAACTGGCAGATGGTCTCGATCTTCTTGCCCTGCGTGTTCAGGACCATCGGATGGACGTACGCGCCCGAACCGGCGTCGACGTTGCCGGCGACGACCTCGTCCTCCGAGGCCTGGCCGGAACCTTCGTCGATCAACGTCACGTCCAGGTGCTGCTCGGTGAAGTAGCCGAGCCGCTGCGCGAGCATGTTCGGCAGGTAGATCTGCTTGTTGAGGCCGCCGACCATGATCTTCAACGACACGGTGGACGGACCACTGCCGCCGGTCGACGGACTGCCGCCGCCGCAGGCCACGGCCAGCACCGCCGCCGCGGCGACCCCCGAGAGCTTTCGCCAACCAGAACGCATACGCTTTCCTCCTCTTAAATCCGGGTCTCCGTCGCCACCGGCGGACGCCAGCGGATGAGACGGTTCTCGAGCGCTGTGATCAATGCCTCTGCCAACAGCGCCATGGCAGCCAGGAGAGCCATGCCGGCGAATACGCCGGCGGTGTCGAAGAGGTTCTTCGACAGGTAGATCAGCTCGCCGACGCCCTGGGTGGCCCCGAAGAGCTCCCCCACGACGGCGCCGACGAGCGCCAGCCCGAAGCTCGTGTGGAGGCTGGCGACGATCCACGACAGCGCGGACGGGATGATGACCTCAGTCGTCAGCCGCCGGTTGTCCGCGCCCAGGATGCGAGCGTTGGCGATCAGGTTGCGATCGACCTCGCGCACGCCCTGAAACGCGTTGAAGAAGACCACGAAGAACACGAGGATCGACGCGGTGGCGATCTTGGCCTTGATGTCGAGCCCCAGCGACACCGCGAACAGCGCCCCCACGACCACGCGCGGGATCGCGTTGGCGCCCTTGATGTAGGGCCCGAGGACGTCGGCGAGCAGCCGGTTTCCGCCGAGGACGATGCCGAAGATGATTCCGAGCACCGAGCCGACGACAAAGCCGCCGACCGTCTCCTCCATGGTCACCAGGACCTGCTGCCATAGCGGACCGAGGTCGGTGCTCTGAGCGAACCAGGTCCAGAGCTTGGTCCCGATATCGGACGGCTGCGACCAGAAGAACCTGTCGATCACGCAGAGGTGGCCGGAGGTGTTGCAGTCGCTGACCCGAGCGCCGACCTCCCAGGCCGCAAGGATCGCTACCCCGAGCAGGATGCGGAGGACCACGACGTTGATGCGGTGCCGGCCGGCCTGGACGAGGCGCTGTGAAGAAGCGGCGGCCGCGGGCGCGTGGTCGGCCGGACGCACGCTAAGCCGCGCCGCGCTTCTGACGCTCATAGCTCACCAGGACCTCGTCGCGGAGGTCGTTCCAGATCTCCTCGTAGATCTCCACGAAGTGCGGGTCGAAACGGATCTCCGCCACGTTGCGCGGGCGCGGCAGGTCGACCTTGTAGTTGCTCTTGACCGTCCCGGGCCCCGCGGTGATCACGAAGACGCGGTCGCTGAGCGAAATCGCCTCCTCCAGGTCGTGGGTCACGAACACGACGGATGCGGAGCTCGCCGCCCACAGGTTGAGCAGCTCGTTCTCCATCAGCGATCGCGTCTGCACGTCGAGGGCGCTGAAGGGCTCGTCCATCAGGAGGATGCGCGGGCCGTTGATCAGGCTCTGCGCCAGCGCGACGCGCTTGCGCATGCCCCCCGACAGCTGGTAGGGGTAGCGGTCTTCGAAGCCGGCCAGGCCGACGCGCGCGATCCAGTCCTTCGCCTTCTCGCGCGCGTCTCCATGTGAGAGGCCGCGGTAGCGAGGCCCGGCGGCGACGTTCTCCAGGACGGACTTCCAGGGGAACACGGCGTCGGTCTGGAAGACGTAGCCGATATCGTGGCCGATGCCCTGCACCTCGTTGCCGAAGACCTCGACGCTGCCTTCGCTGGGCGGTTCCAGACCTGAGATGAGGCCCAGGGTGGTCGACTTGCCGCAGCCGGTCGGCCCGACGACGGCGCAGAACTCGCCCGAGTCGACGCTCATGGTCAGGTCCCGCAGGGCGGTGAAGACGCCGCCCGACGGTGTGAGGAAGCGCTTGCTCACACCGGTGAGCTGGATCGCGAGGGCCATTGACCGGGAGACTGCGGGCAATCGAGCGCCGCTTCAAGGCCTGCGGTCTTTGTGGCCGTTTTGGTCGTTTTGGTCACCGGCCGGTCCGGCCGGCGCCGTACTACGATCGACCCCTCATCCTCATGCGCACCCGACTGCCGCTCGCCTACCAGATCCTGGGCTTCCAGGTCGCGATCATCCTGCTGTCCGCACTCATCGGCGCCGCGGCCGCGGTGTGGCAGGCGAGCCAGGAGCTCGACCGCCAGTCCGAGCAGCGTTCGCTGGCGATCGCCGAGTCGGTGGCCGACAACTCCGCGATCCAGGAGGCCCTCGCCGCAGGCGATACGACCGGGGTGATCCAGCAGACCGCCGAGGAGATCCGGCACTCGACCGGAGCCAGCTACGTCGTGGTCACCGACGCTCACGGTATCCGGTTCTCGCACCCGAACCCCGAGCTGATCGGCAAGCCGGTCGACGAAGAGCCCGGCTCCGTGCTCGCCGGCCACACCTGGGTAGGTGTGCAGCGGGGCACGCTGGGAGTCTCCGCCCGAGGCAAGGCGCCGATCTTCAGCGGCGGCCACGTCATCGGCATGGTCTCCGTGGGCTTCCTGGAGCCCCCTCTCACCCAGCGTCTGCGCGGGGAGCTGCCCGCCTTCGCCGGGGCGCTGCTTCCCTCGCTCGCGATCGGCGTGATCGCGTCCTGGCTGCTTGCGGCGCGCTTGAAGCGCCAGACCTTCGGCCTCGAGCCCTACGAGATCGTCGGCCTCCTGGAGGAGCGCGAAGCCAGCCTCCTCGGCATCCACGAGGGCGCGATCGCGACGGACCGCGACGGAACCATCACCCTGGCCAACGACGAGGCGCGGCGCCTGCTCAACCTGCCTCAGGACTGCGTCGGCCGAAAGGTCACGCAGGTCGTTCCGGCCGGCCGCCTGCTCAGCTTCCTCTCAGGCCGGCTGAAGGACGAGGACGAGGTCCTGCTGGCCGGCGACCGCGTGCTCGTGGCGAGCCGGCGCTCGATCCACGTGCGCGGGCGCGAGGCGGGACACGTGGCGACCTTTCGCGACTCGACCGAGCTCGCCGGCCTCGGCCAGGGGTTGGGCGTGGACAGCCTCACGGACGCGCTGCGCGCGCAGGCGCACGAGTACGCGAACCGCCTCCACACGATCGCGGGCCTCGTCCAGATGGGCCGCAGCGAGGAGGCGATGAAGCTGATCGCCCAGACCTCGGGCGTGCACCAGGAGCTGACCGAGTCGCTGCTCGAGCGTGTCGGCGACCCGGTGCTCGGGGCTCTTCTCCTGGCCAAGGCCGCCGTCGCCTCGGAGCGTGGCATCGAGCTGCGCGTGAGCGACGACACGGTGCTGACCAGGAGCTCGCTCGAGAGCGAGGACCTCATCACGCTGCTCGGCAACCTGGTCGACAACGCGCTCGATGCCGCGGCCACATCGCCCGAGGTGCGCTGGGTGAGCGTGTCGGTGACCGAGGAGGCCGGCGAGATCCTGATCCGGGTCCACGACTCGGGGCCGGGAATCCCGGCCGGTTTCGACGGCCAGATCTTCCAGGAAGGGTTCAGCACCAAGACCGGACCGGGCAGGAAGCGGCGCGGGTTCGGCCTCGCGCTCGTGCGCCAGGTCGTCGACCGCAACGGGGGCGCGATCTCGGTCGAAAACGAGGGAGGCGCAGTGTTCACCGTCCGGATCCCGATCAGGGTCGCGCTAGCGCGATGATCCGCACCCTCGTCGTCGACGACGACTACCGCGTCGCGGACCTGCACTGCGCCTACGTGCAGCGGGTGAGCGCATTCGAGCTCGCGGGTCGCGTCCACTCGGGCGAGGCGACGCTCGAAGCGGTGGACCAGCTGAGGCCCGACCTGGTGCTGCTCGACATCTACCTGCCCGACATGAGCGGCCTCGA
Organism: uncultured Actinomycetes bacterium; assembly: GCA_964559855.1. GTDB lineage: Bacteria > Chloroflexota > Dormibacteria > Dormibacterales > Dormibacteraceae > 40CM-4-65-16. The sequence goes on from CAZLJC010000004.1 coordinate 78,287, forward strand.
CGTGCTGCAGCGGCTGCGTGAGGACGACCACCCACCCGCCGACGTGATCGCGATCACCGCCGCCCGCGACGTCGAGAGCCTGCGCACCGCCATGCGCGGCGGCGTCGTGCACTACCTGATCAAGCCGTTCCTCTTCCCGGCGTTCGAGAACAAGCTCGTCTCGTACGCGGCGGCGCGCGAACGCATGGCGCGAATCGGCCACGCCGACCAGGGTGACGTCGACCGCATCTTCGGCGCGCTGCGGACCGTCGGTACCGAGACCTTGCCGAAGGGCCTCTCCGACGCGACGCTCGACCTGATCGTCTCAGCCCTTGCCCAGGCACACTCCGGCCTCCCCGCCGCGGCGGTGGCCGACCAGGTCGGCGTCAGCCGGGTGACCGCCCGCCGCTACCTCGATCATCTCTGCCAGCTCGGGAGGGCGGAGCTCACGATGCGCTACGGCGCGCCGGGCCGTCCCGAGCACCGCTACCGGCTGCTGACCGCGTCGGTCCGGCCCTAGCCTGATTCCACGCGTTTTGCGCCAGACGAGCCAAATCTCGGGCGAATTGCGCGCCGATTGCGCCAAACGAGCCGAGATCGCCTACCGCTCTTGTGAGCCGTTCACCCTCCAGGCTCCTCGGAGAACGCTGAGGTAGGTCACTGGGCCCTCGATTCCTCGAGCGAGGCGACCAGCGCCTGCACGAACTCCGCCGCCCTCGCGCCGTCGACCCGGCGGTGGTCGCAGCTGAGGCTCATCAGCAGCGTCGGCCTCACCACCGGGCGGCCGTCGCGCGCCACCACGCGGTCGGCGATCCGGCCGACCGCGAGGATGCCGGCCTGACCCTCGGTGAGAATCGCGGTGAACAGGTCGACACCGTACATGCCCAGGTTGCTGATGGTGAACGTGCCGCCCGACAGGTCCGAGGAGCGCAGCCGGCCCGACCTCACCCGGTCAACGATCTCGCGCCGCCGTTGCGCGATCTCCTCCAACGTCAGGCGGCCGGCGTCGTGGATGACCGGAACCAGCAGCCCGTCCGGGACGGCCACCGCAAGCCCGAGGTTGACCTCCTGGCGAAACAGGTTCATTCGCGGGTGCAGGGCCAGCGTGCTCGCCACGTGCATCACGAGCAGGTCGGTGAAGGTGACCTGGGTCGCTTCGCCTTTGCGCCGCTCCACCAGAGCCGAGGCGTCGACCTCTCGGATGACGTAGAAATGCGGCGCCTCACGCCAGTTGCGCGTGGTGTTCTCCGCCATCGCGCGCCACAGCGCCGGCTCGGGCGCCTGCGAAGGGGCTCCCGCGGAGGCCTGGAGGATATCGTCCTCGATCACCGCTCCGCCCGGCCCCGAGCCTTTGAGAGTGGCGATGTCGACGCCGCGCTCGGCGGCCAGGCGCTTTGCTTTGGGGGACGCGGCGGGGCGGCCGGATGGCGTCTCCGCGGGGGCCACCGCAGCCGGGGAAGCCGGCCGAGCGGCGGGCTGCTGTGACGCGGGCGGCGCGGCCGCAGGCTGCGCCGCCGGAACGGCCGGAGGTGCTTCGCCCGGCGCCAGGATCCACGCGATCGCCTTGCCGACGGCGACGTCCTGCCCCTCTTCGGCCATGACCGACGACAGGACTCCGCTCGCCGGAGCCTCGACCTCGACCACCGCCTTGTCGGTCTCGACCTCCATCAGCGGCTCGCCCTTGGCGACCTCCGCGCCTTCGCTCTTCAGCCACCGCATGAGCTTGCCGGTCTCCTGCGCCATGCCGAGCGCCGGCATCACGACCTCAGTTGCGATCGGCTTTGACCCTCGCGCCCTCGCGGCGCGCGCTGCTGACGACGGCGCCCTGGCCGTCGCTGTTCAGGTTCGACTGGGTCTCGCGGGTCGTCGGCAGCGTGCCGGCCGCCGTGTAGTAGTGCTTGCCGGCGACGAGCAGCTCCTCGGCGGGAAACCGCGTGATGATCTCGGCCCCGTCGCTGGTCACGACCATCTGCTCTTCGATGCGGGCCGCCGACCAGCCGTCGGTTGCCGGCCAGAACGTCTCTAGGGCGAAGACCATGCCCTCCTGGATGACCTCGGGATGCTCGAGCGAAACCAGGCGGGAGAACACGGGCTTCTCCCAGATCGAGAGCCCGACGCCATGTCCGAGCTGCAGCGCAAACGCCGCCTCTTCGTCGGCGAACCCGAACTCCTGGGCTTTGGGGAACACGCTCGTCACGTCGGCGGTGGTGGCGCCCGGCTTCACCAGCGCGATCGCCTGGTCCAGGTAGTCGCGGCAGCGCTTGTAAGCGTCGACCATCGCCTGGGAGGCGCTGCCGATCGCGAAGGTGCGGTAGTAGCACGTGCGGTAGCCATTGAAGGAATGCAGCACGTCGAAGTACGCGGGGTCGCCGGGCCGCAGCGCACGGTCGGAGAAGTTGTGCGGATGAGGACTGCAGCGCTCGCCCGAGATCGCGTTGACGCCCTCCACGTACTCCGAGCCCTGCCGGTACAGGCTGTTCGCGACCACCGCCACGCACTCGTTCTCGCGGAATCCCGGCCTCATCTCTCCGTAGAGCTCGTCGTAAGCGGCGTCGACCATCGCGCACGACTGGTTGAGCAGCGTGATCTCGTCCTGAGTCTTGACCATGCGCGCACGCTGCATCACCTGCTGGCCGTCGACGACCTTGATCCCCGCCTCCTGCAGCGCGAACAGCACCGGCGGTTCGACGATGTCCACGCCGACAGGCTCGCCGAGCAGCCCGCGCTCCTCGAGCTCGGCCTTGATCTTGCGCGCTACGTCCTGCGGCCGCCCGGCTTCGGGCGCGATCGAGCCGCGGAAGGTGGACAGGCCGGCGCGCGAACGCTCGCCGAGCCACGGGCAGTACAGCTGGTGGTGGCGGGCCGCGGACCCGAAGTCCCAGAGGATCGGCTCGTCGCCCCGCGGCAGCAGCGCAAAGCGGATCAGCTTGTCGAACGCCCACGTGCCGATCTGCGTCGCGGTCAGGTAGCGGATGTTGTTCATGTCGAAGCACAGCAGCGCGCCGACGTCCGAGCGCTCGAGCTCGGCCTGGGCGCGCGTGAGGCGCTCGCCCCGCAGCCGGTCGAAATTGACCCGCTCTTCCCAGTCGACGGCCATCCGGCCAAACGTCTTCAGTCCCATGGCTAGGCCCCCTTTCGGCACAGGCTCTCGGCCGCCTCGGCGACCCTCTCCGGCGTCGGCACGGTGAGGTCTTCGAGCGCGGGCGAGAAAGGAATCGGCACGTCCATCGCGCCCATGCGCTTGACGGGCGCGTCGAGGTGGTAGAAGGCGCCGGCCGAGATGACGGATGCGATCTCCGCCGTCACGCCATAGCGCTGGTATCCCTCGTCGATCACGATCACACGGCCCGTCTTCGCCGCGGAATCGATGAGCGTCCGCTCGTCGAGCGGCGTCGTGGTGCGCGGGTCGATCACCTCGGCGGACAAACCGGCGCGCTCCAGCAAATCGGCGGCGGCGAGCGCGACGTACACCATGCTGCTGGTCGCCACCAGCGTGACGTCGTGACCCTCCCGCTTCACGTCGGCCTGGCCGAAGGGGATGGTGTAGTCGCCCACCGGAACCGCCCCCTTCACCGTGTACATCATCTTGTCCTCGAAGACGATGACCGGGTTGTCGTCGCGGATCGCCGTCTTCATCAGCCCCTTTGCGTCGTAGGGGGTCGAGGGGAGCGCGACCTTCAGGCCGGGGATGTGGCTGACGAGGGCGTGCAGGCTCTGGCTGTGCTGGGCGGCGGACCGTCGCGTGGCGCCGAGCGTGGTGCGGATCGTGAGCGGCGCCTTCAGCTTGCCGCCCGACATGTAGTGCACCTTCGCCGCCTGGTTCGCGATCTGGTCGAGCGCGATGAAGAGGAAGTCGCCGAACATGATGTCGACGACGGGCCGGAGGCCGGTCATGGCGGCGCCCAGCCCCACACCCGTGAAGCCCGCCTCGGAGATCGGGGTGTCCATGACCCGCTCCGGGCCGAACTCCTCGACCAGGCCGCTCAGGACCTTGAACGGTGTGCCGGCCTCGGCCACGTCCTCTCCCATGACGAAGACGCGATCGTCGCGCCGCAGCTCCTCGGCGAGCGCCTCGCGGATCGCCTCGGCCATGGAGATCTGCCTCTCCGCCACGGCCGGGGCGTCAGGCAAAGACATGCATCGTCACCTCGTCTGGCTCGGGATAGGGCGCGTCGAGCGCGAATTTGACGCCGTCGGTGATCTCGGTCCGCACCTCCTCCTCGATCCGCTCGAGGACCGTCTCGCCGGCGGCGCCTTCGTCCGCCAGGGATTGCGCCAGCAGCTTCAGCGGGTCGCGGTCGCGAGCCCACTGCGTCTCCTCGTCCCGGGAGCGGTAGTAGGCGCGGTTGACGTCGCCGACATGGTGGCCGTGCTGCCGGTAGGTGCGGAACAGGAGGAACGACGGGCCCCCGCCGGCCCGCGCCCGCTCGACCGCGGCGCGGGCGGCCTCGTACACGCCGCGCACGTCCTGGCCGTCGCCCTCGTGGGTCGGGATCCCGAAAGCCTCCGCCCGCCGCGAAAGATCGCCGGCGGTCGTCTCGAGGTAGTGCGTGTACTCGTTGTAGAGGTTGTTCTCGCACACGTAGATGACGGGCAGCTTCCACAGCGACGCCATGTTCATCACCTCGTACAGGAGTCCCTGTCCGAGCGCACCCTCGCCGAAGAAGCACACCGCGACCTGGTCCGTGCCCCGCTTCTTGGCCGACAGCGCGGCCCCGGTGGCGATGCCGGCGCTTCCGCCGACGATCGCGTTGGCGCCCAGGTTGCCCTTCTCCTGGTCCGCGATGTGCATCGATCCGCCCTTTCCGCGGCAGTAGCCGGGCTCCTTGCCCAGCAGCTCGGCAAACATCCGGTCGACGCTCGCGCCCTTGGCCAGGCAGTGGCCGTGTCCGCGGTGGGTGCTCGTGATGTAGTCGTCGTCCCGCAGCGCCGCGCAGACGCCCACCGCGACGGCCTCCTCGCCGATATAGAGGTGGGCGAGACCGGGCATCTTGGCGGACGTGTAGAGCTGGTTGACCTGCTCCTCGAACAGCCTGATGCGCAGCATGCGTCCGTAGATGTCGAGCCAGTCCACGCGGTCGTCCTGAATCATCTCGCCCTGCCGGGAACCATGATCGCGCAAACGATTGTCCATCGACACTAGACTACTCGGCCAGGTGACCACCGAGCGCCTCCTCACCGAGACGGTCAGCGTTCCCGAGGCCATCGTCAGGGTACTCGAGCAGGCCGGCATCGACATGGTGTTCGGCATGCCGGGCGGCCGCACCCTCGCGATCTACGACGCACTGTTCGACCACCGCGAAACGGTCCGCACAGTGCTCGTGCGGCACGAAGCGCTGGCCGGCGTGATGGCAGAGGTGTACGGCCGCATGACCGGTCGCCCGGGCGTGGCCATGGGACAGGGCGCGTTCATGCTGTCGAACGCCGCCCTCGGGACGCTAGAGGCGTACCTCGCGGGGTCGCCGATGGTGATCCTCACCGACCTGTCCGACGGCCTGCTCTACTCCCACCACGGCCCCTACCAGGCCGGCTCGGGCGAGTACGGCAACTGGGACGCGAGGCAGGCATTCCGCGGCTTCACCAAGCAGGCCTGGGCGCCGCTCGAAGGAGTCCAGGCGGTGCAGGCGACGCAGCTGGCGATCAAGCACGCCCTGACCGGACAGCCAGGTCCCGTCGCCGTCCTGTTCGGCACGAAGGCCATCCGCTCCTCCGTCGGCCGCGACACCAATCCGATCCTTTATCCCACCGCGCACTACCTGCCGGCCGGCGACCTTGCCGCGGACCCGCGGAGCGTCGACGCGGCGGCGCGGCTCATCCGGCGCGCGCAGCGGCCGGTCATCATCGCGGGGAACGGAGCACGCGGTCCGCGCGCGGCGAAGGCGCTGCAGGAGCTCGCCGAGGCGTTGCAGCTGCCGGTCGCCACGACCGGGTCGGGAAAGAGCGTCTTCGTCGAGACGCACCCGCTCGCGCTCGGGGTCTTCGGCACGTACGGGCTCGAATCGGCGAACCAGGTCGTCGCGGACGCCGACCTGGTGCTGGCGGTCGGGACCAAGCTCGGGCCGTCCGATACCGCCAACGAGGCGCCGGCGCTCCTGGACCCTTCGCGGCAGGACCTGATCCAGGTCGACGTCGAGCCGCGCAACGCCGGCTGGACGTTCCCCGTCGACCAGGTGGTGGTCGGCGACGCCGCGACGGTGCTCGGCCAGCTCCGCGACTGCCTCTCGGGAGAGGCGCGAGGAATCGCGGCGACCTCGAACGGCGCACATCGCGTGGCGGAGGCGCGACGCGTCCACGGCGGCTTCGAAACCCAGGACTCGCTCGCCGACGACAGTCCGATGCTGCCGCAGCGTGTCATCCACGAGCTGCAGATCGCGCTGCCTGAGGGGGGCGCCGTGACCGGCGACGCGGGCGAGAACCGCATCTTCCTCGGCCACTTCTTCCAGACTCGCGCCACCGGCACGTTCGTCCAGCCGGCCGCGATCGGCGGGATGGGATACGCCATCCCGGCAGCGCTGGCGATGAAGCTGCTGCACCCCGACCGGCCGTCCGTGGCGGTGTGCGGCGACGGGGGGTTTGCGATGTCGATGAACGGGCTCATGACGGCGCGCGAGGAGAAGATCCCGATCGTGACCCTGGTGCTCAACAACGCCAGCCTGGGCTGGGTGGCGCATGGCCAGGGCGAGCGTCCGATCGCCTCCGAGTTCGCGGATTTCGACCATGCCGCGATCGCCCGCGCGATGGGCTGCGATGGCGTGCGCGTCGAACGGCCCGATCAGCTGGCCGCGGCTCTGCGCGACGCCATGGACGCGGACCGGCCGGTGGTGATCGACGCCATCACCTCCCGCCGGCCCTCGTTCCGCGAGATCACGTCACAGGCGGCCCAGCAGGGCTACTGACTGTCGGAGCTGTTTCAGTGCAGGCCGGCGTCGGCCCGTGCCACCTCCGCGATCGCGGCCCAGTCCTTCTCGCCCAGACCCCGGCTCACGGCAGCGAGCATGCGCGAGCGCACGAGCTCGGCCAGGGGGAGTGACATCGCCGAATCCTCCGCCGCCCCGATCATCAGCTCCACGTCCTTCAGGCCGGTCGTGAGCTCGAACCCGGCGCCGTCGAAGTCGCGGTCGCGGATCTCGGCCGCGTAATCTCGCAGCCCTCTCTTGTCCAGCGACCACACCAGCAGGTCGTGCGCCGCGTTGCGCCCGACCCCGTTCTTCTCGCCCAGCGCGTACACCTCGCTCATGAGCTCGAGCCACCCCGCCGTGATGAAGTTGTTCAGCAGCTTCATCACGTTCGCCGTTGAGTGGCGCGCGCCCACCACCCGGACCGGACCCAGCGCCTCGAGGACCGGGCGCGCCGCTTCGATCGCGTCGGCATCGCCCGCGACGTAGGAGACGAGATTGCGCTCGCGCACCCGCTCGCGCCGTCCGACGACCGGCCCCGCGACGTAGCGCGAGCCCGCCGCCGCGTGCCAGGAGGCGAGCCGGTCCGCCAGGGAAGGCGAGATGGTGGTGGCGCCCACGTGCACGCCGCCCGGCTTCATCGACGCGAGCAGCCCGCCTTTCTCGCGCACGACCTCGGTGACCGACCCGTCGTCGCGCAGGCTCGTGAGCACCACATCGGCGCCGGCGGCGGCTTCGGCGATCGAGGGTGCGATGCGAGCGCCCAATGCGGCCAGCGGCGCGGCCTTCGAGGCGGTGCGCGAATAGACCGTGAGCTCGAAGCCCTCCCGCACGATCGCCTCGGCGATGGCCGAGCCCATCCGTCCCGCGCCGATGACCGCGACCTTCATCGAGTCAGCGCGGATCCAGCACCAGCAGCCGGTCGCTCGGCCACTTCGTGATCACCCGATGCCCGTCCTCGGTGACGATGACCTGCGACTCGATGCGCGCACCGTCCTCGCCCTCGCCGCAGAAGGTCTCGAGCGCGAAGTGCATGCCCGCCTCGATCGGGACGGGGTGCTCGAGCGACCAGTTGCGCGTGATCCACGGCTTCTCGTGGTGGCTGATGCCGATGCCGTGCCCCACGGCGAGCCCGAGCGCATCCCGCTCGCTCCCGTATCCCAGCTCGGACGCGGCCGGCCAAGCGGACGCGATATCACCGGTCGTCGCACCGGGCCTGACTCGGGCGATGCTGGCCTCGAGCCATTCGTTCGCGCGCGCGTAGATGTCCTTCTGGCGCTGCGACGCCTGGGTCACCGCGAACGTGCGGTAGTAGCACGTGGCGTACCCGAGGTAGTGGCTCATGATGTCGATGAAGACCAGGTCGCCGGGCCTGATCATCCGGTCGGAGTAATCGTGCGGGTGCGGATTGCTGCGCGGACCGGAGACACAGTTGATCCCGGTGATGCGCTCCGCCCCGTGCGCGATCAACCAGCCCGAGATCTTCGCGACGACCTCGTTCTCCCGGACGCCCGGCCGGATGAAGTGCGCGAGCTCGGCGTAGACGCCGTCGACCAGCGACGCGGAGAGCTCGATGATCTTGAGCTCCTCGGATGACTTGATCAGGCGCGCGTCAAAGAGGGCTTCGAGGCCGTTGGTCACCTTCAGTCCGGCTCCCGCGAGCCCTTCCAGCAGGAACAGGTCGGCGTCGTCGATCGCGACCGGCTCGCCGGCGACCCCGTTCTCCTCCAGCACCTGCTTGATCTCCGACACCACCTTGCCGATCTGGTCGAGCGTCACCTGGTGCGGGTTGGCGCCATGCTTCCACTCGATCGAGGTCCGGATGTTCTCGGGCTTCAGCCACGGGCACAGCTCGCGCTTGACCGCGGCGGCGCTGCTCTTCTCCCACAGCACCGGGTCGCCGCCACGCGGCAGCAGGCACCACCGCACCCACTTGCCGCGCGTCCACTCCGCGAGGTTGGTGCCCGTGATGTAGCGGATGTTGTCGGTGTCGAAGCACAGGAAGCTGCCGTAGCCGCGCTTGTCGAGCTGCTCGCGCGCGCGGCCCAGGCGGTAACCACGCAGCGCGTCGAAGTCGATCCGCTGCTCGGCATCCGTGGCCATCGTTCCTAGCGTCATCCCTTCACCTCAAGCAAAGCGCACCTCCAGCACGCCGAGCGGGCTCATCTCCACACGCACGACCTGGCCTGCGTCCACAGCGATGGGCGGGACGACGGACCCCGCGATCACGACGTCCCCGGCCCGAAGCGCGAGTCCCTGGCTCTCGAGTGTCGCCGCGGCAGAACGCAGGATCTCCACGAGCCGGCCGGTGAGCGCCTCCGGATCGGACGTGGCCGCGATCTCCTCCCCATCGCGCAGAACGCGCGCGTTGATGCCGGCCAGGTCGCCACCGGCTCGCGTCGCGTCCGGCGGCCCGAGCAAAACGTAGCGGTGGAAGATATCGCCGGCGAGGATCGACTCCACGTCCTGCACGGCGGGGTCGACGTCCGCGATCTCGATCGCCGCACCAAGCGCGGCGATGGACCGGCGGACGTCATCCTCGCCCGCGCTCGGCCGGATGTCCGCGCCGGCGTGGACGGCGATCTCCGGCTCGAGCATCGCGCGCGTCCACCTGTTTTGGTCGCCGGCTCCCATGATCGAAATCGTGGCTCCCGATTCGAGCAGCGACCGGTCGGTGAGGAAACCGACCAGCGGGAACTTGAGGCCCAGGCGCTGCATCGCCGCAGGCGAGCCGAAGCCGAGCTTCCAGCCCAGGTGCCTCCTCCCGGCGGCCAGGAGCGCGTTGCGGCCGACCAGCTGTCGCCGCATCCCCGCCTCGACGCGGGCGTCAGTGCCGTGCGAGCTCGTAGCCTGCGCTCTCCAGCGAACCCGCGCCGCTCCAGCCCCAGAGCAGCACGACGTCCTCGTCCGAGGTGTTGTTGAAGCCGTGGAGGGCGCCGCTGGGCGTGAAGATCACGTCGCCCTCCGCCGCGAGCTCATCACCCTCGTCGGTGTAGATCACCCCGCTGCCGCGCACGACGAACAGGAACTCATCGCAGCCCGGATGGCGGTGCGCGTCGTGGCGGGCTCCAGGCGGCAGCACCGTGCGGCCGAGGAGCAGCTTGCGCGAGCCGGTGCGGTCGCCGACCGCGAACTGCACCTGCATTCGCACCCAGCCCTCCTCTTCGCGGAGGTCGGGCTCGAGCGGCACTTCCGACCACCGCAGGTGGACCCGATCGGTCATGCCATCCCACCCAGCATGCGGTACACCTCGTAGACCACCGCGAAGTCCTTCTTGGTGAGACCCATGCCGCGCGCCGCGTTGAGCATCTGGTTCGCCGCCGCGCCGGTCGGCATCGCGACGCCCAGCTTGCGGCCGAGCTCGAGCGCGAGCTCGGTGTCCTTCTGCTGCAGATCGACGTCCGCCCAGGCCACGTCGGGCATGTGATCCTCGAGCACGAACGGCCCGCGGTACCTCATCACCGGAGAAGCGACGACGCTCTTCAGGAAGCCGTCCACCGCGACCTCGCGCGCGATGCCGGCCTTCTCCGCCATCGCGACCGACTCGCAGAAGGACACGATCTGGACCACCAGCGAGAGGTTGATCGCGAGCTTCAGGTAGAGCGCCTGTCCGTTGGCGCCGACGTACGTGACCTTGGGACCGATCGCCAGCAGCACGTCATGCGCTCGATCGAACGCTTCGCGCTCTCCACCCACCATCACCGATGCGTTGCCCTCGTCCAGCGTGGCGATGCTCGCGGACAGGGGCGCGTCGCACATCCGGCCGCCACGCTCCTTGACCCGGGCGGCGATCGCCGTGCTCGAGTGCGGGCTGATGGTGCTCATGTCGAAGAGGTCCAGGCCGGCGTGCATGCCCGCCAGGACGCCTTCGGGCGAGCCCATCACCTCTTCCAGCGCCTTCGCGTCGGTCAGGATCGTGAAGGCGATGTCCGCCTCGGCGATCGCTTCGCGCGGGGTCGCCGCCGACTTCATCCCCAGCTGGACCAGCGGGGCGGCCTTGTCCGCGGACCTGTTCCATCCGGTGATGGAGTACTCCGCCGCGAGCAGTCGCCGGACGATCGCCGCGCCCATCGAGCCCAGGCCCAGGAAGGCGATCGCGGGCCGAGGGTCACTCACTCCGCAATTCTAGGCAAACGATTGCGCAGCGCCCAGGCGGTCCGCCATCCAGTCGCTCATCCAGGAGCGCGACTCGAACACGCGGTTGGTCATGCCGTGGTTCCCGTCGTCGAAGAAGGCCTTCTCGGCGTGCCTGGCCTCCTCCGCCAGGCGCTCCGCCCCGGAGAACGGGGCGATCGGGTCCTTCCTTCCGTGCATCAGGAGGATGGGCGCCGTGATCCGTTCGCCCAGCCCCGCCATGCTGATCGCCCGCGCGCGCTCCCTGGCCTCAGCGTCGTCCTTCGCGCCGGAGCGCTTCTGGAAGGCGGCGCGGCTCAGGGACGAGCGGTTCTCCCAGTTGTCGGCCAGAGAGTACGTGCCGGCGAGCTCGATCGTCGCCCTGATCCGCGGCTCGTACGCGGCGACGCGCACGGCGTAGTAGCCGCCGAGGCTGACGCCGTACAACCCCAGGCGCTTCGCGTCGACTTCGTCCCGCCGCTCGAGCCAGTCGATGGCCGCGCCTGCCGGCCGCTCGTACGCCGGCTCGACATCGCGCACGAACTCGGTCTCGCCCTGGCCGGGCCCGTCGATCGCGAGCGTCGCCATGCCCCGGCGCAGGAACCAGTCCGCGCTGGTCTGCAGCTCCTCCTTCACCGAGTCGAGGCCCGGGATCATCAGCACCACGGGCGGCCGCTCGACCCCCGCCGGCTTGCGGAAGAGCGCGGGGATCTGGATGCCGTCATAGGGGATCAGCACGCGCTCCGCCGGAGGTTCGAGCGCCCATGCGCCGCGGCCGTAGCACTCCGCGGCGCGGTCGGACGCATGCCTCAGCTGGGCCGCGTCCTCCATGAACACGAACTTTCCGAAATGCCAGCACAGCCCGGCGCGGAGCCACGCCTGCGCGGCGGTCATCAGGCGCCCCTCCTCGCCGGCCCGCCGGGCCTCCTGCTCGTGCTCGGTCGCGGTGACGCCCCACTCACGGCACCACTCGTCCCATCGCTTGATCCGTGCGAGGGTGCGCTGGAAATCGCCCAGCTCGACCCCCTGCGCCACGAAGCGGGGCCCCCAGTGCCTGGTCGCGACGGCGACCCTTTCGTCCTGAACTGCTTCACCTGCGCTCATGCGCTTCCTCCTCCTGGGGAACCTTCCGTTGGCCGGCCGCGACCCAGCCGCGCACGCGCTCCGGCGTGATCGGCAGCTCGTCGACGAAGACGTCGTATCCCTGGCGCCGGAGCGAATCCTCGACCGCCGCCGCGACCGCGGCCGGGATGGGGATGGTGCCGCCCTCGCCCGCGCCGCGAAAGCCCTCCGAGCTGTGAAGGCTGGGCGTGTCGTGCTCGTGGAGCCTTGGCTCGACCGCGACCTCCGCCGCGCTCACGATCGCGTAGTCGAGAAAGCCGGAGGTGACCGGCGACGCGTCCGCGGCGTGCACGACCTCCTCGTAGAGCGCGTAGCCCAGCCCGTGGGCGTAGCCGCCCTGCGCCTGGCCCTCGACGATCCGCGGGTTGATCGGCCGGCCCACGTCGTGCACCAGCACCTGGTCGAGCAGCCTCACCGCACCCGTCTCGACGTCCACCTCGGCGAGCGTCGCCGCGCTGCCGGAGGCATAGGCGCGCCTTCCCCTGGGGTCGTACGTCTCAGAGACCTCGAGCCCGTCGGGGATGAGCTCATGGAGTGGGACGCGACGGTCGGGCACTCCCCGCGGCGCCGCGCCCTCCCGGCCGACCTCGACGTCGACGGGGTCGGCCTCGAAGCGGTGCGCCGCCAGCTCGATCAGCCGGGCGCGCGCGGAACGGGCCGCGTGGGCGGCCGCCCCGCCCATCTCAACCGCGCTGCGGCTTGCCGACGTGGTCATGCTCCAGGGCACGGCGGCCGAATCGCCGCTCATGACCGTCACCCGCTCCACCGGCCAGCCGAGGTTCTCGGCCGCGACCTGCGCGGCGGTCGTGTCGTGCCCCTGGCCCTGCGGCGCGGTTCCAATGCTGAGGGTGGCTTCGCCGTCGGCCGCGATCCCGACGCGCGCCGTTTCAGGCATTCCAAGCCCGGTCGACTCCACGAAGCACACGATTCCCAGGCCCACGCTCTCGGGTCCGCCTTCACGCGCCGCGGCGACCGCGCTCGCCGCCTGATCCAGCATGGCCGGGTAGTCCCCTCCGTCGTAGACGAAGATCCCGCGCGGCGTGCGAAAGCCGGTGTCGTGCGCCATCTCGTCCGGCCGGATCAGGTTGCGGCGGCGCAGGTCGACCCGGTCGAGGCCAAGCCGGCGGGCCAGCCGGTCGATCATCCGCTCGATCCCGAAGATGCCCACCTCGCGGCCGCCGCCCCGGATGAATCCCGCCGGCACGGTGTTCGTATAGACGAAGTCGACGGTCACGTCCAGCGCGGGCAGGTGGTAGCAGCCGATCAGGTGGCTCGCGATGTGATCGCCCTGGCCGGCTCCGGTCGCTCCGTACGCGCCGATCGGGTGCAGCACGCGGCCGCGGAGCCCGCGCAGCACGCCCTGCTTCGACGCGGCCAGCTCGAGCTCGAGCACGTCGCCGTGCGACTGTGCCGTCGCGAGCATGTCCTCGGTGCGCGCCGCCACCCACGCGACCGGGCGGCGCAGGCGCAGCGCGGCGAGTGCCACCAGCACCTCCTCCGGGTACGGCATGCCCTTCGCGCCGAAGGCGCCGCCCACGTTCGTGGCGAGCACGCGCACGCGGGAGGCGTCGAGCCTCAACGCCGAGGCGACCGCTGCGCGGACGCCGTGCGGCCACTGGGTCGACGTGCGGACGAGCACGCCGTCACCGTCCGGCTCGGCCGTCACGGCCCGGGGCTCGAGGTAGCCGCCCGACACGCGGGCCAGGCGCAGCCGGGCGCCCACGATCACGTCCGCGCCGTCGAAGGCTGACGTGACATCTCCGAACGAGCGGTGCAGACTGCCCGCCACCTCGCCCTGCTCCGGTTCGGCGGTCGAGGCCAGGGGCTCCCCTTCCACCTCGACCGCCGCCGCCGCGTCCTCCGCCGCATAATGCGTCTCCGCGACCACGGCCGCGACGGGCTCGCCCGCGTATCGCGTGAGGTCGCGCGCGAGGACGGGCCGCGGACGAAGCTCGAGGCCGGGGATGGCGATGCCCGCGAGATCGCCCACGTCGCCCAGGTCCGCGGCGGTCCAGGCCGCGAGCACGCCGGGAAGCGCGCGCGCCGCTCCGACGTCGATCGCCGTGATCCGCGTGGAAGGCGCCGTGCCGCGCACGACCGCCAGGTGGCAGAGGCCGGCCGGCCTGGGGTCCGACGCGAACGTCGCCTCGCCCCTGACAAGCGGTGGATCCTCGCGTCGCGCCACGGACTCGCCGACAATCCGTTTTTGCGTGGACAATCGTTTGCGCTGACTCTAGGTTGCGATTCGCTTCGGTGTCAAACTACGGGCCGAAGGTGCGCATGACGTTGAAGGAGCTGGCCCGCCAGGCCGGCGTCCACCCGTCGACCATCTCGCGCATCGTCAACAACGACCCGCGGCTGCGCGTCTCACCCGAGACCCGCAGTCGCGTGAAGAAGCTGCTGGAGCGAACCGGCTACCGCCCCGACGGCATGGCGCGCGGTTTGAAGCTGCGCCAGAGCTTCGTGCTCGGGGTGCTCATCCCCGACGTCCTCAACCCGCTCTTCGCGGCCATCTTTCGCGGCGTGGAGGACGCCGCGATCGAGCAGGGTTACACGGTCATCCTGTCCAGCACCGACGGCCAGCCCGACCGCGAGCGCGACATCCTGCAGGCGCTCCAGGCGAGGCGCATCGACGGCATGGTGGTCGCGAGCGCGTCTCTGCGCGACCCCTCCGTCCGCTGGCTGCGCCAGCAGGGGATTCCCCACGTGCTGGTCAACCGCTACAGCGATCTGAGGGACCCATTCGTCGGCACCGACGACGAGGCGGGCGCCCGGATCGCGACCGAGCATCTGATCTCCCTCGGCCACCGGCGCATCGCCCATCTCGCCGGATCTCAACGCATCAGCACGGCCGTGCTGCGGCGGCGCGGCTACCAGTCCGCCCTGAAAGCGGCCGGGATCGAAGCCGACCCGCATCTCATCGCGGAGGCCGGACTCATCGCCGGCGGCGGCGTCGCGGCGACCCGAAGGCTGCTCGCCCTGCGCAACCCGCCCACCGCGCTCGTGGCCGTGAACGACGTCGCCGCGATCGGCGCCTACGACGCGGTCGAGCAGCTCGGCCTGCGGATACCGCGGGACCTGGCGATCTCCGGCTACAACGATGCGCCGCTCGCCGCGCGGCTCCGACCGGGGCTCACCACCATACGCGTGCCGGCCATCGAGTTCGGCCGCGAGTCCGCCCGGCTGCTGCTCGAGCAGCTCCACACCGGGGCCGTCAGCGCCAAGCGCATCGTCCTGCCGCCGGATCTCGTGGTGCGCGGCTCGACCGACCCCGCGAAGGCCTGAAACTCCCTTTTGACAAATCTGCAAAGCCGCTGCTAGGCTCATGCGCAAACGTTTGCCTAAGGTGGGGGTTTTGAGCGAACTAGGGTTTGTCGGGCTCGGCACGATGGGTGGAGGCGTGGCGCAGCGCCTGCTTCAGGCCGGGCACACGGTGCGCGGCTACAACCGCACGCCGAGCCGTGCCCGCCACCTGGTCGAGGCAGGCCTCCAGCTGCAGCCGACGCCGCGCGAGGTGGCCGCCGCGTCGGACATCGTCTTCACGATGGTGACCAACACCGCGGCGCTGAAGGCGGTCACCGAGGGCCCGGACGGAATCCTGGCCGGCCTGGGCGCGGGAAAGCTCTACATCGACATGTCGACGTCGAGCCCGCAGTTCAGCCGCGAGCTGAGCGAACGCGTGCGCGGGCTCGGCGCGGGGATGCTGGACGCGCCGGTGTCGGGCAGCGTGAGCACGCTGCAGGAGGGACGGCTCTCGATCATGGTCGGCGGCGGCAGGGAGGACTTCGAGCGCGCGCTGCCCGTCCTGAAGGACATCGGTCCGACCGTCACGCATGTCGGGGACAACGGCAAGGCGGTGCTGCTCAAGATCGCGATCAACCTTCAGCTCGCCGTCCAGATGCTCGCGTTCTCAGAGGGCATCCTGCTGGCCGAGAAAGGAGGCATCGACCGCATCACCGCTGCGAACGTGATGTTCAACAGCGTGATCGCCTCGCCGATGGTCAAGTACCGCGGCGGGTTCGTGATCGAGAAGCCGGGCGAGGCGTGGTTCGACGTCAACATGATGCAGAAGGACATGCTGCTCGCCCTCGAGCTGGGCCGGCAGTTCGACGTCCCCCTCCCCACCACGGCGGTCACCAACGAGATGCTGACCGCCGCCCGCGGTCTCGGCCTCGAGAAGCAGGACTTCGCGGTGCTCTTCGACACGCTGGCGACCCTGGCCGGCGTGCGCGAACCGTAGCGCCCGCTCCGCCCCGCCCATGACGTCGAGGCACCCTGTCCGCGTGGGCCTGAAGTACGTGCCCATCGCCACCACGCTGCGGGACCTGCGTGACGTCTGGACCGCGGCCGACGACGCCGGCTTCGACCACCTCTGGCTGCTCGACCACTTGCTGCCCCTGACCCGATCCGCGACCGGCTGGTACCAGCACGACGTAACGGACCCG
The DNA here is from genome assembly GCA_964559855.1 of uncultured Actinomycetes bacterium. Taxonomy (GTDB): domain Bacteria; phylum Chloroflexota; class Dormibacteria; order Dormibacterales; family Dormibacteraceae; genus 40CM-4-65-16. Next base: position 94,842 of record CAZLJC010000004.1, read on the forward strand.
GTCTTCGAGTCGTGGACGCTCCTGGCCTCGATGGCGGAGCGCACGAAGCGGATCCGGATCGGCGTCAACGTCACCGGCAACCTGTACCGCCACCCACCCGTCCTGGCCAAGATGGCGACCACCGTCGACCACCTCTCCGGCGGGCGGCTGGAGATGGGCATCGGCGCGGCCTGGGCCGAGCGCGAGTTCGCCTCGCTCGGCATACCGCTGCCCTCCCGGGGAGAGCGGATCGACCGCCTGGACGAGGCGTGCCAGGTGCTCAAGCTCCTGTGGACCCAGCCGGTGTCCGATTTCGAAGGGGTGCACTACCGGATGCAGGGAGCGATCTCGGAGCCAAAGCCGCTTCAGCGGCCGCACCCGCCGCTCTGGATCGGCGGCTCGGGCGAGCGCAAGACGCTTCGCGTCGCCGCCCGCCACGCCGACGTCTGGAACATCCCCGGCGCGGCGCCCGAGGAGGCGGCCCGGCTGTCGGGCGTGCTCGACGCCCACTGCGAGGCGATCGGCCGCGATCCGGCGACGATCCGGCGCTCGGTCGGGATCAGCTTCGATCCCGCCGCGCCCGAGCGCTGCATCGCGCTCGCTGAGGCGATGGTCGAGCGCGGGTTCACCGAGCTCATCGTCTCGGTCAAGGGTGAGCGGCCCGCGCGCCAGGTCGACGAGGTCGCGGGCACCGTGCTCAGGCGGATGCGCGGCTAGCCGGCTTTCAGCCTCCTCGCCAGCCAGTCCGCCATGAGGGCCCGCGAGGCGAAGGCCTGGTCGGTCACGCCATGGTTGCCCGTCTCGTACGTGACGAGCTCGACGTGCTCGATGCGGGCGACCTTCTCGGCCTCGGTGTAGGGGATGATCCGGTCGAGCTTCCCGTGCACGACCAGGCATGGGCACTCGAGCCGGCGCACGCCCTCCAGCGTCAGGCGGCCGGCGCGCGAGCGGGCGTCCTGCTCGCCGGACGCGCGGGCGCGATGGCTGAAGGCGGCTCTGGTCAGGCCGGGCAGCTGGTCCCACACCGCGCCGAAGTCGTAGGGTCCGGCCAGGCCGACGGCGGCCTTGAGCCTGCCCTCGTGGGCCGCGGCCCGCAAGGCGTAGTAGCCACCGAGGCTAACCCCGAAGAAGCCGATGGCCGAGCCGTCCAGCGCGTCCCGCGCGCGGATCCAGTCCACGGCCGCGGTCGCCACCTTCTCGTAAGCCGGCTCGATCGCAAGGTCGTACTCGGATTCGCCCTGGCCCGGGCCGTCCACCGCGAGCGTGGCGAGCCCGCGGCGCAGGAAGTAGTCGGCCGTGGTCTGGATCTCCTCCTTAGTCGAATCGAGGCCGGGGGCCATGATCACGACCGGCGCCCTTCCCGCGACGGCCGGCTGTCGCAGCAGCGCCGCGAGCCGGGCGGACCCGTAGGGGATCTCGACGCGCTCCGCAGGCGGTTCGAGCGTCCACATCCCGCGCGCGAAGCTCGCCACGGCGCGCTCGTGAGCCGCGCGCTGCTGCGTCATATCGTCCATGAACAGGAACTTGCCGAAGTGCCAGCACATCGCGGCACGGAGCAGCGCCTCCCCGGCCGTCCGCCGGTCACCCCGCGCCTGGGCCTCGGCCGCCAGGTCCTCGTAGCGCTGGGCGCTGCGCCCCCACTCCCTGCACCACTGGTCCCACGTTCTTATGCGCGCCAGCGTCGACTGGAAGGTCCCCAGCTCGACGCCGTTGGAGACGAACCTCAAGCTCCAGTGGGCCGCCGCGGTTGCAACCCTGGCGTCCTGAGCCGCCGGCGCGTTCATCGCGCGCCCAGGGTGTCGGCAAGCCAGTCTGCGGCGAACGGCCGCGACTTGAACCAGATGTTGTTGCAGACGTGGACGCCCTCTTCGTAGAGCTGGAGGGTCTGCGGGCCCTTGACCTCGGCCGCGATGCGGTCCGCCTGCTGCCGAGGCGATGCGGGGTCCTTCCCGCCATACACCTGGAGGAGCGGGACCGTCAGGCGGTCGCAGACGCCTTCGAGCGTCATCGTGTTCTGCACCGCCTCGGGATCCGGTCCGAGGTACTGCTTGAGCGCCAGCTTGCTGACCGGCCTCTGGTTGGGGTAGCGGCCCTGCGCCGTGTACCAGCTGCTCACAGAGAGAACGGCCTTCACGCGCGGGTCGAAGACGGCTCCCCGGATGGCGAACTGCCCGCCGTACGAGATGCCGCCCAGCGCGACTCGGTTCGGGTCGACGTCGTCGCGCGCGAGCAGAGCGTCCAGCACCGCCTTGATCGGCTTCTCGTAGTCGGGCCGGAGCTTCTGGTGGAAGCTGACCAGGGCGTGGCCCGGGCCGTCGAAGCAGAACACGGCGATGCCGCGGCGCAGCATGTGGGCGCCGTGGTCGTAGAGCTCCTCCTTGTTGGAGTCGGCGCCGGGGATGAGCACGGCGAGGGGCACGCGCCCGCTCGCGCCGCGGGGGTAGCGGAAGTAGCCACGGAGCTCGAAGCCTTCGAACGGGATCTTCATGATCTCCATCGGATGCTCGGCGTGCGGGGCGGCCTTGGCGAAAGCCGCCTCACCGGCCTCGAGCGCGGCCCGGAACTGCTCCTCGTCGTGGGTGAAGAGAAAGCTCGCCCAGTGATAGAAGAGGCCGGCGGTGATGTAGGCCTGCGCGGCCGTCTCGCCGTGGCCGGCCTGCAGCGCCTCGTCCCCGCGCGCCACGTGGCCCTCCGCGGCAGCCGACCACGCCCGGCACCACTGGCTCCAGTCCTTGATCTCCTCCTGGAGCCGCTCGCGCTCCCAGGGCGACACGTAGTTGGACATCATCCGCCAGCTGAAGGACTCCCACGTGTCGTGGACGAACGTGCTGGTGTCGGTGGTCGATACCGTCATCGCTACCCCCTGAAATTGCCGCCGAGAATTCGGGCGTTTGACACCCAACGATGCAGGCGTTAAATTTTGCACAAACGTTTGTCCTGATGCGACGGCGCCGCCAGGGAACGGTCCCGACTGGGAGGCGGCTTCGCAGAGCGTCGACCGGCCGGTTCACCGGCGTGGCACCTTGAATGCATGCGAGGAGGGAGCATGAGAAGCGTTAGGTTGCACAGGGCTTGGGTGGCCTTCGCCACTCTCTCGATCGGCTTGACCGCGTGCGGGCTGGGCTCGAACAACAATGCGTCGAGCTCACCGGCGAACAACCAGCCGATCCTGGTCGGGATCTCCGAGCCGCTGTCCGGCGACAAGTCGGACATCGGGACCAACAGCGACCAGGGCTACAAGGTCTGGGAGCAGGTGGTCAACAAGAACGGGGGCCTGCTCGGCCGCCAGGTGAAGATCATCCAGTACGACAACAACAGCCTTGCCGATACCGCCGTCAGCCAGTACCAGCGGCTCATCGCGGAAGACAAGGTGGACGTCCTGCTCGGCCCGGTCAGCAGCGCGCTGGTCATCCCGACCGAGGCGGTGGCCGCGCAGAACAACAAGATCTTCGTCGAGGGCACCGGCGGCGCGCCCCAGGTGTTCACCCGCGGGTTCACGAACGTCTTCTTCGTGCAGCCGGCCACGGTGGAGCACCAGGCCGACCCGCTCGTGGCGTGGATCAAGTCCCTGCCCGCCGACCAGCGTCCGACGGTCGCGGGCTATCCGACCAACGACGACCCCTTCGCGGAGGCCGTCGAGAACACGGTGCAGTCGGACTTCGAAGCCATGGGCATCAAGACCGGCTACAAGCAGGTCTACCCTCCGACCCAGACCGACTTCACGTCGATCGGCGCCGCTATGAAGTCCGCTGGCGTCGACATCCTGGTCCAGGGCTCGGTCGCCGACCAGGACGCGGCCGGCGCGGTCAACGGCTACTCGAAGGTCGGGCTCCAGGTGAAGGCCGCGTACTTCGCCAGCGGTCCCGACAGCGCCAACACCTGGGAGCAGGAGACCGGCGACAAGGGCGAGGGCACGATGACCTCGCTCGACTGGCTGCAGGAGTCATCCGTGCCGGGCAACAAGGAGTTCGTCGACACGTACCTGCAGATGTTCCCGAACAAGGACAACGTCGTTCCGGCCGAGGCGGCGGAGGCGTACGCGGCCGGCGAGGTGCTGGCGGCGGCGATCAAGGCCACGAACTCGGTCGACAACTCGAAGCTGATCAACTGGCTGCACCACAACAAGGTGCAGTCGGTGGAGGGCAACTTCGGCTGGGACTCGGTGGGCCGGCCGGTGGGCGGCACGTTCGACATGATCCAGTGGCAGAACCACCACCTGAACATCGTGTGGCCGTCCAACGTCGCGACCAACGGCACCAAGCCGACGTACCCCAAGCCCAACTGGTGATTCGAGCGATTCACGGGGGAGCATCTGCGCCTTGCTCCCCCGTGGCGCATTTCCTGCTCTGTCGAACGCAACCGTAGGTTCCGTGGCTGAGGTGGGTTCATGACCCTTTTGATCCAGGGCGCGATCCTGGGCGTCTTCGTCGGCGGCATGTACGCGCTGATGGCGTCCGGGTTGACGCTGATCTTCGGCGTCATGCGCCTGATCAACATCGCCCACGCGGCGATCGTGATCTTCGCGTCCTATCTCTCCTGGACGCTGCTCGTCAACGTGGGGATCGACCCGCTGCTTTCGATCGCGATCCTCGCGGTGGTGTTCTTCATCGGCGGAGCGCTGGTCCAGGCCGGCATCCTCAGCGCGCTGGTCGACAAGGACCTGTCGCTCGCGCTGCTGGCCACGCTCGGCGTCGCCAACGTGATCGAAGGCTCGGAGGGCGCGATCTGGACGTCCACCTTCCATCAGATCAACACGCCCTACTCCGATATCACCTACCACCTCGGCGACATCTACATCCCGCTCGTGCAGGTGATCACGTTCGGGGTGTCGGTCCTGCTGCTGGCCGCGCTCTACCTGCTGCTCAACTACACGCAGCTCGGACGCGCGATCCGCGCCACGACCCAGAACCGCTCGGTCGCTCAGCTCGTCGGCGTGAACGCGAGCCGGATCACGATGATCGCGTTCGGAATTGGGGTCGCGGTGGCCGCGACCGCGGGTCCGCTGATCGGCATGTACTACCCGTTCTATCCCAACTCCCACTGGGGCTGGATCGGAAAGCTGATGGCGATCGTGGTGCTCGGCGGGCTCGGCAGCTTCAGGGGGGCTCTGCTCGCCGCCCTCATCCTCGGCATCGCCGAGCAGGTCACGATCCTCTACATCCCGGCCGACTGGGCGGCGATGGTGTTCTTCGTCTTCCTGTTCGCGGTGCTGATCGTCCGGCCGCAGGGCTTCTTCGGCCACGTCGGGAGGGAGAGCCTGTGACGGTCCGCCGCCTGGTCGGGCTGCTCTGGCCCGCGATCCCGCTCGTCGTCCTGATCGCGCTGCCGTTCAACGGGATGAACGACTTCTGGCTCGACATGTTCTATTTCACGTTCACCTACGCCGCGATGTCGGTGGGGTGGAACATCATCGGCGGCTTCACCGGCTACATCTCGCTCGCGAACCTCGGGTTCTTCGGCCTCGGCTCGTACGTCGCGGGCCTCTTCCTCTATTACTGGGGTTGGCCGATCCTCCTGACCGCGCCGCTCGTGGGCTTCATCTGCGCGGCCCTCGCCGCCGGGCTGGGCTGGGTGGCGCTGCGCACGAAAGGACCGTCGTTCGTGATCGTCACCCTCGCGTTCACCTTCATCGTGCAGATGCTGGCGCTGAACCTCAAAGGCCTGACGCAGGGAAGCGCAGGACTCTATCTACCTCTGCTGACGATCGACCCGAGCTACCGCGGCGACCTCTTCTACTACTACATGCTCGCCGTGCTCGTCATCGCGGTGCTCGTCGGGATCGGCATCCGGCGTTCCCGCTTCGGCCTCGGTCTCATCGCGATCCGGGAAGACGAGGGCAAGGCGGAGGGGTCGGGAATCAACACGAACCTCTACAAGATCCTGGCCTTCATGATCAGCATCTGGTTCGCCGCGGTGGCCGGCGCCGTGCATGCGCAGTACCTTAACTACGTCGACCCGGACCTCGCGTTCGAGCTGATCATCATGCTGAACATGATCGTCATGGCGCTGCTCGGCAGCCGGAGCAGCGTCTGGGGGCCCGTGCTGGGGGCGTTCATCCTCTATCCCCTCCAGAACTTCCTCGTCTACTGGCTGCCGTCGACGATCGGCGGCCAGGTGCACCTGGCGATGCTCGGCGTCGTCCTGATCCTGGTCGCCAGGTTCATGCCCGACGGCCTGATCACCACCAGCGGCACCCTCTACCGCCGGCTGCGTCCCGGCTCGCCCGCCCAGCCCGCGCCCGCCGTCGCGGGAGCCACGCCGAGCGAGAGGAAGACCGCCTGATGAGCACGGCTCCCGCCGCGCCCGCCGGGCTCCGCCGCGTCAGCGGCCAGAGCCTGGCCGTCCGCGGCATCACCAAGTCGTTCGGCGGCGTGCGCGCCCTGACGGGCTGCACTTTCAATGTCGCGAGCGGCCGGATCACCGCCCTGATCGGGCCCAACGGCTCGGGCAAGACCACGGCCTTCAACTGCATCTCGGGCTTCTACAGGCCGGACGAGGGCTCGGTCATGCTCGGCGAACGCGATATCACGGGCTGGGCCCCGAGCCGGATCGTGCACCAGCGCATCGCGCGGACGTTCCAGGTCACGCGCATCTTCAAGCGGATGAGCGTGCTCGAGAACATGGTCGTGCCGGTACGCCGCACCGGCCTGAAGGCCATGTTCTGGGACGGCATCCAGGGCGGCGAGCGGGAGCGGGCCGAGCAGCTGCTCGAGTTCGTCGGCCTGCAGCGCTTTCGCGACGAGCAGGCCGGCCACCTTTCGTTCGGCCAGCAAAAGCTGCTCGAGCTCGCGGCCGCGCTGATGGCGGAGCCGGAGACGCTGCTGCTCGACGAGCCGTCCGGCGGCCTGAACCCCGTCGTGATCGACCGCCTCTCGGGCTACATCAAGCAGCTCAACGACCTGGGCGTGTCCTTCCTGATCGTCGAGCACAACATGGGCTTCGTGATGCGGCTCGCCCACCACGTGACGGTGATGCACCGCGGCTCGGTCATCGCGGAGGGGACGCCCGCGGATGTGCGCGCCAACCCCACCGTGCTCGAGGCTTACCTGGGAGATTGAGCGCGCTCCTCGAGGTCCAGGGAGTGTTCGCGGGCTATCCCTCAGGGGGCGATATCCTGCAGGGCGTCGACCTGGTGGTGGACAGGGGCGACTACGTCTGCATCATCGGCCCCAACGGCGCGGGAAAGTCCACCCTGATGCGCGTGATCGGCGGCCAGCTCCCACCGCGCCGCGGTCGCGTCGTCTTCGAGGGACGCGACATCGGAGGGCGGCGCCCCGACCTGGTGTTCCGGGACGGCATCGTCACCGTTCCCCAGGGCCGCAACACCTTCCCCGACATGACCGTCTGGGAGAACATGCTGACGGGCGGCTACTCGATCGGCAGCCGGAAGCTGCTGCACGAGCGGATCGAGCGCGTGGCCGAGCTGCTGCCGATCGTCAAGGAGAGGCGCAACGTCCGGGCCGGCCTGCTCAGCGGCGGCCAGCAGAAGCAGGTCGAGATCGCGCGCGGCATGCTGGTCGAGCCGAAGCTCCTGATCCTCGACGAGCCCACGATGGGCCTGGAGCCGCGGATCGCGCGCGCCGTGCTCGACCGCGTCGACCGGCTGTGCGCCGGGGGCACGACCATCCTGCTCGTCGAGCAGAACGCGCGGCTCGGCCTGGCGGCGGCAAAGCGGGGCAGCGTGATGGAGCTCGGCCGCATCCGCCTGCAGGGCCGCGGCGCGGAGCTGTTGAACGATCCGGAGGTGGGCCGCCTCTACCTCGGCGAAGAGGCCGGCGCGCACACCGCTCGCATATCAAGCACGGATGGAGAGGGAAGCAACAATGAGCACTGACGCGGACATCGTCGTCGCGGGCGCCGGACACAACAGCCTGATCACCGCGGCCTATCTCGCGAAGGCCGGCCACAGCGTGGTCGTGCTCGACGCGCGGCCGATCCCAGGCGGCGGGGCGTCGACGGAGGAGCCGCTGCTTCCCGGTTATCTCATCGACACCTGCTCGTCGGGCCACACGCTGATCCGCGTCAACCCGCTGCTCACCAAGGACGAGCTGGAGCTGCACGGCAAGTACGGCCTGAAGTACGCCGAGCCGGACCCGGTGGCTCACGTCGCCTTCCCGGACGGCGAGTACATGACGATGTGGCTCGACGTCGACCGCACGTGCGAGGAGATCGCGCGCTTCTCCAAGGCGGACTCAGAGTCGTACCGCCGGCTGCTCGCCGACTACGACGCGGTCAAGGGCGCGTACGGCGCCGCGCGCTTCACGCCGCCGGGCTTCGGCCCCTCGCTCCAGGATCGATTGATGCAGACGCCGGTCGGCAAGAAGTTCGTGCGCATCGAGAACATGAGCTCCTGGGAGGTGATCCACCATGAGTTCGAGGAGCGGCACGTGCGCTCGTTCATGCTGTGGATGGCGTTCCAGACCGTGCAGGCCGTGGACATCCCAGGCTCCGGTTCGCTCGCCTACTCGCTGATCTACGGGCGCCAGCAGCGCAGCTGGAGCATCCCGCTCGGGGGCTCGGGCAGGCTGACCGACGGCCTCGTCCAGTTCATCGAGGACCACGGCGGCACGGTCGTCTGCAATCAGCGCATCACGCGCCTGCTGCTCGAGGACGGCCGGTGCGTCGGGGTGGAGACGGAATCAGGCGATCGGTTCCGGGGCCGCAAGGCGGTCGTGTCGACGATTCACGTGAAGCACCTGGTCGACATGGCGCCGGCGCAGGCGTGGCCCGAGGAATTTCGCTTCGCCATCGAGACGTACGACATCGGCATCTCGAACATGGGCGTGTACATCGCCGCCACCGAGCCGCCGAGGTTCACGACCCGCGAAGGCACGCAGTCGGCCGTCTCGGCGGGGCTGGTCGGCTGGCCGGAGGACGTGCTGCGCGCCGGGCGGGACGTGCGTGACGGCAGGTTCCTGCGAGACGTCCCTTGGCTGCTCGTCGCCACTCCCTCCCTGGTCGACCCATCTCGGGCGCCGCACGGCCATCACACCACCAAGCTGCTCAGCCCCCAGGCGTGGCAGCTGCCGGAGGGCGAGCGGGACTGGGACACGCTGAAGGAGAGGCACGCGGACTTCCAGCTCGAGCACCTGAGCAGGTTCGCCCCCAACTTCACGAAGGACAAGATCCTCGCGCGCGCGGTCAAGAGCCCGGACGATTTCGAGCACGCGAACGCGCACATGATCCACGGCTCGTTCCACGGCGGCGACCGCGGCGTCGGCCAGAGCGGCGGGCTGCGGCCGGCGCCGGGTTACGGCCAGTACCGGATGCCGATCCCGGGCCTCTATCAGACGGGCGGCACGACGCATCCGGGAGGGTCGATCACGGGCGCGCCCGGGCGCAACACGGCGATGGTGCTGCTGCAGGACCTGGGGACGAGCATCGAAGAGGTGCTCGGCGCCGCCCCGGCGAGGGCCTGACGGAGGCCTGATGGCGAGGCTGATCAAGGCCGGCGACCTGCCGCACCTGCACTCGACGCGCGACACGCGCGACCGCCTGGACCTCATCACCGACAACGTGCCGGTGGGAGCCCGGCGGATCCGCGCCGACCGCATCGTGTATCACCCCGGAGACACGGCGGCGGCGCACTACCACTCCGACTGCCATCACCTCTTCTTCGTGATGGAGGGCTCGGGCACCCTCCACGTCGACGGAGCCATCCTGCCGCTCGAGGCGGGGATGGTCGCGGCCGTCGGCCCGTCCGAGGTCCACTGGTTCGAGAATCCGTCCGCCGCGAACTTCTCGTTCGTGGAGTTCTGGGCCCCGCCGCCCACCGAAACGGTGTGGGTCACCGACGATATATGAACGTGGGCGCCCAATGCCTGAGTTCAGGCAGCAGTCGGAGATCACGGTGGACGGCCGCGGCGAAGGCTGGACGGTGAGCACGCTGGCCGACCACCGCCACGTCGCGGGCATGGCGATGGCCGCGCGGGTGTGGCGGCTCGACGCCGGAGCGTCGGGTCCGGAGCAGACGTCGGACGGCGCGGCAGAGCGCTTCCTCTACGTCGTCTCGGGGTCCGGGTCTTTCGAGTCCGGCGGCCGGTCGAACGAGCTCGGCCGGGAGGACGTGGTGTGGATCGAGCCGGGCGACAGCTTTCGCCTGCACGCCGCCGCCGGCGAACCGCTCACGGTGCTCGACGCCACGTCCGCATAGCGAGTCCCGTGCCGGCCGGGCGCAACGGGTATTCCTGCTTCACGGACGCCGAGTTCTCGCGCCGCCATGCAGCGGCGCGCTCGTTGATGGACGCCGAGCGGGTGGACGCGCTGCTGATGTTCGGGAATCGCGCGTCGCATCACGAGATCCAGCACCTCACCAACTTCGCCGTATCGTTCGAGGCGGCCCTCTTCTTCCCCGCGCGCGGAGACGCGGCTCTGTGGGTCAACTACGCGAATCACCAGGCGACGGCGCGCGCGATGTCGGTGATCGACGACGTGCGCTGGGGCGGCGACGATCTCGCCGCGACGGTGGCGGCAGAGTTGGCCCTCCGCGGGCTGGATTCGAAGCGCGTCGGTGTCGCCGGCCCGCTGTCGCACGCGCGGTGGACGGCGCTTTCCCGGCGCTGCCCGCACCTCGAGCTCGTCGACGTGCAGGCGACCATGGCCCGGGAACGGCTGGTCAAGAGCGACGAGGAGGTCGAGTGGGCGCGCCGCGGCGCGGCCCTGACCGACCTGGCCCTCGAGGCGCTGCGCCGCGAGGTCCGTCCCGGGCTGACCGACCACGACCTGGCCGCCATCGTGCAGTCGGCCTACTACGCGTCCGGTGGCCGCACGCACATCCATTACCTCGGATCCACCTCGATGGCCGAGCCCGCCCTGTGCGCGCCCGCCCAGGTGCAGACGGGCCGCCGCCTCTCGGCGGGGGACATCGTGCTGACCGAGCTCAGCGCCGCGCATCACGGCTGGTGGGGGCAGGCGCTGCGGTGCTTCGCCGTCGCCGCGGAGCCGACCGCCACCTACGCGCGCATGCACGAGACCGGCGTCGCCGCTTTCATCGCGATCTGCGACGTGCTGCGCGACGGCGCCACGTCGGAGGAGGTGCTGGCGGCGGCGGAGATCATCGATGAGGCGGGATTCACGATCTACGACGACCTCGTCCACATGGCGAACGGCGGCGTCTATGCGCCGTACCTGCGGACCCGTCAGACCAGCGAACGCTCGGCGCCCCCGTTCGAATTCCGCGAGAACATGCTCGTGGTCGTGCAGCCCAATGTCGTCGCGCGCGATCTCAGGTCCGGGATCCAGGTCGGCGAGCTGGTCCGGATCACGGCCTCAGGCGTCGAACGGCTGCACCACGTCCCGCTCGAGCTGTTCCGCTGTGGCTGAGACCGCGCTCAGCGGCGTTCAGGCGACGTTCTGTACGGCGCGGTCGGACGCGATCCTTTCGGCGATGGCCTCGAGCATGCTCGCCGCGACGTCGTGCGCCTCGCCGTTCGGAAGCCCGGAGGGCGAGCGGCCGTCGAACTCCAGCCGCACCGGCTCGGTGCCGGCGGGATTGCCCAGCACCCGCAGGACGCCTCCCAGCTGAGCTCCGGGGCGGCTGCCCTCCTCGAGCACGACCGCGCTGATCAATGCGCGCGCCCCCGAGATCGGAGCGCCGAGGGCCACGCGACGGCCGCGATCGAGCTCGACCACGGTGCCGCGATATCGGGCCAGCCAGAGGTGGACCTCGCCGAGGTCGGTCGCCGCATGCGTCTGCACTCGCACGTTGCCCATGAACTCCTCCAACCCTACAAACCTGGGCCTGCGCTCCGGCACGTATCCAGAAACCGGATCGCGCGCGCCCTTATTCGTGGCGGCGAGCCGAAATCCGAGGGGCCTACGCGCAGCCGATGGGCCGGCCCGGGTCGGCCGGCAGGCCCGCGACCTCGAGCTGCAGGTGGAGGTGCGCGCCGATCGACAGGCCGGTGCTGCCGACGAACCCGATGGTCTGGCCCTGCTGCACGGCTTGACCGACCGTGACGGCGACGTTCGACATGTGGGCGTAGATCTCGACGAAGCCGTAGCTGTCGGTGACCTCGACTCGGATCCCGAAGTAGGCCGCGTAGCCGGCCGCGGTCACCCTTCCGCCCGCGGCGGCCCCGATCGGCGTCCCGAAGCCGGCCAGGACGTCGATGCCGGTGTGGAAGTGCGCGTACCCGCCGTACGGCGGCTCGAGCGCGAATGACGTCGGTCCGAACTTCTGGATGATCGGCGCGCCCGGGATCGGGCAGCTGAGCTCCTCGGGGTGAAGGGGATCGGCGGGAAGGCCTGAAGCCAGGTTGGGGCCGCTCGCCGGATCCACCGGCACGACGAGGATCATTCCCGCCGCGACCTGCGAGGCATGGAGGTCGTTGAAGCCGAGGATCGTCGTCGCGTCGACGCCGTACTTCGCCGAGAGGCTTGCCGCGGTGTCGCCGGACCTCACGACCACCACCACGCCCGGAACGGGCGGCGCGTAGAGCGTCTCCCCGGCTTTCAAGGGAAGCCGCAGCCCGGGGTTGGACCACGTGATCTCGCGAAGCGGAACCCCGAGCGAGCCCGCGATGCTTTCGAGCGTGTCGCCGGGGCGCACGATGTAGCGGATCGCCTGCCTTTTGGGCTGCGCGGACGTGGGGATGGAGAGTGGCTTGATCAGCGTGCCGTCGCGGCCCATCGCCACCTGCACCGGCCCGCCTCCGCCCGCGGCCGCCGAGTACAGCGGTCCGGTGTGCGAGACGCCGCGGATGCTGAACTGCCCCGCGGTATATCCGGAGATGGCCATCGCGATCACGAGCACCACGGCATGGCCGGCATAGCGGTAACTGCGCAACGCCTACCCCCAGGCTTGCTCTCCCCGCGCCCCGGGCGCGAAACAGGCCGCGCCAAAGTAACACACGCCTCACCCCTGGGCGCTTCGCGGGGAGGCGGAATCGCCGCGGCCTCCTGTAAGTTCGAACGTGTGATGGAGGAGCAGCTTCAGCTCGGGCTGGACACGTTCGGCGATGTGACGGTGGACGACGCCGGCGCGCCGGTCCCGCAGCACCAGGTGATCCGCGACCTGATCGAGGAGGCGGTGCTGGCGGACGAGCTGGGCGTCGATTTCTTCGGCGTCGGGGAGCACCACCGCCCCGACCTTGCCGTCTCCGCGCCCGAGGTGCTGCTCGCGGCGATCGCCACGCGCACGAAGCGAATGCATCTCGGGTCCGCCGTCACGGTCCTGAGCACCGACGACCCCGTTCGCGTGTACGAGCGCTTCGCGACGCTCGACGCTGTGTCGGGCGGCCGCGCCGAGATCATCCTGGGTCGAGGGTCGTTCACCGAATCCTTTCCACTGTTCGGCTACGACCTCGACGACTACGAGGTCCTGTTCGAGGAGAAGCTGCAGCTCTTCGCCGAGCTGCTCAAGGAAGGGCCCGTCACGTGGTCCGGCACCACGCGGCCGGAGCTGACCGGGCAGCGCGCGTATCCGACCACCGAGTCGGGGGCATTGCGCGCCTGGGTCGGCGTCGGCGGCAGCCCGGAGTCGGTGGTCCGCGCGGCCCGCTACGGATTTCCACTCGTGCTCGCGATCATCGGCGGCCCCCCGCGCCGCTTCCGGCCGTACGTCGACCTGTACCACCGCGCCCTTGCCGAGTTCGGGCTGGGCGACCGGCCGATAGCCGTCCACTCCCCGGGCTACGTGGCGGAGACTGACGAGCAGGCGCGCGACGAGCTGTGGCCTCACTACTCCGCGATGCACGCGAAGATCGGGCGGGAACGCGGGTGGCCGCCGATGTCGCGGGCCCAGTTCGACGCTCAGACCGGCCCGGAGGGAGCGCTCTTCGTCGGAGCCCCGGAGACGGTCGCCGCAAAAATCGTCGATGTCGCGGGAGCCCTCGGCATCGTGCGTTTCGACATGAAGTACAGCAACGGCTCGATGCCGCACTCCAGGCTGTTGAGGAGCATCGAGCTGTACGGCACGGTCGTGCTGCCGCTCGTCCGCGAGAAGCTCACCGAGGCCGCCGCGGCCAAGCCTTCGCGCTAGCGCGCTGGAATCGCTCGGCGGTCTGCTACCGTCGCTCCACCCCAATGACCATCCCGTTCGCGGCCGAGCTTGCGGCCGCCCGCACTCGACATGCGCGAGCGTGAAAGCGACCTCGAGGCGCTCCACGAGATAGCGGTCGCGTCGAGCGGCGAGCTCGACCCCGAACGGCTGGGCCTGCTGGTCATCGAGCGCGCCCGATCGCTGACCGGCGCGGACGAGGCCACGCTGCTGTGGTGGGATCCCGAGGCGAACGCCCTGCGCGTCCTCGGGGACACGTACTCGCGGCCCTTCCCGCGCATGCTCAGGTCAGGCGAGGGATTCGCGGGCATGATCTACCGCGACGGGATTCCGATGGTGCTCGAGGACTACCCCGGTTGGGAGCACTCGCTCCCCGACGCGGTGAAGCGCGGCATGAGGAGCGTGGCCGGCGTGCCGATGATCGTCGGCTCAAAACCGGTCGGCGCGCTCACCGTCTCGTACAACCGGTCGCATGAGATGAAGGCCGAGGAGCTTCAGCTGCTCGCCCTCATCGCCAACCAGGTGGCGCCCGCCCTCGAGGCGGCACGCCTTCACGGCGAGATGGTGAGGGTCGGCCGGGAGCTGGAGCACGCGAACGTGGAGCTGGTCGAGGCCAACCGGCACAAGAGCGCCTTCCTGGCCAGCATGAGCCACGAGCTGCGCACCCCCCTCAACGCCATCATCGGGTTCTCAGAGCTGCTCGCGGACGCGTCTGAGGGGCAGTTCGACGAGGCGACGACCTCGCGCTTCCTGAACCAGATCGTGACGAGCGGCCGCCACCTCCTGAGCCTGATCAACGACATCCTCGACCTCTCAAAGGTAGAGGCGGGCCAGATGCAGCTCGCGCTGGAGAGAGTCTCGATGGCGGACGCGGTGGAGCAGGTGACGCGCGGCGTCGAGCCGCTGGTGGCCAGGAAGAGGATCGAGCTCGCGGCCCAAGTGGACCCGCAGCTGGTGCTGACGGCGGATGCCCAGAAGCTGCGGCAGATGCTGCTCAACGTGGTGTCGAACGCGATCAAGTTCACACCCGAGGCCGGCCGGGTGACGATCACCGCGGGGCGGAGCGGGGACAGCGCGGAGGTTGCGGTCGCCGACACGGGGATCGGAATCGCAGAGTCCGACCTGTCTCGCATCTTCGAGGAGTTCCGGCAGGCCGGCGACGCGTCCGGACGCAAGCAGGAGGGACGGGTCTCGGCCTCGCGCTGACCAGGCGGTTCGCACGCCTGCACGGCGGCGATGTCCGTGTCTCCAGCCGGCGCGGGGCGGGGAGCGTGTTCACCATCATGCTCCCGCTCGGAGGCCCCGCAGCCCCGCCGGTGCCGGAGCCGGCCCGCGTGACGGCCGGCGAGCTCTAAGCGGGTGCCGAGCGGCCGCTGGTCCTCGTCGTGGAGGACGATATGGGCGCGGCCGAGCTGCTCACCCGGCGCCTCGAAGGTGAGGGCTACCGCACGCACCATGAGCGCACCGGTCGAGCGGCTTTGATCCGCGCCCGCGAGCTGCGGCCGGCCGCCATGACGCTCGACATCGTGCTGCCCGATATCGACGGCTGGGAGGTGATCACGCGGCTGAAGAGGGATCCCGCGACGAGCGCGATCCCGGTGGTCATCGTCAGCGTGGTCGACCATCCCCAGCACGGGCTCGCCCTGGGCGCGGTCGACTACCTGGTCAAGCCCGTGGATCCGGCTCAGCTGATCAAGCGCCTCAACGACCTCCTCTCCAACCGCGGCGCGGGTGCCGAAAAGCCTCGCGTGCTGGTGGTCGACGACGAGGCCGCCAACCGCTCCCTCATGACCCGGACCCTCGAGCCGGCGGGATTTGCGGTGCTGACGGCCGCCGGCGGACGGGAGGCGATCGAGCTGACGAAGTCGGAGCGTCCGGACCTCGTGCTGCTCGACCTCATGATGCCCGAGGTCAGCGGGTTCGACGTCGTCGAGGCGCTGCGCACGGATTCCCTCACGCGAGAGACGCCGATGATGGTCGTCACCTCCGCGACGCTGACCGAGGACGACAGGCGTGCGCTCAACGGCCGGGTCTCGAGCATCCTCAGCCGCGGATCGGTCGGCGCGGCGGACATCGTCAGCGCCCTGGAGCGCGCCGTTCAGCATCGACCCTCGCGGGCCTGACGCGCCGGCGCGCTAGGGCTCGAGCGTGATGCCGGCTCCGGTCTCTCGCGCCCGGTCGTAGACCAGCCGCGCGGCGGCCGCGTCCTCGACCGCGTGCCCCGTCGATTTGTAGACCGTGAGCTCGGCCTCCGAGCGGCGCCCGGGCCGCGTCCCGGCGAGCACCTCGCCCACCTCCGTGACGGTCTGCGGGTCGCGGCCCTGCAGCTCGACGGCGCCGGCGGGCGGCGCGTTGGTCACGGCGCCTCGATGCTCCACGAACACGCTGCCCTGGGCGACGGTCTCGGGATCCAGCTCCGGCCCGAACGTCCCGCCGACCGAGCTGACGTGCGCCCCCTCCTTGAGCCATGCGCGGAGGATCACCGGCTCTCGCGCGTCGGTGCAGCAGGCGATGACGTCCGCGCCCCGCACCGCCGCTTCGAAGCCGTCGACGACCCGTACGTTTCCGTGCGACTTTCCGTGCGCCGCGGCGAGGCGCTCCGCGTGCTCACGCGTGCGAGAGGCGATCCGGATCTCGTGGAAGGCGCGGATGCGAGGAAAGGTCTGCAGGTGCGACCAGCCCTGCGTCCCCGCGCCGAGGATCGCGAGCACCCTGGCCTCGTCGCGCGCGAGGACGTCGGCGGCGACCGCGGCCGCGCCTCCGGTCCGGAGGGCGGTGATGTACGTCCCGTCCATGACCGCGAGCGGCCGGCCGTCGTGCTCGTCGAACAACGCGATCAAGGCCTGGTGCGAGTCGACGCCCGTACCGTGGTTGCCGGGGAAGACGCTGACCAGCTTGGCTTCGAGCGCGACGCCGTCGACGTAGCCGGGCATGACGCCGAGCAGCCCACGCTCACCAACCCTCGCGGCCGTGCGGGGCGGGACCGAGACCGCGCCGGTCGACAGCTGCACGAAGGCGCCGCCGAGCGCGTTCAGCAGCGCGTCCACCTCGAGCAGGGATTCGACGTCGCGCCGGCTCAGATACAGCATGCAACAGCTCCCAACAGTGTCCCTCAGCGCGCCTCGGTGACGCGGGTCGCGCTCCAGAACGCGACCGTCATGGCGATCGCGACCGCGGCCAGCACGGCGGGCGTCCAGCGGACCCCGAAGTTGGCGATCACGAGCCCGATCGCCGCCGGCCCGGCGATCCCCCCGACCGAGGTCGCCGGAAACAGCCAGGCCGTCGCGCGCGCGTCCCCCGGGCGCAGCCGCGCCAGCCACACGATCGCCGTGGGGTAGATCGGAGCGATCGCGAAGCCCGTGACCACGTACGCCCAGGGCGCGAGCCCGCCGGCGTTGGCCGCGAGCAGCCCCACCGTGGCAAGCACCGCCGCGGCGATGACGACCCTGGCTTCCGCGAGCCGGGCCGGCGCGAGAGTGATGAGCAGCCGTCCCGCCACCAGCGCGAGCCAGAAGCCTGACGTGAAAGCCGCCGCGACGGGGAAGGTGACGCCGGTCGAGACCAGGTGCGACGTCATCCAGCCCCCTGCCCCGTTCTCGATGGCCACGTACAGGACGATGGCCACGACGAAGATCAGGACCAGGCGGCCGGGGCGCGCCGGCGCTCCTTGCGGCACGGGCAAAGTCCCGGTGATCCCGGCAGCGGCGGGCACGAGACACGCCGCCAGCACGGCGATCCCGCCGAACAGGACGCTGAAGTGATGGCGCCCCAGGGCGGCCACCAGGATCGGTCCCGCCACGGCGCCCGCGGAGTAGAGGCCGTTCAGGCCGTTGAGCAGGGCGCCGCGGCGCCGGCCCTGGCTGTAGGTGACGGCCTGGTTGAGCGCGATCACGAGGGCCCCGAAACCGACGCCGACGACCGCGATGGCAACCACGAAGGCCGGCCAGGACGGCGCGAACGCGGCCCCCGCGCAGCCCGCCGCGGCAAGACCGGTCGCGACCATGACGGTCGCGCGCGCGGGCAGCCGCTGCATGGTCCTCATGGCCACGATCACTCCCACCAGCCCGCCCGCGTAATGGATGCTGATCGTGGCGCCGGCCACCGGGAGGCTGATCCCGAACCGCTCCGTGAGGTCGACGAGGAGCGGGCCGTAGGAGGACACGATGAGGCCCATGACCAGGAACGTGGCCGCGATGGACACGAGCGCGGGGCGGGAGAGGAACACGTTTCGGGAGTCCATCGCCGGACAAGGATCACCGATCCCGGCGAGCGGCGCGACGAGGGTCACTTGACTGCGCGGCCGGTGGGGCCCGAGAATCGCTTGAAGCCGTAATCGTGCCGCGCCGGCGCGGCACCTGGAATCTGGGGGTGTGCAGATGTTCCGACGCGCGCTGGCTCTGGCCGGAAGCCTGGCTTCAGGTGGCCTTTTGATCGCGACCCTGCCCGCGGCCGTGGTACCGGCGGCGACGTCAGCGGTGATGGTGCCGATGGCGGTCGATGCGCCGGAGAGCCCGGTCAGCCCGGGAGCCGTGCCCGCGTGCACGAGCCCGGCGCCGGTTCACCACTACGCGAGGTTCCACTGCTACACGCCCGCCGATATCGCCGCCGCATATGGCGTCGACCAGCTTCACAACGCCGGGCTGCTCGGCCAGGGCCAGACGATCGTCCTGGTCGATTCGTACGGCGATCCGACCGCGGCGTCCGACCTGCAGTTCTTCCACGACACCTTCTACAAGTCCCTGCCCAACCCGAACTTCACCGCGTGGACGCCGATCGGCAACCCCACCAATTACACGTGCACGAGCTCCAACGGGCTGTCGGGCCCGTGCGCGGCCGCCAGCTGGTCGGTCGAAGCGACGCTCGATGTCGAGTGGGCGTACGCGATGGCCCCGCTGGCGCACATCGTGCTGCTCGCCACCCCGCCCGCCGAGACGCTGGGCGTGCAGGGCCTTCCCAACCTATTCAAGGCCATGCAGATGGCGATCGACGCCTTCCCGGCCGGCACGGTCTTCTCCCAGAGCTTCGGACTGGCTGAGCAGACCTTCGGCGGCGCGGCGCTGAACCAGATGCAGGCGTTCGACGCGGCGTACCAGAACGGAATCAACAAGGGCGACACCTTCCTGGCCTCGTCCGGTGACGAAGGCAACGGCGGCGCCGCCAAGCAGCACAAGGAGAGCACGGTGCTGTCGACCACGGCGGTCGGCTTCCCGGCGATCAGCCCGCTCGTGACCGCCGTGGGGGGAACTCAGCTGATGCTCGGCTGGAAGCTCGCCCCGACGGCGAGCAACCCGCTGAACTTCGTCTCCTCCTCGACCAACACCGAAGCGCTGTGGGACGAGTGCGGGATCTTCGGCGGCGGCAACTGCGTGACCGGTGGCGGCACCAGCGCCTTCTTCACCGCGCCGGCGTGGCAGTCGGCGCAGGCTTCGGTCAACGGCGGCATGCGCTCCATCCCTGACCTGTCGTGGAACGCCGCGGTCAACGGTGGCGTCCTGATCTACCTGACGCAGTACCCGACGGTGTTCCGCTCGGGCTGGCACGTCGAGGGCGGCACCAGCGCTTCCAGCCCCCAGATGGCCGGCATCATCGCCCTGGCCAACCAGGCGCGAGCCGCCGCGAACAAGGCTCCGCTCGGGCTCCTGGGCCCGCACATCTACCAGCTCGGCAACGCCGACGCCGCCGCGCCGGACGCGAGCTTCAACGGCACCGGCACGAGCTACTTCCGGGACATCGTGCCGCAGACCTTCACCGGCCCTGACGGCACCACCTTCACCCTCGACAACAACCAGTGGACGGATCCCGCGCCGCCGTACTACGCGACGCCCGGCTACGACCTGACCACCGGCTTCGGCTCCCCGCGAGCGGACAGCTTCGTGATGGCCCTGGCCGCCCAGGCCTGACCCCGAACCCGACCGAAGGGCCCGGAACGTGTGTGTCGGGCCCTTCTCGCGCACGGCGTGCTGGGGGCGCCCCCCGGCTCGCGCAATCGAGGCTGAATTCCGGGTCCCGGATGCCAAACTAGCCGACCGGGTGACTGCTCCCCTCGGACGGGCGACGGCGGGACTCGGCCAGGCATGGCTGGATTCATGGGATGAGGGCACGAACATGGGCCTGCGACCCGCAAGGGTGACCTGATGGCGACCGCAGGCCGGCCCGCTGCGCTGGAACCCGCCCTCCGCCGGTTCATCGGGAGCGGCCTGGAGCGCGACGGAGGAGGCATGCTCGCGGCGGCGGCCGCCATCGCCAGCTGCGCGGTGGCGGCGCGCCGGACCAGCGATGGTGGTGCCCGCCGCGCCTGGACCCTGATCTCGCTGTCTGCCGGCGCCGTCTTCGCCGGCGCCCTCTTCGCCGGCGGCAGCTGATGCTGCGCTACGCCGGCATCTCGACGGTGGTGGCCATCGCCGTCTT
>CAZLJC010000005.1:0-2665 GCA_964559855.1 uncultured Actinomycetes bacterium
CTGGTCGGGGGCCCGGGATTTGAACCCGGGGCCTCACGGTCCCGAACCGTGCGCGCTGCCAAACTGCGCCAGCCCCCGACTGAGAGAAGACTGATTCTGGAGGATCAGGAGCCGGCCGCGCCACGCCTCGCTCGGCGGCGGCCTGCTCAGGAACTCGGTGATTCTACCGGCCGCTTCGAATCCGGGCGTGCGCCGAGGGCGGCCAGGCGCCGCCGGCGCAGCTGCTGGCGCACGTAGATGGCTGCCACGAGCACGGCCACGCCAGCGCCCCAGATGAAATAGAGCCACGTGTGCGCCTGCAGGAGCACCGCCAGGCGTGGGCCAAGCGTCATCCCCAGCGTCAGCATCACCCCCGCCCAGATCGCGGTGGACACGGCCACGCTGGGCGCGAACACCCGGTAGGTCACGCCCAGGCTGCCCGCCGCGACCGTGATCGGGACCCGGAAGCCAGGGATGTGCCGGCCGAAGATGATCGCCAGCACTCCGTACCTCTTGAACCAGTCTTCCGCCTTGTGCAGCCGTTCCGGCGTCAGGTGCACGTACTCCGCCGCGCCGCTTTCGACAAGCCGGCGGCCGAAGCGGCGGGAGAGCAGGAAGAGGTTCGTGGCGCCCAGCACAACGGCCAGGATCAGCCCCAGCCAGGCGAGCAGCCACGCTCCGATGTTGTGCGGGATGTGCACGCCCACGTACATCACGAAGACATCGCCCGGGGCAGGCAGCGGAACCCCCGACTCCTCGAGATAGAGCAGCGCAAACCCCGGCAGGTACGAGAAACGCGTCATGAGGCTGCGCAGCCCGCGGAAGCCGAGATGGACCAGCTCGGGCAGGTCTCCCTCCCACACCGCCATCACCAAGACCGCGGCCAGGAGCACGGCGCCGATCCCGAGCCACTGGGCGGCGCTGCGGGACCGCCAGATCAGGGCGATCCGCGCGCGCAGGGTCGGTTCGGCTTCGGCCTGGCTCACCATCTGAACGGTACGCTGGCCCGACCCTCGGGAGCGGTCTTTACCGACGCCAGGACCCCGCTTGACTCCCATCGTCCTGGCCCGCGACAGGCTCGACCACGGTCTTGACCTCCATCAGCGTGGCGGTCGCGTCGGCGATCCTGGAATGGTCGCCGGCATTCTCGACCACCGCGCTCACATAGACCAGGCTGCGCCGGACGTTCTCCACCTTGCCCAGGATGCGCACGTGCTCGCCGATCTTCAGCGGCCGGCGGTAGCTGACCTGCAGCCGCCCCGTCACGCCCGGATGACCCGCATGCCACGCCGCCCAGCCCACGGCCTCATCGAGCATCAGCGCGACGATGCCGCCGTGCGCCATGCCGGCCCAGCTCTGGAGGCGCTCGGGCACGACATACTCGGCAGCCGAACCCTCCAGCCCGGGCTCGAAATGAAGCTGCAGGCCATCGGGGTTCAGCGGACCGCAGCCGTAGCAATGCCCGTCGAAGTGAACCTCCATGCTCATCCTCGGCACCCCCACGTACCCGTGATGTGCTCGGCCGCGGTCTTTCCGCTCGTGGCATTGGTCATCGACGCGTCGACCGTGCCCGACTGCTGGCTGCGGTCGATCGTCAGCGTGACCTTGTCCGCACTCTGGCTGAGCCAGGCCCTGGTGTTATCCGGAGACTGCAGCACGACGTTCACGTCACCGTTCTTGTAGGTGCCCGGCCCGCGGAAGTTCTGCACCACGATCGTCAGCTGCCACTGGTTGCCACTTCCATCGACGGTGGTGAAGAAGCTGTCGGCCCACACCTCGCCGTTGCGCGTCTTCGAACCGGAGCAGACGCTCTTCTGCGACTCGGTGTCCGGGACGATCGTCGTGATCTGCCCTGTCACATCGCCGCTAAGCTTCAGGTTCTGCGCCCAGCTGCCCTGCGCGATCACCGGCGAAGGCGATGCCGCACCCTTCGCGCTGGTCGAGTCGCAGGCTGCCAAGACGAAGAGGGCGACGATGCCCACAACCCGGAGCATGTGATCGAATGTTAGCCGTGACCGCCATCCCAGAGGCCGCGACCCCCGATGCCTGAAACCTCGGACTATCTCGCAGGTAACCGCGCCGCCTGGACGCTGTCCAACGCGAAGTACACCGCGGCCAGGGCCCGCGACTCGTGGGCGCGCGAACGCATCACATGGGGCGTGTTCTCTATGCCTGAGGACGACCTGCGCGTGCTTCCAGACCTGAGCGGCCGCGACGTGATCGAGCTCGGCTGTGGCACCGCGTACTTCGGCGCGTGGCTGAAGAAGCGTGGCGCGCGCCGGGTCGTGGGCGTCGACATCACGCCCGCTCAGCTCGACACCGCGCGGGAGGTGAACGCGGAGCTAGGCCTCGGTCTCGAGTTCATCGAGGCCAACGCCGAGGACGTGCCGCTGCCCGACGCGACATTCGACGTGGCGTTCTCCGAGTACGGCGCTTCCATCTGGTGCGACCCGTACCTGTGGATCCCGGAGGCTGCGCGCCTGCTGCGACCTGGCGGGGTGCTGATCTTCCTGCGCAACAGCGACATCCAGATGGCGTGCGCGCCGGACGAAGGCAACGTCGCCGAGCGCCTGGCGCGTCCGCTCATGGGCATGCACCGCCTCGACTGGGCGGACGACGGCACGACGGAGTTCCACCTCAACGTGTCGGACCTGTTCCAGCTTCTGCGGCGCACGGGCTTCGACGT
>CAZLJC010000005.1:2765-92574 GCA_964559855.1 uncultured Actinomycetes bacterium
TCCACCTCAACGTGTCGGACCTGTTCCAGCTTCTGCGGCGCACGGGCTTCGACGTGGTCGACTTTCGCGAGCTCTTCGCGCCTCCGGACGCCGCCGATCATCCCTATTACTCATACGTTCCCGCGGCGTGGGCGAAACAGTGGCCGATCGAGGAGATCTGGGTCGCGCGAAAGCGCTAGTCGCAGGGCTCGATCGCCAATGCCCGGGATCGAGACCGGGTAACTACTCCGGGCGGGTTTGCGCCAGGTGAAGCCGGTCCCAGTCCGAGAAGAGGCCGTTGACGTGGATGATCTGCGTCAGCCCCGCCTGCTCGAGCAGGCTCGCGGCGATGCCCGCCCGGTAGCCGGAGGCGCAGTGCACGGCGACCGGCGCCTCGCGCGGGATCTCGGACGCGCGATGCGGAATGTCCGGGACGTACATGTGGATCGCGCCGGGCACGTGGCCGGCGACCCACTCGTGCTCGTCGCGGGCGTCGACCACGGTCATCGGAGCCGCGCTCAGCACCCAGCTCGCCATGTCCTCGACGTCCACCGTCTCGAAGCTGGACAGCGGCCGTCCGCTCGCCTCCCACGCCTCCACGCCGCCGTCGAGGACCCCGACGATGGCGTCGAATCCGATCCTGAGCAGCTGGCGCTGAGCCTCGCGCACCTGTCGCTCGCCGCCGCCGACCAGGATCAGCGGCCGCCCTCGAGGGATCAGCCAGCCGACCCAGGCGCTGACCGGCCCGTCGCCGCCGACGCTGTAGCTGCCCGGAATGTGCGCACCGTCGAAGTCCACGCCGCGACGGATGTCAACCAGCGCGGCCCCCGATTCCTGTATCCGCGCCACCTCGTCCACGCTGAGGGACGCCAGCGCGGGCAGCGTGCGGCCGAGCAGCGGGGCGCCACCGCGATTGATCGCGGCCATGTCGCGGTAATACTCCGGATAGCGGTGCTGGGTCAGCACACGCGCCAGGAACGGCATCACCTCGGTGATCTGGAAGAGCGCGTTGCTGCGCCGCTCCTCGCCCAGCGTGGTCTCGTGCCCGCTCCGTCCCGCCGCGCCGCAGAAGGACCCGGCGCCGTGCGTGGCGTACACCGTCAGGTCGTCAGGCAACCCGCGCAGCCGCACCTGCAGCGTGGTGAGCGCCTCCAGCCCCAGCCGCACCGCCAGGTGGGGACCGAGGAGATCGGTACGGGCGACCGTCCCCAGCATCACGGCGCCCCCGGAAAAGAGAGCGCGCTGGCGGCCGTTGTCCGACACGAGGTAGCTGACGTGGTCGGGGGTGTGGCCCGGCGTGTGCAGCGCGCGCACGGCCAGCGAGCCGACGGCCAGGTCCTGACCCGGGTCCAACTCTGAGATGTCGGTGCCCGCCTCTGCCGCCAGCTCGCGCCGCCCGGAGATGAAGTCGTTGTGCAGGTGCGTGTCGAGCGCATGCGTGACCCGCAGGTCGCGGGCCGCGGCGCGGTCGAGGTACTGCTCGACGTCGCGCAGGGGATCGATGGCCACCGCCACCCCCGCCTCGTCGTCCGCGAGCAGAAAGCTCGCGTTTCCCAGCTCCGGCGCCTCGAGGACCTCGACGCGCATCGGACCTAGCCGAACGAGATCGGGACGGTGGTCAGCAGCACCCAGATGGTGACCAGCGTAACCGCCACCGCGCCGCCGTAGAACACGACCTGAGCCAGCGTGCCACGCGCGGCCTGGACGCCGAAGTCGACGAGCAGGTAGCGGAGGCGGTGCGCGAAATGAAAGAACGGGACCGCGATCAGCACCAGCAGGTAGAGCTTGACGATCGGGTTGCCCACCACGTTGACCCATGTGTCGTACTGCTGGTCGACCACGTGCACGTAGCCGAGCGGCCCGAGGATGCCCTGGATCAGCACGTGGACGGGGATGAGGATGGCGGCGACCACGCCGCCCTGCGCGAACATGAACCACCAGAAGAGGTGAGCTCGCGCCGGCTTCCTGACCTCTTCGCCGCCGGTCATCGGGCGAACCAGATCAGCACGAACCCGACCACGACCGACGCGATCGCCCAGAGCGCGAACTGCGAGAGCACGATGAGGCGTGACGGCACGGGCTTGTCCAGGACCTTCACGTGGATGATCACTCCGGCGAGGCTGAGGAACGTGACGCTGTGGTACAGCGCGAACAGCAGGACGATGACGCTGAAGGCCACGAACGCCGGAGACGAGACCGGGTGGAAGTTGACCGGCCGGATTCCGGCCTTGCGGATGTCGTACAGGAGCCACAGCAGCCACAGCGCGAGGGGCAGCGCGGTGAACTCCCGGACCACGTACCAGAAGTAGTGGCCCCTCCGGGTCCACCAGCCGGCGGGCATGCGCCGGCGGTAGACGCGAGGCGCGGCGCGTGGCGCTTCGGCTTCGGCGGCGCTCACTCGCGGTTTCCGTAGGGCAGGACGAAGCGCATGGTGGTGTCGAGCTTGGTCTGCTGGATGGCCTTGGCGGGGTCGACGCCCTTGGGGCAGACGACGGAACACTCGCCGACGAAGCTGCACTCCCACACGCCTTCGGAGTCGCTGATCACGGGCAGGCGCTGCTTCAGGCCCTGGTCGCGCGAGTCGAGGTTGTACCGCCGCGCCAGCGCCGTCGCGGCCGGGCCCAGGAACTCGTCGTTGAGGCCGTAGACCGGGCAAGCCGCGTAGCACAGCATGCAGTTGATGCACTGGCTGAACTGACGGAAGTCGTCGATCTGGGCGTTCGTCTGCCGGTGCTCGCCCGCGCCCAGCGGGCGGTCCTGCTCGCGGATGATCCACGGCTTGATCTCCTTGAGCTTGCGCATGAAGTCGTCCATGTCGATCACGAGGTCGCGGATGATCGGGAAGTTGTTCAGCGGCTCGACGGTGACGGGCCGCGGCCAGTAGTCGCGCAAGAACGCGTTGCAGGTCAGCTTGGGCGTGCCGTTGACCATCATGCCGCAGCTGCCGCAGATCCCCATGCGGCACGACCAGCGGTAGCTGAGGCTGCCGTCCACGTTGGATTTGATCCAGTTGAGCGCGTCGAGCACGACCATGCTGTCGTCGTAGAAGGGGATATCGTAGGTCTGCAGGCGCGGCCGCTCGTCCTTGTCTGGATCGAACCGCGTGGTGTGGATGGTGATCCGCTTCTCGGCCATCAGTAAGTCCTCGCCTGGGGCTGGAAATGGGTGATCGTCACGTCCTTGTAGTCGAGCTTCGGCCGCGCGCCGTCTCGATGGGAGGCGACCGAGTGCTTGAGGAATCGAACGTCGTCTCGCTCCGGAAAGTCGCGCCGGGCGTGCGCGCCGCGTGACTCTTCGCGCGCCAGCGCCGACACCGCGATCGACTGCGATACCTCCAGCATGAAGTCGAGCTCGAGCGCGGCGAGCACCTCGGTGTTGAACGTGCGGCTCGAGTCGTCGATGGTCACGCGGTCGAAGCGATCGCGCAGGCCGCCCAGCTGCTGGATGAGCTTCTCCAGGCCCTCTTTCGTGCGAAAGACGCCGGCGCCTTCGTCCATATCGTGCTGCATCTCCTCTCGAATCGCGCCGATACGTTCCTTGCCGTCGCCCTTCCGGTCCAGATACTCGCTCTCGACCCGGTGCGCCTCGTCCCAGAGCATCGCGTCGATCGGGTTCGCCGTCGGCGCCTTGGCGGTGCTCGCGTGGTGCGCGGCCGCACGCCCCGCCGCGGCTCCGAACACCAGGCACTCCGACAGCGAGTTCGAACCCAGCCGGTTGCCGCCGTTGAGGCCCACGTTCGCGCACTCGCCCGCCGCGTAAAGGCCCAGGATCGCGGTCGCGCCGGAGATGTCCGCGTCGATGCCGCCCATCATGTAGTGCTGCACCGGGCGGACCGGGATCGGGTCCTTGACGATGTCGATGCCGACGAACTCCCGCCCCAGCTCACGCATGAACGGGAGCTTGCGGTCGATCAGCTCTTCGCCGAGGTGGCGCACGTCGAGGTGCATGTACCTGCCGTGCGGACCCTCGAATCCGCGCCCCGCCTCGAACTCGGTGATCATCGCGCGGGAGATGATGTCGCGCGGTCCGAGCTCCATCTTGTTCGGCACATAGCGCTTCAGGAACCGCTCGCCCTGGTTGTTGTAGAGATAGCCGCCCTCGCCGCGGACCGCCTCCGTGATCAGGATGCCCGTGAAAGGCAGGCCGGTGGGATGGAACTGCACCATCTCCATGTCCTTCAAACCCGCGCCCGCTCGATAGGCCAGGGCCATGCCGTCTCCGGTGCAGATGTTCCCGTTGGTGGTGAACGCATACACGCGGCCCAGGCCCCCGGTAGCCAGGATCACCGCCTTGGCGGTGATGGCGTCGAAGCGCCCGGTGCGGATGTCGAGCGCGACCACGCCGACGCACCGGCTGTCCTCGACCAGCAGCTTGGTGACGAACGCCTCGTCGTGCCGCGTGATCTGGGGGTACTTGAGCGAGGTCTGGAAGACGGTGTGCAGCATGTGAAATCCCGTCTTGTCCGCGGCGAAGCACGTGCGCCACGTGGTCATGCCGCCGAACGGGCGGGCCGCGATCTTCCCGTCCTCGTCCCGGCTCCACGGGCATCCCCAATGCTCCATCTGGATCAGCTCGACCGGCGCCTCGCGCACGAAGGCCTCGACCACATCCTGGTCGGCGAGGTAGTCGGAGCCCTTGATGGTGTCGAAAGCGTGGTTCTCGTAGGAATCCTCGGGGCGCAGCGCGGCGGCGGCCCCGCCCTCCGCGGACACGGTGTGACTCCGCATCGGGTAGACCTTGGAGACCATCCCCACCCTGACCCGAGGATTGGCCTCCACCGCCGCGATCGCCGCCCTGATCCCAGCCAGCCCGCCGCCGACCACCAGGACGTCGTAGCTCTCGAACTCCGGCACTTCGAGACATCCTATCGGGACGCGACAATTGACCATGCCCATGTCGATTCCGTTCTGGCCCTCACCTCCGGATCGCTATCCGGGCACTCTGCCGGACAAGGCGGACGTGGCCGTCATCGGGGGCGGGATCGCCGGGATCAGCCTCTTGTGGCACCTCCAGAACCGGCGCATCGACGCCGTCCTCTTCGAGCGCGATCACATCGGCTCGGGGGCCACCGGGCGGAACGCCGGGTTCCTGCTTGGGGGAGTGGCCTCGAGCTACGCCGAGGCCGTGCGCACCTACGGGCGCGAGAGGGCGCGTGAGGTCTGGGCCCTGACGGCCGAGAACCACGACCGGATGATCGAAACCGTGGCCAACCAGCAGGTCGGGCACCGCCGGCTGGGGAGCGCCACCGTTCCGGCAAGCGAGGAGGAGGCGGCGCTTCTCGTCGAATCCGAGCAGCTTCTCAACGAGGACGGTTTCCAGGCGACCTGGGACGGCGCGCGGCTGATCAACCCGCGCGACGGGGAGGTCAACCCGACGGCGCTCCTCGCGGCGCTCGCCCGCCGCATCAAGCCAGGGGCGATTCGCGAAGGCGTCGCGGTGACCTCGCTCACCGCCCGGCGGAACGGCGTCGTGGTCACCACCTCGACCGGCGAGTGCGAGGCGGGCGTGGTCATCCTCGCGACCAACGCCTACACGTCGCTGCTCGTGCCGCGGGCGCAGGTGCGCGCCACCCGGGCGCAGATGCTGGCCACGGAGCCACAGTCACGCGAGATCGTGGACATGCCGGTCTACTCCAACTTCGGCTATCGCTACTGGCGCCAGCTTCCAACCGGCGAGGTGCTGATCGGCGGCTGGCGGGACACGTCGCCCAACACCGAGCTCACGTTCGACGCCGAGCCCACGCCTGAGATCCAGCAGCACCTCGAGGCCGGCCTGGCCGCGATGGGCGCGTCCGGCCGAGTGACGCATCGCTGGGCCGGCATCATGGGCTTCACCGAGTCGGGTCTGCCGCTCAGCGGCCCGCTGGACGGCCTGGCGAACACCTACATCTGCGCCGGTTTCACCGGGCACGGGATGGGCTTCGCCTTCATCACGGCGAAGCACGTGGCCGAGCTGATCTAGGCGGGGAGCGACCTCTCCAGGAAGCCCAGCCAGTTACCGCCCATCACGCCCTCGACCTGGGCACGGCTGAAATGACGGCGCAGCCGGACGGGGAGCTGCTTCAGGCGCGCCAGGTCGTCGAACGGGGCCTCGCGCGCGCCGAATCCGCCGTCGAGGTCAGTGCCGAGGCCCACATGCTCCGGCCCGCCCGCGGATCGAGCGTGGCGCAGCGCGTGGGCGACGACGTCGTCCAGCGTGGCAGGCGCGCGGTCCGGCCGCAGGTGGTTGCGGTAGAAGCTGATACCCACGACGCCGCCGCGCCGCGCGATCTCCGCCACCGTCGCCTCCGTCAGCTGCCGGTCCCCGGGCACCAGCTCGCGAGAGTTGCTGTGTGAGGCCATGATCGGACCTCGCCAGGCCTCGAACGCCTCGGCCACCGCCTGGTCCGCCATGTGGCTCAGGTCGAGGATGACGTGCTTCCGGCGCATCGCCTTCAGCAGCTGCCGGCCCGCCTCGGTCAGGCCGCCGGGGGCGCCGGTGCCTCCGCTGTAGCGGGTCGCCCCCCAGGCCGGGCCGACGATCCGCACCCCGCGCTCGACCCACGCGCCGAGCTGCGCCGGCTGCTCGATCGGGTCGGCGCCCTCCATCAGCAGGATGGCGGCGAGCCGGCCCTTCCTCCAGCCCCTCACGTAGGCTCGAAGCTGGGCCACATCCCCGACGAGATCGAGGCCGGTGGCCCGGTAGTAGTTGACCTCGGCGGTGGCCATGAGGTTCGCCTCGTGCGGGCTCTCGTAGACGAACCGCGTCCGCATCGAGCGTCCGGCCCGGGCCGGGGCGGTGTAGAGCGTGGCGAATACAAGGCCCACGCCGGCGCCGGTGAGCGACGACCGGCTGACGAGATGGCCCTCGGCGGGCGGGCTCAGGAAGCCCCGGCCGGCCGAGATCGCGTTCCAGGCGATATCGAGGTGGGCGTCGACGATCATGCGGCGGAGAGAATAACTTGCGGCCTACAGCTGTATCTGGTAATAATGAAGTCCTTCAATATGAACGACTCTGAAGTGAAGCTCCCCGAGGGAGGTCTGGCGACAGAGATCGACCGGGACGAGCAGGGCCGCCTCTACTTGAAGCGGATCCGCGACCTGTTTGATCCATCGGTCGTGGACCTGGCCGCGGTCGAGTCCCTTGCGGCGGTGCGCATGGCCGCCCGCGTCCTGCACATGCTGCAGGAGCGCTGGGGCGCCAAGCACGGCTTGAGCGAAGGGCGGCTCGGAGTCCTCTTCCGCCTCTACCGCTGCGGCGATATGCCGCTGGGCGACCTCGCCGGCGACCTCAGCACCAGCCCGCGGAACGTGACCGGGCTCGTCGACCACCTGGAGCGAGACGGCCTGGTGGAGCGGGTGCCGGACAGCGCCGACCGCCGGTCGGTTCGGGCCCGCCTGACCCCCTCCGGCAGAGAGCGCATCGAGGCCATTTGGCGGGAGGGCATCGAGCACCAGTACGAGATCGTGAAGGGAATGAGCAAGGAAGACCTGGCGCAGCTGCGACACCTGTGCCTGTTGCTGGTGGAGAACGCCAGGAAGGAGCTGGGGAAATGAGCGACGCGGAAGCCATCGAACTGCAGGCGCAGCAGCACCTGACTCACGGCCTGTCGCGCAAGCGCGTGATCCTGGCCACCGCCGGCACCATGCTGGCGCTGCTCCTGGCCGCGCTCGACCAGACCATCGTGGGCACGGCGATCCCCCGCATCGTGGCCGACCTGAACGGGCTCGACCGCCTGGCGTGGGTGACCACGGCCTACCTCGTCACCTCCACGACCATGACTCCGATCGCAGGCAAGCTCGGCGACCTGTTCGGGCGCAAGCCGTTCCTGCTCGTCGGGATGATCGGCTTCGTCGCCGCCTCCGCCTTCTGCGGGCTGGCGCAGGACATGACGCAGCTGATCCTGTTCCGCGGCATCCAGGGAATCTTCGGCGGGGTCCTGTTCGCGACGGTGTTCACCGTGATCGGCGACCTCTTCCCGCCCGAGCAGCGGGGTCGTCTCGCCGGCCTGTTCGGCGCAGTCTTCGGCCTCAGCTCGATCGTGGGCCCGACGGCCGGCGGATTCATCACCGACCACTGGAGCTGGCGCTGGGTCTTCGAGGTCAACGTGCCGGTCGGCCTCGTCGCCGTGCTGGTCGTGCTCGCCGGACTGCCTTACGTCCGCTCGAAGGCCTCGTGGCGCGATATCGATTTCTGGGGCGCGCTCACGCTCGCCGCCGGCATCGTGCCGCTGCTGATCGCGCTGTCGATCACCCGCGACCACGCCTGGACCTCACCGCAGGTGAGCGGGCTGCTCGCCCTGTCGGCTGTGATGCTCGCCACCTTCATCTTCGTGGAGTCCCGCGTGGAGCAGCCGATCGTTCCTCTGCACCTGTTCAAGAACCCGACGTTCAGCGTCAGCATGCTGGTCGGCTTTCTCACCGCATTCGGCATGTTCGGCTCGATCCTGTTCACGCCGCTCGTGTTCCAGGGCATCCTCGGGGTGAGCGCCACCAACTCCGGCGCGCTGCTGACTCCGATGATGTTCGGCCTCCTCGGCGCGAGCACGCTGACCGGCTTCATCATGCGGCGGGTCCGGTACTACCGGTTCCTCGGCACGTTGGGCGTGAGCGTGATGATCGTCGGGATGTGGCTGCTCTCGCAGATCACGCCCACGGTCCCGCAGTGGCATGTCGTCGCCGACCTGATCGTCGTCGGAGCCGGCCTCGGCGTGACGTTCCCGCTGTACCTGACCGCCGTGCAGGTGGCGCTGCCGCGCCAGTACATGGGTGTCGCCTCGAGCCAGATCCAGTTCTGGCGCAACCTCGGCGGCACGGTCGGAAGCGCGATCCTCGGCGCGGTGCTGTCCAACCGGCTCCCGGACTACCTGAGGACGCGCATCGGAGACCTGCACCTGTCGCCCCAGGTGATCGCGCACCTGCCCACCAACGTCAACCCCAACGCCATCCTCCAGCCGTCCGTCGCGGCCCAGCTGCCGCCTGCTTTCCTGCAGGCCGTGCGATGGGCGCTGGCCGACACGCTCCACGACATCTACCTGTTCGCGGGCGCGGTGCTGGTCCTGGGCCTGGTGACGACGGTGTTCATGCGCGAGGTGCCGCTTTCGGGCGCGCGCGCCGGCCTCGGCGTGGAGGCGCCGCCCGTCGACGAGGGCGACCTGGAGCCGGAGGCGGCCACGGCCTGACCGGCTTTCACCGCTCGCCTCCAAATTCCCGCCAACCGCGCTAGAATCGCCGCCAGCACGCTGGAGGGCAGTCCGGCAGCCATCTTCCGGGCCTCAGCGCGATCTTCTAGGGGAGGCCTGACGGTGACTGTGAGTTTCGTGGATCGGACGTTGACCTGTCGCGACTGTGGTCGCGAGTTTCTGTTCACGGCGGGTGAGCAGGAGTTCTACCAGTCGCGTGGCTTGCAAAACGAGCCGCGCCGGTGCCCGGAGTGCCGGGCCGCACGGCGACAGTCGGACGGCGGCGGAGGCGGAAACGGGCGGGCGCGCGTGATGCATGACGTGGTCTGCTCTAACTGCGGCAAGCCGACGCAGGTGCCGTTCGTTCCAACGGGGGCGCGGCCCGTGTACTGCCTGGACTGCTTCCAGACGGTGGGCCGGCGCTGACCCGACCGATTCAGCCGTGACGCTCGGCGGCCGGGGCGACCCGGCCGCTTTCTTTTTCAGGCCAGGGCGATCGGACGGACGGGTGAACCCGTCGCGCCGCGCATCTTCAGCGGCAGGCACACGAATGCGAACTCGTGTACCTGCGCGGCCGCCAGCGCCTCGAGGTCGAGGTTCTCGATGATCGGGATGCCGGCCCGGACCAGGAGCAGGACGTGGCCCGGCAACGTCACCCCAAGCTCCGGGTCGGGCGGCCCCATCACGTCGAAGGCGACGTTGTCGGCGCCGACCGCCCGCACCCCGCGCGCGGCCAGCCAGCGCGACCCTTCGGCGGCCACCCCCGCGGCCCGCAGGTAGTCGCCCGGCTGAGACCAAAGCGCCCCAAAGCCGGTCCGCACCAGCACGACGTCGCCTGCCCGCACCTGCACCCCATCCCGCCGCGCCGCCTGCTCCAGGTCGTCGCCGGTGATCGCGTATCCCTCCGGCAGACGCTCGCCGCCCGCCACGTCGAGCAGCACGCCGCGAGAAACGATCGGAGCCATGGTCTCGATGCCGAGCACCTTGAAGCCGGTGGACGTCTGCACCCCATCGTCGACGTGCACGCCGCCGTGCAGCGTCAGGTTCTCCGCCTGGTGGGCGAGCGCGTCGATGTGCGTCCCTGAGTGCTCGGGCATCACCACGATGCCCGACGCGCCCGTCCGCGCCTCCGGCGCTCCGCGCGCATGGTGGCGGTGGAGGAAGTAGTTGAAACCCGGTGCATGCGCCGGATGGCTGGGCGCGCCCGCGTAGCGCGGCTGCTCGAGGTCGAAGAGGCGCGCTCCCCGCAGCAGGTGGAGCAGGTCGCTCACCGCGTGAGCTGGATCCGCCTCAGTCGCGGTAGCGGTAGACGATCCGGCCGCGCGTGAGGTCGTAGGGCGACAGCTCGACGCGGATCCGGTCGCCCGGCGTGATGCGGATGAAGTAGCGACGCATGCGGCCCGCCGCGTACGCGATCAGCTTGTGGCCGTTCTCCAGCTCGACCTCGAACATCGCGTTGGGCAGCGCCTGCGAAACGACCGCGTCCATCACGACCGCCGGTTCTTTCTGGTCTCCATCCGCGACCGCGGTGCGGCGCGCCTTCTCAGGGCGTCGCGGACCTCTGCGCTGCGGCTTGCCTTTTCCCAAGACTCGTGAAGTCTAAGGGTTCAATCGGGCCGCGATGGCCTGAGCCACCTCCGGCGCGACACGCCCGACGGCCACGAGGCGGCGGAGCGTCTCGGTCCAGCGCGGCTCCTTCGCGACCGCCCTCTGGATGAATGGCAGCCCGCGGTCGAGCTCGCCGGTCATCGCCATCTGCAGGCCGGCCCAGAATGCGAGCTCCTCCATCTCCGGGGCGATCGCCACGCCCTGCTCGCGCTCCTTCAACGAGCCGAGCAGGTCGCCTTCGAGCTCGAGCCGCTCGGCCACGTCGTCGGTCTGGTAGGCGCGCCGGATGTTCAGCAGCCGGCGCAGCTCGGCCAGCGGCTCGGGCGAATCCTCGACGCGCAGGTCGACGGTGCGGTCCTCCCAATAGCGGCCCGCCGGCCGGCCGCTCACGACGAGCATCGCGGCGGACTGGCGGCCGCGGATGTCGCCGCCCTCCGCTTCGGCTGCGTCGAGCGCGGCCATCAGGCGCTCGGGCAGCGGTCCAGAGGTTGCCGTGAAGGCCTCCGCCATCGCCGCCCAGACCGTGTCCCTCTCCATCAGGTTCGCCTGCGCGCTGAAGCCGTCGCCCGTGACGTGGCCCGCCGCCGGGATGCACTTCGCGCCGGTGTGCGCCGCCGCCCGGCCGCCGGCGTCGACGATCGCCAGCTGGCGGACCTCGGGGTGGGCGTCACCGGCGAGCAGCGCCTTCACCGCCTGCTCCGGGCTGCACCCGCCGCGCAGCAGCTCCAGTCCCATGGGCCCGAAGCCGACGTTCACCAAGGACTGGGTGGCGATGGCGCCGACCCCGGCCAGCGCCCACGGCACCACGGGGCCGACCTGGAAATAGTGCGACTGGACCGCCACGCCGAGCTCGCCGGTCTGACCGTCGCGTGCGACGATCGAATAGGTCAAAGAGGCGCTTCGTACCGCTGCTCGCGCGGCTTGGTGGCGCGCCAGCGCTCGATCCACGTGCCCTGCAGGTCGGGCCGGCGCGGCTCCGCGGCCAGCGTGCGCACCGCCTTCTCGACCCGGGCGGTGAAATCGCGCGAGCCCTCCTTGGGCCCCGCCGTCATCGGCTTGCCGATCCGCACCCGGATGGGCCCGGGCAGGGGCACGCGCTGCCCGCGCGGCATGACCTGGTGCGCGCCCTGGATGTGCATCGGCACCACGGGCGTGCCCGTCTCCTTCGCCAGGTGGCCGACGCCAGGCTTGAACTCCTGGATCCGGCCGTCGGGCGACCGGCTGCCCTCAGGGAACAGCACGAGGTTCCATCCGCCCTTCAACAGCTGGCTCGAGCTGTGGAGCTGGGCCTGCGCCCCGCCCGTCCGCGAGAAGGGAAACGTGTTCAGGAAGAGGCTGACCACGTTGCCGAGGAACGGGTGCTTGAACCAGTAGTCCGCCGCGGCCGCCACCACGGTGCGGTCACGGGCCGCGTCGGTCAGGGAGTGAAGGATCAGCGAGGTGTCGGCGTGGCTCGAGTGGTTGGCCGCGAAGATGACCGGCCGCTCCAGCTCCCGCACCCACTCGCGGCCCTCCACCTTGGGATGCGTCATCACCTCGGTGAACGGCACCAGCAGCATGCGCTGGATCAGGTAGCGAATCGAGCGGACGGGCTCCACGCGCGCCCATCCGAGGTCGGTCGCGGGCGCGGGAACGACGGCTCCCGGCTCCGGCCACCCGTGAGGTCGCGGGCCGTTCCAGCGCCACGCGCGGCGCACGCGGCGTACGTCGGAGGCCGCCTCCCCGATAACGCCGGCCAGGCGGGTCAGGGGCGCTTGCGAGTACCAGCTCACCCTTCGACCTCGGCCAGCATGATCGGGGGCATGCGGAGGTGCGTGATGCTGGGGTAGCGGCCCACCGTCTGCTCCGCCATCTCGAGCGCGTCCTCGAGCGTCGACGCGCACTTGAATCCGAGGTGGTGGACGACGTCGCGGTCGCCGCCGACGATGATGATGTCGCCGGCGTGCTCCATGGCGTGCGCGGCCCAGATCCACGCGTAGTGCGGGTGGATCCCGTGATAGGCGTGGGACTTCCGGTAAAGCTGGCGGAACCACGGGTCCTCGGCAAACCGCATCTCGTACTTGGCCTCGATCTCGACCGGGTCCCTCGTGTCGGACAGCACCTCGTCGTAGTAGTCGATGTAGCTCGGGTGCTGCACCGAATCGAACTCGTAGCGGCAGGGGTGGGTGAGGATCATCACGCCGCCCTTCCGCAGCACCGGCTTGTTGCGATAGAAGTTGAAGAGATAGCCCAGTCCCATGCACACGACGAGGATCGGGTTCATCGGCGAATTGATGTTGTAGGGCCCCAGGTAAGGCACGCCGAGCGTGACGATGTCGGTCTGGCCTTCGACCGTCACGCTGAGCTGGCGCCGGACCGAGTCCAGCGTCTTGTCGTGCACGGCGTCGACCTGGCCCGCGTGCACCGACGTGAGCCCGTAGGGCGCGCGCATCGCGTGAAAGATGTTGCGCTTGAACGCCGGCGGCGCCAGGTCCGTCATCTGCTTGGTCGCGAGGAACATCGCCTGGTCCTGCGCCGTCCAGTCGGTCTCGCGCTTCTGCATGAAGCTCGCGATGGCGGGAAACGCGTGGTTGTTCACCGTCGTCTCGATGTGGAACACGCGGACCGTGTCCTCGATCAGCTGGCCCTGGCGGATGCAGGAGTGGTGCAGCGCCGAGTCTGGCGGGTGCATGTAGGAGCGCGACGCGAGCAGCGTCTTGGCGTTGTGGTGCGCGCGAATGCTGCGGAAGGACGCCAGGCCGGTGGCCATCGACTTGTGCCCGCCGTCCATCGGCACCAGCGTGAGATTGACGTAGATCACCAGGTCTGACTCCGCCGCGCGGCGGTTCAGCGTGACCTCCTCGCCCTGCGCCGTCTTGCCGACGTACACGTTGCCCTCGGGGTCCTCTCCGTCGTGCTGGTACAGCCGGTCGGGGTGGAAGGTGCTGAAGATCCGCTCGCCGACGATGTGTCTGAGCTCGTCCTCGGTCATGCGGCGGTGCAGGCCCAGCGCCGCGATGATGTGCACGTCCTCGACGCCCGCCTCGGCCGCCATGTCGATGACCTCTTCCATCACCAGCTGGCGCACGTCGGGCGCGGCCATCGGCGGAAGCGGGAGCGACAGGTCGTCGAACGCGATGGTCAGCTTCATCCCCGACCGCAGCAGCGACTTGAGCGGATCGTCCTCGAGCGGCCGCGCGAGCGCGCGTTTGATGGCCCGTTCCGGATGTGCGATCGGCTCGAGCGGGTCGGGCGGATAGACGATGCGCGAGCCGAGCGGAAGCCGCTCGAGCCGGATGCCTTCACCGAAGTGGAAGAGCACCGGCGGGGTGTTCCGGTCGACCTCGATCACGGCTCCCGGTCTAGGCATCTGCGGCCATCACCTCAATGGTCGCAGGTCGAAGGCGACCTTCACGGCGCCGAGCCGGCCGGCGCCCATCGCGTAGGTGATCGCGTCGCGGTACTCGCCCAGCCCGAACAGCGGTCCCGTCAGCTCTTCGAGCCGCATCTCTGGCGCGGCCTCGAGCGCCAGCTCGAACGTCTTGCGACCCTGGCGCGCCGGCTCCGATCCGTAGGCATAGGCCCCGATCACCTTGAGCTCTCGCTGCCAGATCGGCGCCCAGTCGACCTTCTCCTCGCCCGGCATCCCGACCACGACGACGGTCCCGCCCTCGCGCGTGAACCGCACCGCGTCGTTGAGGCTGTCGGCGCGCCCTACGCATTCAAAGGTGATATCGGCGCCGCCGAGCAGCAGGGAGCGGTTTATCAACCCGTCGAGGCGGCGCGCGGCGGTGGCGAATCGGATGCGCTGGAAAACGTCGTCCGGCGCGATCACCTGGTCCGCGCCGAGCTTGCGGGCCAGGTCGCGCTGGGTCGGATGCTTGGCGACCGCGATGAGCCGCTTCGGCGGCGTGAAGAGCCGCACGGCGGCAACGGTGAGCAGCCCGATCGTGCCCGCGCCGGAGACGACGACGATATCGTCCTTCGTCGCGCCGCCGCGTAGAGCGGCGTGCACGCAGCACGCGAACGGCTCGATCAGCACGGCCGCCTCGTCGGTCAGCGCCTCCGGCACCTCGTGAACCTGGCTCGGATGGGCGACCACGACCTCTCCCCATCCGCCGCCGGTGTCCGCGCAGTACCCCGTTTGCAGCCCCACTTCGATCGGGCCCTCCGTCACGTTGTAGCAGAGGCCAGGGCGTCCTTCGGCGCACCGCGGGCACGGCGGGTCGATCCCGCGCACGACGCAGCCCAGGGCGGGCTCGAGGACGACGCGCGTCCCGTCGTCCAGCACGCCCGCGATCTCGTGGCCGGGCACGAAGGGGTAGCTGGTGAGGGGGTCGAGGTAGAGCGAGATGTGGCCGCTGATCGCCGCCAGGTCGGAACCGCAGACGCCGCTGACGCTGGGGCGCACGCGGAGCCAGCCGGGCGCCGGGAGCTCCGGCTCGGGCACGTCGCCGAGCTTGAGCATGGATAGCGCGCTCGTGGCGACGTCTGGGCGCCCGCCGGCCGCCTTCACGACGGCGAAGGCCGGGATCGAGCGGACGTACTGGACGGCTAGCGTCTCACCGCCTCCAGGTACTCGGGCGAGCGGGGATCCGGCATCGGCAGCCGCCAGTTGCCCGGCGCCATGCGCCACCGCTCGATCCGCCACCCGCGCTGCCCCGCGAGCTGTGACAGGCGCGGATCCGGGTTGACCACGACGGGCGTGCCGACGAGCTCGAGCATGGGCAGGTCGGACAGCGAGTCGGCGTAGGCGAAGCTCTCCGACAGCGCGATGCCGTTGCGTGCCGCGTACTCCTCGAGCAGGGCGCCGCGCGCCTCCCCGGCCGGCGGCGGCGACTGCAGGTCGCCCGTGAGCGTCCCGTCCTTCACGAGCAGGTGCGCGCAGTCCACCTCCACGTCGAGCAGCTCCGCGAGCGGCTCCACCACGACGTCGAGCGCGCCCGTGAGGAGCAGGACACGATGGCCCGCCCGCTTGTGCTCGCGAATCCGCCGCATGCCCTCCGGGTACATGCGCCGCAGCGTCACCGCGTCGAGCGCCTCTCGTCCCAGGCGCTTCATCACGTCGAGGTCCAGCCCGTCGTATTCGCGGTAGAAGCTGCGCTGGAACTCGGCGCGAGACCGCCGCTCGAGGTACAGCCAGCGCGGCGCCTGGCGGAGCATGCGCGCCATGAACGACGGCCACTCTTCCAGCGGCTGCGCGCGCAGGCGCATCCACAGGAAGTATTCGACGACGTTCGTCTCGACGAGGGTGCCGTCGACGTCGAACACGGCCAGCACGTCCGCCCGACCGGCCCGCCGCTCGATGGTCGCGCGCACGGAGCTCGATTCGGGCCTCGCCGCGGTGCTGCCCGTCGGCTGCTTGCCCTTGCGCGCCACCGTCTCCGCCCGCGACATGCGCACCACCGTCGGGAAGTGGACTTCCTGGAAGTAGTGCTCCCAGTCGTACAGCGCCGGGTCAAAGGGGAACGTCTTCTGCTCCTCGGCCGGGATGCGATTCCACAGCTCCGTCACATGGCGGGTGTCGAAGATGCAGTCGACCTCCGTGTAGACGCCGTAGAGCTGGATGAGGTTGAGCCCGCGCTCCAGCCGCTCCCGTTCGGCGTTCAGGTCGTCCGAGAGCTGCGATACCGGCGCGCCGAGCGGCAGCCGCTCCACCACCCACTGCGCCGCTTCGACCGCGCGCAGGGCCCCTCGCGCCCGCGTGGCCAGCTCCGAGCGGGTCGGGTACGTCCACGACGGCGTGCCGATGGCCTGGCCGTAGCGGTCGCGCAGCGGGTGCCTCGTGAAGTAGCGCGTGGCCTCGTCCGCGACCTGCCGGAAGCGCAGCGGGTTCCGCGTGCCCGACGCCGCGTGGTACACGCGGGGCTCGCTGTCCGGCGGAGGATTGGCCGCGACCGCGAGGACGGTGTTGACCACGTAGTCGGCCGGGATGATGTCGAGCAGCGAGTCCGGCAGCCCGGAGAAGTCGCGCAGCACGCCCCGGCCGAACGCGAGGATGAGCGGCTCCGCCATCCGGAATCCCTCGAGCCAGCCGGGGAAAGGCTCCTGGAGCGCGCTTTCGATGATCGACGGCCGGACGATGGACAGCGGCACATCGCCGTGCAGCTCGACCACCGCGTGCTCGGCCATGGCCTTGGTGAACGAGTAGATGTCGGTGAAGCCCATCGCGTTGGCGTGGACCCGACCGCGCTCGACCAGCCTGTCCTTGACCCAGCGCTCGCGCAGGCGCTCGGTCGCCCGTGCGACCGCCGGCGTTCCGGCCGGCCCCATGCGCGAGCGCGCCTCGCGCCCCAGGCGCTCCAGCACCTCGGGCCGGCGCGACTCCTCCTCGACGGCGCCCCGCAAGCTCGTCAGCACCTGCGCCTCGTGCCGCCAGTTCAGGCCGGGGTCCAGCGGCGGCTCCTCGCGCACGAGCCCGCGTAGCATCCCGCCCACGTACGCGGTCGAGATGTGGACCAGGTGGGGCCTGGCGCCGCTCGCGGCCAGAGTCTCCACCAGGCGGGCCGCGCCCAGCAGGTTCGTCTGGGCCGAGAGATCCGCCGGGTTGTCGAACTCGACCGCGGCGGCGGAGTGGATCACGACATCGCAGGCGCGCAGGCGCGCGCGAGACTCGTCGCTGAGCCCAAGCCCGTCGCGGCCGAGGTCGATCTCGACCACGGCCAGCTTCGCGCGGACCAGGTCCCCGAAAGCCGCTTCGCCGAGCTCTTCCTTCAGGCGCTTGAACGCCGGGCTCGAAAGGACTTCACGCTCGAGCCGCTCGCTCGCGGGACGGCGGGCGCTGGAGCGGATCGCCAGGTTGATCCGTCCGATCTCTGGGATGGCGCGCAGCGTCTTCTCGACGATCGATTTGCCAAGAAAGCCCGTGCTGCCCGTGACCAGGATGGTCTTGCCCTTGAGGGCGTCGGCGATCACGATCGCCTAAGGCTATCTAGTTCTCTGTCGGTCCTGCCGTCGTGCGGGGGATGACAGCCGTGTCCGAGCCGGCGCCGGCGCTCCAGCCCAGGCTCGTCTTGACGGAGGCCCAGAACCAGTAGCGCTGGCCGCGCGTGCCGGTGAAGGTGGCGTGCCCGCTGCCACGTGAGCCCGTCCAGCCGTGCATCACCCCATCGGGCGTCACGTAGGAGACCGTGAACACCGTGCCGTCGCCCGGGCTGGACCACGAGACGTCGACCGCCTTCTCGTTGCTCGGGTCCCGGGTCGCCTTGATCGTGACCCTGGGCATGTCGATGCCGGCGAAGCGCGGGCTGCCGCCCAGCCACAGGTCGCCCTGGTCCCTGGTATAAGGGTCTGCGTAGGAGCCGCTCCAGCCATACGGATCGACGGGGCCGCGTCCGTTCATGTAGTAGACGCCGAAGTGAAGGTGCGGGCCGGTCGCCGTGCCGGTCATGCCCGAGATGCCGATGACCTGGCCACGCGAGACGTACTGCCCCTTGTCCACCCAGATGTGGGACAGGTGGCCGTAGAACGTCATCAGGCCGTTGCCGTGGTCGATCTCCACCGTCTGCCCGGACAGGCAGGTGTGGCAGCCCGGAACCAGCCAGTTGGCGAGGACCACGCGCCCCGGCGCGGCGGCGGCCACCGGCTCGTAGAAGAGGCCGTAGTCGTATCCGTCGTGCCCGGCGTAGTAGAGATAGTCGTGGCCGCCCGGCGTCTGGGCGAAACCGGCGCTGAACGTCGGGTCCGGTCCGCCGACCCGGGCCGAGGCGACCGTGCCGTCGTAGCGACAGATCTGGTCGCGCGGCTGATAGTCGGGGTAGCAGTGATCGAAGATCGAGGTGATGTAGTGCGGGCCCATGAAGGGCAGGGTCAGGAACGCGCCCGAGGCCGGCGCCATCCCGGTGCTGCCGAGGCCGTTCTCGAGCGGGCCGTACGAGGTCTGGCTCGGGTAGGCCCAGCGCGAGTACTTGACCGCCTTGTGTCCGGGCGGCAGCGCGGACGCCGCCTGCGCCGGGACGGCGGAGAATACAAAAACACCGAGGCAGAGAATCAGAGAAGCAACCCGCATGGCCTTGAAACGCCGGTGGCTCACGGTAGGTTTCCGCTCCATACGACCCGCCCCGATTTCGGTTAAGTTTCGCAAATGACCGGCTCCCCCGCGGTTGGAGCGACGGTTTACAGCCAGGGCCGGGCGGCGGTGTACGAAGCGCCAGAGGGTCCCGCGGGCGTCCGCATCAGCGAGCGGCCACGCACCGAGCCGGAAGCGGGCTCGGTTGCCGTGGCGATCCGCGCCGCGTCGATCAACCACCTCGACCTCTGGCTCGCCCACGGCGCCCAGCGGGTGCAGCCGCCGCGGGTGATCGGGGCGGACGGCGCCGGCGTGGTCGAGCGCTCGGGCGACCCGCGCTGGAAACCCGGCGACGAGGTGGTCGTCTATCCCGTCGTGTGCTGCTGGGAGTGTGAGTTCTGCCGGGCCGGCCAGCAGGTGCTGTGCGCGAAGTTCGGCATCCTCGGCGAGCACACGGACGGCACCGCGTGCGAGCTGCTGCAGATCGACGCCCGCAACCTGTACCCCAAGCCCAAGGGCCTCACCTGGACGGAGGCGGCGGCGTTTCCCCTCACCTTCCTGACCGCCTGGCGGATGCTCACCACCCGCGCTCGGCTCCGCTCGGGCGAGAAGGTGCTGGTCGTGGGCGCGGGCGCCGGCGTCGCGGTGGCCGCGATCCGGATCGCCCGGCGCCTCGGCGCGCACGTCTTCGCCACCAGCCGCTCGGACGCGAAGCGCAAGCGCGCGCTCGAGCTTGGCGCGGAGGAGGTCTTCGAGTCGGCGGACTTCAGCAAGGCGGTGCGCGAGCGGACCGGCGGAGTCGACGTGGTCTTCGAGCACGTCGGACCCGCGACGCTGAGCGAGTCCATGCGGTCGGTGCGGGCCGGCGGGCGCATCGTCACGTGCGGCGCGACGTCGGGCGTGAAAGCTGAGATCATGATGCCGCGCCTCTTTTTCGGCCAGCTGGACCTGCTCGGCTCGACGATGGGCAACGCCGGCGAGTTCGAAGCGGTGCTGGACGCCCTGAACGACGGACTCCGGCCTGTCGTGGACAGCGTGTATCGGCTGGAGGAGGTGCAGTCCGCCCTCGAGCGACTGGATGAGGCGGAACAGTTCGGCAAAGTCGCGCTTGCGGTTTCGGAGGAAGTGAGATGAAAGGCTTCAAGACCTTCTTGCTCAGGGGAAATGTGGTCGAGCTGGCGGTCGCGGTCGTGATCGGCGTGGCCTTCGGCGCCGTGGTGACCGCGTTCGTCAAGGACCTCGTGACGCCGCTGATCGCGGCCCTCGGTGGGAAGCCGGACTTCAGCGCGCTGTACTTCACCGTCAACAACAGCAAGTTCCTGTACGGCGATTTC
The DNA here is from genome assembly GCA_964559855.1 of uncultured Actinomycetes bacterium. GTDB lineage: Bacteria > Chloroflexota > Dormibacteria > Dormibacterales > Dormibacteraceae > 40CM-4-65-16. The sequence goes on from CAZLJC010000005.1 coordinate 22,834, forward strand.
ATCGACGCGCTGATCGCCTTTGTGGTCATCGCCGCCGTGATCTATTTCTTCGTCGTCCTGCCGATCAACACGCTGATCGCGCGCTCGCGCAAGGAGCCGCCGGCGGACCCGACGACCACCAAGTGCACCGAGTGCTTGAGCGAGATCCCGATCGGCGCCCGGCGCTGCGCTTTCTGCACGGCACCTCAGTCCGCGTAAAACTCGCCCGATCCCCCGTTTTCACACTGAGCTGAGCGGACGCTCGGCGTGGAAAGGAGGACGCATGCTCAAGGGCTTCAGGACCTTTTTGCTGCGGGGCAACGTCGTCGACCTCGCGGTCGGAGTCGTGATCGGAACGGCGTTCGGGACGGTCGTCTCCGCCTTCGCGAGCGCGTTCATCACGCCGCTGATCGCCGTCTTCGCCGGCAAGGGTGACGTGGCGCACGGGATGTCGCTGATGCTCAACGGCGTCACGTTTCCCCTGTACCAGTTCATCGACCGGGTGGTGTATTTCCTCATCACCGCGGCGATCGTCTATTTCCTGGTGGTCACCCCGTTCAACCGCCTGGTGGAGTTCTACCGGCACCGCGAAACGCCGGATCCGACGACGAAGAAGTGCACGGAGTGCCTGAGCGAGATCCCGGCCGGCGCCAGGCGGTGCGCGTTCTGCGCCCAGCCGCAGCCGGAGCCCCAGCCCGAGGCGAAGGCGGCTTAGAGGTTCACCGAGCCTCGACCGCCCAGAGCTTCGAAGCGGTTTCCCGGCTCATCGTGACGTCCCGTTCGGCGACCCTGACTCGCACGGTCCTCCCCACCCCGTCCACCTCGGCCACCACCACCTCCCGGCCCGGCGTCAAGTCGCGCTGGGCCAGGTACGCCAGCAGCGCGGGCGCCTCTCGCTCCGCCACCTCGGAGACACGCGTGATCCGCGCCCGAACGCCCTCCCGCAGGGTGGACAACCTCACCTCGTCATGTTCGGCTTCGGAGTGGCCGGGGATCGGGTTGCCGTGCGGGCACGCGGACGGCCGGCCCAGCGCCTCGTACACCCGCTGCTCGACCACGTCGGAGACGGCATGCTCGAGCCGCGCCGCCTCCGCGTCGGCCGTCACCCAGTCCAGGCCGAGGCCATCGGTCAGCCAGCGCTCCATGATCCTGTGCCGGCGCACGATCGCCTCGGCGGCCCGCATTCCCGCGGGCGTGAGCTCGATCTCCTTGTGGCCGGATATCAGGACGAGGCCGTCACGGGTCATGCGGCGCAGGGCGACGGTGACGGTCGGGCGGCTCACGCCCAGCCACTCGGCGAGCCGGGAGCTGCGCAGCGGCTCATGCTCGGACCACATGTAGTACATGGCCTCGAGGTAGCGCGAGACCACCTCTGAAACCTGCCCGCCGGGCTCGTTAGACTGGTCTAACTGCATCTTTTATGTTGACTAATCCGTTGAGAAAATACGGGGGTTTCTCTTACATCCGTAGAGGAGATTGTGGCCGGTGAGCGAGCTTCAGACACTGGCCCTCGGGTTGATCGCCGGCGGAACGATCTTGATCGGCCTGCCGGTCGGTCGCGTCCGCTCGCTCCCGCCTGGCGCCAGGCAGCTCCTGAACGCTCTGACGGTGGGAATCCTACTGTTCCTGATCTGGGACGTCCTGACCCACGCCTTCGAGCCCCTCGACGGCGCCCTTTCCGCCTTCCACGGCGGCGCGGGGAACGTGGGCCAGGTCCTCGGTTACGCCGTCCTCTTCATCGCCGGGATCACGATCGGCCTGGGGATGCTGGTGCTGTACGAGCGGTGGATGTCGACCAGGGGCCGGGCCATCACGGGCAGCTTCGGGCCGGGCGGCATGGGCGGCGGTGAGCTCGCCGCGCGCCGCGCCGGGATCGCGTCGTGGTCTCCCGCTCGCCGCCTCGCCCTGCTGATCGCCGTCGGGATCGGCCTCCACAACTTCGGCGAGGGCCTGGCGATCGGAGGCAGCGCCGCCGCCGGCGCCATCAGCCTAGCGACGCTGCTCGTGATCGGCTTCGCGCTCCACAACGCGACCGAGGGCTTCGGGATCTGCGCCCCGCTCGCGGCGTCCGGAGACCACCCGTCGTGGGGCTTCCTCCTCCTGATGGGCGCGATCGGCGGCGGACCCACCTTCATCGGCACCGCCGTCGGCCGCCAGTTCACCTCCCCGGTGGTGAGCATGCTGTTCCTCACCCTGGCCGCCGGCTCGATCCTCTACGTGGTGATCCAGCTGCTGGGCGTGGCCCACAGGGCCGGCCGCAAGGAGCTGATCTACGCCGGCGTCCTGCTCGGCCTGGCGGCCGGGTTCATCACGGACATGGTCGTCACCGCGGGCGGCGCCTGAGCAGTACTCGGCTGAGCGGAGGCGGCGGCCAGGATGAACGGCTCACCAGATCTGTAGGCGATTTCGGCGCGTTCGGCGCGTTCGGCGCCAAACGCGCGCAATTCGCGCGGGATTTGGCTCGTTTGGCGCAAGAGGCGTGCAATGCAGGCCCCTGGCCGACCACCCTCCGAGCTGGTCTATGGTGCTCGGAAGACGCGCCGAGGATGGGCCGCGACTGTCGCGACATCTCGTGCGCCTTTCAGACTAGGACGCGGCCTCGCCCAGCTCCTCGTCCGGGTCCCAGTCCTCCCAGCTCGGATAGCGCCACCGGAAGAGCCGCTCCTGGACGTCGAATAGGCTGTCCAGTGTGTCCTGCACCCGCCCGTCGTCGCGCAGCGGGTCGCCGACCTGCGGCGGCAGCGAACCCGCCAGGTCGCGCAGCTCCGCCCTGACGCGGGGCGGGACGGCCCTCACTCCGTCGCGATTCATCTCCTCGAGCCGCCAGAGCAGCCGGTCGCTGGCCTGGAGCAGGCGGTGGAACGCGTAACGGCGCCGGTTGCGCCGGCGGACCATCAACTCTTGCTGTTCGATGCGGCTCGATGTTCGATCGATCATGGGGGCTACTTTTTCCAGCTTACCTGCTGCCGGGGGCCCCATGAGTGACCTGCCCGGCCGGCTCCGGCGCGAGCTCCACCCGGTCGAGGGGTGGGGCGAGTTCCGCAAGGGCGCCCGACCGGCGGCCGTCGCCTTCATCCTCTACCGCCAGGCTGAACGATGGATGGTTCCGTTCGTCAGGCGCCGGGCCGACCTGCGCGATCACCCCGGACAGGTGGCGCTGCCCGGCGGACGCCTCGTGTCCGGCGAGCGGGCCTGGGACGCGGCGCAGCGGGAGGTCGCCGAGGAGATCGGCGTCCCGGTGGGCAGGCTCGTGCCGCTCGGAGCCGGCGACCCGATCTTCGCCGCGGTGTCCAACTTCTCGGTCGTTCCGTTCGTCGCCCACCTGCCCGATCCGGTCGATTCGTTCGTGCACGATCCGGGCGAGCTCGAGGGCATCCTCGCCATACCCCTCGACACGCTCCTCGACGACACGGCCTGGCGCGAGAGCGACGATCATTGGCGCTTCCGCTATCTCGCGCACGAGGAGAGCGTGGTGTGGGGCTTGACCGAGCGGATCGTGTTCGGCCTGGCCCCGAAGCTCAGGCGGGCGCTCGCCCAGCCCGTCGAAGGTCGAACGCCGGATCTTCCAGCTGCTCCCGAGTGAGCCGGGCCCCGCGCTGCATCGCGTGGCGCGCCCGGGCGACGGTGTGGTGGTCGTTGACGCCCGCGACGCCGACCACCACCCCGCCCGCGCGGTAGAAGACGGAGAAGGGCGGCCGATCAAGGGTCCCACGCAGGACGATCTCGTCCCAGGGCAGGCCGCCTCCGGCGTACTGCAGATTCAGGTCGTACTGGTCGGACCAGAACCAGGGGATCTCCTCGTACGGAGTCGCCATCCCCGCCATGGTGCGTCCCACGGCAAACCCCTGCCGCTGCGCGGTCTGGAAGTGCTCCACGCGGATGCGCCTCTGAAACAGGGGATGAAAGAACCGCGTGACGTCGCCGGCGGCGAAGACGCCTGGTGCGGAGGTGCGGCCGAACTCGTCGACGACGATCCCGCGATCAGCCTCCAGCCCGGCCATCTCGTTCGGGCGCGAGCCGGCCGCGACCAGGTCGGCCTCCCGCGTCGAGACTTCCAGGTTCAGGTCCACACCGTGCGAACGGTGAACCTCGGCCAGGTAGGCGCCCAGCTCGGGGCCGAGCACGCGCAGCAGCGGTTGAGCCTCCGATTCGTACACGTGCACCTCGCGGCCTGGACGCACCGCCGCCGCCGCGACCTCACAGCCGATGAAACCGGCGCCCAGGATGCGGAGCGGCTGCGCGCTGCGCACGACCCGCAGCAGCGACTCCGCCTGGCGCAGGTCGCGCAGGTAGAGCGCGTGCTCAAAGCCGCTGAGAGTCACCGGAGAAGAGCCGGTGGCCACGCAAAGCACATCCCAGGACAGCAGGCCGCCGCCGTCCGTCTTGACGGCCCGGGCGTCCAGGCCGAGTTCGACGACCCTTTCACCCAGGCGCAGCTCCACTCCCAGCTCCCGGTACTGCGACGCGGGCCGCAGTTGGAGCCTCGCTCGCGGCACAGCGCCCAGCAGGAAGCCCTTGGAGAGGTGCGGCCTCTCGTACGGCCGCTCGGGTTCGGCGCCGATCAGCGTGATCTCGCCCTGAAAGCCGCCGTCGCGCAGCCCCGCCGCCACGGCATCGCCGGCCGGGCCGGCGCCGACGATTACCGCTCGGGCCGTTCCAGCTCCCGGAGCTTGCGCAGCGACCAGCCGAGGTAGCCGGCGAGCACGGCGGCCGCGAAGGCGTAAGCGAGGACGAGGTAGATCACGGAGCCGGCTCCGGCTCGCGCGCCGTCCTCACCAGGGCCGTCTCAACGATGTTCTGCCGCTCGTCCAGCAGCGTCTCGATGCGGTAGCGGATCGCGATCATCACGCCGGCCAGGACCAGCGTGCAGGCCATCGTGAGGAAGAACGTGGCCAGCATCTCGGCCGGCAGCGCGTCGTTGACGATCACCGGGCCAGGATGCTGCGTCGCCCACCAGGTCACGCTGAAGTGGACGATCGGGACGTCGACGAAGCCGAAGATCCCGACGACCGCGGCCAGGCGCGCCGCCTGCCGCCCCGGGTCGGCCAGCCGGCGGACGAGGAGATAGCCGGCGTAGATGATCCAGAGCACGAGCGTCGAGGTCAGGCGCGCGTCCCACACCCAGAAGGCGCCCCAGACCTTCCTCGCCCACAGCATGCCCATAACCAGCGTCACGGTCGTGAACACCACGCCGACGAGAGCTCCCGCGCGCGCCCAGCGGTCGGCCGCGAGGCTGCCGTTGCGGAGATAGACGATGCCGCCCACGAGCACGACGGCAAAGCAGCCGTAAGCCGCGATCGCGGTGCTGACGTGCAGGTAGAAGATGCGCTGCACAGGCCCCTGGAGCCAGTCGGTCGGCGCGTACAGGAAGATCGCCGCCCCCGCGAGCAGCATCAGCCCGACGGCCGCGAGCGCCGCCCGCTCGTACCTAGTCATCGAGCACGAAGCGAGCCGCGAGCGAGGTGAGCACGAGGAAGAGTATGTCGAAGTCGATCAGCAGGCCCACGGCCTGCCCGTATCTGCCGGGCAGCCCGATCGCCGCCTGGACCGCCTCACCGCCCGCGACGATGAACGGGATCCAGAGGGGAAGTGTGAGCAGCGGAAGCAGCAGCTCTCTGGCCCGGACGCGCGCCACCAGCGCGGCGAAGAGGCAACCGAGCGCGGCCATCCCGACCGTGGCCAGCAGGACTGCGGCCGCGACCTCAAACGTGATCGGCGTGCCGAAGAAGATCGCCAGCGCGGGCAGGAGTACGGCCTCGCACAGGACGAGGAGAAGGCTCGCGGCGAGCGCCTTGCCGGCGAACAGGGCCACCGGCGAGGCGCCCGTCATCACCATCGCCTGGAGCGAAGCCTGCTCACGCTCGGAGGCGAAGGCCCGCCCGAAGGCGACGAGGCCGGCGAAGACCAGGGCGAGCCACAGCACGCCGGGCGCAATTGAGCTCGCGTTGCGCGTGTCGATTTGGAACCCGAAGTTCGCGATGACCAGCGCCAGCACGATGAACTGCGCGAGCGCCGGCACGACCTCGCGCGTCCGCCACTCGGAGCGAAGGTCCTTGCGCGCCACGGCCAGAGCGATGCGAACCGCGCTCACTGGACGATCCGCAGCCGGGTGGAGGCGCGGGCCGACCGCCCCCGGCGCAGCGCGAGCGAGCGCGCGCACAGGCGATTGGCGAGCGCCTGATCGTGCGTCGCCAGCACCACGGTCCGTCCCTTCATCACGGCGTCCAGCAGCTCGGCGGCGTCGGCGCCGAGGCTTGCATCCGGCTCGTCGAGGATGAGCAGGCGCGGCTCGTGCAGCATCGCCCGCGCGACCGCGAGCCGCTGCTGCATGCCCCGCGAGAGGTCGCTCGCCGCCTTGTCGCCCGCGCCGCGGAGGCCGACCATGGCCAGCACCTCGAAAGCGCGCGCGTGGGCGATGCCATAAAGGTCGCAGAAGAACTGCAGGTTCTCGGCCGCCGACAGGGCGGGATAGAGCCCGAGCGAGTGCGGCACGTAGCCGATGTGGGGACGCAGGCGGCGCCGCTCGTGCAACGCGTCGAGACCCCCGATGTGAAGGGTGCCGAGCGTCGGGTGAAGCGCGGTCGCGAGAATGCGGAGGAGGGTCGTCTTGCCGGCGCCGTTGTCACCCAGCACCGCGACGTGCTCGCCGGCGTCGAGGACGAGGTCCACTCCGTCGAGCGCCAACTCGGCGCTGAACCGGTGCGTGATCCCTTCAGCGACTACGAAGCTCATGGCTCGGCATGCCGGCGCCGCTCTGCATCGAGCCGGGCGGCGTCTCGGGCGGTGTCTTGATCAGCGGCCACAGCACGAAAGGGCCGGCGAGGAAGATCAGCAGCGTCGCGACGATGATCGCCATCCCTTACACGGGGAGGGTAATCGGAACCCGGCGCCTTGCCAATTCCGGCACCGTCGCGCGCTCGCCCGTGCTGCCGAGCACGACGCCCAGGATGATCACCGCGCCGCCTGCCCAGATCCAGCTGACCAGCGGGTTGACGAAGACTCGAAACGACGCCGATCCATCGGAGCCGGTGCCGGCGAGCACGACGTAGACGTCGTCCAGCGGCGTCGTCGTGATGGCGACGTGCGTGAGCGCCTGGCCTCCGAGGCCGGCGTAGGTCCCGCGCGAGGGCTCGAGCGTCTGGTCCCCGAACCTCATCGCGGCGAAGACCTCGGTGTGGTCGGCCAGCGTGCGCTGCTCCGAGCCCTGGTAGACGAGCGTGTGGCCCGCCACCGCCACCGACTGGCCGGGGGTGAGCGTGACGTCCCTCTCCTGCTGCCAGAGGTGCGAGGCGGCGATGCCGGTCGCGGCGACGACCAGGCCGAGGTGCGCGAGGTAGGCGCCGTAGCGCCGGCGCTGCCGGAGGATCGTCCGCGGCCGCTTCCGCGCGAGCGCTCGGAGGACCGGGCCGGCGGCCGTCGTGGCCGCGGCGGCGGCCAGCGGCAGGCCGATCAGGGCCGGCAGCTGCCGCGCCCCGAGCACGAGGAGCGCCAGGAAGGCGAATCCCCCGGCCGCCGCGGGCCCGCGCAGCGCTCGCACGGCCGGAGGGCTCAGGCGGCGCCAGGGAAGCAGCGGCCCCGCGGCGAGCAGGGCGAGCAGGACCGCGAAGAGCGGCGATGCCGCGCGCTCGTAGTAAGGAGCGTCCGCGACGCGCTCCGCGCCGAGCATTCCGGAGACCAGGGGCAGGACCGTCCCCCACATCACGACCGCGATCACCGCCAGGAGGATCACGTTCTGCGCCACGAACGCGCCCTCGCGCGAGACCGGTTCCGCGGGGCGGGGCGCGACGGACGCCTGCCTGCCGCCCCTGACGGCCAGGAGCGCGATCGAGAAGACCATGCATGCGGCGAAGAAGCCGAGGAACCAGGGTCCGATCGCGCTGACCGCGAACGTGTGCACCGACGGGACGATGCCGCTCCTGACGACGAAGGTGCCGAACACCACGAGCAGGAACGCCACGATCACGAGGCTGTGGTTCCAGACGGCGAGCCGGCCGCGCCGCGCCTGCATCTGGGACGAGTGCAGGTAGGCGGTCGTCGCCAGCCAGGGCATGAGGGCCACGTTCTCCACCGGGTCCCAGCCCCAGTAGCCGCCCCATCCCAGCACGTGGTAGGCCCACCACATCCCGAGCAGCAGGCCCGCGGTCTGGAGCGTCCACGCCAAAAGCGCGAATCGCCGGGTGTACGCGACCCACGCGCCATCCTGGCGGCCCGCCAGGAGCGCGGCACAGGCGAAGCTGAACGGGATCGCGAACGACGCGAAGCCGGCCAGCACCACCGGCGGATGGATCAGCATGCCGCCGTCGCGTAGCACGGGATTGAGGCCCAACCCGTCCGGCGGCACCACGGCCAGCAGGTCGAACGGGCTCGCGACGACCGCCAGCACGAGGAGGAAGAAGGTGAGGATTGAGGCCAGCATGCCCGCGGCGTAGGCCGCGACGCGCAGGCCCAGGCCGCGGCCCGCGGCGAGGGCGGCGCTTCCCAGCAGCCCCAGGATCAGGCTCCAGTAGAGGAGCGAGCCCTCCTGGCCGCCGTAAAAGCCCGCGGCCAGCAGCGCCGCCGGCGTCCCAAGGTCGGCGTGCTCGGTCACGTACGCGAGCGCGAAGTCGTGGGTCAACAGGGCGGCTTCGAGGATCACGGACGCGGCGAGCGTCATCAGCGCGGCCGCGTAGAAGGCTCGCCGCCCGACCTGGACCAGGGCGGCGTTCTCGCGTATCCCCGCCCAGAAGGACATGACGGCCGAGAAGCCGCCCATGACCAGGCCGGCCAGCAGGGCGCCGGCCCCGAGGAATCCGAGGATCACGAGGTATAGGGCTGCGTGGAGAAGCGCGAAGGGCACTTCGCCAGCAGCGTCCGGGCGTGGAACACGCCGTCCGTGCCGAGGGTCCCTTCCGCCACCACCGTGATGCCGGGCCGGAAGATATCGGGCAGCGTGCCCGTGTACTCGACGGGCATCGCGGCGGTCGAGTCCTTCTCCGTGAACGTCACCTGGAGCCCGCCGGCGCTCCGCCTCACGTCGTCCTGGACCACGCCGGCGACCCGCACGTCGCCCGAGTGCGGGCTGGAGCGGAGCTGCGAGACGGTGAGGTAGTAGGGCGTCGCGCCCGCGGACGCCGCGTAGATGAGGTACCCGACGCAAGCCGCGACGGCTGCGCCGGGGAGCGCCCATCGGACGAGGCCGCTCATCCGGAGATGAGCCTCAGGTAGCGCGCCAGGGTCCCCCGGTCGAGCGGCCCGGTGAACGAAGCGACCACCATGCCGTCGGAATTGATGAAGAACGTCTCCGGCAGGCCCGCGACCCCGTACGACTGGTACGAGCCGGTGACGATCGGGCCGGCCGGATAGGGATGGGGATGGCTCCGCTCGAACTGTTCGAAGCCGGACGCCGAATCGCGATTGTCCGCCCCCACGAACGCGATTCCGGGGCTCCCCACGGCGGAGTCCGCGAGCACCGACCCCTCCTCGACGCAGGGGCCGCACCAGGAGGCCCAGAAGTTCAGGACCACCGGCTTTCCGCGCAGCTCCCACACCCGCACCTGGTCGCCGGCCGGGGTCCGAATCGCAAGTCGCGGCGCGACGCCGCCGAGGACGGCGGGGTTGGCGACCGCGGCGTGCTGCAGGCCCCACATGAGAGAGGCGACCAGGAGCGAACCGGCCGCCACGGCCGCGGCGCCCAGCGCCAGGGAGCGAGGCGTCATCAACCGGAGTCTAGTGAGTCGAGGGAAGGGCGTTCGCCGCGGCGATCCGGCCGTAAAGCCGGCCGCTGGGCTTCACCGTCCGCTCGAGCGTCTTGCGGTCGACGGCGATGAGCCCGAAGTGGGCGGTGTAGCCCCGCGCCCATTCGAAGTTGTCCAGGTTGGTCCAGTGAAAGTAGCCGCGCACGTCCACTCCGTCCGCGATCGCCTCGCTGACGGAGCCCAGCACGTCGGTGAGATATGCCTCGCGCCGCGCATCGTCCTGGGTCGCGATCCCGTTCTCCGTGATGTAGACCGGCTTGCCGGATTCGCGCAGCTCGTTCAGCACGGACCGCATCCACCGCGCGTCCGAGCCGAAGCCCATCTCCGTCTCCGGCAGGCCCGGCGGGTTGAACCGGCGGATGAGCTGGTCCTGCGGGCGGCGAAGATCGAACGCCGCCATCTGCCCCCAGTAATGGGCGATCCCGATGTAGTCTGCCGGCGCCTCGACGATCTTGCTCATGCGTCCGGCTCCGGCCGGCCAGCGGTCGACGACGGCCTGCGCCGCGGCGGCCGCGAACCGGTCGCGCCGGCTCTCCGAGGCGGGCAGGAAGAGGAACTTGTGATGCGAGAGCCCGGTGGGAGAGTCGGGCCAGCGCCGCTTGATCGCGGCGTACGCGAGCTCGTGCGCGCGGTGCAGGTTGCGCGTGACCCGATACTGAGCCACCAGGTCGGTGTGACGGCCGGGCGGAAACTCGCCCGTGATCCAGCCGTTTGCGGCATAGATGCTCGGCTCGTTGATCGTGCACCACAGCGAGATCAAGTCGCCCAGGTCGTCGACCACCCGATGCACGAACGGCAGGAACGCATGGGGCGAGCCCGATGCCGCCCATCCACCGCGGGCGGTGAACCAGCGCGGGCTGGTGAAGTGGTGGAGCGTCACCATCGGGGTGATCCCCTGCTCGCGCAGCTCGCCCAGGACGTCGCGGTAATGCCGGATCTGGCGCGAATCGAAGACTCCCTCGGCGGGTTCGATCCGGGCCCATTCGATGGACAGCCGGTGCGCGTTCTGGTTCAGCTGGCGGAGCAGCGCGAAGTCTTCGCGGTAGCGGTGATAGTGGTCGCACGCCACGGCGGACGTGTCTCCGTTGGCGATATGCCCGGGCTGCTGCTCCCAGTCCCACCAGTCGGAGTTGCGGTTGTCCCCCTCGACCTGGTGCGCGGCGCTCGAGGTCCCCCAGAGAAAACCATCGGGGAACCGGGTCACCGTGGTGGCGGTGGCCACAGCGCTACGCCGCGGCGGACGCGGTGCTGTCGACTTGCGGCGGCTTCACGTACTCCCACATCTTCGGCGTTTCCCCATCCATCTCGAGCCGCAGCATCCCCGCCTTGCCGACCCCGCTGCGGTGCATCTCCGCCTCGTTCTGGGGCCGGCCGTCGAGCAGGATCCAGGCGGCGTTGAGGGGATCGGCGTGGCTGACGATGGCGATCGGCTCGCCCGGGTGCTCATGCGCCTGCCGGCGCACGACGCCCAGGACCCGTTCGCCCATCTCCTCGATCGTCTCGTCGCCGGGCACGATCCCGCGCCGCGCCTTGTGCACGAACCAGAGCGGGCGGCGCAGCGGGACCTGCCAGTACGGGACGCCCTGGAGGTAGCGGCTGAACTCCGCCTCGCGGAGCGCCGGGTCGCTCTCCAGCACAGCGGGCCGGGCGAGCTTCTCGTTGATCAGCCCTGCCGTCTCGACCGCCCGTGCGAGCGGGCTGTGCACGATGCGGGTGATGCCTTCGTTCTCCAGCGCGCGCCCCAGCGCCGCGGACTGAGCCCGGCCGAGCGCGCTGAGCTGAAAACCGTCGAGGTGGCCGTACAGGACCCGGTGCGGGTTTTCGACGTCGGCGTGCCGGATCAGGAAGAAGCGGTTCAGCGTCGGTACATGCCGACCGACGTGCGGTTCGTCCCGGCGGAACGACCGCCGTCGAGCGCCTCGTACGCCTCGCGCAGGAGGTTTCCCGTGTACTCCCGGCGGTTCAGAACCCCGGCCTCGTCCTGCGGCCGGTAGCCGGCGTCGATCGTGGCCGATCCGCAGCTCACGGTGATCCGCTTCCAGGCGCCGCTCGTGGAGAAGTCGTGCGTCGCGATCGAGCGGCGAATCTTGTCGGCGGCCAGGGCCGCGCCGCTCTCATCGGTCTCCGGCAGCACGATGGCGAAGTGCGGGGGTCCGTCGGCGTCCAGGAAGCCGACGGTGTCGGTGTCCCGGATGGCCTGGCCGAGACGCTCGGCCAGCTCGCGCAGAAGCCCCTCGATCTGGATCGCCGAGAGCTCCTTGTGGATGTGCTCGGCATGGTCGAGCTCGCACACGACGAGGGAGAGCGGCCGGTGGTAGCGGACGGCTCGATTCGCCTCCTGTCCCACGAGCGCGCTGACGAACTTGGCGTTCCAGATGCCCGTCGTCGGGTCCACCACGCCGAAGAGCGGGCTCGAGGTCCGGTCCGTCTGGCTGTGTCCACAGCTCGGGCAGTACTGTGCGGTCTCAGCCAGGTCCGAGTTGCAGTACCAGCAGTTGGCCACGGCGGGCAATTCTAGGCTTCCGGCCCCCGGGCCGATCCCGGTTCAGAATTTGAGCTGGATGGATCAGGGCGAGCTCTTTCCAATGGCGGCCGAGGCCCAGCCGAACGCGCCCCTGGCCACGCTGATGCGGCCCAGGACCTTCGACGAGATGGTCGGCCAGACGCAGGTCGTGGAGGTCCTCCGGCAGCTGACCCGAAGCGGCCACCTTCCCAGCATCGTGCTGTGGGGGCCGCCGGGCAGCGGCAAGACCACGCTCGCGGGCCTGCTGGCGACCGAGACGAAAGCGCGCATGGTGTCCCTCTCGGCGGTCACCGCCGGGGTCGCCGATCTGCGTAAGGTGGTCGCCGAGGCCAAAGTCCACCGGCGCGCGGGCCTGCGCACCGTCCTCTTCGTCGACGAGATCCACCGCTTCAACAAGGCGCAGCAGGACGCGATCCTCCCCCACGTCGAGGACGGCACCATCACGCTGATCGGCGCGACGACGGAGAACCCGTCTTTCGAGGTGATCTCGCCTCTGCTGTCGCGCAGCCGAGTCTTTCGGCTCGAGCAATTGGGGCGGGACGAACTGAAGCAGGTGGTCGAGCGGGCCGGAGCCAGGCTCGGCGCGACCATCGAGCCGGGAGCGATGGACGCTCTGCTCGAGGCGTCGCGCGGCGATGCGCGCGTGGCGCTCAATGGGCTCGAAGCGGCGGTCGCGCTCGCGGGGGAGAAGCCGGTGGCGCTCGAGCACGTCGAGCGGGCCATGCAGGAGCGGCACCTGCTGTACGACCGGGCTGGCGACCAGCACTACGACATCGTCTCCGCAATGATCAAGAGCGTCCGGGGCAGCGACCCTGACGCTGCCGTCTACTGGATGGCGCGCATGCTCGAAGCCGGCGAGGACCCGCTCTTCGTGGCCAGGCGCCTTGTGATCCTGGCCGCGGAGGACGTCGGCCTGGCCGACCCGCAGGCGCTCGGCGTCGCCGTCGCGGCGCAGCAGGCGGCTCATTTCGTGGGCATGCCCGAGGCGGTGCTCCCGCTCACGGAGGCCGCGCTCTACCTCGCGCTGGCGCCGAAGTCGAATTCCGCGCTCACCTCCTATGGGGCGGCCCGCGGCCTGATCGAGGAGAGCGGCAACGAGCCCGTGCCGCTCCACCTCCGCAACGCGCCGACCGGCTCGATGAAATCGATGGGCTACGGCCGCGACTACAGGTACGCCCACGATTTCGAGGGCGGCGTGGCAGACCAGGCGCACATGCCGGAGAAATTGCGCGACCGCAAGGTCTACACGCCGAACCCGCGCGATCGTCGGGCCCCGGGCAGGTAGGGCCGGGCGCCCGAAGCGGCGTCCCAAATACGATTACCTCCGCAATGGCCGACGCGCTGCTGATCTTCAAGCCCGACTCCGCCTACCGCATCGCGGCCCGCTCCGGGATCTGGGGCTGGCTCGCGAGCGAACGCGACTGGAAGATCGAGTCGCTGGACTGGTTCCAGCCGCCCCGGTCGCTGATCGAAAGCCATTACGACTTCCTGCAGGGACGGCCGTTCTTTCCCTGGCTGGTCGATTTCATGTCCGCGCTTCCCGTGGTCGTCGGCCGGATCAGCGCCACACCACAGGCGCTCGGGGTGATGCGCTATGACCTCGGCGAGACCCAGATCGCGAAGTCGCGGCCGGGATCTCTGCGCGAGCGGTACGGAATCTTCGGCGGCCTGAACTGCCTGCACCTGTCGGACGCGCCCGAGACCGGGGCGGCGGAGGTCGAGAAATGGGCGGAGCATGTGCAGCTCGACCAGGTGAAGGTCGACCTGGGCGGCGCGGCGACGAAGCCGGACCATACCTTTCACCTGCGGTCCCTTGCGACCCAGGTCGCGAGCGGCATTCACGCGGGATCCGCGTCCGAGATGATGCGGCAGCTGCTCGCCGAGGAATGCGAGCTCGAAGGTGAGCGCCTGGAGGCGCTCTACAGGATCACGCTGACGGCTCTCGCCTGACCTCGTCCGGCGCCAGCGTGTGGATCATCACCGGCTTGGTGAACAGCTCCGAGTTCGGCACGACCACGACGTTGCCCTCGTCGGTCTTGAGCAGCGTCACGCGGAGGCGCACCTCGGTGATCGTCCCGGAGAACAGGTCGAGCGTGATTCGGTCTCCGACCCGCAGGTGCCGCTCGAGCAGCACGTAGTAGCCGGACACGTAGTCGCGCAGCAGGTCCTGCACCCCGAGCGCGGCCACGATGGTGGCGAGCACGAGGCCGAAGAGGGCGACGTTCGCGCTCTGGGCCGCCAGGCTGAGCGCCGCCATCAGGCCGAGAGCGATGACCAGGAACGTGATCACGCGCCGCGTCATGACGACCGTGTCCGGCCGCACGTGCCGCTTGACCAGCTGATCGGCGGCCACGCGGGCGACCAGTCGCGAGCCGATCAGGAACACCAGCAGGACGATCAGGCCGACCGCGACCCAGATGATGTTCGACCCAATGTCGAGTGGCACGATCGAGGAGCCCCCGGCGAGCGGGCTCATTCCTCGGACTCGGCGCCTTCCTCCGCGGCCTGCGCTTCGCCTGCGGCCTCGCCCTCGGCCGCAACCGCGGCTTCGGCGGTCGGGACTTCCTCTTCCACCTTCATCTCGCGCTTGGGCACGATCTTGACGACGAGGTCTTCCGCGTCGTTCAGGATGGTCACGCCCTTCGGCACCGCGACGTCGGAGACCCGCAGCTCGGCTTCGATCTCGTCCAGCGGAGTCAGGTCCAGCTCGAACGCCTCGGGGATATCGGAAGGAAGGCATTCCACGCGGAGTGCGTGCAGCGGCTGGAGGATGTCTCCGTCGCCGCGCTTGACGGCGGCCGATTCGCCGGTCAGGTGGACCGGCACCTCGACCTCGATCTTCTCCTGCAGGTTCACCTGGTAGAGGTCGACGTGGATCGGGCCGATGAAACGCGGATGGGTCTGGATATCGCGCACGAGCACCTTCTCCGTACGGCCGTCGATCGCAAGGTCGACCAGGTGGGTCCGTCCCGACTTCACGAACACCTTCTGGAACTCGAGCCTGTCGAGCATGATCGGCGTCGCCTCGGTGTTGTGCCCGTAGACGACAGCAGGCAGCTTGCCCTCGCGCACGAGACGGCGCGAGCGCTTGCCGAGGGGTTTTCGAAGCGAAGCTTGAAGTTGAGCCATGCGGACGCCTCAGGTTGGAGAGGCGCGCTTATGATACGCCAAGCTCGCTCACCACCGGCTTCCAGGAGGTCACCGGCATGCAAAACCCACCCCCACCCCCACCTCCTCCCAGCGGTAACGAACCCCCGCCGCCCCCGCCGCCGCCGTCCGGTGGCGGTTATGCACCTCCCCCGCCCCCGCCGCCCGGCGGTGGTTACGCGCCCCCGCCGCCCCCGCAGATGGGCTATTCCGGCCAGCCGATGGCGCCGTACGCGCCCACCGGCAACTACGGCGGATTCTGGATCCGCCTGATCGCCTACATCATCGACGGCATCATCCTCGGCGTGGTCGGAGTCATCATCGACGCGGTCCTCGGAGTGAACCCGAGCAGCTCGTCGACCAGTGGCAACGCCGGCCTCGCGAGCCTGCTCCAGCTGGTGATCGGCATCGGGTACTTCAGCGGCCTGTGGACCTACTGGGGCGCCACGCTCGGCCAGCGCGTGTTCAAGCTTCGGGTCGTGGACGCCAACACCATGCAGCCGATCGGCTTCGGGAAGGCGATCCTGCGCTACGTCGGCCTGGTCATCTCGATCCTGGTGTGCTTCGTCGGCGTCATCTGGGTCGCCTTCGACCAGCGCAAGCAGGGCTGGATGGACAAGATCGCCGGGACGGTCGTCCTCCAGGGCTGAGCTGAGGCGGGAGCGAGCTCGAGAGCGGAGGCCGCGTCAGGTCTCCGCTCTTCTCTTTCCGCCTACGGCTCGGGAAACCTCCGGCGCAGCCACTCGACTATCTCCTGGAGCGGCGTGCCCGGCGTGAAGATCTCCTCCACCCCCTGCTGCTTCAGGGCGGCGATATCGTCGTCGGGGATGATGCCTCCGCCGAACACCACGATGTCGGTGGCGTTGCGGCGCTTCAGCTCCTCGACGACCGCGGGGAACAGGGTCATGTGGGCACCCGAGTGGATCGAAAGCCCGATGACCTGCGCGTCCTCCTGCAGCGCCGCGTCCACCACCATCTCCGGAGTCTGGCGCAACCCTGTGTAGATCACCTCGTAGCCCGCGTCGCGCAGGGCGCGGGCGACGACCTTGACCCCGCGGTCGTGGCCGTCGAGCCCGACCTTGGCGACGACGATGCGGACGGGCTTGGTGGCGGTGGGCATCAGACGACCGCCGTCTCGGTGTAGGTGCCGAAGACTTCGATCAGCGACTGCATGATCTCCCCTTCCGTCGCATAGGCCTTGACGGCATCGAGGATGTACGGCATCAGGTTGTCCGTGCCGGCGGCGGCCTTGCGCAGGCGGTTCAGCGCGTTCGTGCAAGCCGCCGAGTCGCGCTTCTGCCGCACGTCGCGGAGGCGGGCCGCCTGCTGGGCCTCGAGCTTCGGGTCGATCCGGAGGATCTCGATCGGTTCCTCCTCGTCGACCGTGAACTCGTTCACGCCCACCACGATCCGGCGCTTCTGCTCCAGCTCCTTCTGGTACCGGAACGAGGCGTCCGCGATCTCCTTCTGGAAGAAGCCGGCCTCGATCGCCGGGATGACGCCGCCGATCTCCTCGATCCGCTTGAAGTAGGCCTCGGCCTGCCGCTCCATCTCGTCCGTCAGCGCCTCGACGAAGTAGCTGCCGCCGAGCGGGTCGATCGTGTTCGCCGCGCCGGTCTCGTAGGCGAGCAGCTGCTGGGTGCGGAGCGCGATGCGCGCGGCCTTGTCGGTGGGGAGGGCGAGCACCTCGTCCATGGCGTTGGTGTGCAGCGATTGGGTGCCGCCGAGCACCGCGGCGAGAGCCTCGATCGCGGTGCGCGCGATATTCAACTCGGGCTGCTGCGCCGTGAGCGACACGCCGGCGGTCTGAGTGTGGAACCGCAACTTCCACGAGCGCTCCTGCTGCGCGCCGTAGTGCTCGCGCATCCAGCGCGCCCAGATGCGACGCGCGGCGCGGAACTTGGCGATCTCCTCGAAGAAGTCGATGTGGGCGTCGAAGAAGAACGAGAGGCGCGACGCGAAGTCGTCGATGTGCATCCCCCGCTCGAGGCACGCGTCGACATAGGCCATGCCGTCCGCGAGCGTGAACGCGAGCTCCTGCGCCGCGGTCGATCCCGCCTCGCGGATGTGATACCCGGAGATCGAGATCGTGTTCCACTTCGGCACCTCACGCGCGCAGTACTCGATCGAGTCGACCACGAGCCGCATGGAGGGCGCCGGCGGAAAGATGAACTCCTTCTGCGCGATGAACTCTTTGAGGATGTCGTTCTGCAGCGTGCCGCCGAGCTTCGCCGCCGGGACGCCCTGCTTCTCCGCGACCGCGATGTACATGCAGAGCAGGATCGCGGCGGGCGAGTTGATCGTCATCGACGTCGTGATCTCGCCGAGCGGGATGCCGTCGAAGAGCCGCTCCATGTCGGCGAGCGAGTCGATCGCGACGCCGCAGTGTCCGACCTCGCCCCGGCTCGTCGCTGCGTCGGAGTCCTGGCCCATCAGGGTCGGCATGTCGAACGCGACCGAGAGGCCGGTCTGGCCGTTCGCGAGCAGGTACTTGTAACGGCGGTTGGTCTCCTCGGCGGTCGCGAACCCGGAGAACTGGCGCATCGTCCACATCCGCCCGCGGTATCCGCTCGGATGGATGCCGCGCGTGTATGGGAACTGTCCGGGGAACTCCTCCGGACGCTTCGGACGGCCGTCCGCCGTGTACAGCGGCGCGACCGGGACGCCGGAGATGGTCGACGTCTCGATGCCGTCGTCGCGCGTCGGGGCGGCGGCGAAGTCCTCCTCCCACGCCTGCTTCGGATCTCGTGCGCGAACGTTCATCTGCCTAGCTCATTATCGGTTCGGCCCAGGATTTCCTCAGCCGTCCGGTACGGCGTCCCGTCCCTGAGCAAACGCGCGGCGAGAGCGGGATCTTCGTCGAGCGCCCGCCGCGCGCGCGCCCGAGCGAGCTCGGCGGCCACCTCGGCGGCTTCGTCCCGGAGCCGGCGCTCGGCCAGCTCGCCGGCCCGGCCGGTGGATTCGAGGTGCCGGCGGTGGGCCAGCACGGCGTCCCAGAGCTGCTCGATCCCCTCCTGGCGGCTCGCCACCGTGGCGACGATCGGCGGTCGCCAGGCGGCCTTCGGCGCCATGTTGAGCATCGTCCGCAGCTCCGCCACGACGCGCGCGTGGCCGTCGATGTCAGCCTTGTTGACGACGAAGACGTCCGCGATCTCCAGGATCCCCGCCTTGATCATCTGCACGCTGTCGCCGAGGTTCGGCGTCAGCACGACCACCGTCGTGCCCGCCACGGCCGCGACCTCCAGCTCGGACTGGCCTACGCCTACGGTCTCGAGGACGACCTCGTCGAAGCCGAACCCGCCGAGGAGACGGATGGTCTCGCGCGTGGCCAGCGACAGACCGCCGAGGTGCCCGCGCGCCCCCATGCTGCGGATGAACACGTTCGCGTCCAGGGTGTGACGCTGCATCCGGATCCGGTCGCCCAGGATCGCTCCGCCGGTGAACGGCGAGTTGGGGTCGGTGGCGAGCACAGCGACCGATTTCTGTCCCCTGCGCAGGAAGGCGACGACCGCGTCGACGAGCGTCGACTTGCCGGTGCCCGGCGCGCCCGTGAACCCTGTGACACCGGGGGCGCGCTGCACGTCGCGCAGCGACTCTTCCAACTGTCGCACCGCGGGATCGCGGCGCTCCACGAGGCTGATCGCTCGGGCCAGCGCCCGCACGTCACCCGCTCTGAACCGCTTCTCCAGGTCCTCTGAATCGTTCAGATGCTCACTCGCCCAACCAGCGTAGGGCGAAGTCGTGCCCGAGCACCACGACCACGCCGTACGTCTGCTGGCCGGCCGCCGGCGCCGGGCTGGCGGGCGTGGCCTGGACGACGGTCCCGCCGAAGAACCCCTGGAGCCACTGTGTGGTCTTGGGGAACTTGCCGCCCGAGTAGTCGAGGATCAGCGTCTGGCTCGCGGGCCGGTGCTGCACCGGGTCGTTCATCTGCAGGCCGGTCGGGTCGAGCATGGTGGTGACCAGGCTCCCGAGGTCGGTGTAGGTGTACGAGCCGTTCGCGATCTGCACCGGCGCCTTCTCGCCCAGCGTCTTCGGGTCGATCAGGGCGGCGGCCAGGAATTTGTGGATCATCGTGTAGGTAGGGTCGTCGGGGCAGAGCTGAGACGTGTACGGCCCAAGCCCGCAGTCGCCGTAGGACAGGAGGTTGCCCGGCGCGGCGCCCGACGGGGCGGTCAGAGCGATGCGCAGGATCGAGCTGTCCGGCAGGTTCTTGCCCCAGTCGAAGATCGCCTTCATGTCCGAGAGCGACATGTCGGTGTGGATGTTCTTCTGTAGCGCGTCCAGCAGGCCCGGCGCCTTGGAGAACCCGTTCACCGTGGTCGCCTTGCGCTTGATCGCCTGCATGATGTCCTGCTGCCGGCGGGCGCGGCCGAAGTCGGACGCCTGCTCTGGTTGGATCGCGTGTCGCGAACGGGCGATCTCCAGCGCCTGCTCGCCGTTGAGGTGCTGGCATCCCGCTTTGAAGTGGATCGGCATGTATCCGTTCGCATAGTCCGGATACGAGTTGTCGTCGAGGTTGGTCGACAGGCACACGTCGACCCCGCCGAGCGCGTTCACCATGTCGCGGAACGCGACGAAATCGACGGCGATGAACCTGTCGTACGTCACGCCGGTGACCTTGCTCACCTCGTGCTCCGCGGCCAGCCCGCCGCCGAGCGGCCCCTGGTACTGGCTCGCGACGCAGCAGATGACGTTCGTGTACGGCACCTCGTAGGCCGCGTTGATCTTCTGCACCCACGTCCGGCTGGGGTTGGACTGCAGGTTCATGTGGACGGTCAGGTCACGCGGGATGGAGGCCATCGCGACGCGGCTGCTGACCGGGTCGATCTCCACCGACATGATCGAGTCGGTGAGATAGGGCGCGTCGTTTTCGTAACCGCCCATGCCGAGCAGGAGGATGTTCACCTGCTGCCCGTGCTTGAGCTTGTAGGCGATGGTGCCCTGCGCGGGCTCGACCGCCTGCACCACCTCACCGATCGGGTTCAGGTGATGCCCTGTCGTCGTGCTGACGAAGTCGTCGAATCGCTTGTACGTCAGCGTGGCGCCGATGACGACTGCGAGCAACAGCGCCATGACCACGGCCGCGGGAACCGACCTGGTCAGGCGGTAGGAGACGTTGTAGCGGGAGCGCCTGGCCCGTTTTGGCCGGGGCCGTGACATGAGCACCGGGATTTTAACAACGTGGACCCGGGATCCCGGGTTACGGCGACGGGCTGGCGCCCGGATGGTTCATGACGCTCGAGGCGATGAAGAAGAAGAACCACCCCACGCTGATCACGAATCCGGCGATGCCGAGGATCATCCCTGCGAGCGCGATGCCGCGGCCGCCCACCATGCCTCCGCTGGTGGCGATGCGCTGGCGGGCGATGAAGCCCATGATCGCGGCGGCCGGCCCGAGCAGCAGGCCGAGGCACGCGAGCGAGCATGGCACGGACAGGATCCCGCAGACGAGCGATGCGATCGCCAGGCCGTCCGTGCGCTGGCCGGCGTAGCCGTACGCTCCGTAGC
Source organism: uncultured Actinomycetes bacterium (assembly GCA_964559855.1). Taxonomy (GTDB): domain Bacteria; phylum Chloroflexota; class Dormibacteria; order Dormibacterales; family Dormibacteraceae; genus 40CM-4-65-16. Next base: position 43,729 of record CAZLJC010000005.1, read on the forward strand.
CGCCGTACCCCCCGCCGGGTGCGTATCCCGACGGCGGCGGTGGCACGTAGCCTCCGGGCGGCGGGACGTAGCCGCCGGGAGGAGGCACGTAACCGCCTGGCGGCGGAGGGACGTAGCCTCCCGGAGGCGGCGGCAGGTGGCCCCCCGATGGTGGTGGTGGCGGGGGAGGTGGTGGCGGAGGAGGACCCGGCCGGTGCGGCTGCTCCTCTCCATCCGGCGGTGGCGGCGGCGGTGCGTCCGACAAATTATTCGCTCTCTCTCCTCAGGCGCCCGTGCCGACCTCGTAGCTCCGCACCACCCAGGCCTGCATCGCAAGCGCGTAGGCGCTGGTGAACAGGACGCCGGCGACGCACGCCACGAGCCCGATCTGGCCGACGAAACCGACGGCGATCAGCATAAGGCCCGCGATCAGCGCGTCGACCGGCGAACGCCGGATCCTGCGGTACACGGCGACGAGGTTCAGGCCGCCCGCGAGGCCGCGCTCCTCCGTCCCCAGGATGATGGCGGGGAGCGCCAGGTAAAGGGCGAGCAGGCCGAGGGTTCCGAGGCTGAAAACCAGCACGTCGAGGAGCAGCGCGAGGGCGAAGAGACCCGCGCTCCCCGGGCCGCCGCCCTCGGAGCTCGACACCAGGTAGGCGGGCACGAAGAGCGACCCGACCAGCCCGCTGAGCGCCAGCGCGTAGACCACGTTCACGGCGAACAGGGGCAGGCCGCGGCCGAGGTAGCCGAAGCCGGCGGGCGGCAGGGTCTCGTCGCCGCGCCGCAAGCGGTCGAGCGCGGACAGCATCCAGCCGAGGCCGTTGATCTGGCCCGCGATCGGGACGAGGAGGATCAGGCCGACGACCGCGACCTTCTGCGCCCACCGCGGGTCTCGCACCGGCCACGCGAAGGCGTCGGTGATGCGGTCCATGGCCGCGGGCTACTGGGCGGGCTGGCTGTTGAGCGAGATCAGGAGGAGCGTGAACCAGAAGAGGGTCACGGCCGCGCCCACCGCCGTGGCCACGGCGCCGATCACCCAGCCGGCGACGGCGGTGCTGCGGCCGCCGAGCTCCCCGCGCGACTCGTCCACGCGTCCGACGGCCGACTTGCCGAGGAAGTAAGCCAGTGGACCGAGCAGCATGCCAGGCACGCCGAGCGGGAGGGCGAGCAGCAGGCCGATGATCCCGGACAGCAGCGACGCGACCGAGCGGCCTTCCGTCCGTCCCTGCTGCGGCCGAGGCGGCGGGGCGAGGGGCGGCGGCGGATGGGTCGGATAAGGCGAGTAAACGGGCGGCGCCGGAGGTGTGGGCGGGGTCTCCGGCCCCGACATCAACGGAGCAGGGCTCGCGAGATCACGACTCGCTGGATCTGGTTGGTCCCCTCGTAGATCTGCGTGATCTTGGCGTCGCGCATCATCCGTTCCACCGGGTAGTCGCTGATGTAGCCGTAGCCGCCGAGCAGCTGCACGCAGTCGGTGGTCACGCGCATGGCCATATCGGAGGCGAAAAGCTTCGCCATGGCAGCGACCTTCGTGAGGTCGGGTGCCTTGCCGTCCACCTTCGTCGCCGCCTGGTACACCAGGTGACGCGACGCCTCGATCTGCGTCGCTATGTCCGCGAGCATGAACTGGATGCCCTGGAACGCGGCGATCGACTGGCCGAACTGCTGCCGCTCCTTCACATAGTTGAGCGCGTAGGCGAAGGCGCCTTCGGCGATGCCCAGCGCCTGGGCCCCTATGCCCGGGCGCGACCGGTCGAGCACCGCGAGCGCGAGCTTGAATCCCGCGCCCTCCTGACCCAGCCGGTTGGCGGCGGGGACCTTCACGTCCTCCAGGACGATCTGCGCCGTGGGTGAGCCGCGGATGCCGAGCTTGTGCTCGACCTTCGACACCGTCCACGGGCTCGTCTCACGCTCGAGGACGAAGGCCGAGATGCTGCGGCTGTCGCTGCCGCCGTCCGTTTGCGCGAAGACCACGAGCGTGCCGGCCACGCCGCCCTGCGTGATGAACTGCTTGGTGCCGTTGAGGACGTACTCGTCGCCGTAGCGCTTGGCGCGCGTCTGCATGGCCGCGGCGTCCGAGCCGCTGCCCGGCTCGGACAGCGCGTAGGCCGCGACCTTCTCGCCCGAGGCGAGCGGCGGGCACAGCCGTTTCTTTTGCTCTTCCGTCCCGGCGACCAGGATCGGGTATGAGCCCAGCGCCTGGACCGCGAGGATCAGCGAGGAGCTGGCGCAAGCCTTGGCGATCTCCTCGATGCCCATGCAGATGGTGACGCTCGAGCCGGAGATACCTCCGTACTCCTCGGGAAACGGAATGCCCAACAGGCCGTTCTCGGCGAAGAGCCGCTCGATGTCCTTCGGGTACTCGCCCTTTTCGTCGATCTCGGCTGCACGGGGCGCTACCCGGTCCTGGACAAGCTCCCGGATGGTGTCCCTGATCGCGAGCTGTTCGGCGCTGAACTCGAAATCCATGGCGATCGACCTGATTATCCGGCGCGGAGGAGGTCCCGCGAGATGACCACCCTCTGGACCTGGTTCGAGCCCTCGTAGATCTGGAGCGCTTTGGCGTCGCGCACGTGGCGCTCGAAGGGGCTTCCCGCGACCGCGCCCTGCTCGCCCGCCACCTGCAGCGCGTCGAGCGCGACCTGCATCGCCGTGTCGGTGGAGTGAAGCTTGGCCATCGATGCCTCGCGCGTGAAGGGCCGGCCCTGGCTGCAGAGCCACGCGGCGTGATACGCCAGCAGCTTCGCCGTTTCGACTCGCGTGGCCATATCCGCCAGGGCGAACTCGTCGCCCTGTTCGTGGCCGTGCTCTCGGAGGAGGTCGCGCGACTCGTCGACCGCCGAGCCGGCGATCCCGAGCGCCTGGCCCGAGATCCCGATCCGGCCCGAGTCGAGCGCGCGCATCGCGATCCCGAAACCTTTGCCTTCGGCGCCCAGCCGGTTGCCGGCCGGCACCTCGACATCCTCCAGCACAAGCTCGCCGGTCGGCGATCCGTTCAAACCCATCTTCCGGAACACCTGGCCCACCTTCACGCCCGCGGCGTCGGCAGGGACCAGGAACGCGGTCACCCCGCGCGGCCCGGGCTCTCCCGTGCGCGCGAAGACGACATACAGCCCCGCCTCGCCGATGTTCGTGATGAAGACCTTCGTGCCGTTGAGCACATAGGCGCCGTCCCCGCCACGTCGGGCGGTGGTCTTGAGCGAGGCGGCGTCGGAGCCGGAGGACGGCTCGGTGAGGGCAAACGCTCCCAGGATCTCCCCGCGGGCGAGCGGGGGCAGCCAGCGGCGCTTCTGGTCCTCGTCGCCGAACAGCAGGATCGGCTCGGTGCCGACGCTGGTGTGGACGTCCACGATCACCGCGGTCGAGGCGCACGCTCGGGCCAGCTCCTCGATGCAGAGCGCGAAGGCGAGCGCATCGAGCCCCGCGCCGCCGTACTCGCGCGGGATCAGGACGCCCATGAGACCGGCTTCGGCGGCCGCGTCCACCGCCGCGCGGGGGAAGCTGTGAGTGCGGTCGATCTCGCCCGCGCGTGGCTGCACCACCCCCTGCGCGAGCCCGCGGACCGACGCGCGAAAGCTCGCGTGCTCAGGCGCAAGGTCGAGGTCCAAATGAGCTGTTACTTAGAATAGTTGGCTTGGCAATGGACGCAGGCCCTCGATACCTGGAAGGAACCACCGTCGGCAGCGGCCGCGACATCATCGGGGTGCGCCGCGACCGGATCGCCGACATCATCAGCACGGGCCGCGAGATCATCAGCCGGGGCAAGGCCGAGAAGATCCTTCCTGACACCATCACCGGCGCCACCGCGGCGCTCCTGGTCACGATCGCGGGATATGGCGAGCCGCTCTCCGAGGGACAGTGGCGGGAGCTCGCCGGCGTGGTCGGCGGGATCATGCGGGACAGCACGTACGCCGACCTCGCCAGGCTGCGCACCCTGATCACGCAGGAGCAGTTCCTGAACGTGGCCCGGAACCAGGGCTATGCCCGTTTCATCCGGCGGCTTGACGACGGTCGCTGGGTGTGCGAGCTTGCACCAAAGCTTGAAGATCTCCCCGACGAGTAGCCGGCCGGCGTCCTCGTACCTGGGAGCGGTCCTCAGGTCGCGCTTCGTTCGAGTCTTTTTCGCGGTGGTCTTCGTGATCGCCATCCTCAGCCCGGCCGCGGTCGTGTTCGCCGTCGTCTGGACAGCGCCCCCCATCGGCTCGGCCGGCGCGGCAGCCGTCCCCCCGCCGCAGGAGCAGCCCGCGCGCATGCTGCCGGGAGCCGACGTCCAGCAGACCAGCCTGCCCTCGCCCGCGTTCAACGTGTACGCGAGCACCCTTTCGGGCACCGTGCCCTGTCCCCTGTGCTCGCTGCCCGAGCGCGTCTACGTGCCCAACAGCACGGGCAACACGGTGGACGTGATCGACCCGAACACCTTCAAGGTCATCGACCACTACGCGGTCGGAGCCATCCCCCACCACATCACGCCGGCCTGGGACATGAGCGCGCTCTACGTCGACAACGAGGGTTCGAGCGCCCTGACCGTGATCGACATCCACACCGGCAAGCCGGTCGGCAAGGTGTCGATCCCGTTTCCCTACAACCTCTACTTCACGCCTGACGGCACCAAGGCGGTCGACGTGGTCGAACGCCTGCAGCGGATCGAGTTTCGCGACTGGCGCAACGGCTGGCGGCTTCTCGCCACGGTCCCGATCCCCTGGCCCGGCGCCGACCACCTCGACTTCAGCGCCGACGGCAGCTACCTCATGATCTCGACCGAATACTCGGGGGTGGTCGCGCGCGTGGACGTCAACACGATGAAGCTGACCGGCTACGTCCGCGTGGGCGGGCTTCCGATCGACGTTCGCCTCTCCCCCGACGGCAACTACTTCTATGTGACGAACCAGGGCCGCATGGGCGTCTCGGTCATCGACCCGGTCGCCATGAGGGAGATCCAGTTCATCCCCACGGGTCGGGGCGCACACGGCCTTCAGGTTTCGCGCGACACCAAGGAGCTGTACGTCTCCAACCGGCTCGAAGGTTCGGTCTCGGTGATCGACTTCGCCACGCGCACGGTGGTCGCCAAGTGGCGGATTCCGGGCGGCGGCAGCCCCGACATGCTGCAGCTCAACCCTTCCGGCACCCAGCTGTGGGCGTCGGGACGCTACCACCGGACGGTGTACGTGTTCGACACGAAGACCGGCGCCGTCCTGGCCCGGATTCCGGTCGGCTCTGAGGATCACGGGTTGACCTACTTCCCGAACGTCGGCGCGCACAGCCTTGGGCACAACGGGGTCTACAGGTAGCGAACTAGTCCGGTCCGCGCGGGCCGAACCTGACCATCGGCGCGATCGGCACGATCTGGCCGTCCTCCTTCTTGATCAGCTTCCAGCCCCCTTCGTGAACCAGCCGATGATGTCGCGGGCACAGAAGGACGACCTGGTCGAGGTCCGTCCCGCCACCGTGAACCCAGTGCACGAGGTGGTGCCCGTCGCACCACGACGCGGGGCGCTCGCAGCCCGGCCAGCGGCAGTGTCCGTCGCGGGCCACGAGTGCCTTCCGCATCGCGCCTGAGACGACGCGGCGCGAGCGGCCGAGGTCGATCGGCACCGAGTCCTGGCCGAGCAGAACCCGCGCGACGGTGGAATCGCAGGCCATGCGCTCGACGCTCCTGGCCGAGATGGGGAGCGAGAACTCCATCTCCGCCGCCGGCGCGCCCGCCATGCCCACCAACGTCTCGAGCGACGAGGTGATCAGCAGCTGGATGTTCGTCTTGCCCTCCGCGAGCTCGACCGCCGCGTCGGCCAGGCGCTGCTCGCGATTTCGGTGGTCGTGCTCGCCGGACGGCCGGGCCAGCGTCTCGAGCGCGTTGCGGAACGTGGCGCCGCCGACGGGATCCAGAGCGCCGCTTAGGAGCAGGCAGCCGTCCTCCGCCGTGCTGAGCCGCAATCCACGCCGCTCGAAGAGCTTCTCCTGCTCCTCGTCGAATCGCTTGGCGTCGACGGCGTGCCGGTACTGGAGGCACTTGTAGTGGAACTTTCCGGGCGAGTGCTCGAGCGCGAGCGGCAGCAGGTCCCGCTCCCGGAAGGGATCGCCCACCGATTCCGCCGTCCTCGCCATCACCTTGATGTGCGCGTAGCCGATTCGCCCCCCTTCCATCGCCTGCACGCTCTCGGGCATATCGGCCAGATGGTCCCCGACGTTCAGCAGGTCGAAAGCGGCGCTGGAGGTCAGGTGACAGTTGAAGCGGAGCCAGTCGCCGGCGTGGTTGAAGCCCTCGTCGTCCCACTGCCGGCTGCCCTCGAAAGCGACGGCCAGGCGAGCCTGCTCGAGGAGGAGATGGTCGATCTGGCGCTGATTCGCCATGAGCTGCGCGCCCAGACCGACCTCGAGTTCAACCACGCTCCTATCGTACGAACTTCTGTTTGTAATATCAATAGATACTTGTTAAGATTCAAAGCTTTACCAGCCGACTGGACCCCGCCCCTCCAGGCTTCCCCGTCCACGCCTCTTCACAGTCCGTCGACCGGTCGCGCGCTATGCCCCGATCAACTTTGCGATCAGCATCCGCTGGACCTCGGACGTCCCCTCGCCGATCTCGTTGATCTTCACGTCCCGCCAGTACCTCGCCACGGGATAGTCCTCCATGAACCCATACCCCCCGTGGATCTGCACCGCGCTGTCCGCCGCGCGCTTGGACGTCTCGGACGCATACAGCTTCGACATGGCGGCGAGCTTGCGCACCTCGTCGCTGATCGTGCGGCCCTCGTGGTTGTACGCCACCGCGGCCCGATAGACCATCGTCCGCGCAAGCTCCGTCTCCGTCGCCATGTCCGCGAGCTTGAACTGGATCGCCTGGTGCTTCGAGATCGCCGTGCCGAAGGTCCGGCGCTCCTTCGCGTACGCGAGGGACGCGTCCAGGCACGCCTGGGCCACGCCCACCGACAGCGCCGCGATCGCGATCCTCCCGCCGGTCAGCGTGTGCAGGAACTGCCTGTAGCCGCCGCCCTGCGGCCCGAGCAGATTGGCGGCCGGCACCTCGCAGTCCTCGAAGCTCAGCGGATGCGTATCGGACGAGTGCCAGCCCAGCTTCCGGTAGCCCGGCTGGACGTGGTACCCCGGCGTCCCGCTCGGCACGAGAAAGGCGCTGATCTCCTTTCTCTCTCCCTTTCGCCCGGTGACCGCGGTGATCGTCACGCCCGCCGAGATGTCCGTCCCGGCGTTGGTGATGAACTGCTTGGCCCCGTTCACGACCCACGTCCCGTCCTTGAGCTCCGCGCGCGTCTTGGTCGCGCCGGCGTCGGAGCCGGCCTCGGGCTCGGTCAGGCCGAACGCCCAGAGCTTCTTTCCGGCCATCAGGTCGGGCAGCAGGCGCTGCTTCTGCTCGTCGGACCCGAACTCGTAGATGGGCGCTATGCCCAGGCACACGGCGGCCTCGAGCGTGATGCCCACGCCGGCATCCGCGCGCGAGATCTCCTCGATTGCGATGCACAGCGACGGGAAGTCGGCACCGGCGCCTCCGAACTCGGTCCCGAACGGCAGGCCGAACAGGCCGAGATCGCCCATCTGGCGCACGATGTCGTAGCCGAAGGCGTGATTCCGATCGAGTTCCTCGGCCGCCGGGGCGACCACCTCGCGGGCGAAGTCACGGCACGTGTCGCGGATCGCCTGCTGCTCCTCTGTCAGGTTGAAGTCCACTACTGCACCCTACTAGAGCCCTCGGCCCATCTCGTGCTCGAGCCGAGGCGCGTCGGAGCAGAGACGACCCGTCCGAGCGAAGCCGTTCCGCTCGTAAAGCCGCTCCGCGGCGACGTTGCCGTCTCGCACGCACAGCAGCATCTGCTCATATCCCGAACGTCTCGCCCACTCGATCAACTCTTTCACGAGCCGGTCGGCCACTCCCTGGCGGCGAAAGCGCGGATCCACCCACATCGCCGTCATGGCGGAAGCGCCAGGCCAGCCCGCGGGGCCGCCGCTCACCGTGCCCGCGATCTCGCCCTCGACCTCGGCCACGAAGCGCGTCCGCCGGCGCACGACCTCGCGCCACCCCTCGTCGGGCAGCTCGGCCTCGCGCTCGTAGGTCGCGCCGAATGCGTACGGCGCCTCCTTCAAGGCGGCGAGCCGGACGGTCCGGTACAGCTCCCACTCGTCCGGCCGCAGGATTCGGACCGCGGCCCTAGTTGCCGAGGACGAAGACCTTCAGCGCCCAGTTGAACGCGATGGCGCTGCCCAGACCGATCCAGACCAGGCGCCACTGCATGCGTGTGAGCCGGGGCACCCACGTGCGCCGCGTGACCGCGCCGAAGGCAAGGCCGCCCACACCCGCCAGCGTGCCCGCGAAGAAGAGCGGGCCGAGCGGGTAGAGGCGGACCGCGTCGCTCAGGTCGCCCTCCCACAGGTACGCGAAGGAGCGTGTGCCGCCGCAGAAGGGGCAGGGATGGCCGGTCAGGTAGTAGAACGGGCACGGCGGAACCGTGAGGTGCGCTGCCTGCAGCACCCAGAAGACGCGCGTATAGAGCAGCCAGCCGAGCAGCCCGGCGAGCAGCCAGAGGTCGCGACTCCGATCGAGCGGCTGCGCGCGGGTGAGCGCGATCGGTAGGGCGGTCACCTCAGCAGCCCGACGATCTCGTCGGTCGTCTCGGCGACCGCGACGCCGGCCCGGCGGAACGCCTCCTCCTTGCTCTTGGCGGTGCCGCGATTGCCGGAGATGATGGCGCCGGCGTGGCCCATCCGCTTGCCTTCCGGCGCGGTGCGGCCGGAGATGAAGGCCACCGTCTTCAAGCGCGATCCCCTTGCGAGCAGCTCCGCGGCGTGCTCCTCGTCGCTCCCGCCGATCTCGCCGATGATCACGAGGTGGGTCGTGGCCTCGTCCTTCTCGAACAGGCGCACGACATCCGCGAAAGTGAGGCCGAGCACCGGGTCGCCGCCGATTCCGACGATGGTCGACTGGCCCAGGCCGGCGGCGGACAGCGCGGATCCGACCTCATACGTCAGGGTGCCGCTGCGCGACACCATGCCGACGGATCCGGGACGCGTGATCCGCTGGGGGATGATGCCGATCTTCGCCTGGCCCGGCGTGATCAGGCCGGGGCAGTTGGCGCCGATCAAGCGCGTGCTCGGGTGCTCGCGCAGGAAGCTCTTGACCCTGATCATGTCCTGGATCGGGATCCCTTCGGTGATGCAGACGATGAGCTCGATCCCTCCGGACGCCGCCTCCATGATCGCGTCGGCGGCGAAGGGCGCCGGGACGAAGATGCCCGAGGCGGTGGCGCCGGTCGCCTCGATCGCCTCCGCGACCGTGTTGAAGACCGGCACGCCCAGGTGGGTCGTGCCGCCCTTGCCCGGGCTCGTGCCACCCACGAGGTGGGTGCCGACGGCCTGCATCTGCTCGGCGTGGAAGCTGCCCTCTCGCCCGGTGATGCCCTGGACGATGACCCTGGTCGACCGGTCGAGGAGGATGCTCAACGCGCCACCCCCGCTCCGGCCAGCTCGACGATCTTGCGCGCCGCGTCCCAGGCGCTCGAGCCGGGCTCGATGCCGTTCTGCTTGAGGATCTCGCGGCCCTCCTCCTCGTTCGTTCCGCTGAGCCGGACGACGAGCGGCAGCTTCATCTTCAAGCTGTCGCGGGCGGTGATGACGCCCTTCGCCACCTCGTCGCCGCGCGTGATGCCGCCGAACACGTTGATCAGCACGCCCTTCACCTTGGGGTTCATGAGGATGACGGAGAGGGCGTTCTCGACGACCTCGGCCTTCGCGCCACCGCCGATATCGCAGAAATTCGCGGGCCTGCCGCCGGCGCGCTGCACCAGGTCCAGCGTGCTCATGCACAGACCGGCGCCGTTTCCGATGATCCCGATGTCACCGTCGAGCGACACGTAGGTCAGCGAGCGCTTCTTGGCCTCCACCTCGTAGGGATCCCCCTCGAGCACCGAACCGTACTTCGCCTCCAGGTCCTTGTGCCGCCACGCCGCGTTGTCGTCGGTTTCGAGCTTGGCGTCGCCGGCGATCACGTCGCCGCTCTTGGTCACGACGAGCGGGTTGATCTCCGCCGTGAGCGCGTCGTACTCGGGGATCGCGCGGTAGAGCTTCTTGATCAAAGCGGTCAGCGGCCGCGCGAGCTCGCCGAGGCCGGCGGCGTACACGAGCCGGATCAGCTCGAAGTCGAGCGGCCCGCGCCAGGGATTCGGGTAGAGCCGCGCGATCGCCTCGGGGGACTCCTCCGCGACCTGCTCGATCTCCATGCCTCCTTTGGCCGAGAGCATGAGGATGTTCGCCCGCGCGTCGCGGTCGACGGTGAAGCCGAGGTAGATCTCGCGGTCGATGTCGAGCGCCGACTCGCAGTAGACGAGCGGCACTTTGAATCCCTTGATGTCCATGCCGATGATCTGGCGCGCCGCGGCCCGGGCCTCCTCTGGCGTGCGAGCGAGCTTGATCCCGCCCGCCTTGCCCCGGCCACCCACCGGGACCTGGGCTTTGACCGCGACGGGCCCCAGGCGCTCGCACGCGGCCGCCGCCTCATCGGGCGTGCGGGCGACGGCGCCCGGGGGGATGGCGATGCCGAGCGACGAAAGAACTTCCTTGGCCTGGTATTCGAGGAGCTTCATCTCATGCCTATGGGGATGCCGGGTGGAAGGGACAGGTCGCGTTGGGGTCGCCGCTCGTGAATCCGTTGCAGAAGCCGCGCTGGAAGTCCGTGCTGTTCATGATGAAGACCGCCAGGCCGATCACCAGGACCAGCACGATGACGAGGGCGAACCCGCAGCCGATCAGAACGGCCGGGACCGCCGAGCCCCGCGGCTGCGCCGCCTGGACGCCCGTCGGCCGCCATGCGGTGCCGTCCCAGTACTGCAGGCCGTCGTCCGAGATCCACCGGCCCTGGGCGTCTTGCCGCGGCACGGCTTAAGTGTATTGGGGAGGGGGGAACGCCAGCCCGCGCGGGACGCGTAACGCGTGGCCGGGCGCCGCGTTCCACGTGTCACATGAGCGGCCGGCTCGGCGTCATTCCGTTGATCGTGATCCTCACCTCCTGCGCCGCCGCACCCACCGCCGCCCGCACCACTCCGAGCTCGACCCATCTCGCGACGTCACCGGCCGCCGTCGTGTCGCCTGTGGACTCGCCCCAGGCCTCTCCCTCGGAGGTCCCGGCCACCGCGCAGCCGACGGCGGCGCCTGCGCCGCCCCCGGCCCTGGGCCTCCTGGTCGACCTGCTGTCCAGCGCAACGACCTATCGCGTGACGGCCGTCAACGCCGACGGCATCGTCGCGTTCCAGCGGGTCGCCGGCCAGCGCACGCCGATCGATGGGCCGCGCGGGCACGCGGTCGCGCTGCCGTACGTCAGCACGACGCTGGACGCGGTGTACTACCTCGACGGCGATTCGACGCTCCGCGGCCTCCATCTCGACGGCAGCGCCGCCACGGCGGCGCCGCTCCAGCTGGGCTCGGGAGAGGAGGGCGCGTTCGCGGTCAGCCCCGACGACGCTCGGATCGCCGTCTCAGTGCTCGACTTCAACCGCTCCCCGGTCCACGTGACGCTTTACACGGACGCGCTCGCCGGGGGCAGCCGCAAGGTGATCTTCGAGTCGGACACGAACTACGTCTGGCCCGTCGCGTGGCTGGCGGGATCGATCGTCCTCGCGCATGCCTACGGGCCGTACGAGGAGGACATCGCAAAGGCCGCACCGGGACGCGACAACCCCTACTCGGCGATCAGCTATCACGTCGTGAATCCTCTGACTGCGGGCCGTCAAGAGCTGTTGGGCTCATGCACCGTGAGCGGGCCTCTCAGCCCCATGGGCAGCGGGTGCATCCAGGGCGGCGCGATCGACTGGCACGGTGAAACCGCCCCGTGGAGCACGACGGATTGGGGGCAGGTGAGCTCGGCCGCGGCGCTCTCACCACGAGGCGACTGGATGGCCGCCACGCGCCCGGATGCGCAGACCGAAATGGGCATCTGGCGGCGCGACGGCACGGTGGCGAACTACGTGGACGGCCCGGGGGTGCTCGACTGGGCGGGCTGGCTCGACGATCAGACGATCGTGATCGGCAGCTACCGCGACCCGGCGTGGCAGCCGGAGATCGTCAACGTGATCAAGGGCGGCGTCGTGCACACCATCAACGCGAGCGGGTTCTTCGCCGCGACCCTGCCGGTCGCGGTCACCTAGCCGCGCCGCCCGCCAGAGCGGACGGCTCATAGGCGCCTTTGGCGCCAAACGCGGGCAACCTGCGCGGGATTCGGCTCGTTTGACGCAGAACGCGTGGAATTCGGTCGACCGCGGTCATACGGGCGCTAGAGCGGGATGTTCCCGTGCCACCGCGGCGTGCGGCGGCGTTCCTTGCGCAGGGCGATCCGCAGCGCTCGAATCAGCTCGCCGCGAGTCCGAGTCGGCTCGATCACGTCGTCGAGGTAGCCGCGCTCGGCGGCGATGTAGGGGTTCGCGAAGCGCTCGGTGAACTCGCCGACCAGCTCGGCCCGGCGCGCCGCCTTGCTCGGCGCCTCCGCCAGCTCGCGCCGGAACAGGATGTTCACCGCGCCCTCCGGTCCCATCACGGCGATCTCGGCCGTCGGCCAGGCCACGTTGAAGTCGGCGCGAATGTGCTTCGAGCACATCACGCAGTACGCGCCGCCGTAGGCCTTCCGGGTGATCACGGTGAGCTTCGGCACCGTCGCCTCGCTGAACGCGTAGAGCAGCTTCGCTCCATGGCGGATGATGCCGCCGTACTCCTGGTCGGTGCCGGGCAGGAAACCCGGGACGTCCACGAACGTGACGAGCGGGATGTTGAACGCGTCGCAGAAGCGCACGAACCTGCCCGCCTTGTCGGACGCGTTGATGTCCAGCGCGCCCGCCATGACCTTCGGCTGGTTGGCGACGACGCCGACCGGATGCCCGTCGAGGTGCGCGAACCCCACCACGATGTTCATGGCGTAGAACTGCTGCACCTCGAAGAACTCGCCATTGTCGACGACCATGGCGATCAGGTCCTTCACGTCGTAAGGCTCTTTCGGGTTGTCGGGAATCACGCTGTCGAGGCCCGGGTCGGCGCGGTCGACGTCGTCCGCCGGTTCGAGCCGCGGTGGCTGCTCCTCGAAGCTCTGGGGGATGAACTTCATGAGGCGGCGGACCTGGGCGAAGCAGTCGTCCTCGGTCTCGGCGAGGAAGTGCGCGACGCCGGACCTGGTGTTGTGCACCTCCGCGCCGCCCAGCGAATCGAAGGTGACGTCCTCGCCGGTCGTGACCCGGATCACCTCCGGCCCGGTGATGAACATGTAGCCGGTGCCGTGGACCATGAACGTGAAGTCGGTGATGGCGGGCGAGTAGACCGCCCCGCCCGTGCAGGGTCCGAGCACGAGGCTGAGCTGTGGGATGACGCCGCTGGCCTCGACGTTGCGCCAGAAGATCTCGGCATAGCCGGCGAGCGAAACCACGCCTTCCTGGATGCGCGCGCCGCCCGAGTCGTTGATCCCGATGATCGGCACCCGGTTGGCGAGGGCCAGGTCCATCACCTTGATCACCTTTTCCGCGAACACCTCGCCGAGCGAGCCGCCGAACACAGAGGCGTCGTGGCTGAAGATCATCACGTCGCGCCCGTCGATCCGCGCCATCCCTGTCACCACCCCGTCGCCGGGCGGGCGGCGTGACTCGAGGCCGAATCCCGTCGCGCGGTGAGTCGCGAAGAGGTCGAGCTCCTCGAACGAGTTCCGGTCCACCAGGCGCGCGATCCGCTCGCGCGCGGTCAGCTTTCCCTTGGCGTGCTGGCGGTTGAAGCCTTCGGCGTCCCCGTGCCCCGCCTCGTACTTGCGCTGGCGCAGCTCGTTGAGCGGGTCGACGCGGCGCTGTGGCGGCTGGCTCACCTCTCCACGAACATCCAGCGGTGCCCCTCCAGGTCCTCCGCCCGGTAGCGCTTGCCGTCGCCGGTGTCCTCCAGCGGCGACAGGATAGTCGCGCCGGCCGCGCCGGCCTGCTCGAAGTGCCGCGCGACATCCGGTACGTACACCAGCACCCCGTCCACGATGTACGGCACCTCCGACCACCTGCCCGCGGCCTCGCAGCCCTCGCGGTGGCGCCTCGGGCCCTGGTAGTGCGGGGAGGGCGTGGCGAGCATGATCACGCCCTCGCCCGCCTCCATCTCACCATGGCTGAGCCGGCCGTCGTCGCCGAGCCAGCGGGCGCGCTCCCGGAATCCGAACGCGCGGGCCAGCCAGTCCATGGCCGCCGACCCGTTCTCGTACGCGATCATCGGAATGACGTCCGGATACCTCTTGCTCATGCAGCCTCCTCCGGTCGATGCTCGCCGAACACCGCGCGCAGCACGCGGCAGCACTCGCCGATCGTGACGTAGCCGGCCAGGGCCGCCTTCAGGGCGGGCATCAGGTTCTCGCCGCCGCGCGCCACCCGCTCGACCTCGGCCAGGTGCCGGTCCACGTCCGCCTGCGACCGGCGCGCCCTCATCGCCCGGAGCGACTGGATCTGCGCGGCCTGCTCATGTGCTCCCACCTTCATGATGTCGACCGGGCGGGAGCTGGTTTCGGCGTGGCGGTTGACTCCGACCACGACCCGCTCGCCCGACTCGATTCGCCTCTGCTTGCGGTACGCGCTGTCCGCGATCCGGCGCTGCGTCCAGCCGGACTCGATGCACGCCACCGCGCCGCCGAGCTCGTCGATCTCGGCCATGATCGAGCGCGCCTCCTCCTCCACCCGGTCGGTGAGGCTCTCGACGTAGTAAGAACCTCCCAGCGGATCCGCCACCAGCGGGACGGACGTCTCGTGGCCGATCACCTGCTGCGTGCGCAGCGCGATCTCGGCCGCGTTCTCGGACGGCAACCCGAGCGCCTCGTCGTACGCGTTCGTGTGCAGCGACTGCGTCCCGCCGAGCACCGCGCTCATCGCCTCCAGCGCGGTGCGAACGATGTTGTTGAGCGGCTGCTGCGCGGTGAGGGTCACTCCGCCCGTCTGGGTGTGGAAGCGCAGCGCCTGCGACTGCGGGTTGCGGGCGCCGAAGCGGTCGCGCATGATGCCCGCCCACATCCGCCGCGCGGCCCGGAACTTCGCGATCTCTTCGAAGAAGTCCATGTGGCAGGCGAAGAAGAAAGACAGGCGCCGGGCGAAGTCGTCGACCGCCAGGTCCGCCGCGAGCGCCGCCTCGACGTACGCGATCGCATGGCTCAGCGTGAACGCGATCTCCTCCGCGGCGGTGGCGCCCGCCTCCCGCATGTGGTAGCCGGAGATGGAGATGGTGTTGAAGTTGGGGAGCTCGCGGGCGCAGTAGGCGAACAGGTCCGTGATCAAGCGCATCGAGGGCTTGGGAGGGAAGATGTACGTGCCGCGGGCGGCGTACTCCTTGAGGATGTCGTTCTGCACGGTGCCCGTGATCTTGGCCGGCGCGCAACCCTGCTTCTCGGCCACCAGCTGGTAGAGCAGGAGCAGCATCGCCGCGGTCGAGTTGATCGTCATCGAGGTCGAGACGCGATCCAGCGGGATGTCGCGCAGGAGGATCTCCATGTCCTCGAGCGAGTCGATCGCGACACCCACCTTGCCGACCTCGCCGTTGGCCATCGGGTCGTCGGAGTCGTATCCGATCTGCGTGGGAAGGTCGAAGGCCACCGACAGCCCCGTCTGCCCCTGCTGGAGCAGGTAGCGGAAGCGCCGGTTGGACTCGGCCGCGGTGCCGAATCCGGCGTACTGGCGCATCGTCCACAACCGGCCGCGGTACATGTCCTTGTGGATGCCCCGCGTGAAGGGAAAGGATCCGGGCGGCGGCTCCTGGCCGTCGCCGGCATCCTCTTCCACGTAGACCGGCTTGAGCGGAAGGCCGCTCTCGTTCAGGACGTCACTCAACCTCGACCAGCTCCGTCAGCACGCCGCCCGTGCTCCTGGGGTGGATGAAGGCGATGCGCGAGCCGTGCATGCCGAGGCGAGGCTCGGCGTCGATCAGCTCGAGCCCCGCCGCTCGGGCTTGAGCCATCGAGTCCGCGATATCGGGCACGCCGAACGCCACGTGATGCATGCCCGGCCCGCGCCGGGCGACGAACCTGCCCACCGGCGAATCCTCGCGCAGCGGCGCCATCAGCTCCACCTCGGCGTCACCGACCTTGAGAAACGCGGCTTCGAGGCCTTCCTGCTCGTTCGACTTGCGGACGAGCAGCTCGCCGCCGAACACGTCGCGATAGAGCGCGATCGCCAGGTCGAGGTCGGCCACCGCGACGCCGACGTGATGGAGCTTCATCAGGCCTATCGATACCATCCCCGTCCGGTCGCGCGCCCGGCTGCCGGCAGTGTCATCGCACGCTCAGGATGCGGGTCAGCGTGTTGAGGGTGGCGACGTTGCCGAGGAGGCCTTCGATTCGCAGCCTGCGGCGCACCAGCTCGCGGACCACGCCGCGCCCGACCGAATCGAAGTACACCGGCATTCCGAACATTCCGATCCGCAGGTTGCTGAGGTTCATCACCGTGCCGGCATCCGCTCGGATGGTCAGGTCGCGCCCGGAGCTCAGACCGTTGTGCACCGTGACCCTCCCGCGGTCCAGCTCGAGCGTCACGCCCTCTCCGATGTCGGTGACGAAGACGCCCACCCGAGCGTCGAGCGAATCGAGGTCCTTGCGCTTGGCGGCGCTCTTCTCCACGTTGGCCTCGATCAGGCCGCCCAGGAGCGAAGCGAAGGCGCTCGGAGCCGCGTCCGCGTAGGTGACTGTCGTGAGCCTGGAGTTCCCGCTCTTTACTTTTCGTCGGGCCATTCGACCGGCACCCGCGTCACGCACTCGACCAGCTCCTGCGTCGCTTTGGTGTACCGAACGATGGTCGGCAGGTCGCCTTCCAGCTTGAGCCTGCCCTGCAGGATGCCTCTCGTAGCGTCGAGCTCCTTCTTCGCCACCTGCTTCCAGCGCGAGTATGGGGCGGTGATCACGAAGGCGGATTTCCGCGCGTCGTCGACGCCCTCGATCCGGATATCGCGCGCCTCGCCCTCGAACAGGTCCATGACCACTCCGGTCGACTGCGGCACGTTCTTGTCCGGCTCGGCCTCCACGACCAGCCCGACCGTCCACTTCCAACCCTTGCCGGCGGCTCGGTACGCGCTCGAGCGGTTGATCTCGTCCTTGAAGCGCTCGGCCCATTCGTGGCTCACAAACTCGACGGCCATGTCATCTCCTCATATACGCGTGTGGGCGCAAGAAGCTTAAGCGCCGTCAGAACGGGCCGACGGCGTCGCCCAGCTGCACGCGCCCGGGCCTGATGACCTGGCAGTACACGCCAAGGCACTTCTCATGGCGCCGGACCAGGAGCTCCAGCAGCTCGGGAGAGGCGACCGTGGTGTCGGGATCGCGCGTGACGACCGCGCAGCGGACGCAGCGGGCGATCACCTCCAGCTCGGCCTCGCCGGCCTTGATGCGCCGTCCCAGCCAGCCGGCCTCCTCTTCGGCCTCGAGTCCGTCGACGTACAGGTTCGCCCGGAACCGCCGCGGATCCAGATCCATCCCCGCCTCCAGCGCAACCTGCTCGACCGTGGCGAGGTTGACGATGTGGACCGGCGCATCGTCGAAGTTGGCCCCGGGCTCGCGCCGCACCATCACGTGCCGCGGCGTCTCCTCGAGCACGGTCTTCACAGCTTCGTCGAGCGCGATCTGCTCGCCCCCCGGCGCCATCACCTCGAGATTCCCCTCCACGAGGCGGGCGCGGTACGTCATCAGCGCGGCGTTCTGCTTGATGTTGAAGAACTTGCCGGCGCGTGGCTCGGTGAGATCGATCACGGCCCAGCCGCGGTCGCCTTCGAGTCCGTGCTCGGTGATGGCGCACGCTTCGAGCCTCTCCCCCGCCATCGACTTGACGGGGTAGCGCCAGATGTCGCGGACGATCGCGCTGTTCAGGTCAGGCTTCTTGGGTGAACCGGATCGTGTTCTGACCGATCGCGATCATGTCGCCGTCGGCGAGCTGCTTCTCGATCACCGCCTCGCCGTTGACCAGCGTGCCGTTGGTGCTGCCGAGGTCGCTGATCCAGAAGGCGCCGCCGCGAACCTCGATCCGGCCGTGGTGCCCTGAGGTCGCGGGGTCGCCCACCACCACGTCGTTGTCCGGTGCCCGGCCGAGCGTCA
The DNA here is from genome assembly GCA_964559855.1 of uncultured Actinomycetes bacterium. Lineage (GTDB taxonomy): Bacteria > Chloroflexota > Dormibacteria > Dormibacterales > Dormibacteraceae > 40CM-4-65-16. The sequence continues at coordinate 61,772 of CAZLJC010000005.1, forward strand.
CCATCTGGTCCGGCAGGGCCACGATCCGGCCCGCGAACGGGCCGGTTTCGAAGGTGAGGAGCGCGGCGTAGCCCGAGCCCGTGGCGACCTCTTCCGGGGGCATCGCCTGGAGCGAGACGGTGCGCTTCGAATCGAGGGCCGGATCGACCTGCTGCCAGGCCGGGATCACCGACGTCGCCTCCTCGAAGCCGTCCGACTCCGAGGACGATCCGTTCTCAGACGGCGGCGCCGCGGGCGCGGCGGACGGCCACGCCACGAGGGTGGAGTTCACGCCGTGCCCCCTCACGGGCTCGGGCGGAGCGGAAGCCGCGACCGGCTCCGGCACTGGCTCTGGGTCAGGGGCAGCCGGACGCTCGGGCTCGGGAGCCCCCAGCGGCTCTGGCCCGAAAAGCAGACCCCGCTCGGGCGTCGGCGCTTCGGCGACCGGCTCGCGAACGGGCTCCGGCTCAGGCTGCGATTCGGGCCCGGCCGCCGATTCGGGCTCACGCTCTGTCTGGGCTTCAGCCGCCGGCCGGGCCTCGGTGGCCTGGGCCGGCTCCGCGTAGTCCGCCTCGGGCTCGGCCACGGCGACCGGCTCGGGCTCGCGGTCCGGCTGCGGCTCGGGCACCGGTTCCGGCTCGGGCACCGGTTCCGGCTCCGGTGCGGGCACCGGTTCGGGCTCGGGCTCGGGCTCGGGCTCGGGCTGAGGCACATGCTCGGGCTCCGGCATCGGCTCGGGCTCGGGTTCCGGCCGGGGCACCAGGGCAGCCGGCTCCGGCTCGAGCACCGGCTCGGGCATCTCCGCGGGCAAGGCCTCGGGCTCTGATGCGACGTCGGCCGCCGGCGCCGGCAGTTCGGCGAGCACGTTCTCCGGCTCAGGCGCCGGCAACTCGGCGAGCGCGGCCCCAGGCTCCGGCACGAGCGCGGCCTCCCGCTCCACGGCGGGCGCGGCCTCGGCCACAGGCACAGGCGGCGCGATCAGCTGCGAAGGGGACTCGGGCATCACCGGGCCGCCGTCGAGACCCGGCAGCCGCGGCAGCGCTTCCGGCTCGAGGATCGGCGCCTCGGCCGTGGCGTCCTCACGGACCAGAGGCTGGACCACCTCGGGCCCTGGCGTCTCGGGCTCCGCGCTGGCAACCGGGGCCACGCCGGCCGAGGCCGGGGCTCCGGCGGGTGCTTCAACCGGCCTCTGCTCCTCCGCCGCGCCGCGGTCGATCGTGACGGTCCGGGCCCATTCCCGCGGCGCCTCGGCCGGGACGGGCAGGAGCTGCGTCTCCTCCTCCTCCGCCGCCGCCTTCCGCTCGGCCGACGCGGTGCCGAGGAAGCGCTCGAACCAGCCGGCGATCCGCTTCAGGCGCTCCACGCGGCGGTCGGGCCGGCCGCTTCGGGAGAGATCGTGCGACTCCTCGGGGAAGCGGACCAGCTCGACGGTCTGTCCCAGCAGGCGCAGAGCGCCGAACATCTCCTCGGACTGGGAGATCGCGCACCGCAGGTCCATCTCGCCGGCCGTGAGCAGCAGGGGCGTCCGGACGTTCTTGACGTACCGGATCGGCGAGCGGCGCCAGAGCTCGTCGAGGTCGGGCCAGGGCGGCGGCCCGAGCTCGAGCGTCCCCCAGAGCACGATATCGTGCTGCGAGTACTCGCTCACGAGGTTCGAGATCGAGCGCATGGCGACGGCCGCCGAGAAGCGGTTGGTCTGGCCGATGATCCAGTTCGTCATGTAGCCGCCGTAGGAGCCGCCCCCGACACCCATCCGCGTGGTGTCGACGTAACCCGTCTGCTCGATCACCTGGTCGAGCGAGCTCATCAGGTCGAGGTAGTCCTTGCCCGCCCAGTCCCGCACGACCTCGCGGCGGAAGCGCTCGCCGTACCCGTCGGACCCCCGCGGGTTCATGTAGAACACGACGTAGCCCATGCCGGCGAGGACCTGCAGCTCATGGAAGAACGACCATCCGTACTGTCCGTGCGGGCCGCCGTGGATCTCCATGACCAGCGGGTGCAGCCGGCTCGGGTCGAGCCCCTGCGGCTTCAGGACCCAGCCCTCCAGCCGCCAGCCGTCCGGCGCGGTGAAGAAGTGCTGCTCCGGCTGGGCGACGTAGCAGTCCCGCAGCCAGGGGTTCAGGTCGGTCAGCCGCGCCTCGGCCCCGTTGGTGAGCACGTGGAGCTCGCCCGGCGTCGAGGGATCGCTGACGCAGAATGCCGTCACCCCGGCCGCGACGTCGAAGTCGTAGATGCGGCGACGGCCGCCGGCCTCCTCGCGGACGTTGCCTTCGAGGTCGACGGAGAAGACGCCCGTCACGCCTGGGCCGCTGGCCAGGAAGAAGATGCGGTCCCCTTCCGCCGACCAGCACGTCCGCGACCCATGCCCCGCGCGCATATCGTTGATGACCCCGTCGGTGACGGCGCGATCGAACTCCGCGGTCAGGCACCGGGGGCCACCGCCGTTGAGCGGGACGACCCAGATCCGCTCGAGCAGGCCGCCGTCGAGGCCGTTCGGGGCGATGAACGCGATCAGGTCGCCCTTGGGCGACCAGATGGGCGTGCTCAGCAGGAAGCCGCCGCCGAGGCGCTGGCGCTTCCCCTGCAGGTCGACCAGGTACAGGTTGAGCTCGCGCTGCAGGTCGGAGCCGGGCTCCGCGTTGCCGGAGAGGACCAGGCGCGAGCTGTCCGGAGACCAGTCGAAGTCGTTCACGTCCCAGGGGCCGCTGGTGAGCTGCCTGACCTCGGAGCTCGCCGTCTCGGCCACGAAGAGGTGGTGGTAGCGGCCGTCGACGTACCCGCCGCCGTCGTGCTTGTAGTCGAGGCGGCGCACGATTCGCGCCACGGGCGCGCGCCGGAGCTGCTCGCGGCCGTCGGGCGGCCGCGGATCGTCGATCGCGGCGTCGGGATCGCCGAGCACGGCTCCGAGGAAGGCAAGCCTGGTGCCGTCGGGCGACCAGGCCGGGCTCGAGACGCCGTCCGGCACCGAAGTCAGCTGCCGGGCCGGCGCGCCCGTCGTCACGTCCTGGAGGAACAGCTGGTCGGCGGCGCCCACCCGGCTCACGAAAGCGAGGAAGCGGCCGTCGGGCGACCATTCCGGCGAGTGGTCGCGAAGCACGCCACCGCTCGGCTCGACCGGCTCCGGATCGAGGAGCCGGCGGACGACGACGCGGCTCCGGTTCTGGCGCGCCGCAGCGTCCGCCCACCCGATCTGATACGCGACGCGCTGTCCGTCTCGGGTCAAACGAACGTGGTCGATCCAGCGGAAGCGGTAAAGATCTTCGGGGGTGAGCGGGGCAGCCATGCCGTCTCGCGGATGCTAGCAGCCGGGACCAATCCTTACATTGATCGCGTCACTTATCGCTGTAAACGAAACGTCATGATCGGCGTGTACAAGGTGCGGGAGTGAAACGCCGGCAGGCCGCGCTCGCGGGATTCCTCTGGGGCTGCCTGGGCGGCACCGTCCTGGTGGCCCTGATGTACCTGTCCGCGACCCTCTTCTCGCTCCATCCCCTTCCTCAGCTGCTGAACGAGCCGCTCCTCAGCGTCATGCCGGGCTGGCTGTTCGGCTTTCTGATCGACACGCTTCAGCATGCCGGGAAGGTGGTGGAGGAGCTCGGGCTGATCGTCGCGATGGTGATGGCCCTGGGCGTGCTGGGCGCGGTGGCATACGTGGCGGCGCTGCGCTGGACCTCGCGTTACCTCCCCTTCGCCTTCGCCGCCGTGGCCTGGCTCGTGGTCTGCGGCGTGCTGCTTCCCGTGTCGGGATCCGGCCTCCTCGGCCTGGGCGCAGGGCCGGTGACACCCCTGGTCTGGGCGGCGCTTTGCGCCATCTACGCCGTCGTGCTCCAGATGGGGCAGCAGCCCGACTCCCGCGTGGACGGCGGCCGGCGCCGGTTCCTGAGCGCCGTGCCGGCCGCCGTGGGCGCGGTCAGCCTGGGCGTCCTCGCCTGGGAGCTCGCCCCCGGCTGGTACAGAGCCGTCTTCAGCGCCCCCGAATCGGGTCTTTCGGGCGCATCGCCGGCGATCACGCCCGTGGCCAACTTCTACGTCGTGTCCAAGAACTTCGGCGACCCGGTGGTCGACGGGCAGTCGTGGAGGCTGTCCGTGAAGGGGCTGGTGGACAGCCCGCAAGCGCTCTCGCTCGGCCAGCTCCGCTCGCTGCCCTCGACGAGCGAGTACGTCACCTTCGCCTGCATCAGCAACGACGTCGGCGGCGACCTGATGAGCACCGGCGCCTTCACCGGAGTGCCGCTGCGGGACCTGGTGGGGCTCGCCGCTCCCAGGTCCGAGGCGAGCTGGGTCGCGTTCCACTCGCGGGACGGCTACACGGAGAGCCTGCCGCTCGCGGAGGTGCGGGCCAGGCCCGAGATCATGGTCGCGTACGACCTGGACGGCGCTCCACTGCCCGACGCGCACGGCTACCCCGCGCGGATGGTCATCCCCGGCCGGTACGGGATGAAGGCCCCGAAGTGGCTCGACAGCATCGAGCTCGTCACGCACGAGACCGGCGGCTACTGGGAGCAGCAGGGGTGGGACCACAACGCGGTGGTGAGGACGACGTCGCGGTTCGACGTGCCGCGCGATGGCGACATCCTCAAGCTGGGGACGGTTTCACTCGCGGGCGTTGCGTTCGCCGGCACGCGCGGCATCAGCAAGGTGGAGTACTCGACGGACGGCGGCTCCACGTGGAACGCGGCGGCGTTCTCGGCGCCGCTCTCGCGGCTCACGTGGGTGCTGTGGACGGCGACGTGGGCGCCGCCCGCGGAGGGCGCGTACCGGTTGCTGGTCCGGGCCACCGACGGCGGCGGGCAGATGCAGCAGTCGCAGGTGGCCGGCAGCTATCCGAGCGGCGCCACGGGGTACCACACGATCGCGGTGAACGTGGCGCGGTAGGGCTTCAGCTCGCTGGATTTGTGGGGCGATTTCGGCGCGTTTGGCGCCAAAGGCTCCCAATTCGCGCGGAATTTGGCTCGTTTGGCACAAGACGCATTGAAATCCGGGCCGACCACCTGCCGAGCTGGTCCATGGGTTCGCCCGCTACTTCATCGACCAGGCCGCTTTGACGGTGTCCCACGCCATCCGCAGGGCGCCCTCCTTGCGGACCATGCGGACGATCCTGCGCTGCTTCTCCCACTTCGAGTTGCCGTCCACGCGGAAGAACTCGTCGAGCGCACGATCCATCACCCGCGGGTACTTCGTCAGCAGCTGCGGGTTGTGCTCGAGAAGCGGCACCGCCTTGTCGTACTTCTTGAGGTCGGCCATGATCCAGGAGTGGTCGAGCCTGCCCTTGTACTCGGCCAGCCTCCGCTCCGAGAAATCGCCGACCTCTTTGCAGTGGACCACCGTCTCGGCGGCGAGCCGCCCCGACTCCATCGCCAGGTTCGACCCTTCGCGGTGCACCGGGTTTGACAGCAGCGCCGCGTCCCCGCAGACGAGGTAGCCCGGGCCGTAGACCTTCGGGATGCCGCCATAGCCCGCCTCGGGGATGAGATGCGCGAGGTACTCGACGGTCTGCGCGCCGCGGAGCAGAGGCCGCACCGCCGCGTGTGACTTGAAGTGCTCGAGCAGCTCGTTGGGGGGGCGCAGCGTCTTGTTGAACTCGCTGAGCAGCGCACCGCCGCCTACGGACAGAGTGTCCTTGTTGGTGTAGATGAACATGAACCCCGACATGCCCATCGTCGCGTCGCCGAAGCACTCGATGGTGCAGCCCTCGCCGGGCGCGCAGTTGAACCGTTCCTCGATCAGGCCGGGGTCGAGCTGCATCACCTCTTTGACCGCCATCGCCACCTCGTTGGTCCGCAGCTTGCGACGCAGCGGCCGGCCGTTGATGACGGTGCTCTCGAGCAGCCCCGTGCCCAGCCCGACACCCTCGCAGATGATCGTGACGTCGGCGTACAGGTCGTCGCCGCGACCCGTCCCGACCCCGACGACGCGGCCGTGCTTGACGATCAGCCGGTCCACGACCGTCTCCGGAACGACCATGGCGCCGGCTTTCTCGGCCTGCTCGGCAAACCAGGGATCGAAGCGCGCGCGGAGGATCGAATACGAGTGCGGGTGCTCTCGGTTGCGGAGGTTCTTGTAATCGAAACCGATGGCGGCGTCGGCCGTCATCATCCAGCGCCGCTCCTCGATGATGGGGCGCTCGAGCGGGGCCTGCTTCCAGTCCTCGCCTACGATCTCCTCGAGGTAGTGGTTGTAGAAGATGCCGCCCATGACGTTCTTCGAGCCGGGCTTGGCGCCGCGCTCGAGCACCGCCACCTGTAGGCCGGCCTTCGCCATCGTGATCGCCGCCGCGTTCCCCGCGAAGCCCGCGCCGACCACGATCGCGTCGAACTTCTCCTCGTCACCCATCCCTTCAAATTGAAACTGATCGGGCTGACCGGCGGCGCGGGCTCAGGCAAGTCGACGGTGGCCGGCATGTTCCAGCACCTCGGCGCGGCCATCGTCGACGCGGACGAGGCGACGCATGCCGTGTACGCGCCCGGCACCGAAGGCTTCGCCGCCGTGGTGGCGGAGTTCGGGGAGGACTACGTCCGCGACGGGCGGATCGACCGCGCCCGCCTGGGTGAGCTGGTCTTCCGCGACCGGCAGGCTCGGGAACGGCTGAACGCGATCGTGCATCCCCGGGTGCGTGACTGGATGGCCGAGCGCAGCGCCGAGGCGGCCGAGCGCGGGGCCGCCGTGGCGATCCACGTCGTGCCGCTCCTCTTCGAGAACGGCCTCGAGGGCGCGTATGACGCTGTGCTGTGCGTCCATGTGCCGCCGGACCTGCAGCTCGCACGGCTCGTCGACGGCCGTGGCATCTCGCGCGAACGGGCGGAGGCCATGATCGCGGCCCAGCTGCCAATCGACGAGAAGTGCCGGCACGCGCAGCACGTGATCGACAACAGCGGTGAACCCGAGGCGACCCGCGCGCAGGTGCTGCGCCTGTGGGCGGAGCTGACGCCCTAGATAGCGCCTTCGGCCCGCAGCGCGCCGATGCGCGCCGGGTCGATGCCGAGATCCGCCAGCACGTCGTCGGTGTGCTCGCCGAGGCTCGGCGCCCGGCCCGCCGCCTGGAGCACGCCGCGAGCGCGGATCTGCGGGTGCGAGGCCACCTCGTCGAGATCGAGCACGGGCTCGCAGCACGCATCGAGCTGCCCGAGCCGCTCGCTCCATTCGTCCCGCGTGCGCGCGCCGAAGACCTCCTCCACGGCCCGGTGCGCCTCGTCAGATTCCGCGAACTGAGCCTCGATCAGGTCCGGCCGCTCGATGGCCTCGCACAGCGCGCTCCAGAACTTCGGTTCCAGCGCGCCCACGCTGTAGTAGCGGCCGTCCGCGCAGCGGTAGACGCGGTAGCAGGGATGACGCCCGGTCAGCCGCTGGTTGCCGCGCTCCACGCCGAGACCCCCGCCGAGCTCGGCGAAGGCCAGGGTCAGCGAGCTGACCGCGCCGTCGGTCATGGCCACGTCGAGGTGGCGCCCCTCGCCTCCGCGCGCCACCTCGAGCAGGGCGCCGAGGATCGCGACCGCGCCGGCCTGGCCTCCGCCGCCGATGTCCGCGACCTGCACCGCCAGCGGCACCGGCGGTCCGCCACGCTCGCCGTTCAGGCCCAGGCCGCCCGCGACCGCCATGTAGTTGAGGTCGTGTCCGGCGCGCGCCGCGTAGGGACCGTCCTGGCCGTAGCCGGTGATCGAGCACATGACGAGCCGCGGGTTGCGGCCGTGCAGCACGTCCCAGCCGGCGCCGAGACGCGCCATCACGCCCGGCCGGTTGCTCTCGACGAGCACGTCAGCGGTCTCGGCCAGGCGCAGCAGGACGTCGCGGCCCGCGTCCGACTTCAGGTTGATCGTGACGCTGCGCTTGTTTCGGTTCACGGCGTCGAAGTACGCGCCGCGGCCGTCCACCAGGGGCGGCATCCAGCGCATGTAGTCCCCGGTTCCAGGCTCCTCGACCTTGATCACGTCCGCGCCCATGCCGGCCAGCAGATGCGTGCAGTACCCGCCGGGGAGGAGCCGCGTCAGGTCGAGGATGCGAATTCCGCTCAGCTGCACCGCGCCATCAATTCTGTCTATCTCGTCCGTCCGTATGAGACTTCCGCGGGGTCCGCATGCGTTAATACGGCATGGAGGAGTCCGTCCCCAACATGCGTCACAGCAGCGGAAACCTCGGCGAGATGACCATCAAGGTCCCCGCTCCGTTCGCGGGGATCGCCGACCTGGGCTTCAGCGCCCAGTACCGCGCGCAGAACTTCAACGAGCCCCAGCGCGACGTGCCGCTGCTGTTCGAGGGCCCCGAGCCGCCGATGCGCCGGCTCGCCGAGATCCTCCACGAGCTCAGCGGCAGGGAGGGCTCGACCTATGCCTGGACCGACCCCGTGATGCTCAGCGACGAGGTCGTCGTCCTGGCCTTCCGCGACCGCAGCGTCGCCGGCGAATCGCTGGGCGACGGCGCCCGGATCGCGGGCTACGTCATGAACCTGGTGCGGCCCGTGGTCTTCACGTTCCTGCGCGACTGCGCGGTCGTCGCGCACCTGCGCCTCTCGGACATGATCAGGATGCGGGTGACGGCGGACGAGAGATCGCTCGCCGAGTTCGCCCTGCCGGTGTCGGAGATCGTTCAGCCGAACGGCGAGCGGCTGCTCTACGCGCTCGGCGCGTAGCGACCTAGTGGCTGGGCGAGGCCGAGGGTGAGGCCGAGGGCGACGGCGTAGGCGTCGGCAGCTCCGCTCCGCTGGCGCGGGCGCTGCTGGTGGTGGTGATGTTCGGAGTCGCCACCGGGGTGGGCGACACGTTGGCGAGGTAGAGGGCCACCGGGACGACGATCAGCCCGGCCACCACGGTGAGGACGAACAGCACCGCCCCCCATTCGCCACGCAGCGTTGCCCAGTTCACGAGCGGCAAATTCTACCGGCGAGCGGAAAACGGCGTCCGAAGACTAGAAGTCGTCCTCGTCCGAGCCGCCTTCCTCTTCCTTCTTCTTGCGCTGGTTCAGGAGCCGGATGAAGTCCTGCGCCCGCGCGAGGGCTTTCCAACGTTCCGGGAAGAAGTCCTGGACCAGGATCTGGCGGTCGGGCTGCTGGTAGACCGTGACGCACCATTTGTTGAGGGTGCGCGAGACTTCGACCTCGAAGTCTTTCTCCGCGGTCTCATACCGAACAACCTTGTCGTCGTCGAATCTTCTTCGTCCTGAAACAGCCATAGGTAAATCACTCGGGCGGGGAATCGGCTCATAGAGCGTGCCCTCGATTATAGGCCTCGGACGGGCCGGTCTCCGAGCGTCTGAGGCGGGCTACAGAGCCTTTCCGGCCGCCCGGGCCGATGACTCCTCGAGGAGGTCGCGAAGCAGCGGCTCGAGCTCCTCGCGGAGGCCCTCCCGCTTCATGGCGAGCATCAGGTTGGCCCGCAGGTAGCCGGCCACCGTGCCGGTGTCGTAATAGTCGCCTTCGAACTCGTAGGCCACCACCGGGTGCTTGCCGATCGTGGCCTTGATCGCGTCGGTCAGCTGGATCTCCTTGCCGGTTCCCGGGCCGACCCGGTCCAGCTCCTCGAACACCGGCGGCGTCAGGACGTACCGGCCGAGGATGGCCAGGTCGGACGGCTCCTTTCCCGGCGCCGGCTTCTCGACCATGTCGGTCACCTCGTGGATCCGGCCGTTGCTCGACTTGGTCGCCACCACGCCGTAGCGCGCGATCTCGCTGCGCGGGAATCGCCGCACCGCGATGACGGTCGCTCCGGTCTTGCGGTGAGCGTCGATCAGCTGCTTGAGGCAGGGCGCGGTCTGGGACAGGATCACGTCGTCGGCGAGCAGAACGGCGCATGCCTCGCCCTCCACCAGGCGCCGGGCCGTCCAGACGGCGTGCCCGAGGCCGAGCGGGTCCTTCTGCTGGATGTACGTGATGTCGACCTGGTCGCTCAGGCTGTCCACCTGGCGCAGCAGCTGCAGCAGGTCCGTCTTGCCGCGCTCCTCCAGGTAGTGCTCCAGCTCGAGCGAGCGGTCGAAGTGGTCGACGATGGCGCGCTTGCCGCCGCCGGTGACCATGATCACCTGCTCGATGCCGCTGGCGATCGACTCTTCGACGCCGTACTGGATGGTCGGCTTGTCGACGAGCGGAAGCATCTCTTTGGGCTGGGCCTTGGTCACCGGCAGGAAGCGCGTGCCGAGACCGGCCGCCGGGAAGATCGCTTTGGTCACACCAGCCATGAAGGACAATCTATCCAATGGAGGCCGTCGACGGTATCCAGCCCGGGCTCGCGGCCCGTACCGAGCGGGTGGTGGAAGGCGACCTGCTGACCCACCACGTCGGCGGAAAGAGAACGTTTTCCACGCCGGCCATGGTCGGCCTGATGGAGATCACCAGCCATCTCGTGATCGAAAACTTGCTGCCGGACGGGCAGACCTCGGTCGGTTACGAGATCTGCGTGCGCCACCTCGCGCCGTCACCGCCCGGCAGCACCGTCGAGGTCACGTCGCGGATCACGGAGGTCAAAGGCAACCGGATCTATTTCGAGGTCGAGTGCACGGACGGCGACCGGCTGCTGGGCACCGGCACCCACAAGCGCGCCATCGTGCCCGCCACGTTCTAAGGATCCGAATGCCGTACTGGGACATCGTCGGACGGGCGTTCCGGATCTCGTGGCACCACCGATACCTGTGGTTGATCGCGTTCTTCTCGGGTGAGTCCGGGGGCGGCGGGAGCTTCAGCTACAGCAACGGCAACCAGTTCAACCTTCGGCCGGGCGAAGCGGGCCGCCTCGGAACGCCGGACTTCGGCGCCGTGCAGAGCCAGGTCGTGGCCTGGCTCCAGGCCAACGCCGGCCTCATCGCGGTGCTCGTGCTGCTCTGGCTCGTCCTCGTCGTGGGATTCTTCCTGCTCGGCGGAGCCTGCGAGGCGGCGCTCGTCCGCGCCTCGGCCGAGCACGACGCCGAGCGGCCGTTCGACCTCCGCGCCGCGTGGCAGGCGGGCACCGGCCGGATGTGGGTCATCGTCCGGCTCCGCCTGCTGCTGCTCGCGCTCGGCCTCCCGGTCGCCATGCTGTTCGGAGGCCTGATCGTCGGAGCCCTGATCGAAGGCTTCGGCGGCCACGCCGGCGCGGCTGTCGCATTCGTGCTCGGCGCGCTCCTGGTGGGGCTGCTGTCGCTTCCCTACGTCGTCTACCTGTCCTTCCTCGACCGGTTCGGCGCTCGCGCCGCGGTGCTCGAGCTCGTCGAGGCGCGCGCGTCGCTGGCCCGCGCCCACCACCTCCTCTTCAAGCGCCCCGGGCGCTCGCTCGTGGTCTGGCTGCTGTCCATCGCTGTGTCCATCGGGGCCGGGTTCGTGGTCGGAATCGTGGCGGCAATCGTCGTGCTGCCGCTGCTCGGCGTGGGCTACTTCGCGGCCGCCGGCGCCGTCTCCTGGCTCTGGGTTGCGCTCATCGCGGCGATCGCGCTGCCGGTCCTCCTGGTCGTCAGCGCCTTCCTGAGCGCGCTGCTGTCGACCTACTGGACGCTGGCCTTCCGGCGCCTCGACGTCGAGTACCCGCCGCCCTACGCGTATGCGCCCCCGCAGGCGCCGGCGACGTGAGCGACGACCTCGACCACATGTCGCCGCGGGAGCGAGCCCGCGCCCGAGCCCGCGACAGGAAGACGCGGCCGCCGAAGGTCGTCGCGGTCAACCCCGGCTTGAAAAAGCTCGCGCAGCACATCGCGGAGAGGCGGCGCAAGCCAAAGTCGCGCTGACGCATTACGCTGTGGCGAAGTTCGGCGGCGACTGAAAGGGGGTTTCCAAGATGAAGGCCTATGTCCTGATCAATGCGTCACCGGGCCGCGCCCTGGAAGTGGCGAAGAAGATGGAAGGTGTTGCGGGCATCTCGGCGGCGGACGCCATCACCGGCGAGTACGACGTGATCGCCGTCTGCGAGGCGCCTGATGTGAACTCGATCGGCTCGCTGATCGTCGACAAGATCCAGAAGGTCGACGGCGTCTTCAAGACGATCACCTGCCTGGCGGTGAAGTAGCTCCCACCGGACCGCTGTCGGCGGCGAGCGCCTCGGCGACCTCGGGCAGTCGAGTCAACCACGGTGTCATCGCCGGCATCTCCTGCTCGAAGCTGCCGATCGAAGGCGACCACGTCAGCTCGCGCCGGGAGTGTGAGTCGTCGCAGTAGTGCGGCTTGCCGAGCACGTCGGTGGCGAACACGCCGGGCCAGGGCACCCCGCCTTCGGGCGCCGTCATGTCCGCCACCAGCGCCCTCACGTAGGCCACGTCGTATGGCACGCCTCCGACCTCCGCGGCAAAGCCGGCGGCCCGCGCCGCCGAGACGACCAGCTCGCGCCACGTGGCGTCGAAGCCCCCGACCAGGTAGCGCCGGCCCGGACGGCCGCGATCCGCCGCCGCGAGGCACGCACGGCCGACGTCACCACCCGCCACGAAGGTCTGCTGGGCCCGTCCCCCGCCGGGCAGCCGGACCCTGCCCCGCACGGTCGCCGCCATGAGGCGCGGCAGGATCCAGTCCTCGCCCGCCCCGAAGACCCGCGCCGGGCGCAGGATCACCACCTCGACCCGGTCCACGGCGCCGAGCAGCCACTCCTCCTCGAAGAGCCGCAGCTTCTCGTAGGCGTGCGCGGGCCGCGCCCTCGTCTGCTCGGTGATGCGCTTGAAGTGATCCGGTCCGTACACGTCGACAGTCGAGACGTGCACGATGCGCCGCACCCGCGCACGCTCCGCTGCCGCCACGACGCGCTCCAGCAGGCGCGGCGGATTCCTTTGCAGGCGGAGCCGCCGCGCCGGCGACCACGTTTCGGCGCAGTAGTGGACGACCTCCACGCCTGAGATGGCGTCGGCCAGCGTTTCGTCGTCCGCGTCGGAGTTGAGCTCGATGACCGGAACCTCCGCGCCGAGCGCGCGCGACACGTGCGATCCGAGGAACTCGCCCGCTCCGATCACAAGATGCAAAACCGGGAGATTCTAGTCCCGGGAGCGCGAGCCTCCACCTCGGCGCTGCAGCGCCGAGGTGATGGCGGTGCGCACCCGGTCGACGATCCCGGCGACCCGCCGGCTCGCCTCCCACCAGGCCGGGAGGTCGGGACGGATCGGCGGGCCGAACGCCACCTCAACCCGGCTGAACGGCCGCAGGCGGTCCGTCCCATGCACCGCCACCGGGCAGATGGGGACGCCCGCGTTGATGGCGAAATGGCCGATGCCGTTCTTGAGCGGCCGCACCGCCCGCCCGCGGGAGTAGCGGCCCTCGGGGAAGATCAGCATCACGCCACCCCGCTCCAGCACCTGGTACACGGTTCGCAGCCCTTGCTCGTCCAGATCACCCTTGCTGGGGGAGATGGGGAACACGCCGATCAGCGGCACCAGCCGGCGCTTCCATCCGCGGTCGAACACGGTCTCGCGCTTCGCCATCGTGTAGACCATCGGCCGTTCGGGGAGGAAGGGGATGATGAACGCGGGGTCGAACCAGGCCTGGTGGTTGGCGGCGATGATGTACGGCGGCTGCGGGATGTTCTCCCGCCCCGTGACCGTCACCCGGAAGAGGTGGGTGACGAGCCAGCGCACGAGCCGGACGAGGAAGAGGTAGAAGCGGGGCGGCCGCGCCGGATCGGCGTAGACGAGGGGATCCGCCGGCCCGGCCACCAGGGCCCGGTACTCCGGGCTCCGGTAGCGAGCGTCTCCGGGACCGCCTTCAGGCGTCGAGGAACTGATGGAGGACGCGGTTGAATTCCTCGGGCCGCTCGGCCTGAGGCGTGTGGCCCGCCCCTTCGATGACGGCGAGCCTCGAATGCTCGATCAGGGAGTGCGCGCGCGCGGCGTGCGCCAGCGGAAACAGCGGGTCGTCCGCGCCCCAGATCAGCTGCACCGGGACCTTCAATTCGTTCAACCGGCCGGTGACGTCATGGTGCCCCGCGATCAGCGCCTTGGGGTGGACCAGTCCGCGCACGGTGGAAAGATAGGCGTCGCGAAACGCATCCGTCGCGTAGAGCTCACGCAGGTCGTCGATGTACGCGTCGTCGATTGCGCGCGCCGCGCCCTTGGTGGCGCCGGAGTAACGCGCGGCGACACGGCGCACCAGCGTGGGCGATGCCCAGTGCAGGGCGTCGCGGGTCAGCTTCATGACGGTCTCGCCGACGCGAGGGAGCGAGACCAGGCCGTATGCGACCTGGGCGAGCCGGACCTGCGGCCGGCCCAGGCCCAGCGTGTTGACCAGCACGAGCCGGTTGACCAGGCGAGGCCTGTCGAGCGCGACCTCGAGCACGATGCGACCACCGAGGGAGGCCCCGACCAACGTGGCGGCACGCAGGCCCCTCTCCTCCATGTAGCGCTCGACGAACCGCGCGAAGTACGGGATGTTGTAGCGCGCGCGAGGCTTGTCGCTGCGCCCGTAGCCGGGCAGGTCGGGGGCGAACACGCGGTGCTTGCCGGCGACGGTCTCGAGGTTGTGGCGCCACTCCATGTACCCGGACGAGCCGAGGCCGTGGATGAACACCACAGGCGCTCCGCGGCCCCCCTGCATGTGGTGCACGCGCATGGAGCCAAGCTCGAGAAACCCGGAGCTGACGGCCTTGCGCTGGCGACTGGGCGACCCGATCACTCGACAGGCCGAAGTCTACGGGCGGGGGCGGGAATTCCAGCGATCCTGGCGCCGGATTCGAAGCGGTCCACCTCCTCCCCGCTGATGACCGTGACCGCGCCCGGGCCCATCGCCCCCCACCCCACGCCTGGGCGCCACACGGCCGCGCTTCGCTCGTCGATGCCGAGCAGCGTGACTCCCGGCAGCTCGCGCCGGGCGGACTCGATCCACCGCTCCCCTAAGGTGTCGTAGTGCGGCAGCACGGCGGTGTCCGGCACGGCCCCCAGGGCATCGGCCGGCCGCCGGTTGAAGCGGTTCGGCCAGCTGGCGCGGATCAGCGTGTGGCCGCACAGCGCCATCGCGCCGGCGGACGAGCCGGCCAGCGCCGCGCCCTGGCGCCACGCCTCGAACATCGCCGCCCAGACCCGCGTGCCCCGCAGCACCTGCGCGACGAGCCCCGGATCGCCCCCCACCAGGTAGAAGAATCCGCCCGCGGCGGCCAGCTCTGCGATCTCCCGGGCGTTCGCGTCGGCGCGCTTCAGCACCGGCAGCTCGCGCAATTCGAGCCCGAGAGCGCGGAACCAGCGCACGGCGTTGTCGACCGCCTGCTCGCGTCCCTGCCGCGCCGCGGCGGTCGGCACGACATAGGCCGGGCCGGCCCCGGCTGAACGCACCAGCAGCTCGTCCTGCTCCTCGTTGCCCGGCTTGAGCTCGTCCCCGCCGACGAGGGCGAGCACGCCGGCGCGGTCCGGGTCGGCACGAGGCACGTCCGTAGGATATGGCGGTGTCCGTTCGGGTCCGCATCGCTCCCAGCCCAACCGGTTTCGCGCACCTGGGCACCGCGAGCACCACGCTCTACAACCTGCTCTTCGCGCGGCAGAACCAGGGCACCTTCGTGCTCCGGATCGACGACACCGACCTGGACCGCAACCAGCCCGAGTACGAGGCCCTGATCTACGAGACGCTGCGCTGGCTGGGGCTCGAGTGGGATGAAGGGCCGGACAAGGGCGGGGCATACGCGCCCTATCGCCAGTCCGAGCGCGTGGACGTCTACCGGGAGCAGGCCGCCCGTTTGATCAAGGAGGGAAAGGCCTATCGCTGCTACTGCACGCCGGAGGAGCTGGAGGCCGAACGGCGCCAGGCGCAGCAGGACAAGCGGCCCTACCGCTACTCGCGTCGCTGCCTGACGAGCCCGCCCGCGGGGCGCGACGTTTTCGCGGTGCGCTTTCACGTGCCGGGCGGCGAGATTCGATTCACCGACATGGTCCGCGGCGAGATGAGATTCGACACCGGCCTGATCGGCGATTTCATCATCGTCAAGTCGGACGGCTTCCCGACCTACCAGTTCGCCAGCCCGGTGGACGACGCGCTGATGAAGATCACGCACGTCATCCGCGGCGAGGAGCATCTCTCCAACACCCCGTACCAGCTGATGCTGGTCGACGCGCTCGGCTACCAGCGGCCGGACGCGTACGCGCACATGCCGCTCATCCTCGCGTCGGACGGAACCAAGCTCTCCAAGCGCAAGCACCCGGAATCGAACCTCGCGCTCTTCCAGGACCAGGGCTATCTGCCCGAGGCGGTGCTCAACTACCTGGCCCTGCTGGGCTGGAACCCCGGCACGGAGCAGGAGATCTTCTCCTTCGAGGACCTGGTGCGCGTGTTCTCCTTCGACCGCGTGCAGCACGGTGGGGCGCGCTTCGACTGGGAGAAGCTGAACTGGATCGACGGTGAATACATCCGCGGCCTCTCCGACGGCGAGCTGGCGCGGCGGCTGAAGCCGTTCGTGCCGCAGGTCGACGAGCGCACGCTGGAGCGCGCCGTGCCCGCGCTCAAGACGCGCATGCACAAGCTAGAGCAGGCCGTCGGATACCTCGACTACCTGTGGACCGACCCGCCCGCGCCGGCTCTCGACCCGGAGTCCGCGGCGCGCGTGCGCCTGGCGATCGAGGCCGTGCGCGACGTCGAGTGGGACCCCGATCCGATCGAGGCGGCGCTGGAGAAGGCGGTCGAGCGGTCGGGAGTCGGGAGGGGCAAGTTCTACAACCCGCTGCGCGACGTCCTGACCGGCAAGAAGGTCTCGCTGCCGATCCACTACACGTTCGCGCTGCTGCCGAAGGAGGTGGCGCTGAAGCGGCTGGCACGGGCGGCGGGGGCTGACTGACTTGCCCCTCACCATCGTCATCGACCTGGACCCGAACATCCTGCGGCTCGGCCCGCTGCTCATCACGTGGCACGGGGTGTTCGCCGTGCTGGGCATCGTCGCCGCGGCTCGCCTCGGCTTCTGGCTCCTGGAGCGCGAGGGCACCGATCCGCGAGGCGGAGGCGACCTCCTGTTCTGGATGGTCGCGGTGGGCCTGGCCGGCGCGCGGCTGCTGTACGTCGTGGAGAACCACCAGCTGTTCGAGAACGGCCAGTGGCTGCGCATGTTCGCCCTCAACGAAGGCGGCATCAGTCAGTGGGGCGGCCTTTTCGGGGCGATCCTCGGCGCGTTCATCTGGTCGCGCCGGAACCGGTTCTCGTTCTGGAAGATCCTCGACGGAGGCGGCGCCGGCGCGATGATCGGCCTAGCGATCGGACGCATCGGCGACGTGATCAACGGCGAGCACCACGGCACGGTCACCACGCTGCCCTGGGGCGTCGATTACGTGAACCAGTACACGCTCGGCGAGCCCGGCAAAGTCGTGCACCCGGAGGTGGTGTACGAGATGGTGCTGTGCCTGGCCATCCTGGCTGCGCTGCTGCCGTTGCACCAGCGACTGAAGCGCGTGCTGCCCGACGGTGTGCTGGGCCTCACCTACCTCGGCGTCTACGGAATCGGCCGGTTCTTCCTCAGCTATTTCCGCGCCGACATGCAGATCGTGTTCGGCCTGCGCCAGGCGCAGATCGCATCGGCCCTCATGGTCGTCTTCGCGCTGGTCGCGATCCCGATCCTGATCCGGCGAGCTCGAGGACTCGCCGCGCGCGCTCCGGCGCCCGTGGCTCGTGACGAAAGTACACGTGGACCTCTCGATGCGACCCCAGGGCAGAGCGCACCACCCGGATCCACGACCTCAAAGAAGCGTCGTCGTAATCGCGCCGCAGCCGGAAGTAAGCCGTCGAGCTGACCTCGACCGAGGGAGCGCGAGGCCACTTCTCCTCGTCCGTTACGACGAGCGCGGCGTCGTGGTCGCGCAGCACGCGGTAGACGTCGTCGCCGAACCACGATTCATGGCGGAACTCCGCCGCGACGGGCCGGGCCAGTGCGGCGAGCAGAGAGTCGAGCAGCGCTAAGTCCTTCTGACGCGTCGGCGGGAACTGCAGCAGGATCGGGCCGAGGTGCGCGCCGAGCGGGGCGATCCGCTCGCTGAGGATCCGCGCCAGGCCAACCTTGTCGAACGCCCCGGCGGAGTACGTCAGTCCGCGGTTGGCCTTCATGCAGAAGCGGAATCCCGCCGGCACCTGCGCCGCCCAGGCGAGGAGCGTGCTCTCTGGAGGCGTGCGATAGAAGCTTCCGTTCAGCTCCACGCCGTTGAGCCGCTCGGCGTAGTAGCTCAGCATCTTCGACCCGGGCAGCGCTTCCGGATAGAAGACGCCTTTCCAGCCCGGGTACGAGAAACCCGACGCCCCCGCAAAAAGCGTCATAGCTGCCCGTGCCGGACAGTCGTCAATCGGAAAGCCCTACTGGGCTTGGTGGACGGCCGGCTGCCGGGCGCGCATGACGCGCTCGTGCAGCTGCCCGCACGCGGCGTCCGCCTCGCGGCCGCGCGTGTCGCGCACCGTGACGTTGAGGCCGCGGGCCTCGAGCTGCTCCTTGAACCCGCTGATGGCCCGGCGGTCCGGCGCCGCGTACGGCGTGCCGTCGACGGGATTGAACGGGATCAGGTTGACGTGTGCGAGCTTGCCCTTCAGCAGCGCGGCGAGCTCCTGCGCGTCGCGCGGCGTGTCGTTGACACCCGCCAGCATCACCCACTCGTAGCTCACGCGCCGCCCGGTCCGGGCGCCGTACGCCTGCGCCGCCGCGACCAGGTCCGCCACCGGGTACTTGCGGTTGATCGGCACGAGAACGTCACGCAGCTCGTCGCGCGCCGCGTGTAGGGAGATGGCGAGCGTGACCGGGATCTTCTCCTCGCCCAACTGCTCGATGCGCGGGATGAGCCCGCTGGTGGACACGACGATCCGGCGGGGGCTGATGCCAAGCAGGTCAGGGTCGCTGAGGCGGCGCACGGATTCGATCACCGCGCCGTAGTTCGCCATCGGCTCGCCCATGCCCATGAACACGATGTGCGAGAGGCGCCTGCCCTCGGCGACGAGGGTCCGTTCGGCTTCGATCGCCTGCTCGACGATCTCGTACGCCTTCAGGTTGCGGCCGAAGGGAAACTTGCCCGTCGCGCAGAAGGTGCAGCCGATCGGGCAGCCCGCCTGGGAGGAGATGCACAGAGTGGAGCGGTCGGCGTAGCGCATGACCACCGCCTCGACGGAGTGCCCGCCCTCGAGCTCGTACAGGGTCTTGGTCGTGAGGCCGCCGTCGGCCTGCGAGACGGCGATCTGGCGCAGCGAGGTGCGCTGAAAGGCGCCGTCGAGCGAGGCACGAAGCGCCGCCGGCAGGTCGCGCATCGCGCCGAAGCTCTCGACTCCACGAGCCAGCCACGACCAGATCTGCTTGCGCCGGTAGGGCGGCGCGTTATGCTCGGCCAGCCAGGCTTCGAGCTCCGCCGCGGACAGGGACAGGATCGGGACGGTCACGCGGCTAGATTACCGGCGGGTTTCGTAGACCTCTCCCCGCTCCTCGATCGCACCGTCGTCGACCAGCTTGCGCAGGTGCGCGCGCAGCGTCATCTCGGCCGCATGCAGCAGCGCCTCGTCGAGGTCGCCATAGACGCGCCGCGTGAGCTCGGCGGCGGTCCCGGGCCCGCGCCGCACCTCGTCGAGCACCTGGGCCTCGCGCTCGAGCCGGTGCTCGCGGTATTCCTCGAGCTTCGCCATCGCGTCGGCGACCGGGTCCCAGTGGCCGGGGAACAGGATGCGCGGCCGCAGGGCCGCGAGCCGGTCCAGCGAGCGAAGGTAGGCGGCGACATCTCCCTCCGGGTACGTGACCATCGAGCTGCCCCGGCCGAGGACCAGGTCGCCGGTGAACACCGCGCCGTCCTCCGCCAGAAGAAAGGAAAGGTGGTCGGCCGCATGTCCCGGCGTGTAGAGCGCGGTGAGGTTCAGGTTTCCGACCCGCACGATATCGCCGTCGGCGAGGTCCGGATGGCGGCGCACCGTGGCCTGGTGCTCCGCGGCGAATCGGGCGGCCAGCGGCAGGTGGTCGGGATGGCCGTGCGTCACCAGCACGACGCCGACGGCACGGCCGGCGAGGCGGCGATTCAGCGCCTCGAGGTGTCGCTCGTCGTCCGGCCCGGGGTCGATCACCGCGACGACCGGGCCGGCGTCGACGATCCAGGTGTTGGTGCCGGGTCCGGTGTACGGGCCCGGGTTGGGCGCGACCACCCGCGTGACCGCGGCCACGTCAGCGCGGCCGGTAGGCGGGGAGGTACATCTCGATCGCGTTGGGCGAACCGGCGTCGACCCACCCGTCCAGCTGGGTGTCGACGATCAGGCGGATCAGCGGCTCGCCCATCTCCGGCACGGCCAGCTGGCGGCGCTCCCCCGATACGGTGAAGCGCAGCCTCCACCAGCCGCCCACCGGCTCGGCGGCGATCTTGATCGAGTCGCCGTTGAGCCAGTCGCGGACGCGGCCGAAGGCCTCGACCAGCAGGGGCTCCGAGCCGATGATCACGGCGTCGGCAGGCACATCGCGCATGGCCTCGGGGAACGCCGGATTGAGCACCGCGCCGAGCACCACGCCCCGCGCGCCATCCTTCGGCACGATCGCCGCCACCTCGAGCGCGGCCGCCCTGCGCCCGACCTCCTGGGCCTGCTCGAACAACCCTTCGAGCATCTCGGGGCGCCCGAAAGCGGCCTGCCGCGCCGACTCCTGCAAGGCGAGCGTGGAGGAGCGGAGCTTGTGCCCGAGCCGGCCGAGGAGGTGGTCGCGATGCTCGTCCACGAGCCGCTGGCCCAGCTCGGCGGAGCGGCGCGCGACCTTGAGGCCTCCGCGTTCCGCCCACCCGACGAGCCTGCCGTTGAGGACGAGCGGCTCCCACGGCCCTCCCGGCGGTGGAAAGCCCGCGTCGGCGGGCCCGTGGCGGGCATGGTCCGGGATCGACTCCATGCCCCCACCCACACGCACCCACATCTCGACTGGAGCGGTCATTCTTCGTCTAACGCTGAATCGATCGAATCAGGTGCGGATTCGAGCGGGGACGGTGAACTTGAACGTGGTCCCCCTGCGGTCCGTCGAGGCCAGCCAGATCCGGCCGCCGAACGAGCGCTCGACCACCAGCCGGCAGAGGTAGAGCCCCAGGCCCAGCCCTCCCTGCGAACGGCCGCGGCCCGCGGGGCCCGTCTTCTCGAACACCGTGTCGAGCATAGCCGGGGCCAGTCCCTGGCCGTGGTCCGTGACCGTGACCTCGAGCCATCCGCGCTGGACCTGGCGGGCGTCCACCTCGACCGCGCCGGACGTGTACTCGAGCGCGTTGCCGATCAGGTTCGTGAGCACCTGCGAGAGGTGGGCGGGCTCGCAGAAGGCCTGCGGCAGGCCGGCCGGCAGGTCGATCTGGACCGCCGCCGTGCGATCGGCGTAGCGGTGGTTCAGGACAGCGAGCACGCTGCCGAGCGTCGCCTCCAGGTCGACCGGCTCCGGGTTGGGCTCGAAATGCCGGGTCTCGAGCTTGGCGATGATGAGCTGGCTCTCGACCAGGCTGAGCAGGCGGTCTGATGACTCGTAAGCCTCCTGCAGCAGCGAGCGGCGCCCGGTCGCGTCGATCGTGTCGTCCCACTGCATGATCCCGGCGAGCGTGTTCTTCATCGCCGCCGCCGGGCTGCGAACCTCGTGGCCGATCGCCCTGAGCATGAGGTCCTTCGCTTCGAGCGCCTGGCGCTGCGCGGTGACGTCCTCGTGCAGCGTGAGCACGCCGGCCGGCTCGCCTTCCAGTCCCGGGATCACGACCCGGCGCACGTGGACGGTGCGGTCCGGATCCTTCATCCGCAGCTCGACCGTGCCGTCGCTCTCGCCGTTCTCGTCGGCCGGGAGCGCGCCCGCGGCGGCGTAGATCTCGTCGGGCTGCCGCCCCGGCATCTCCGAGGCCTGGAGGCTGTAAATGGCCTCGATCTCCGGGTTCGCGTACACGATGCGCCCGTCGGCGTCCTCGAGCATCACGCCCACGGGTGAGTGGCGGAGGATCGCGTTCATCATCCGGCGCTCGCGGTCGAGGGCGTCGACCAGCTCGAGCTGGCCCAGCAGGACCGAGGCCTGGCCGGCCAGGACCGTGGACAGCCGCCGCGTCTCGGCGCCGCCGGCCGTCATGCGCGCGACCAGCAGGCCCGCGACCCGGCCCTCGACCTGGATCGGGATGGCGAACGCGTCGGGCGGCGCGCCGAGCAGGTCGAGCAGGTTGCGAAGCCGGCGGCCGCCCGAACCCGAGTTGAGGGCCCGGAGCAGCTGCGCGCTGTCGTTGACCGGGACCTTCGGCGCCTCCTCCTCACCTTCCGAGCGGCGCACGAGCTGCCCGTCCTCGAGCAGCCAGAGCTCGCCCTGCGAACCGGCGAGCGCGCGGCTGACCAGGCGCGCCATCTCGGCACGCGCCCGGTCCGGCTCGGTCGGTGTGAGCTCGGTGAAGGCCGCCACGGCTTCGAGAGTGCGGATGCGCCCGCGCGTCTCGGCCACGAGGCGGGCGTTCTCGATCGCGATCGCGGCGTGGCGCGCGAACTCGAGCGCCGCGCTGCTGGGCTCGGCCACGAGCGTGGAGGCGTGCACGGCGCCGATCGCGCCCACGAGCCGGTCGCCGTACCACAGCGGAATAAGGTTCCAGGCCTGGTCCCGGGTGATGCCGCTGACGATGCCCTGCGGCGCGACCCGGTCGTCCGAGCTCAGGCCGGCCCAGCCCAGCACCCCCTCGGCGGCCGCCTCGCCGCTGCTTCGGGTGGCCGTGACGCGGCCCTCGGTGTCGAACGCCCAGCACACCGCCCCGACGCACTCCAGCATCGTCCGCGCCTGGTCGGCGATGTTCGTCACCACGCTGGTGAGCTCGTGGCCGGCGAGGGCGGCGAGCTCCTGGATCCGGACCGACTGCTCGAGCGCCAGCTCGTTCGCGTGGTGGAGGCGCATCGTGCGCAGCGCGATGCCGACCACCGGCATGGCGGCCTCGAGCAGCTTGACGTGGGTCTCCTGGAACTTCTGGCCGTCGTTGCGCATCGCGGCGACGCCGGCGACGACGCGGTCGTCCTGCGTGATCGGCGCCCACACGATATGGCTCGGATTGCGCGAGAAGACGTAGCCCCCGATCGGACCCGAGCCGTCCGCGGGCTCCGGAGCGGTGACGTCGGCCACGCCGTCGCCGCGCTCGATCATGCGGCGGAAGAACGGGGCGCCCTCGATCGCCACCGGGCCGACGGCGGTCACCTCTCCGCCCCGCTCGCCGACATAACCGGCCACCGTGCCGGCCACGTCGAGATGCGCGAGCACCATGTGGGTCGCCTGCATGTAGTCCCCCACCGTGGAGAACAGCGCGGCCGCGATCTGGTGCTCGTTGGACGCGCCGGCCACGCCCATCTCGAGCAGGTGCAGAGCCTCGAGCCGCGCCCGCTCGGTCTGCGCCTGGGCGAAGTGGTCGGCGTTGGCGAGGGCGAGGCTGACGTGGGCCGCGATGTCCTGCAGCAGCTCGACGTGCCACTCGTCGAAGGCGCCTTCGCGGTACGACTGCAGCGAGAGCATGGCGGTGATCCGCTCGCCGCTGAGCACCGGCACCCACAGGAAGGAGCGCGACACCCGTCGCGCCTCGCCGGGGGGGCCCGAGACGAACACGGCCGCGCCCTGTCCGACCGTCCAGACCTCGCGCTCGAGCTCCTTGCTCTCGAAGGTGCGCGCCCACGGCGACCGCTTGACCAGCACGGGCTTGGCCGTCTCGTATGCCTCACGGGACGGCCCGGCGATCGCCAGCCGCACCGGCGGCACGACCTCTTCGACGCCGCCGACGTACTGGTAGCCCTCAGCCACCGGGCCCTCGGGGGCCTGGGTGATCGTGGCGAGGATGAAGCCGTCGAAGTTGAGGTGCGCCGCGAGCTCCTCGCGCAGCGTGCGCATGATCGACCAGCGGTCGAGGCTCGAGGCGAGCCGGCGGCCGATCGCGTTGACGACCTCGAGCCGGCGCCGCTGATCCTCGATCGCCTCGTAGCTGCGCGCGTTCCTCAGGGCGAGCGCGACCTCGTCGGAGACGAGCTCCAGGAAGGCGGCCGTCGAGTCCTCGTAGGCGTAGGCGTGCGACGAAGTGATGCCCAGGACGCCGGGCGTGTCGCCGCCCTCCTTCAATGGGACCCAGAGCGCGGAGCTCGGGTAGTGGGTCAGGAGGGGCTTGCCCTCCTTGATGACGCTGCGCGCCGTGGCCGCGAGCGGAGACCTTGCCGGCAGCCCCCGCGAGCGGGGCGCGGCGCCCGCCTCGATACGCAGGGAGCGGACGCGCTCCCCGCCGTCGTGCAGGGTGATCATCTCCAGCCAGTCGACGGGAAGCAGGTCCCCGAGCGTCGCGTGAAGGCTCTTCAGCACGCTGGTCTCGTCCAGGGTCGAGGTCATGGCCCGGGCGATGCTGTTCAGCGCCTCCAGCCGCCGCGCCTGGTTTCGCGTCAGCTCGTTCAGGGCGGCGTTGGCCAGCATCACCCCCAGCCGGTGATGGACCTCCTTAAGGAATTCGATCTCGCTCTCGGGCACGCGCCGGCGCCGGAAGGACTGGTAGAGCACGCTGCCGATCACCTCGGTCTGGTGGTGGATCGGCACCCAGATCGCGAAGCGCGCGTGGCGGCCCGCGCCCGGGCCGCGGCCGCGCTCCTGGGGTCGGGTCGGCGCGGTGACGATGGTCGGCTTGGGGTCGGCGTACTGCTTGGCCACCGACGACTCGCGCAGGGGGCGGCGGATCATGTCCTGGAGCACGCCGGAGTCGACGGCGAGCGAGCGGAACCAGCCGCTCCGCTCGAGCACCTGGAGGTTGATGACGTCGTAGCCGAAGCGCGGCAGGAAGCCCCGGTACAGGACCTGCACCAGGTCGGCCTCGGTGACGCAGCTCCCCAGCTCGTGGATCAGGGCTGCCGCGGTGGGTGCCAGGACCCGCCCGGTCGCCCGGCCCTTGGGCGGACGGGTGTGAGAGCGTCGCAAGGAGGACGAGGATCCGCCGCCCCGGCGGACTGAACTCGGCATTGGCACGGATATACTGCCCGAGATTTCAAGGGAATGCCGTTCACTCCGCCAAAGCCGATCTCCCCTACGCCCGAAGAGCTGCGCGGCTCGACTGTCCTCGTGGTCGACGACGAGCGCGCCTGGCGCGTGATCCTCGAAACCGACCTGAAGATGCTTGGCTACAAAGTGTCGATCGCTGAGGACGCCGACCAGGCGCTCGAGCGGGCGCAGGCGGACCTGCCCGAGGTCGCGATCATCGACCTGATGCTGCCCGAGCCGATGGACGGCTGGGGGCTGCTGAACGAGCTCAGGGCACGCGGGCAGAAGCTGCCGGTCATCTTCTACACCGCGTACCCCGTCTTCCCTTCCGGCACGGACGACCCGGACGTGGTCGGCTACATGAGCAAAGCTGTCGACCGAGCCGACCTCTATGCCCTGCTTCCACCCGCGATCAGGCGCTCACGCGAGCGCCATGCTTCAGATGGCGCTTAGAGCTCTAGAAGCCGAAGTAGAACGCGGCAGTGTTGATCCAGTCTGCGGCGCCGGAAAACGCGAGGACGGCGAGAATGCCGAGCGCCAGCACCACACCCTGGACCTTAGATCGCCATGTCATCCCCATTTTACCCCTTTGTTTTTCCAATTTGAGCCAGGTCCGGCGCATAGTATGACGAGGCTCCTGCGTATTTGATCGTTCAACTTTAGTCAATTGTCGTAAAAATAAGTGTAGGTGGCGGCTTGGAAAATCACACACTTCCCCAGCGAAACCCCGGTTCTCCGCCCCGCCAGCGGGAGGTCCGGCTGCCGCCTCTGCCCCCCGGGCTCGAGGTCTACCGGCCGGCCGACGTGCTCGGGTCCCTCGTGCTCGTGATCGAGGACGAGGCGGCGATGCTGCAGCAGCTGCGGATCGACCTGCAGGACCTCGGTTACCGGCCCAGCGCGGCGGCCACGGTCGACGAGGCGCGCCAGGTTCTCGAGCACGAGCGCGTGGCCGCGGTGCTCCTCGACCTCGTGCTCGACGAGACCGAGGACTCGGGCTTCGAGCTCCTCACCTGGATCCGCCAGCATCATCCGGGCCTGCCCGTGATCGTGCTCTCGGCCGCCCAGGTCAACTCCGCCGCCATCCGGCGAGCGTACGAGCTGGGCGCCAGCTCCTACTTCGTCAAGGGGAACGTGCCCATGGCGCACATCTACTCCGACCTCGCCGCCCGCCTGGTCGAGCGCGGCACGGGCCGCCCGGGTTCGTATCGCTTCGGCCGGCTGGAGTTCGACCCGACACGGCGCAACGTGAAGGTGGGCGAGCGCGAGGTCCGGCTCACGCAGCAGCAGGCGGCGCTCCTCCTGTTCCTCGCCCAGGGCTCGAAGCCGGCGACCGCCCGGGACCTGATCCAGGCCGGGCTCTTCCGGCATGACGCCGCGCACTCGACCGTGCATTCGGCGCTGCTGACGCTGCGCCGCCGCCTCGACACGCTCGAGCCGGGCCTGGGCACCGACTTCGTCCAGGCCTCGGCGCGCGGCTACAGTCTCGTCGCGGTCCATGAGTGACGAGTCGCGCCAGCACGCGACCTCGCCGCTGCCGAGCAAGTCGGTGCTCGACGACGTCGTCGACCTGCGCCGGCACTTCCACCGCCACCCCGAGGTCAGCTTCGACGAGCACGAGACCTCCCATTACCTGACCGAGCGGCTGCGCGAGCTCGGCCTCGACCTGCATCCGTGCCCGACGGAGACCGGCGCAGTCGCCCTCCTGGACACGGGCCGGCCCGGCAAGACGGTGATGCTGCGCGCGGACATCGACGCCCTGCCCATCCACGAGGAATCCGGCGTGGATTTCGAATCGCGGGTCGACGGGCGGATGCACGCGTGCGGCCACGACGCGCACATGGCGATCATGCTCGGCGTCGCCCGCACCCTGACCGAGAGGATCTGGGACGTCGGCGGCAAATACCTCTTTGTCTTCCAGCCCGCCGAGGAGATCGTCGAGGGCGCCCGGGCGATGATCGCGCGCGGCCTGCTCGACGACCACCATCCCGACTGCGTGATCGGCCTCCACATCACGAGCTTCATGCCGCTCGGCACGGTGGTCACGCGGCCCGGCCTGCTGTGGTCCGGCTCTGACGCCTTCGACGTGCGATTCGAGGGGCCCGGGGGCCACGGCGGCATGATGGGCCGGCGCGGCAACGTGCTGGCCGCGCAGGCGTTCTTCGTGGAACGGCTGCACAGCGTGGTCGAAGGCCTGGAGCACGAGGGGGTGCAGTGCCACACCACCATCGGCAACATCCAGAGCGACGGCGCGTGGAACATCGTCCCGCGCGGCGTGCTGGTGCAGGGCAGCCTGCGCACGTTCACCGACGCGCTGCGCGACCAGGCCATGGAGCGGCTGCACGATCTGCTGCACGAGACACAGAGCGAGTACGAAGTCCGAGCGGCCCTGGACCTGGTCCATCGCACCGTGCCGCTCCTCAACGAGCCCAATGTGACGCGCACCGTGATCGAGGTCGGCCAGGAGCTGATCGGCGACCAGGCGAGCCTGCTCGGCCGGCCGCTCACGATCAGCGACGACTTCGCCGAGTTCCTGACCAGGATCCCCGGCTGCTACTTCATGCTCGGCGCCCGACCCGAGGGCGACGAAACGCCTGCTCACCACTCGCCCCACTTCCGGATCGACGAGGCGGCTCTGCCGGTCGGGGTCAAGGTGATGGCGGGCGCCGCGGCCCGGCTCGCCGGCGGCTAGCTTTCACGGCGTCTTTTGGGTCTGTGGGCGAGCGATTTTTCGGCGCGTTTGGCGCCGAACGCGCCCAATTCGCGCGGAATTTGGCTCGTTTGGCGCACAAGGCGTGAAATTCGGACGAGCCGCGACTGTCGCGACATCTCGTGCGCGTTCAGGCTAGCTTTCACGCGTGCTTTTCGTCGTCGGGATGGCGGCCGGGATCGCCGCGGGCCTGCTGACCGGCGGCCGCCTGTCCAACCTCGCGCGCCTGCGGTTTCGCTGGCCGTGGGTGCTCGTGGTCGCGGTGCTGATCCGCCTGGCGGTGCTGCTGCCGCCGCTGAACCGGTTCGGCGCAAGCCGCTACGTCTACGCGCTCGCGCTCGCCGCGATCGTCGCCTGGACGCTGTGGCACGTGCGACGACTGCCCGCGATCTGGCTGGTCACCCTCGGCGCCGCGTCGAACCTGCTCGTGATCCTGGCCAACGGCGTGCGGATGCCGGTGGCCCCCGAGTTCGCAGGCGCGCTGGTCAAGCACGGCGCCGTCGGGCAGTACACGGTGATGGGCGCGAGCACGAACCTGAACCTGCTCGCCGACTGGATCAAGCTCAATCCGTGGCCCGAGGTGTACAGCCTGGGCGACGTGCTGATCGCGCTCGGGCTGGCCGTGGTGCTCCTGATTTCAACCGCAACCCCAGCCCGTATAGTGATTTGACCCCGCCGTGATCATCTTCTGGATCTTCACCCTCTTCTTCGGCGCATCCGCGTTCGTTTTTGCGCTGCTCGGTCTCCAGCTGGGGATCTTCTGGTCGCTCGTCTACGCGCTGGTCGCGATGTTGATCTGCCGCGGCCTGCTGACCCTGCTGAAGCGCTGGCTGATCCTGAGCGAGCGGATGGCGCCTGAGACGGACCAGGACGAAAGGACCATCGAGACCAACCGCGCCATGTTCTGGCGCCGGATGGTGTGGATCGCGGCGCTCGTCCTCATCTACTTCGGCATCGCGTTCTTCGTCTTCGGGCTCGCGCCGGGCGACGCGGTCGCGGCCCTGCCGTCGTTCCTCGGCGTCGTCATCCCGCAGCTCTTCTACGTGCTGGCGCTGATGGTCGTGAACTTCATGCTCTTCTTCGGCGCCTTCTTCATCTACGGCCGCATCGGCCGCAACTACGTCGACCCCGGGGAGGCGAACTACGAGGTCCGGATCGAAGACGTCCGGGGACAGAAGTCCGCCGTCGAGGAGATGCGCCGCATCCTCACGCTGATGGAGCAGGGCCGCAACTACGTGCGCGCCGGCGGCAAGCGCGAGCGCGGCGTGCTCATGGTCGGACCTCCTGGCACCGGCAAGACCATGCTCGCCAAGGGCATCGCTTCGTCGATGCACGTGCCGATCATCATCACGTCCGGGTCTTCGTTCCAGGGCATGTTCCTGGGCATGGACGCGCTCAACGTGTTCATGACGGTGCGCGCCGCGAAGACGCGAGCCAAGCGCTGGGGCGGCTGCGTGGTCTTCATCGACGAGTTCGACGCGCTCGGCACGCGCCGCAGCGGCATGGGCGGCGGGGTCGGCGGGCTGGGCGGCATGTTCGGTGGAGGCCAGCTCGGCCTCAACACGCTGCTCGTGCTGATGGACGGCGTCGACAACCCGGGTTACTTCAAGCAGATGGGCCGCCGCCTGGTGAACATCACCCTGGACGGCCTCTTCGTCCCGCGGCGCGTCGGCGCCAACGGCACCAGCATCCGCCTGCGCATCCCGATCCTGCGGGCGCCGCGCTACAACATCCTGTTCGTCGGCGCGACCAACCGCCCGCAGGTCCTGGACGAGGCGGTGACGCGGCCCGGCCGTTTCGGACGCCAGATCTTCTTCCGCATGCCGACCAAGGAGGACCGGAAGGACATCGCGGAGCTGTACTTCGCCAAGAAGAAGCACGACCCCGAGCTCGACACGCCCGCGCGCCGCGACGAGTTCGCCCGAGTGACCGCCGGATATTCGCCGGCGATGATCGAGCAGGCGACCTCTGTCGCCCTGATGTATGCGTTCGAGGACAACCGCGACGCATTCACGTGGCGCGATCTCCGCGAGGCCATGGGCAACATCGAAGCCGGACTCGCGCACCCGATCGAGTACACCGAGCGCGAGAAGATCGCCACGGCGCGGCACGAGCTGGGACACGCGGTCGCGGCGCGCTTCTTCCAGCCTGAGGCCGTGTCAGTCCGACTGTCGATCAGGGCGCGCAGCCAGTCGCTGGGCCATCACCGCAACGTGGACAAGGACGAAGAGTTCTCTCACTTCCGCTCGCACGAAGCGGGTGATCTGCGCCACACGCTCGGAGCCATCGCGTCGGAGCGTGCGTTCTACGGCGAGAACTCGACCGGAGTGACCATGGACCTGATCCAGGCGACCACCCGGGCGGCGCTGATGGTAGGCGTCTGGGGCATGGGACCGGACCCGCTGCCACCTCACCTGTCACGCCTTGCCGTCAACATCGGCGAGTACCTCGTCTCCGTCGCCGCCGTCGCCGGCAGTGACCTGTTGGGCGAGGAGACCGCCGCGGGCAAGGTGCTGGGTAACGCGCGGCTGCGGCAGGCGACCGCGCAGGTCCTCGGCGCGGCCTACATCGACGACTGGCGCGTCATGAACGTCAACAAGGAGGCCATCGACCTCGCGGCCGAGGCGCTGATGGCCCAGGGCGAGCTCGTGGGAGACGAGATCGGCGGCCTGCTCGACACAGTCGGCCTGCGCGCGCCGGAAGCGAGCGACCCATATCCGGAGGAGATTCCACTTCCGCCAGTGCTTGAACCGCTGAAGATCCAGGCGGCACAAACAGCCTGATCCGTCTCACGACCGCGGTCCTGGCCGGCCTCCAGCTGGCTCTGATCCCGAGCGCGGTGCTCGCGCAGGATCCCGGCGCCCGGCCGGGCCCGCATCACGAGGCGGAGCGCATCCTCTCAGCCGAGCTTCGGATGGAGCGCGCGACGGCCGAGCTCCAGCAGCTGGCCCAGCAGGAGCCCGCCGGCCTGGCCGGCGCCGTGCGGCAGGAGCTGGCCGTCGAGCAGGCCCAGTTCGACTTCCGCCAGGGGGCGCGGCAGGAGGAGCAGAGGCTGTACGAGCTCGCGAGCTACGCGAGCGTCGAGGCGTCGGTGCTGCCGCTCGTGCCCGAGCCGACGCGGTCGTCCTTCGCGAACGCGATCTCGGCCCTGCACTCGATCTACGTCCTCGCCGGCATCGATCAGTACTACCTGGTCAACCCGCACTTCACTCACCCGTACGCGGATGCGGCGCCGCTGGACTCCCTGCGGGCCTACTATCTCGAGGCCCAGCGCCGCTACGGCGTCGACGCCAGCTACCTCGCCGCGATCAACT